>RHKY01000012.1 GCA_008363385.1 Acidobacteriota bacterium | reverse complement strand
CGCCCGGGGGGGCGCCTGGGCCGAAGAGGCGGGAGCCGCCGCGCCGCCCGGCGGCACGACCCGCGCGCCCACCAGCTCGCGGACCTCGTCGTATCGGGCCGTCCGCTCGAACTCGGGGGAGGCCCCGTCGACGTCGCGGGCGAGGGGCGCAGGCTCCGCCGGGGAGCGGGCACCCGCGGCCGCGGCAGCCAGGTGGGCTCGTTCCTGCCGGTACGTCTCCTCGTCGGTCGCCGGGCGGTAGGGCGAGCGATCGGCCTCCGCCCCGAAGACCCGGCGCCCGCCGCCGGGTGTGTCGTAGCCGCCCGCCGCGACGGGCGCCACCACGGGCCGGGCCGGCGCCACGGGCCGCGGCGGCGAGCCGGACGGAGAGGCCGCGCCGGAGCGGCCGCTCGGGTGGGACCCGCTGGCGCCCGCGAACGGGGCCGGAAGCGTGCAGACGACGGCGGGGTCCGGCTCGAGCCCGGCGGCCCGGGCGGCCCGCTGCACGCCGTCCAGGTCCTGGATCACCTCCGAGTAGCTCTGGGGCCTCTCCAGAGGGTCCCGCGAGAGCATGCGGCGGACGACGGCCTTCAGCCCCTCCGGCACCTCCGGACAGCCCGGGACCGGCTCGAAGTCGTACGAGTGGTGCCTCTGGTGGGCCATCACCCACTCGAAGTAGTTCCCGGTCTTCTCCACCTTCACCGGGGGCTGCATCGTCAGGAGCCGGTAGTAGACGACGCCGAGGGAGTAGACGTCGCTCCGCCAGTCGACGTCCGTGGAGACGAAGAGCTCCGGCGAGGCGAAGGCGAACTTGCCGAGGAACTGCCCCGTCTGGGTGTGGACGTCCCCGTCGACGGGGTTCTCGTGGAGGATCTTCGCGATGCCGAAGTCGAGGATCTTGACCAGCCGCTTCTCGCTCTCGAGGACGACGAGGATGTTGTTCGAGGAGAGGTCGCGGTGGACGATGTTCTGCCGCCTCAGGTACTCCATCCCCATCGCCGCCTGGATCATCAGCGGCAGGAGCTCTTGGAAGGGGCGCCCCTCGAACGCGCGCAGGTCGACGCCGTCCACGTACTCCATGACGATGGAGGGGACGCCGCTGTGCGACTGCGTGATCTCGTAGCAGCGGACGATGTTCCGGTGGTTGAGCGCCGACAGGATCTGGTTCTCGCGGACGAAGCGGAACTGGCTCTCGGGGTCCTGGATCCGCTTCGACATGAGCTTGATCGCCACGGGGAGGTCCGTCCGGCGGTCGCGGGCGAGGTAGACGATCCCCATCCCCCCTTCGCCGAGGACCCGCGAGATCTCGTAGTGATCGAACTCGGGGAACCCGTCCGCCGCCTGCACCCGCTCCTCCCCCGCCGCCTGGGCCGGCTCCGGCTGCCTCCTCGGAGCCGCGAGGGACCGCGACGCCCGTCCCGCAGGCGCCCCGTGCCCGCCGCGGAGACGCGGACGCGCGGCCCGGACGCGTCGGCGACGAGGCGCTTCCGGACGGCTTGGTTATCATACGACAGGCGTGCGCCCGTCCGGCGGGACGGCGAGAGGGAGAGAGTCGGAGCGGGTCGTTCGGCGCTTCGCGGAGAATCCGATGCCCGACACGAGAACGGAGGCGGCGGCCCTGCCGCGGACCGTCGGGAAGTACCGCATCCTGAGGCTGATCGGCAGCGGCGGGATGGGGACCGTGTACGAGGCCACCGACGTCTTCCTGCGGCGCTCGGTCGCGCTGAAGGTCCTCTCCCCGATTTCGGAGAGCTTCCAGGACGCCCTGGAGCGGTTCTTCCGCGAGGCGCGGGCCGTGGCGCGCCTGCAGCACCCGAACATCGTCCGGATCTACGACGCCGACGACGACCCGGCCGCTCCCTTCATCGCCATGGAGCTCGTCAAGGGGATCGACGCGGGCGAGCTGATCCGCCGCCGGCCCGACCTGCCGACGGCTCTGTCCGTGGCGGCCCAGGTGTTCGAGGGGCTCGCGCACGCCCACGACCTGGGCGTCGTGCACCGGGACGTCAAGCCGGCGAACGTCCTGATCGCCGAGGACGGCACGGCGAAGCTGATCGACTTCGGCCTGGCGCGCCTGCACGACGACGAGCGGGACCTCACGCGCGGGAAGGTCTTCGGCAGCGCCTGCTACATGTCGCCCGAGCAGATCACGGACCCGCGCGGGGTCGACCACCGGACCGACGTCTACGCGGCCGGCGCGCTGCTCTGCCAGCTCGTCACCGGCCAGGCTCCGTACCAGGGGACCACGCTCGCCGAGACGCTCGTCCAGGTCGTCCACGGTCCCCTGCCGGACCTCCGGAAGCGGGCGCCCGGCTGCCCGGGAGAGGTGATCGACCTCATCCTGGCCTGTCTGGCCAAGTCGCGGGACGACCGGCCCTCCTCGGCGCGGGAGGTGGCCGCCGCCCTCCGGTCCCTGGCCTCTCGCCTCTCTGGGCCGCTCCAGCCCGGCGAAGAGCTGGGGGTCCCGGCAGGGCCTCCTCCGGGAGCCACGTCCGGCGTCCATGCCGCCCCTCCCCCCCCGGTCCCTGCGGCGGCTCTCGTCTCCGAGCCGGGGCCGCCCCGCGCAGGGGCGCATCCGGAGGACGCGGTCCCCTACGTGCCGCCCTCCGTGTCCCGCCCCTTCGACCTGCCCGAGCTGGACCGGGACCTCTCGTCCTACGAGATCGGCGAGGAGGTGTACGCGGAGGCTCTGCCGGCGCCGCGGCCGGCGCCGAGGCGGCGTCCCCGCCGGGCGGTCGTCGGCGCGCTGGCGGCCGCCGTCGTGGTCGCCTCGGTCCTCCTCGGAGCGCTGGTGCTCCTCCACCCCGGTGAAGGCCCTCGTCCCTCGCCTGCCGCGGGGGGCGAGCTTCCCCCCCTCGCCCTCGGCGGCGCCGCGGCTCCGGGATCGACGTCCGGCCCCGCGGGAACCGGACCGGCCGGCGAGCCGGGTCCGCGGCTCGTGGCCGTGGAGCCCGCTCCGGGCACCATGCGGGTCCGGGTGGGGCGTGGAGAGGCCTACGAGTTCCGCGTGGCCCTGTCGAGTCCCCCCGCCGGGGCGCCTCTCCCCGTCTGGCGCCTGGACGACGCGCCCGTCGCCGAGGGAGACCGATTCGTCTACCGGGCGCCGGTCACGCGTGGCCGGCAGCTGGTGACGGTCTCATGGGGCGACGGCTCCGACCGGCCCCCCCTCACGCTCCTCTGGTACGTCGACGTCGACTGACCCGGTGGCGCCCCTAGGGCCGCGGGGCCGCGGCCGTCCCGCCGGCAGGCTCGGCGGAAGGAGCCGGGCGGAGCCGCTCCGGCTCGGTGTCCGTCTCCAGGAACGCCGGCGGCGTCCCCTCGTCCGCCGCGCAGCGGAAGCCGAGGTCCGGGTCGCGCCGGTCGGGCCGGCGCCGCTCGCGGAAGACCACCGGGATCGGGCTCCCGGGCTTGGCCCACGCGGAGCTCTTGGAGCCGCCGCGCACGACGCGGAACGTCTGGAGCGGGATCGCGCGGACCGCGGCGTCGTCGTTGCCGGGGTACGGCGCGAACCAGGAGCTGGTCCACTGCCAGACGGCGCCGTGCATCAGCTCGATCCGGTACGGGCTGGCGAGCTCGGGCCACCGGTTCACGGGGTACTCCTGGAACGGGTTGTACTGCTTGCGGACGCGGGACGGGGCGTTCTCGTACGGGAAGTCGAGCGCCTCGGGTCCCCGAGCCGCCTTCTCCCACTCCAGCTCCGTCGGCAGGCGCTTGCCCAGCCAGCTGCAGTAAGCCTCGGCCTCGTCGAAGGAGACGCCGGTCACCGGGTACTCGAGCCGCTCCGGGTCGGGAGAGCCGCCCTTCCAGCTCTCCGGGCTGCGCGAGCCCGTCGAGAGGACGAAGGACCGGTAGGCGTCGTTGCTGACGAGGTAGCGGTCCAGGACGAAGGCGTTCACCCGGGCGCCCTTGTTCTTGGGCCGCGACTCCTCGGGGCCGCCCCCGAGCTCGAAAGTCCCCCCGGGCACCGGCTCCATGCCGCTCCAGAGCTTCTTGCGAGCCTCGAGGATCGCCTCGCGCGACCGCCGGATCCCCTCCTCGGCTCCGGACTGCGACGGGACGATCGCCAGGGCCTTCTGGTAGAGGCCGATCGCCTCGTGGAGGCGGCCGGCGGCCTGCGCCTCCCCTCCCGCGCGCACCTTCCCGGCGACCTCGGCGAGCGCCAGGTCGACCCCCTCCTTCCCCTTGGGGTGGCTCGGGAACTTCGCGGACAGCTCCTTGGCCGTCGTGTAGACGGCCGGGTAGTTCCCGCGCTCCTGCTCCCTCCCGAGCGCCGCCTCGAGAGACCTCCTCACCTCGTCGATCTCGCTGATGGCGTCCTGAGCCGGCCCCAGGTCGGGGTAGTTCGCGCGGATCTCCTCGAACTTCTTCCGCGCCTCCTCGAGCCGCCCCGCCTGGAAGGTCTCGGCCGCGACTCTGAGGGCCTCCTCGTTCCGCCTCAGGATCTGGTCGTAGGACTTCTCGCCGAACTCGTCGCGGGGGAAGTTGAACAGCAGGCGGTTGACCTCGGCCAGCGCGTCCCGGAGCTGTCCCTTCAGCATGAAGCCCTCGATGCTGTTCCGGTACGACTGGTAGATCTTCTTCCCCGCGATCCCCTCCATCGCCAGCCGCGAGTAGCGCGTCTGGAGCTTCACGTACGTCTCCAGCGCCACCGGCTCGTCCGGGAAGAAGCGGAGGAGGTTCGAGGCCTCCGACTGGGCCTGAGCCAGGTCCTGCACCTCGAGCGACTGGACCCGCGCCACGCGCTCGCGGAACGTCTTGTCCAGCTTCCCCCGGACCCGCTCCCTCTCGGCGGGGGCCGGAGGGGGAGGCAAGGCCTTCACCTCGTCGTAGTTCCGCTTCGCTTCCCAGAGGTCCCCGGCGTCGGCCTGCGTCTCGGCGAGGCGGAGCAGCCCCTCGGCGTCGATGGGCGGCCGGCTCGCGGGCTCGCCGGTCACTCCGGCCGCCTTCCGGCCCTCGTTCACCAGCGCGACCACGGCCGGGCTCGCCGTGGCCGGGACCGTCCGCGGCAGCGTCGGGCTCAGCTCGTACGCCCGGCGGAAGTGCTCCACGGCCTTGGCGCGCGACTGGGCCGTGGGCCGGGCCTCGTTGTAGAGGGCCCAGGCGTACGCGAGCTCCCAGTGGCCGTCCGGATTGCGGTCGTCCCCCGAGACGTAGATGGTCAGGTCGTCCACGGCCTCCCGCAGCTTCCCCTGCTGGCGCCGCGCGATGCCCGAGAGGAGGTAGGCCGTCTTCTGCTCCTCGGGCTCCACGCTCAGGGGGGCCGGATGCGTCGGCTCGGCCTTCTTCGGCGTCCCCCGGGCGGCTCCCTGCGCCACGGCCGGGCTCGCCGCCCCGAGCGTCGCCCCGACGACCGCCGCCAACAGCGCGAGGGCCGCACCGCGACCCCCGAGGTTGCCTCGCACTCGTCTCCGCTCCATCACCGACCGCCTCCTCCGAGTCCTCCGCGGCCCGGGCGTGCACGGCTCGGGGACGGGCGGGTCGGCGCCGGCCGGCTTCCCTTCCGGCCCCCGGCACCCCGTTCCGACCCCGGCGAGGAGCGTTGCTGGCCGAGCTCCCCGCCCCGGCTTCGCACCGGACCCCTGGTGTCCGGCTCCCCGCCGCGCCGATCCCCTCGCCGGCGCGGCGCCGGCGGAGGATAGCACCGCGCCCGGAGAAGAGACCGCCGGGGGGAGGGTCTGGGAGGGCCCGGTTTCCGGCCGCGCCGGTCAGGCGCAGGCGGGGGCCCTCCCAGGACATCTCACCGCACCGGGAACAGGTTGACGTCTCCCCCGCCCGCGATCGCGACCCAGCCGCCGTCGCGCGAGAGGGCGACCGCCGTTTCGCCGGCCGCGGGCACCCGGTCCAGGAGGCGGGCGGCGACGACGTCCCAGAGGCGCACCTCGCCGCCGCCGGACGCGACCACGCTCCGACCGTCGTCGCTCCACGCGACGGCGGCCACCTCGCCGGCCTGCCCTTCGAGGGACCGCTCGACCCGGAGCGTCGTCGCCTCGCGCACGACGACCAGCCTCCCTTCGCCGACGGCCAGGTACCGGCCGTCCCTTCGGAAGGCCACCGGGGGGCGCTCGCTTCCGGGCCCGGCCGCTCGCGACGACAGGAGCCGTCCCGCCGGCAGCTCCCAGAGCGAGACGATCCCTCCCCCCGCCCGGGCGAGCCGGGAGCCGTCGGGACTCAGGCTGGCGGACTCGCGCCGGGGGTCGAGCGGCACGAAGCCCTCCGGACGCGACAGCTCCCGGACGCTCCCCTGACCGGGGTCCACCTCGAAGACGGCGATGCCGGCCAGGACGACGAGGGACCCGTCGGGGCGGAACGAGAGAGCCACGGGGTCCGCCGGGAGGGACGCGGAGAAGACCTCGAGGCCGGTCTGCACGTCCCAGACGCGCAAGCCCGGAGCCGGCAGGCTCCCGGCGAGCGCCAGGCGGGTGCCGTCCGGGCTCGGTGTCAGAGCGCTCGCCACCCCCTCCGGGATCCCCAGCCGCCGGGGCGTCCCGCCTCCGCCGAGGGGCCACACGACCAGGTCCACGAGCGCGGGATGCACGACCGCGAGCCCGCTTCCTACCGGGTCGAAGGCCAGGAGGGTGGGCTGCGCGAGGCCCGGCGGCGAGCCCGAGACGACGCGCTGGGCCCCGCCGAAGCGGGGTCCCTGCGAGACCGCGGGGAGGGGCGCGGGAGCCTCCGGGGCCGCGGCGGCCGAGGGGGCGGCCGGTGGGGCGGCCGGGGCCTCCGCCGCCGGAGGCGGCTCGCTGTCGCGGCTCAGGACGAAGCGGTAGAGAGCCCACAGACCGCCCAGGAGGACCGCGACGATGAACAGGGTGAGAGCCGACGCGAGCAGCCACCGCCGGCCCGGCGGCGGCCCTTCCGGTTCGGCCGGAAGCGGCCGTTCGGGCGCGGGTGCGGGTGACGGCCGAGGGGGCGCGACCCGTCTCGGCGCCTCGCTCGGCGCGGCGACGGGCTGCCGAGGAGGCTCCGGGAGCGGCTCGATGAGCGGGCTCGTCCGGGCGCCCGGCTCCGGTCGGCCGGCTTCCTGGATCGTCCCCGAGGGCTCCGGGGTCCGCCAGACGACGCGGGGAGGCGAGACGCCGACGGGCGGCGTGGGGGCCTCCGCCCCACGTCCCCCCTCCGCCTCGCCGAACTCGTAGGAGCTCAGGGCATCCGTTCGCGGCCGCGGGACCCGTGCCGGGGCCCGATCGGTCTCCGCCGGCCGGGGGGGCCTTGGGGTCTCGGCTTCGGCGGGGCGCGCCGCGGGCGGCCGTGCTCCTTCGCGGGGGCCGGAGCCGCCGACGGGGCGTCCGCACGAGACGCAGAACCGCGCGTCCGCCTCCAGCGCGGCGCCGCAGGCGCAGCGCCGGCCTTCCGGAGCGGCCTCGGCCGCGCGCCCGCAGCCCGTGCAGAACCGGGCACCACGCTCGAGCGCTGCACCGCACCCCTCGCAGAAACGTCGCCTTGCCACGTCGTCACGCCCCCCGCACGCTCATCCCCGGCTCCGCCGCTGGTCCCACTGCGCGGCCACCTCGCGGATCGCCGCCGTGTTCCCGGCGATGGCGACCAGGACGCGCAGGGACTCGGCCAGGAAGTAGAAGAGGAACAGCGCGCCGATGCCGATCGCCACCGCGATCAGGAAGAAGACGAGCCCGCCGAGGAAGCCCGCGTCCATCGGGAAGTCGATCCCGGTCCGCCTCAAGGCCGTCCCCGCGAAGGTCGCCAGGAGGAAGCCGCCCGTCCCCAGGACCGTCGCGATGATGAGGACCTGCTCGCCGACCATCCGGAGCATTATCGAGAGGATCGGGATCACGGTGAACTCCGAGTCGGGGAGGGCGTCGACCTCCTCCGCCCGGATGAGCTGCTCGTGGACGACCATGTAGAGGCCCACGAGGAGGAGCATCTGGGCCAGGAAGCCCCCGACGATCCCGAGGGGCGGCAGCTCGAAGACCGCCTTCCAGGTCATCATCCAGAGGATCAGCCCTCCGGCGCCTCCGAGCACCGCTCCGACCCGCCACCAGCCGGCCACCACCGCGCGGAAGAAGCGGCCGCGCGAGATGGCCTCCAGGACCGGACGCATGAACAGGAGCGCCCCGAGCGAGATGCTCGCTCCGGGCCGCTCGATGGACCGCCCGCACTCGGGGCAGGCCGCCCCGTCCGTCCGGGCTCCGCACCACTTGCAGAACATCGTCTCTCCTCCTCCGCCGCCCCCGGGACGGGACCCTTCAACGTCCTCCGGGTCCGGGCTCGCCCTTCGCCGGCTCGCTCCCCGGCCCGCGGGAAGCCATTGTGTTCCGCCGCGAGGGCTTCCCCGTCTGCTTGACGTCCACGAACGCCATCGGCGTCCCGTCCTCGCGGACGACGATCTGGGCCTCGCGTCCCGTCGTCCCGGCGTTCGGCGAGATCGAGACCTGGATCGTCGCGCTGCCCGTCCCCAGCTTCGGGTTGACGTCGATCCACCCGGACGGCGGGCCGGCGTCCCCGGGGCTCAGGCCGAGCGTCCAGCGCCCTCCGGCTCGGTCTCGAACGGCGCGTCGGATGGGGACGCCCCTCGCTCGCCGTCATCTGCGTCGTCTCAGGGCGGATCGACGGCCAACGTGAACGGCTGCTCGGCCGTGCAGCCGTTCCCGTCGGTCACCCGGACCTTGAACGTGTAGTCTCCGGCGGGGCGTCCGGGCGTCCCCTGGATCAGGCCGTTGCTCCTGAGCTCCAGCCCAGCGGGCAGGTTGCCGGAACCCGGGACGAGCGCGAACGCGTACTCCGGTCTCCCCCCCGCGGCGGTCAGCGACTCGCTGTACGGCTGTCCGACCTTCGCCCTGCTCAGAGCGGAAGGCCCTATCGTGATCGTCGGGCAGGCCACGATCGCGAGGGTGTAGTCCTTCTCGGCCGTGCAGCCAACGGAGTCGGTGGCCCGGACGCGGAAGGAGGTCGTCTCCACCGCGGTTGGAGTCCCGCTCAAGAGACCCTGCGGGGAGAGGTCGAGGCCGGTGGGGAGGTTGCCCGAGATCCTCGTGAGGGAATACGGTCCCCTTCCGCCGACTCCCTTCAGCAGCTGCGAGTACGGGACGTTCACCTGGCCGTCGGGAAGCGCGTCGGGCGAGAGCGTGAAACCGCACTTCCTGAGGAACGGCGGCAGGTAGGCGCCGTCGTTCGTCGGGTTGTCGTTGATGACGCCGTAGGCGCCGAAGGGCTGCGTCGCGTCGGTGCCGGTGCGGGCGATGATCGCGTAGCCGGAGCGGATGCTCGGCTCGCCGGCGCTCGTCAGGACGCCGTTGACCTGGCAGAAGCTCCGCCCGGCCAGGCGGAGGCTCCCGTCGACGACCTTGCCACACGACTCGCTCGAGATCCCTCGCCTGACACCGGGTGCGTCGCTGGAGTAGAGGTCGATCCTGAGGTCCACGGGGTCGCCCGCCGGGTTGTACAGGGCCAGGTTCGAGCGGACGTCGGCGTCGTTCCTCAGCCCCGCGATCGTCAGCTCGGAGAGGCCCTGCAGGCTCTCCACCCTCAGGGCCGGGAGGAAGATGCCGAAGCGGCCGTACAGCGCCCCGTCCGGGTCGCCCGTGGCGGGGCCGTCGACCTTCGCTCCGGCCGCCAGCTGGTTGGCCGCGAACGCGGCCTCGTCGGCCCGTCGGACGAGCGCCATCCCCACCACCGTCCCGCCCCCGGGCCGGTTCCCCGAGCCTTGCTCGCGGAAGAGCTGGACGACCCCCGTCGGCGCCTGCCCGACCTGCGTGGACCGCCCGAGGATCGTCTGCCCGGAGACCTCGCGGGCGATCGTCGCCGGGCCGCCTCCGCTCTGCCAGAAGTAGTCGGCCTTCAGCCCGAGGGTCCCCGACGGTGCCGTGAGCGTCAGGTCGCTGAGGAACCTGAACTTCCCGGCGTCCCCGGGAACCTCGAGGAGGACCGGGACGACGAGGGCGCTCGTCGAGGACGCGTCGTCGCCCGGCACCGGAAAGACCCACGACCCGTCCCCGGACTTGTTGTCGATCGGCGTGGAGTAGGTCGTGAAGACGCCGCCGCTCACCCGCTCGACGGTCCCGTACGCGACCTCCTGTCCGCCCGTGAAGCCCGCGAGGTTCGAGTACTGCGTGAACGGGTTGCCGTCCACGCCGGGAAGGGTCTTCTCCTCCTCGAAGAGCCTCGCGCCCCCGCTCGCGAAGAACCGCGTGCGAACCGTGACGGGCGTCGTGGCGTCCGGGTTGACGATTGCCAGGTTCGTCCGGTCCAGCGACGTGTCCTTGCTGTCGGACGTCCCTCTCAGCCCGATCAGGACCGCCATTCCCGACCGCTTCGGGCTCCCGGAGGGGTCCCCGAACAGCTCCTCGCTCCTCAGCCCGGCGTAGGCCAGGCCCGCGCGGCCGCGCTTCTTCACGATAGGGTCCGCGCCGCTCCGGGTGGTCGTCCGGGCCAGCACCTCCGCGGTCTCCCCGGCCGCGAGGTTCCGGAACGTCACCTTCAGGGGCGCGGCGGTGGTGGCGACGCTCGCGTTCGCCTCGCGCATCCGCTCGACGAGCCCGTTGATCAGGAACTGCCGGCCCCCGCCGACGTACTCGGTCTGCCTGACCCCGCGGAACTCGAGGTCCACGGCAGAGGTCCCGGCGCCGCGGTTCAGGAGCGTCAGCTCCGTCTCCCAGTCTGCCCCGCCCACGCCGATCGACTCCAGGGCCACCGGCACGTACCGGACCACCTCCGCCGTCGTCGAGGACGACGGGGGCGGGACCTCGACGACGTCCAGTCTCTGGACAGGGATCGCCGTGACGACGCCGTCGAGGGTCGCCTCGGCTCGGATCTCCGTGACGCCGGCCGGCGGCCTCGTCGTGCAGGTGACCTTTCCGCTGCAGTCGTCGACCGTGGAATCGGCGCCGGCCGCGGTCCGGGCCTTCCACACCAGCTGCCGCGGAGCCTGATACCAGTCGCCTGCTCGCGCGCTGCTCCCGAGCCACCGCAGCCCGAACCGCCGCGTCCTCGTGTCGCCTTGGAGCACCTGTGGGGGGCCGTCCAGGCGGACCAGGTCCCGGAAGTCGGCGACCCGGACCGTCAGCGTCCCTACGCTCGGTGCTGGCGTCCCGGCGGTGTAAGGCACGGAGAACCGTACGGTCCGGTTGCCCCCCCCGTCCGGGACCCTCGTGAACTGGAGCTTCACCGACGCGGCCGGCGTCGGCCCGACGAACCTGTAGGCCCACTCGGGGTCGTTCTCCACGACCTCCCAGGTCGTTCCAGAGGCGTCGAGCGCCGGCGACGCGCTCGTGTCCACGACCAGCTGCAGCAAGTCCCCCGACAGGTACGGCTCCGCCGGGCTCGCCACGCTCGCGGTGGCCCCGCAGGTCGCCGTCACCGCGGCGATCACCCCCGTAGCCTCCTTCGTCCCGCCCGCGCTCGGGGCCGTCAGCGTCACCGTGAAGCTCTTCTGCGGCCGGCACGTCTCCGAGGTCGACTGGGCGCGGACGACGAGGCTCGTCGTCGCCTGCCCCGTCCCCAGCGCGACGGCGCTCGTTGGTGGGACGTAGTCCGACTCCGACGTCCCCGGCCCCGGCGCCGTCGTGAACGTCACCGGGTACGGGCCCGACGTGTCCCCCGTCCGGCTGACCGTGAAGACGAGGTCGCTTCCCGGCGCCGCCGGCGCCGGAGGAGCTGCGATGCTCAGCTGGCACTGCGCCGACGCCGCGATCGCCTGGCCGGCCTCGGGCACCTTCAGCGTCGCGTCGGCGTTCGTCAGGACCACGCGGAACGTCCGCGTCGCCTTGCACCCGGCGAGCGCCCGGGTCTGGATCTCCACCTTTCCCGACGTGACCCCCGCCCCGAGAGCGAGGACTCCCGACGGCCTGTCCCAGTCGACCCCTTCGGCCGCCGAGCCGTCCGGAGAGTCGACCCGGTACGTCACGCTCAGGGGCCCGGTGACCGACACGGCGCGCGTCACGGTGAACGTCGCCTTCTGACCCGGCTCGGTCGCCCCCGCCGAGTCCGCCACGATCGACAGCTCGGGCCGCTCGGGCGACTCGAGGAGGAGCGTTGCGTGCGGCTGCGTGTCGAACTCGACCGTGGTCTCCGAGAGCCGCCCGGCGCCGTCCACCTTCCAGAGGGCGGACTTCGACTTCCCGGCGGCCTTCCCCGCCAGGTAGCCGTTCCCGCCCGGGACCAGCGCCACCGGCGCGGGGTCGACCGCCGAGGAGAAGTCCGCGGCGTTGTCCTGGTCGGCCGTCACGGAACCTGTGGCGAGGTTCAGCCGGACCACCCGCGTCCCGCCGGACCGGTAGAGGACGACCGCCATCCGTGTGCGGTCCGCCGGGTCGAAGGCCGGAACCGCCCGCTCCCCCGTCGCCAGCGCCCGCGACCAGACGACGTCCCCCTCGTACCCCGTCCCCACGTCGAACCGGCGCACCTGGAGCTGCCCCGAGGAGATCCCGACCACCCAGAGCTTCCCCGCCTCGGCCGCGGCCGAGGCCGTCAGGAAGTCGAACCCCGAGGGATTGGCCTGCCAGGCCGGCGCGGCCGCCGAGATCCGGTTCCCGGAGACCAGGTTGGCGTCGTACCGCAGGACGTACGTCCTCGTCGAGTCCCCGGTCACGAGGCGCCCCTGGCCGTCAGGTAGAGGAAGCGGGTTGTACCCGATCCCCAGCATCCCCCACGTGGACGTGGCCGGGAGCTGGGCGGGCGAGATCGCGGCGAACGTGTCGCCCCGGAGCGTCCGTCCGTCGGCCGTCCCCTCCAGCTCGAGGACCGAGATCACCTTGGCCCCCGCAGGCCCCGAGCCGAAGACGAGCGTCCAGCGGAGGTCCCCCGTCCGGACGGTCCCGATGGTGAAGGCGGTCGGGAAGCCGACGTTGCTCGACAGGATCCCTCCCGTCGTCCCCGCCAGCGCCGCCTCGACCCCGGCTCCCCAGGTCACCGCCGCGGCCGTCGTCTGCGCCGCGGTCGTCCCCAGGTACGAGACGAACTGGAACCGGTTCGGGTACGGGTTCGTGATCCGGTACCCGAGGAGGTAGCGCGCGCTCCCCTTCATCCCGAGCTGCCACTGGGCCGTGACGGTCCCCGGAGGGATCGGAAGCAGCGTGGCGGGTGCCGCCACCTCGCCGCTGGCGTCGAGCGCCACGACGTAGCCCCTCGTCCCTTCCGGCGCGACCGTGTGGAGCGCGGTCTCCTGGGCCGGCGCGGGGAGGCCCGCGGCGACGAGGAGGGTCGGGAGGAAGGCCGCGCGGAGGGTGCGGAGGTTCATGAGTCACCTCGTTCGGAGAGGAGGTCTTCGACCATCTGGACGACCTCGGAGGCGGTCGGGCGGAGCTCCGGGGTCTTCTGGCAGAGCGTCAGGACGAGCCGCCGGACTCCCGGCGGCGTCCCCGTGGGGAACGCGACCTGGCTGTCCCGGTGCATCCGGAGGACCTCCCCCGGGTGGTGGCTCTGGAAGGCGGCGTGGCCGGTGTAGAGGAAGTAGAGGAGCATCCCGAGCGAGTAGACGTCGCTGGCCGGCGTGGCCGCCTGTCCCGCGGCCTGCTCCGGGGAGATGAAGGACGGCTTGCCCGCGATCTCGGTGTCGGATCGCTCCAGGTCGAAGCGCCGGGCGTCCCCGAAGTCGATGAGTCGGTAGATCCCCTTGCCCTTTCGCCGGGAGCCGTCGTGGGACGTCCGGAGGACGTTCTCCGGGGAGACGTCGCCGTGGATGAGGCTGGAGGCGTGCAAGCACGCCAGCCCCCCGGCGACCGACTGCGTGACCCGGAGCGCCTCCGCGGGGTCCATGGCGCCCTTCGACAGGACCCAGGCGCGCAGGTCCGGACCGTCCACGTACTCCAGGACGAGGTACGGGCTCTGCTGGCCGCCGTCCGGGAAGCTCCCCTGCCGCATGATGTCGACGAAGGACCCGTCCGGGTAGTTCTCGGCCAGGAACCAGAGGATCTCGCCCTCGCGGCGGAGGTTCTCCGACAGCTCGGCCGACATCCGGAACTCGGGGCGGAGGACCTTGAGCGCGCCGCGGCGCCGCTCGTTCTCGAGTCGGACGACGAAGATGTCGCAGAGACCCCCGCGGGCGAGCCGCGAGACCGCCTCGAGGCCGTCGATGGCCGGGACGCCCGGCTCGAGGGGAATCGGCGCCGCGGGGCGGGGTGCGGCCGGAGACGGCCGGTCCGGCTGCTCCGCCGGGGCTGCCGCGGGGCCGGCACGCCCCCGGCGGACCAGCGCCACGACGCCGGCCGCGAGTGACAGGAGCAGGAGGCCCGCGCCGGCGACGGTCCAGGGCCCGAGCCGGTCGAGGAGGCCCTCCGTTCGCCCGGGCGGCGCGTCTCCCCCCGCCGTCGTCGTCCCGACCGGCGGCACGGCGGGCTCCGGTGTCGCCGTCGGACCGGAGGGTGTCGCGGACGGCGTCGGCGCGGCGGCCCCGCGCTCCGTACCGGCGGCCTTCGTCGGGGTGGCCACGGCCGTCGCCGGAACGGGACGCGTCGCCGAGGCGGTCGGGCTGGGGGGGACCGTCAGCGAGACGCCGGAGAAGACCGGCGTCGCCGGAGGCTGCGTCGGCGACGGCGTCGCCGTCGGGGGCGGCGGAGCCGTCGGCGTCGGGACGGGCGTGGGCGTGGCCGGCGGCGCTTCGGGCTGGGGCGGCGCGGCCGGGACCGTGGGAGGAGCCTGCCGGGCGGGCTCGGTCGCCGCGGGGAGGCCGCCCGTCCCGACGGTCAGAGAGAGGTTCCCGAGGAGAGCCCCGTCCAGCTCGAGCTTCATCTCCAGACGGTCGCCGACCGCGATCTCGGTGCCCGTCGGCCCCACGGACGAGGTGAGCAGCTGGAAGTCCCGCCGCGAAGCCCCCCGCGGCTTCAGCGGCACCGGCCCCTCCGAGAAGAGCCTGCCGCCCCCGACCCGGATGGCCCGGAGCGACAGGGTGGATCCGGCGGGGAGGGGAGCGGCGAGCCGGACCTCGATCCCGACGCTCTGGCGCCGGATGAACGCCGCGCTCCGCTCGACCGACGCCTCCTGGGCCACCGCGACGAACGAGCGGAGAAGGAGCAGCCCCGCGACCCCGGCGCTCGCCAACCCCGAGGCACGCGAGGCTCGCATCGTCTACGGTCCTTTCCTCCGGACGATCCCGGACTTCGTCTCGAAGACGGCCTCCGCGAGCTCTCCGATCCGGAGCCGGATGACGACCCAGTGGTTCACCCCCGGCGCCTCGATCGTCAGGCTCGAGGGGACCGAGAACGAGATCCACGAGGTGGATCTCGGGTCCTCCGGCGGGTCCAGGATGTGCTCGGAGCCGACGTCCAGGAACTCCTTCGGGCGGCCCATCACCGAGATGGCCTTCAGGATCGCGGCCGTCTCGATCCCCTCGATGTTCACGGGCTTCTTGAACCTCAGCTCGACCTTGTAGTCCTCGGTCTTCAGCTTCCGGTTCTCCTCGATGAAGACCTTCATCCACTCGAGGTTCGCTGTGGTCAGCCCCCGCTCTGCGGCCGAGAGGGAGGGTCCCGCGCTCTGGGGAGACGGCCCGAGGGAGAGCTCCGGCGCCGCGGCCACGTCCGGCGGGGAGGTGGGGCTTGCGGGTGGGGGCGTGGCAGCCGCCACGACGGGAGCCGGGGTCTGCACGGGCTCCGGAGCGGGAGCGGTCTCGGCCGCCGCCGGGGGGGCCTGCGTCTCGGCCTCGACACGGACGGTTTCCGGCGCCGGCTTCTGCGGCGGTTCCTCCGCGGGGCCGGCGACGGGCGACGGGCGGGTCTGTGCGACGAGCGCGGGCGCCTCGGTCGGCTCGGCAGGGGGGGCCGGCGGCGGCGCGACGCCCAGTCGAAGCGGCTCGATCGGCGCGGGCCGTTCCGTCCGGGCCGCCGATGGTGCCTCCGGAGCCGAGGCGCAGCGCTTGCCGTCGTACGAGATGGAGAAGGCGAAGGAGCCGGGGCCGCGAGAGACGTTGAGCTGCAGAGCCCCCGGTTGCGTGGCCAGCCCGGCGGCGCGGAGCATCGCGCAGAGGTCGAAGGCCCGCGCGTCCGGGGACCGGTACTGCCTGGGTGGGCCCGTGTCGCCCGCAGCCCGGATCTCGACCAGGATCGGCGCGGTCTTCGGCGTGCCGGGCAAGACGCCGACGAAGAACCAGCCCGGTCGCAGGGCGTCCTTCCGGACCGGGAGCGGCGGGAGCGCCTCCTGCTGGGCCGCCAGGGGGGCCGGGATGCCGAGGAGGAGGAGGCCGAGGGCCCACGGGAGGCAGGGCTTCATGCGTCAGCTCCCCAGGACGACGGTGTAGCCGTCGAAGTCCTTCTCGTCGAGCGTGAAGCTCAGCCGCATCCGCTCGGGGGTCGAGTACGCCGGGTGGAAGGGGATCAGAGCCCGGTCCACCTTCCACGAGACCGACCGTCCGGACGTCTTCCGGACGAGGAAGCCTGCCGGGCGCTCGATCAGCTCGCTGTCGTGGTCCACGCGGACGAGGCTCCGGACCGTCACGCGGGCCGCCGGCTCCAGCTTCAGGTTCCGGTCGAACTCCACCTCGAAGACGAGGAACCGGCCTTCGAACCTCATGGAGACCTTCTCGACGACCGCCTCGGCGGCCCTCCACTCCTCCACGATCGGGCCGATGACGGCCACGGGGACGGGGCCGACGGAGGGAGGGGTCGGCAACGGCTCCGACCGCCTCTTCGGGGGCCCGACCGCCACGGTCGGGTACGGGCGCAGGCAGGTGCGCCCGTCGTAGTCGAGCCGGATGCGGGTGGCCAGGTCTCCGCGCCTCACGATCACGTCGTGGGGCCCGCGGACCCGCGCGGCACCCACCTCGCGCAGGAAGGCGCAGACGCCGAAGCCGGAGGGGTCCGGGCTCCGGTAGGTGACGGGGCGCGCCCCGTTGCTGGGGTACCAGGTGACGTCGATCGGGCTCCCCTGCGTCTCGAGCGTCACGCCCACGATCAGGTTGCCCTGGAGCACGGGGTCCTCGCGGACGGAGAGGACCTGCGTGGACGCGGGAACCTGGGGGAGGAGGAGGCGGAGCGCGATCAGGAGGGCGAGCATCCGCCGGCCCTCATTTCGTGAAGACGTCGGCCGTTATTCGGGTCTTCGAGAAGGGGCTCTCGTCGCCGAAGTCGATCAGGACGCTGTCGCCGTCCCCGAGGAGCTTCTTCTCCGCGAAGTTCGTCCGCGAGGTCTCGAGCCTGTAGATGAGAGTGCGCCCCTCCGCCCGCTGGTACCTCAGCGGGACGCCCGCGGCGTCGAGTCGATCGCCGCGGCGCGACGTGACCGTGATGGACTTCGGAAAGAGGGACTCGCCCTGCCGGGGAAGCCGGACCGGGCGGTCGAAGGAGAAGTGGAACGAGTAGAACCGGCTCTCTGCCCTCACGTGCGCGCGCTCGAGGCGCGCCTCGCGGATCGGGACCGGCTCCTCCGTAGAGACCGGCGGGGCGGCCGTCGGGACCGAGATCGTCGTCACCTCGGCGGCCCGGGTCGGGACGGCCGTCGGCGCCGCGGCCGGAGGCGGCGCCGGCGTGGCCGCGGCCGGGCGGGCGAAGCCGACCGGCGGGATCACGGCCTCGGGCCGGGTGGGGGCGGGGCGGGCCGGCCGGGTGGGTGCCACCTTCTGGACCGCCCCTCCGGGCAGGACCGCGACGGCGACGGTCGGGATCGCCGCAGGAGGCCGAGTCGGGGCCTCGGCCGGCAGGGGGACCTCCTCGAACCGGACCGTCGGCGCCGGCGCCGGGGCCTGCGTCGGGACCGGCGACGGGAGGCGGACGACGGGCGCCGTGGTCGGGAGGGGCGCCGGCGGGGGCGTGGGGGTCGGCTCGGCCGTCGGCGTCGACGGCGAGAGGACCAGGGCGAGGACGGCCGCGACGACGGCAACCGCCAGGGCGCCCCCGGCGAGGACGAGGGTCTTCTGGAGCCGCCGCTCCTTCTGGACGACGTACGCCCGCGGCGGCGGGGCCGCCCCGCGAGGCGGCTCGGGCGCGGCGGAGGGCGGTCCGCCCGCCAGGGACTCCCCCGACGTGACGGGGACGGCCGGGGCGCGCTGCAGCGGGCGGGTCGCGTCGAACGGGTCTTCCCCTTCCTCCACGACGCGGGGCCGGTCGGCCGAGGCGCCGAGCCGGGAAGGGCGTCCCCGGGCGATCAGCGTGACGGTGATGTTGTCCTTCGACCCGGCCTCGTAGGCCTGGCGGTAGATCGACTCGCAGATCTCGCCCAGGCTCTTCGAGTGCTCGACGATCGAGAGGAACCGCTCGGACTCCAGGACGTCGGTGACGCCGTCGCTCGTGAGGATCGCCAGGTCGCCGCGGTCGAGGAAGAGGTCGGTCCGCACCTCGGGCTGGACGCTCTTCTCCTGCCCGATGCTCCGCGTCAGCGCGTGGGCGAAGGGGTTGCCCGAGACGTCCTCGGGGGCGACGCCGTCCATCCCCAGGACGCGGCGCTGCTCGGCCAGCGCGGTGTGGTCGACGGAGACCTGGTGGACGACCACGCCCCGGAGCACGAAGATCTTGCTGTCGCCGACGTTGGCGACGACGAGGCGCCCGTCCGGGGCGGTCAGCGCCGCCGCCAGCGTGGTCCCCATCCCCCGCTGCTCCGGGTTCTTCACGCCGACGTCGTGGATCTCGCGGTTGACCTGCTCGATCCAGTCGGTCAGCCGGTCCCGCAGGACGGCGGCGTCCGCGAAGGCCGAAGGGTCGGCGGCGAGCTGGGCGACCCGGTCCCTGAGCGCCCTCAGGGCCATCGACGAGGCCACCTCGCCGGCGTTGTGCCCGCCCATGCCGTCGCAGACGACGGCGTACGCCGCCACGCTGGCGTCGGGGCCGAAGACCGCCCAGGCGGCCGAGTCCTCGTTCGACGAGCGGCGCCCCTCGCGGGAGAGGCCCGCCACCTCGAACGGCGGCCCGGCCGCCGGATCGGCCGCCGAGCCGCCAGGCCGGGAGCGCTGGTCGTCCTTCACGTTCCGCCGCCTGCCCTCAGCTCTCGTGGTAGGTCAGGAGCACCTCGCCGATCTCGAGCCGGTCCTCGTCCACGAGCCTCCGCGAGGCGCCCTCGGGGAGAGGCTCCGCGTTGACCGAGGTCGGGTTGGTCCGGGAGTAGTTCACGATCGAGTAGAAGCCGTTCTCGTAGACGAGCTTGGCGTGCTTGCCCGAGACGGAGAAGGGCTTGAGCTGGATGTGCCGGTAGGGCGGGCCGGGGTCTCGCCCGATCGTCGTCTCCACGCGCGCATCGCCGGTCGTCCGGAAGATCCGGATCTCGATCGGTCGGTCCGCGCTGTCCAGGATGAACCGCCCGGGAAGGATCTTCAGCGTCCCCTCGGGCGGGCGGCCGAGCCGGACGAGGTCCCCCTCGATCCACTCCGCCGGGGCCGGGCCGTCGGCGCCGTAGGCCGGCGCGCCGCCCCGGGAGGTCACGTTGATGACGACCGGCGCCTTCAGGACGACCGCGAGGACCACGATGATCGTCGCCACGATGACGAGGACGCCCACCCCGAGGAGGACGAGGACCTGCGGCGAGATCCCGAGCCCGGCGATCCGGCCCGCCGGCGCGGCGGGAGTCTCCGCCGGGGGCTGGGAGGTCAGCGGAGGCGACGCGTCCGGCGCCGTCGTGGGCGCGGCCGGGGTGGCCGCCACGTCGAGCGGCGGCAGCGGGGGGAGCGTCGGCAACGGCGTCGGCTGCTGGTCCGGCTGGATGTCCCCGAAGCCGGAGTCCGCGGGCGCCTGCGCGGACGCGGGCGCCGACGCCCCCAGGAGGGCGAACGCGAACAGGACGGCGCGGACGCCCCGGGTCAGGGCCCGCCCGCCTCCCGCGGCTCGACGGCCCGAGCGTGCCCGATCCGCCATCCCGGCCCTCAGAACGTGTACCCGAGCAGGGCGGAGCCGACGAGCCGCTTGGTGTGGGTCTCGTAGTCGACGCCCACGTCGACCTGGAACTTCTTGTTGAAGACGGCGCCCAGCCCTCCGGTGACGTGAGTGAGCCAGGGGTCGTCCACGTCGGGGAAGAGCGCCCGGATCGCGTCGTTGGCGGCGCGCGCCACGAGGTCGTCCTGCGCCTGCGGGAAGGTGAACCGCAGGTTCGACGGCGACTCCGCCCAGAAGCCGGCGCGCAGGGAGAAGAGCCGCGTCCGCGTCTGGACGACGGAGTACTCCAGCCCGATCCTGGCCTCCCACGTGTCCGACTGGTCCCAGTTGGACCGGACGGAGGACTGCGGGGCGCCCACGGCGACCGCTCCCTCGAACCCGTTCTCGATGTCCGTGTTGTCGAGGAAGGTCGAGCTCTGCACCCAGGTCCCTTCCAGCGTCATGGCGAAGCGAGGCGACGGCGCGATCGTGGCCCCGAGGCCGGCGCGGGCCGGGATGACCGTGCGGCGCAGGACGGTCTGCCCGGGGACGGCGTCGTTGGCGGCGTCGAACTTCACGGCGCCGGCGTAGACCGCGCCGAAGCGGAGCCACTCGTTCGCGGTGAACTGGACGCCGAGGATGTAGCCGGGCTTGCTGGAGCTCGTGTCCACCTGGGTCGGGAGGACGTTCTCGAAGGTCCCGTTGCCCCAGCCCGGCTTGATCGTCGTCCGGCGGCTCTCGCTGGCGAGGTAGACGGTCGCGCCGAACGAGAAGCGAGCCGACGCCCGGAACGCAGCGGAGAGGCCGCCGCGGCTGAGGGTCGTGTCGTCCTCGTAGGCGTAGAGCGGGACGAAGGCGTTCTGGCGGGCGCCCGTCCGGGGGTTGAGCGTCTCGAAGCAGGGCCCGTTCGCGGCCGCGGCGCCGGTCACCCGGTCCACGGACCGGCTGCTGCCGAAGAGCTGCTGGTAGAAAGCGGCGACCGCGAACTTGTCGCCGAGCGGCAGGACGAAGCTGGCGAACCAGGGCGGCGGGGACTGGCCGTCCTTCTGGATGAACGGGTCGCGGTCCTGCGTGACGTCGATCTGCCCCGTGTCGAAGCGGTCGTACTGGAGGACCTGGGACGGCCGGGCCTCCGCGAAGAGGGTCGGCCGGACGATCGCCCCGAGACCCGCGGGGTTGGCGACGACGCTGGTGGCGTCGTCGGCGCTCGACGTGAACGCGCCGCCGATGGCCAGCGCGCGCGCCCCGGGGTTCGAGAGGTCCGGCTTCAGCTCGATCCGGAGCTCCTCGGGCACCTGGAAGATGCTCCCGTAGAAGGCGCTGACCGTGGAGGCGTCCTGGCACTGCCCGAACGCCTGGGTCGCCGCGCACGCGGCGACGGCGAGCAGCACCCCCCGAACCGTCCCGATCGTTGCTCTCATGTCACTCCTCCGTTCTCCAGAGAGGATAGAGCGCTCCGCCGCTCAGGCCACGAAGGCCTCGACGGGGGGCCTTCGTCCGGGATTCTCCGAGATCGCCGACCGTACCGCCAGTCGCCACCGGCCCGGGAGCTCCGGGGCGTCCGAGGCCCGGATCCGCACCGACGCCTCCCCGGCGGCGTGCCTGCGGGCTTCCGACCTCGCGCGGGCCGGCGTGCCGGTCAGGAGGTAGTGGGCCTGGCTCGCGACCCGGTACGAGAGGGCGTTCCGGACGGAGACCCGGTGACGCCCCCTGGCGGCGGTCTCCGGGGCGACGAACGGCTGCCACTCGGACGGGTCGAGAATCCCCAGGAGGCCCGAGAGGCCGTCGGCGCGGCGCGGCTCGCAGAGG
Organism: Acidobacteriota bacterium; assembly: GCA_008363385.1. Lineage (GTDB taxonomy): Bacteria > Acidobacteriota > Thermoanaerobaculia > UBA5066 > UBA5066 > RHKY01. Next base: position 94,663 of record RHKY01000012.1, on the reverse strand, counting down.
AACTCGCGCAACGGGAGCCTCCGCCCCGCCAGGCGGGCTCCGGACCGGATCCGGTCCAGCTCGTGGACGGGGACGTGGACGCCCGCGGCCCCGGTCTCGTAGGCCAGGAGCTGGATCTCGGCCAGGGTCTCGATCGCCTCGTCCAGGGCCGCCTCCGGCGGGCGTTGCGGATGGGTCCACTCCAGGCTCAGCTGGAAGGCGACGAAGGGTCTCCCCTGGATCGACGTGGAGCCGTAAGCCAGGACCCGGGGGAGGTCCGGGTGGTCCATCCGGGCCGTCTCGCCGTGGACCCGGGCGAACGCGACCGCGGCCCGCAGGTCGTCCGGCGGATAGCCGTCCACCCGCACCCAGGCCGGAGCCCCGTCCGCCTCCCTGACGGCCCGGAACCGGAGCGGTAGACCCGTCCGTTCCGGCCCCTCCACGACGGTGAATCCGGGGATCCAGCTGTTCACCACGGCGCTGAAAGTCAGTCTAGCACCGGCATTCCCGCCGTCCCGGGGGTGCGGAGTGCTAGGCCGGGGGCCCGGGGGGGAGCTTGCGCTCGAGCGCCCGGTGGACGATCGAGGGGACCAGCCGGGAGACGTCGCCGCCGAGCCGGTGGACCTCCTTCACGAGGCGGCTCGAGACGTACGAGAGCTCCTCCTTCGGCGTCAGGAAGACCGTCTCCACCTCGGGGTCCAGGCGCCGGTTCATGAGCGCCATCTGGAACTCGTACTCGAAGTCCGAGACGACGCGAAGGCCCCGGACGACGACGGCCGCCCGCTCCTGCCGCAGGAAGTCGACGAGGAGGCCGCTGAAGGCCTTGACGCGGACCCGCGGCTGGCGGCGGAAGATCGTCCGCACCATCGCGATCCGCTCCTCGACGGAGAACAGCGGCGACTTCTCCGTGTTCAGGAGGACCGCGACGAGGACGCGGTCGAAGATCCGGCAGCTACGGCGGATGATGTCGACGTGGCCGTTGGTGAGGGGGTCGAACGACCCGGGGTAGACGGCGATCTTCATCGGGCTCCCGGAGATTCTAGGGCGTCGCCCAGGTGGCGCGCCGAGAGGACCAGGAGGACGAGCGAAAGGCCCGGGAACGCGGCGCACCACCAGGCCTCCCCGAGGACGCCGCGAGCGTCCGCGAGCGCCCGTCCCCACGAGGGGGTCGGCGGGGGCGCGCCGAGGCCGAGGAACGAGAGCGAGGCCTCGGCCACGACGGCGGCCCCCAGGACGTAGGGGGCCGTGGCCAGCGCCGGCGGCAGGGCGTGCGGCAGGACGTGCCGGAGGAGGAGGCGGGCGCGGGAAGCCCCCGAGGCGCGCGCGGCCTCGACGAACGGGCTCGCGGCCGCGCGCTGGGCCTGTGCCCGGACCAGGCGCGCGGCGTCGGTCCAGGAGACGGCCGCGATCAGGAGCGCCGCCGACAGCGCCGACGGCGGGAGGAAGGCCGCCGCCGACGCGGCCAGGACGAGCGGCGGGAGCGTCTGGAAGACCTCGACGACCGCCAGGAGCAGGCGGTCCACGCGCCCACCGAGGAGCCCGGCGGCCCCGCCGAGGGCCGCCCCGGCCAGGAGGGCCAGCGCCGCCGACAGGAGGCCGACGCCGACGGAGACGCGGGTGCCGTGGAGGACCCGCGACAGGACGTCCCGGCCGAGGTCGTCGGTCCCGAGCCAGTGGCCGGCGCCGGGCGGGGAGAGGCGGGCCTCCAGCCGGATCGCCTCCGGGTCCCACGGGACGGGAGCGGCGAGGAGGACCCGCCCGTCCTCTCCCGCGATCAGGGGGCGCGAGGAGGCCAGGAGGGGCGACAGGAGGGCCACCGCCGGGAAGAGCGCGGCCAGGAGCGCCGCGCGGACGAGACGGTGGCGCCGCGCCGGCCGGCTCAAGCTGCGTCCTCCCGGCGGGCTCCGTCGGCGAGCCGGGGGTCGAGCCAGGCGGCGACGAGGTCGGCCGCGAGGCTGGAGAGGACGACGATCGCGCCGGTGACGAGCGTCAGGCCGAGGACGACCGGGTAGTCGCGGGCGAAGACGGCCTCGGCCAGGAGCGCCCCCGAGCCGGGGAACGAGAAGACCCTCTCGACCAGGACGGAGCCAGCGGCCGCGCCCGGGACGAGGGCCGAGTAGAGCCCGGCGAACCCCCCCGAGGAGGCGCGGAGCGCCCGGGCGACCGACCCGGCCCTCCCCTCGCCGCGCGTGAGCCCCGCCAGGGCCGGCGGGGTCCGGAGCGCCTCCGCCACGAGGTTCCGCGTCACGCGCGAGATCGGGGCGAGCGCGGCCGCGGCCAGCGTGACGACCGGCAGGAGGAAAGCCGACGGGCCAGCGGAGGGGTCGGAGAAGACCGGGACGAGGCGGAGCTCTCCGGCCACGAGGACGAGGAGCGAAAGGCCCAGGACGAATCCGGGCACGGCGAACAGCACGTCGGCCAGCCATCCCGCCGACCGGTCGAGGCGGCTCCCGGGCCTCAGGGCCGAGGCGATCCCGAGGGGGATCCCGGCGAGCGTGGCCAGCGCCAGCGCCGAGAGGTTCAGCGCGAGGGTGAGCGGCAGGGTCTCGGCGATCCTCTCGCGGACCGGGCGCGCGTCCCGGAAGGAGCGGCCCAGGTCGAGGGCGGCGGCCCTCCTCAGCCACGTCGCGTACCGCGCCGGCAGCGGCCGGTCCAGCCCCAGCCCCGCCCGGAAGGCCGCGAGCTCCTGCCGCGACGGCGCGGGCCGGCCCGGCCCCCCCGACAGGAGCCGCGCCGGGTCGCCCGGCGTCAGCGCCGTGAGGAAGAAGACGAGCGTCGCGCTGCCGAGGAGCGTGGCGGCCGCCGTGCCGAGCCTCCGCAGCGCGAACCGGAGCACGGCCTCACACGGGGGCGTGAGCCCTCACCGGCCGCCACGCGGACGCGCCCGGCCAGAAGAGCGACAGGCCGATCGGCGACGTCCTCACGCCGGCAAGGCGCCGGGCCACCCCCCACTTGACGTCCACGTTGTGCAGGAAGCTGACCGGCTCGTCCTCGTGGAGGATCCGGGCCAGGCGCGAGTAGAGCTTCCGGGACTCCTCGCGGTCGAAGGTCCTGGCCAGCTCGTCCATGACGGCGTCCGCCTCGGGGCTCCGGTAGAAGAAGCTGTTCCAGCCGTTCGGCGGGACCTGCGAGGAGTGCCAGCTCGGCCTCAGGTCCGGGTTCGGGTCGAGGCTCATGGCCAGCAGGCAGGCCTCGAACTCCCCCGCGTCCACCTTCTCGGTGAAGGCCGCCCAGTCCATCGGGGCGATGGTCATCTCGACGCCTTCGGAGCGGAACGACTGCTGGATCGTCTCGGCGATCTGCCGCTGCAGGTCGCTCCCGGCCCCCAGGGAGAGCGTGAAGGCGAAGCGCAGCTCCCCTCTCTTCCGGACGCCTTCGGGGCCCCGGCGGAAGCCCGCCTCGTCGAGGGCCTTCGCCGCGGCGGCCGGGTCGTACGGCCAGGGCGCGATCGTCGGGTCGTGCGTCCAGAGGCCGGGCGGGATCGGGCCGTTGGCGGGGCGGGCGGTGCCGCCGTAGAGCGTCCGCGCGATCGTCTCCCGGTCGATCAGCATCGTGAGCGCGCGCCTCACGCGGGCCTCCGAGAAGAGCGGGTTCCGGTGGCTGTAGCCGAGGTACGTGAAGGCGAGCTCGGGGTAGACGAGCGAGCGGAGGGCCGAGCCGGGGTCCGCCCCCTCGCGGTCCACCCGGGCCTTCTGCTCGAACGTCAGCCGGCTCTCGTCGAGCGCCCCCGTCCGGAGCGCCTCGAAGGCCGCGGCCGAGTCGGAGACGACGCGCAGCTCGAGCTTCTCCGCGGCCGGCCTGTCGCCTGCGTACTGGGTGTTCCTCACCAGCTCGATCCGCCGGCCCGCCTCCCAGCGCGCGACCCGGTAGGGTCCGTTCGACAGGGGCTGGCGGTTCATCGGGTGGGTGGTGAGGTCCTTCCCCCGGTAGGCCGCCGCGGGGAGGAGCGGCAGGTTGAAGGCGGCCAGGCGGCCGGGCGTGGCGTTCCGGAAGGACACCCGGGCGGTCCTCCCGTCGAGCTTCTCGGCCTTCTCGAACCCCTCGAAGAAGGCCCGGCGGTTCGGGGCGGGCGTCCTGGGGTCGACGAGGGCCTCGACCGTGAAGACGACGTCGTCGGCGGTGACCGGCGTGCCGTCCTCCCACCGCGCCCCCTCCCTCAGCCGGAAGGTGAAGCTCCGGTGGTCGTCGCTCTCGACGGCCGACTCGGCCAGCCCCGGCACGAGGGCGAGCTCCTCGTCCCAGTCGACGAGGTTCCGGGAGGTGAGGGCCAGGACCACCAGCTCGGGGTCGGCGGTGGCCAGGAGCGGGTTGAGAGTCTTGGGCTCGCCCTCCAGCCGCCTCCTGACGACCGACTCGGGGTCCTTACCGGTCCGGCCGCACCCGCAGAGGAGGAGGAGCGCGCCCGCTGCGGCGGCCGCGCGGCACAGGCGCCTCACCGGAAGTCCTCCGGGTACCGCGCGGCCAGCGCGGCGCTGTTCCCCGAGGCGTCGACGACCCGGATCGCGAGGACGGAAGGTCCCGCCGGCCGCGGGACGCGGAGCAGGAACCGCTCGGCCAGGGAGTCGGCCACGCCGTCCTCGGCGGAGAGGACCCGCCAGCGGTCCGCGTTGACGGCCCCCTCCGCCTTCACGACCGGCGAGAGGGCGTCGGTCGCCGAGACCGTCAGGACGACGCTCTCCTTCTCGGAGCGTGCCGAGGAGACCGCCAGCGCGGGCGGGGAGTTGTCGACGACGAAGAGCTCCGTCTCCTCGGTGGCCGAGAGGTCCTCCCCCTCGGCGTTCCCGACCCGGTCCGACACGGTCACGCGGCAGCGGTACCGCCCGTCCGGCAGGGCGCTGGTGTCGAACGAGAACCACGAGTCCTCGACGTCGCGCCGGAGCGGCAACGCCGGGCCAGAGCTCGAGGGGAGGAGGTCCAGGTCGTAGCGGAGGAGGTCCCCGTTGAGGTCCGTCCCCTTCCAGCTCACGGTCCGGAATCCCTTCCGGTAGAGCTTCTTGCCCCCGCCGTCCGGCCCCGCGGGCTCGCGGGCGGGCTCCAGGCCCGCGAAGATCCCGAGCTCGTCCGGGCTCGCGATCGAGAGGACCGACGGTCCCGAGGCCGCACCCGACTTGGCGTAGACGAGGCCGGGCTCCAGGACCTGCAGGTTCTCCAGGACGGGGCGGCTGTTCGTCTCCGCGTACGAGAGCTCGACCCGTTCCACCGACGGGGCTCCCCCCTTCGCCCCGGCGGACATCTCCACCCTCCACTGGAAGTAGCGGGCCGGCGGCACCGCGGGCCCCGCGGCCGTTCCGTCGTTTCCGAGGAGCGCCCAGGGAGACCACGAGGCGTCGGGGCCGGAGGAGTTGCCCGACCGGACGGAGAGCTTCAGCGAGGAGCCCGCCGGGACCTCCCCGTCGAAGCGGAGGCGGCCGAACCGGGAGAGCCGGCCCGCGTCCCTCGTCGCGGACGTGAAGGTCCCGGCACGCGGCCCGGGAGCCGGAGGGCGCCGGACCGCCGCGGAGGACATCGTGACGGCGGCGAGCCCGGCCGGGGTCTCGGGCGCCGAGACGACCTGGGTCTCCTGCGTCTGGGCCACGAGCGTCAGCTTCCGGTCCCGGAGCGTGTAGACCCGGCCCCTGGGTCCGGTGGCCAGGACGAGAGCGCCCGTTCCGCCGTCGAGCCGGAGCGAGTAGACGGTCTCCTCCGGGAGGGTCCAGGCGGGCTCGACGAGCCCGGTCGGTCCGACGGCGACGACGTCGGTCGCCCCCTCGGCGGGGGGGGTGGCCGCAGCGGAGGCCGGAGCCAGGCGCGCGGGCCCCGTCGAGACCGAGACCGACCCCTTCGGCGTCTCCTCGCGGGGCGGCGCCGGCGCCGGGGTCACCGGAGAGCGCCCGCGCGCGTCGCCCCTCGTCGCGGCGGGGGCCGGCGGCGCGGTGGAGGAGGCGGCCGCCCAGACCGTCCCGTCGGCACCCACGGCGATGCCGGTCACCTCCGGGCGCGCGAAGTCGTGGAGGGTCCGGAAGGAGCCGTCCGCGGCGATCTCCACGAGGAGGCCCTTCTCGGAGGTCCCGGCGAGGAGCTTTCCGTCGCGCCCGGCGGCCACGACCCGCACGTGGGTGTCGGGGAGCTCCGCGAGCATGGCGAGCTTCCCGTCGCGGTCCCGCCGCCAGACGCGGCCCCGGTTCCCCGTCCCGGCGAAGAGCGCGCCGTCCGGGCCGAACGCCAGGCTCCAGATCGACTCCTCCCCCGGGCTCCCCCAGTCGGTCCCGGCCCGGGCCGGCTCGCGGGCGCCAGGGTCCACTCGGTAGATCCGGCCGTTCGGCGAGGTCCCGCAGACGACGGTCCCGTCCGCCGCCACGGCCACGGCCGTGACGTTCGGCTCGGGGGCCTGGAACAGGAGCGAGACCTTCCCGTCCGGCGTCGAGACGAAGAGCCTGCCCAGGCCGCCGCCCGTGGCCACGAAGATCCGCCCGGAGCGGTCCGTGGCGGCGCCGAGGACGACCGCGTCGGCCGCCTCCTCGGGCCAGGCCGGAGCGCCGAGCGGAGCGCCGAGCGTCAGCCGGCCGGCGTGGGTGACGCCGGTGCCGGCGGAGTCGCCGGCGAGGAAGTCCTTCAGCGAGCCGAAGGCGGCCACCTTGACGCCGGCGGCGGCGGTGCCGGGGAGGATGAGGAGCCCGAGCGCGACGGCGAGGAGCGCCGGGGAGGGGCGGGCGAGGCTGCCGGGTCGGGTGCGGTTCACGAACGAGGTCTCCTGATCTCGAGCTCGAGCCTCACGGCGCCGCTGAACGGGCTGTCGAGCGGAAGGGACGTCTCGGCGAGGACGCGGGAGTCCCCGGCGCCCGCCACCTCGCCCTGGACCGTCCCTGCGGAGAGGAGCGCGGCGACGGACGGGGGGACGGCGGACAAGGCCCGCGAGCCGGTCGCGCGGGGGCGGGAGGGGACGAGGAGCGCGGCGAAGAGGCGGTCGGTCGGGACGAGCCCCTCCACGAACCGCTTCAGCTCGGCAAGCGTGCGCGGCTCCTCCGGGAGGACCGACTGCTTCACGGAGGACGCCACGCTTCCGTCGGCGACGAGGAACGTGGCCCTCCCCTCCTGGGCCTCCTTCGGCACCGGGAGGCGGACCAGCCGGGTGCTCTCCTGGCCCCTCCGGCTGGAGAGGCGGACGAGGGCGACCGCCGTCTCGCCGGGAGCCACCTGCCGCCGGACGAGGCTGGCGTCCAGCAGCTCGAGGCGGCGTTCCCCCGGGAGGCTCTCGACGGCGAGCTCGATCCCCGACAGCTCCGGGTCCTCCATCTCGTTCTCGGCGATCGTCGAGGCCAGGACCGCCGCCGTCATCAGGGCCGTCTCGCGCGCCCGGGTCCCCGACGCCTCGTCCGCGTAGGCGATCTCCCCCGCCGCCGTCCGGACGGCGACCCGGAAGCGCATCGTCCTCTCCCGCGGCGTCGGGTCCGCGGCGCCCAGAGCCGCGTCGCAGGCCATGACCAGGAGCGCGGGGAGGAGGCGGGGGTGGGCGGCGATCCGGAACGCGAACGCGCGGGGGGCGGCGCCCTCCCCCGTGTACGTCAACGTGAGCGGGACCATCCCGGCCGTCGGCTCGCTCCGGCCGGAGACCCCGCTGTCGCGGTCCCTCGAGAGCCGGAAGTCCGTCCTGCCGGGGTACCCGATCTTGAAGGACTGGAAGAGGTTCGGGAGCGTCACGAGGATCGGGGCCTCCGCCACCGGGAGGTCCAGCTCCCCGAGGTTCAGCAGCGGGTGACCGAAGGCCAGGAACCGCCCGTCGGGATAGACGTGGGTGACGGTTCCGGTGGCCCCCAGCTGCAGGTCGCCGTCCACCAGGAGCGCGACGATCGAGGACCCGGGCTCCAGTCGCGGAGCCGGCTCGGAGGCCTCCGGCCGCGCCTGCGAGAGCGCCGCCGGGGGACCCGACGCCGGCACCGGGAGCCCCACGCGCGGAAGGAGGCTCGCCAGCCGGACCGAGGCCGCCTGCGCGACCCCGGCGACCACGGGAGCCAGGAGACCGGGCGCCCCGGGGGTCGGCGGAGGCGGGAGCCGTCGATCGAACGCCGCCGTGAGCCGGTCGAGGAGCGGGCCGTCGTCCTCGCCGGGCCGCCGGGCGAACTCGGTGGAGAGCGGCCGGGGGCCCGGCGGCGGGAGGCCGGACGGGGTTGCGGCCGACTCGATCCGCAGCATCGACTCGATCGGGGTCACCCCCGCGATCGGGAGCTTGGCGAAGCCCCACCCGGAGGCCACGGCGCCCGCCAGCCGCCCCTCGAGGTAGACCGGGCTCCCGCTCATCCCGGCCACGACCCCGCTCTCCTCGAGGCCCTTCCCGGACACGCGGACCAGGATCTGAGCGCGGTCGGGCGCCGCCCTCGGGACGACGCCGACCACCTCGACGTCGAAGCGCTCGATCGAGCGGCCCGAGAAGACCGAGAGGCCGTAGCCCTTCATCCCCGGCCGGACCGAGGAGAGCGGAAGGAACGCGTCTTCGGCGGCGGCCGGGGCGGCGGCCGAGAGGAGCAGGACGAGCGCCGCGGCGAGCCCTCGCGCCTCCCGCCGCTTTGACCCTCCCGAAGCCTCCGTGCTACCTTGCGGCGCTTCCCCCGCGCCCGTGCGCGAGCGAGCCTTCGAGATGACCGAACACGCCGGTGCCAACATCGTCCAGCTCTTCCTCCAGGCGGGAGCCACGGCCCAGGTCGTCCTGGCGATCCTCGCCCTCTTCTCGGTCGCCTCCTGGGCCATCATCCTCGGCAAGGTCTGGAGTTTCTCACGCGCGGCGTCGGACTCGCGCAACTTCCTCGGCCACTTCCGCAAGAGCCGCAAGTTCGCCGACGTGCTCGGCATCTGCGGCCAGTGCTCGGCGAGCCCTCTCGTCGGCGTCTTCCGCGCCGGCTACGCCGAGCTCGACCAGCAGGTGAAGCTGGGCCGCGAGGTGGCCCCCGCCGACGGCGGGCGCCTCTTCGTCAAGAGCCTGAACGCCATCGAGCGGGCCCTCGAGCGGGCGGCCGCGGCCGAGACGACGCGCCTGACGCGCCACCTCCCGCTCCTGGCCACGACGGCCTCGGCCACCCCCTTCATCGGCCTTTTCGGCACGGTCTGGGGGATCATGAACGCGTTCCGGCAGATCGGCATCACCGGCTCCACGTCGATCGTCGCCGTGGCGCCCGGGATCTCCGAGGCGCTCGTGAACACGGCGGCGGGGCTCGTCGCCGCCGTCCCGGCGCTGATCGCCTACAACAACTTCAACGGCAAGCTGCGCGTCCTGCGGGCGGAGATGCGCGACTTCGCGCTGGAGTTCCTCAACCTCGCCGAGCGTCACTTCACCTGACGCGGGGGGACGCCGATGGCCTTCAAGCTCGAGGAAGAGGTCGACTCCTTCTCGGACATCAACGTCACCCCTCTCGTGGACGTCATGCTCGTCCTCCTGGTGATCTTCATGGTGACGGCACCGCTCCTGCATCAGGGGATGGAGGTGAAGCTCCCCAAGTCGGTCTCCCAGAACCTGCCGACGACGCCCGAGGACCCGCTCGTCCTCTCGATCACGCGGGGGCAGTCCTACTACCTCAACGAGACCCCCATCCCGAAGGGGCAGCTGCGGGAGCGGCTGAAGATCATCCTGAAGAACCGGAAGGACAAGGCCGTCTACCTCAAGGCCGACCGCAACCTCCCGTACGGGGTCGTGGTCGAGACGATGGACACCCTGAACCGGATCGGCGTGGAGAGCCTCGGAATGGTGACCGAGCTCCAGAGCGACGGGAAGTAGGCCGGGCCGTGGCCGCGACCGTCTCCGAGATCCTGTCGGAGCGGCGGCGGGCCGGGGAGGCGCCCGGCCTCCTCGTCGCCATGGTCTCCGTCGGCGTCCACGCCGCCTTCATCGTCGCGCTGACGCTCGTGTCGCGGCCCCGCCCCCGCCCCTTCGTCCCCGTCTCGCTCCCGGTCCGGGTCGTCTCGCCCGGGCTCCTGGCGCGCATGGCCGCCTCCCGCCCCGCCGCCCCGGCGCCTCCGGCGAGGACGGAGGAGAGGAAGCCGCGTCCCGTCATCGAGAAGGTGAAGCCCGACGAGCCGGCGAGGCCTTCCGAGAAGGCGATGCCGGAGCCGGTGAAGCCGAAGGGCCGGAAGCCGGAGCCGGCCCCGCCCGTGGCCCAGAAGGGCGAGGCCGGCAACGCCGCCGCGACGGGCCCGGCCGGCCTCGAGCTCCCGTCGGCCGGAGGCGGCGCCGAGGGCGGGGCGGCGCTGAGCTTCGGGGCCTCGGTCGCCTCCTTCGACGCCGACTTTCCGTTCTCCTACTACGTCGAGCAGCTCCAGGCGCTCATCGGCGCGAACTGGCTCAAGCCGAACGTGCCCGAAGGGACCGCCTGCGTCGTGACCTTCACGATCCTGAGGACCGGCCAGGTGACCGACGTCCGCGTCGAGGCGACCTCCGGCCTCGGGTTCTTCGACCGGGCGGCCACCCGCTCGATCTACTCCGCGAACCCGCTCCCCCCGCTCCCCCCGGAGTACCCGGTGGACCGGCTCGGGGTGCACGTGAAGTTCCAGTAGCCGGCCGGAACCGCCGGAGACCCACCGCCCCACGGAGGTGCCCTTGAAGCCGATCCGCCGCATCGCCCGAACCGCCGCCCTGACGGCCCTCTTCGGCTCCCTCGTCCTCCTCCCCGCGCTCGCCGGCGCAGGGGGACAGGAGCCCGCGGCGCTCCCGGGCCCGACCCCGGCGGCCGAGCCCGTCGCCCCGCCGCCTCCGCCGTCCCAGGTCTCCCTCGTGATCTCGGGCGAGACCGGGAGGCGGATCCCGATCGCGGTCCCGCTCGTCGTCGCCCCGATCGACCCCAAGGTCCAGTCGACCCTCGTCGACCCGTTCCACGAGGCGCTGACGGCGGACCTCTCGTCGTCGCTCGCCTTCGTCCTCGCCGACCCGGCCCTCCACCCCAAGGGCGCCCGGCCCCCGGCCACCCGCGAGCAGGCCGACGCGTGGATCGCCGCCGGGGCCCAGTTCCTCGTCGACTGCGCCCTGCAGCTGGAGCCCTCGGACCAGGTCGCGGTCACGGTGACGCTCCACGACCTCCGGGCGTTGAAGCCGATCCTCTCGCGCCGGTACGGCGGCGGCGCGCGCTCCGTCCGGCGGATCGCCCACTTCGTCGCCAACGACCTCCTGAAGCAGTTCACCGGCCAGCCGGGGCCCTTCCTCGCCAAGATCGCCTTCGTCTCGGACCGCGACGGGCGGGGCTCCAAGGAGGTCTACGTGATGGACTGGGACGGGGAGAACCAGCGCCCGCTGACGGCGACCCGGTCGCTCTCCCTGTTCCCGGAGTTCTCTCCCGACGGCACGCGGGTCGTCTACCAGTCGTTCCTCCGCTCCCGCCCCGACCTGTTCTGGGTCTCCTCGGCGGGCGGGCAGCAGACGCGCGTGCCGGTGACGACCGACCTGAACACCTCCCCCTCGTTCTCCCCCGACGGGAAGACGGTCGTCTACAACGGGAGCCTCCGCGGGAACCCCGAGATCTTCGTCGTCGGGCTGGACGGGTCCGGCTTCCGGAGGCTGACGGACTCGGCCTCGGTCGACGCCTCGCCGACGTTCGCGCCGAACGGCCGCGAGATCGCGTTCACCTCGAACCGGCAGGGCTCCCCGCAGATCTACCTGATGGACATCGAGGGGACCAACGTGAGGCGCCTGACGTTCGCGGGAAACTGGAGCGACGAGGCCGCCTTCTCGCCGAAGGGCGACCGGATGGCCTACGCCTGCCGCAACGAGGGGGACTTCCAGATCTGCGTCCTGGACCTGGCCTCCGGGCGCACGTTCCAGATCACCTCGGGGCCGGGCGCCAACGAGGCTCCGTCGTGGTCCCCGGACGGCGGGAAGATCGCCTGGCAGCTGCGCCGGGGCGGCTCCACCCAGATCGTCGTGGCCAACCCGGACGGCACCGGCCTGAAGACGCTGACGGCGACGGGGAACAACACGTCGCCGAGCTGGTCCCGCGTCCTGGAGTAGCGCACAGGAGCGGCTTGCACGGGTTGTGCTCGCGCGGGACGTGGTCTAACATCGGGGCGTTCGCGGCCGCCCCGTCCCTCGGGGTGGAGGACCGCGATGGAGGTAGAGACGAAAATGAGAAACGCTTCCAGGTTCGTCGGATTCGGCCTCGTCGCCTTCCTGATCTCCGGCGGGCTGGCCTGCTGCTCCAAGCCCAAGCCCACCCCCGCGGCCGAGGTCAAGCCGGTGGAGGCTCCGCCGACCCCGACCCCCACGCCGATCCCGGTGGCCGAGGCCCCCGTCACCCCGGTGGCGCCCGTCGAGAAGTCGGACATCGACGCCTCCCTCGACGACATCAACAAGAAGGGCTACCTGAAGGACGCGTTCTTCGACTTCGACAAGTTCGACATCCGCGAGGACCAGAGGGACGCCCTGGCCGCCAACGCGGAGTGGCTGCGGAAGTACACCTCCGTGAAGGTCCGGGTCGAGGGCCACTGCGACGAGCGCGGCACGGCGCAGTACAACATGGCGCTGGGAGAGAAGCGCGCCAGCGCGGTGCGGGACTACCTCGTCTCCCTCGGCATCGACTCCTCCCGGATCGAGACGGTCTCCTTCGGCAAGGAGCGCCCCTTCGTGATGGGTCACGACGAGACCGCCTGGTCCCAGAACCGGCGCGGCCACTTCGTCGTCACCGCGAAGTAGCGGCGTGACCGTCCCGGCTTTCTCCCTCCGAAACGCCGTCCGAGCCAGCGCCCCCCTCGCGGGGGCGCTCCTCTTGGTCGGCTGCGTCACCGGCTCGGACATCGAGGGCCTGCACCGCCACGTCGGAGACGTGGAGAAGCGGGTCGACGCGCTCGCCAAGCAGTCCAGCTCCAAGGAAGAGGTCGCCAAGCTCAACGAGAACCTCGGCAAGCAGGTCGCGACGCTCCTCAGGTCCAACGCCGACCTCGGGGCGAAGTTCGACGAGCTGACGCGGGAGCTGCAGACGCTCGCGGGGAAGCTGGAGGACGCCAACCGGCGCCTCGCCCAGCTCTCCCAGCAGCTCGCCGAGACCCAGGCCCGGCTGGCCGCGGCGGCGCCCCCGGACGCCGCCGCGCTCCCGACCTCCGAGGCGACTCCGGGGACGGCCCCTCCGGTGGCGCCCGCCCCCGCCGTCGCGTCCGCCCCCCCGCGGGGAGGGGCGCCGTCGCCGGCGGACCTCTACGCCCAGGCGACCGCCGACTACCAGCGCGGCCAGTTCGAGCTGGCCCGCGAGGGGTTCGAGGACTACGTCGAGCGGTACGGGCGGACGGACCTCTCGGACGACGCGCAGTACTGGGCCGGGGAGAGCCTGCTGGCCCAGAAGAAGCCGCGCGAGGCGATCGCCGCCTTCGAGAAGCTGTTCAAGACCTGGCCCGAGAGCGACAAGGCGCCGGCGGCGCACCTCAAGAAGGGCGTGGCGCACCTCGACCTCGGCGAGAAGGCGCAGGCGATCGTCCAGCTCCAGTTCGTCGTCCACGAGTACCCCTCCTCGGACGAGGCCAAGAGCGCCCGTCAGAGGCTGAAGGCGCTCGGGTCCGACAGCCGCTAGGCGGCCCGCCTCGGGCGGCCCCGACACGACACCTTCCAGAACGAAGCAAGGAGAGCATTCGACAGATGGCCAACACGAAGCAGGCGAAGAAGCGCGCGGCCCAGAGCGACAAGCGGCGCGCCCGGAACCGCTCGGTCAAGAGCGTCACGCGGCGCGCGCTGAAGTCGCTCCGGGCCACGACCGCCGGCGAGCCGGCCAAGGCCGGCGAGAAGCTGCCCGCCACCGCCTCCGCCCTGGACGTGGCGGTCCGCAAGGGCGTCCTCCACAAGAACACGGCCTCGCGGCTGAAGTCCCGGACCGCCAAGGCCGTCGCCAAGGCCCAGGCCAAGGCCTGACCGGGCTCGGGCCGCCGAGCCGCGCCCCCAGACCCGTGTCTCGCCGACGCCGGGGCGGCCGCCCCGGCGTCGGCGTCTCCAGGAGCCCTCGCGGGAGTCAGAACCCTTCGAGGATCGTCGTCACCAGGCTCTGGGCGAACGGGCGCGCCAGGGCGGTCGCCGCCGCGCCCTCGACGTCGACGTAGCTCGCCGCCGGGGGGACGGGGTACGGCTGCCGGAAGAGGAACGAGGGCGCCTCGAAGAGCTTGGACTCGTCGCTCCGCCGGAGGAGCGTCGCGCGTGCCGTCATCGAGATCTCGTACTCCAGGGCCCGGCCGGCCTCGTCGAAGCGGACCGGCGCCACGGTGTACGACAGGAGCCGCCCCGAGAGGACCGCGTCGGCCTCCTCGCGGTTGCGGGCCGCCTTCAGCCGCGCGCGGGCGGAGAGCTCCCGGAGGACGGCCTCCGTCACCCGCTGCTCGAGGCCGACCCGCGGCGTGTCGTTGACGAAGGTCTCGACCCAGACCGACCCGACGTCCTCGGGCAGGCTCCCCCGCCCCGCCCCGACGAGGGCGTAGCCGCACCCCGCGGCGCCGACCGCAAGGAGCGCCGCCGCGAGGAGGGCCCGCCGGCCGGGGCGACTCACCGGACGACGAGGTTCAGGAGGCGGCCGGGGACGAAGACGGCCTTCACGCGCGTCTTCCCCGCGATCCACCGCCCGACGGCGTCGCTCGCCTCGGCCGCGGCGAGGACCTGGCTCTCGGTCGCCTCGCGCGGGAGCGAGACCTGGCCGCGGAGCTTGCCGTTCACCTGGACGGCGAACTCGACCGTCTCCTCGACCGAGAGCGCCGGGTCGAACGCCGGCCAGCCGGAGAGGAGGAGGCTCCGCGTCCCTCCGAGCCGCTCGGCCAGCTCCTCGGAGAGGTGCGGCGCGACGGGGTGGAGGAGCGACAGGAGGGTCCGGAGCGTCTCGGCCGTCTCCCCCCTGTCCGCGGCCGGGTCCGCGACGAGGTCCGCCGCGTGGCGCGTGAGCTCCATCAGGTGCGCCACGGCCGTGTGGAACGAGAAGGCGCGGAAGTCCTCGGTCACCCGCTTGACGGCCCGGTGGCGCTGCCGCGCCGAGGGCGAGTCGGCGGCGGCGGGGAGCTCGGCCCCGGTCCCGCCGGCGGCCAGGAACCGCTCGACGGCGTGCCGGACCCTCCCGAGGAACCGCTCCGCGCCGGCGATCCCCTCGTCGCTCCACTCGGCGTCCTTCTCCGCCGGGCCCAGGAAGAGGACGTACGTCCTGACGGCGTCGGCCCCCTTCTCGGCGATCAGGGGGTCGAGGGAGACCGCGTTCCCGCGGGACTTCGACATCTTCTCCACGCGGCCGCTCGGGCCCTTCCGCGTGATCATCCCCTGGTTGAACAGCGCCGCGAACGGCTCCTCGCAGTCGAGGAGGCCGAGGTCGGTGAGGACCCGCGCGAAGAACCGGGCGTAAAGGAGGTGGAGGATCGCGTGCTCGATCCCGCCGACGTACTGCGTGACGGGCGTCCAGCGGCGCGCGACCTCCCGGTCGAAGGGCGCCCGGTCGTTCGCCGGGTCGAGGTAGCGGACGAAGTACCACGAGGAGTCGACGAACGTGTCCATCGTGTCCGTCTCGCGGCGCGCCTCGCCGCCGCACCTCGGGCACTTCGTCTTCACGAACGCCTCGACCTTCTCCAGCGGGTTGCCCCCCTTGCCGGTGAACGGCGCGTCGGGCGGGAGGACGACGGGGAGCTCGGACTGAGGGACGGGCACCCAGCCGTCCTTCTCGCAGCTCACCATCGGGATCGGCGTCCCCCAGTAGCGCTGCCGCGAGATGAGCCAGTCGCGGAGGCGGTACCTCACGCGCGGGCCGCCGAAGCCCCCCTTCTCGGCGTCGGCGGCGATCGCCTCGCGCGCCGGCTCCGAGGCCATCCCCGTGTAGGGGCCGGACCGGAGGAGGGTCCCCTCCCCCGTCCAGCAGTCGAGAGGGCCGGAGTCCCGCTCGGGCTGCGAGATCACCTCGACGACGGGGATCCCGTACTTGCGGCAGAAGGCGTGGTCGCGCTCGTCGTGGGCGGGCACGGCCATCAGGGCGCCCGTGCCGTAGTCGGCCACGACGAAGTTGGCGAGCCAGATCGGGACCTCCTCCCTCGTGAAGGGGTTGACGGCCACGGCCCCGGTGTCGCGGCCCTCCTTCTCGGCCCCCTCGGCCTCGCGCGTGATCCGGTCCTGGGAGCGGATCTTCGAGACCCAGGCCTCGAGCTCGTCCTTCGACGGGTGCGACGCGATCAGGCGCGGCACGGCCGGGTGCTCCGGCGCCAGGAGGAGCGCCGTTGCGCCGAAGACCGTGTCGGGGCGCGTCGTGAAGACGCGGATCGGCTCGCCGAGCGCCGGCACCGCGAAGTCGAGGTCCGCGCCGACCGAGCGGCCGATCCAGTTCCGCTGCATCGTCCGGACCTTCTCGGACCAGCCGGTCAGCGTGTCGATCCCCTGGAGCAGCCTCTCGGCGTAGTCCGTGATCCGGAAGAACCACTGCTCCAGCTCGCGCTGCTGGACCGGGCTCTTGCAGCGGTCGCACGTGCCGCCCTCGGCCTGCTCGTTGGCGAGGACCGTCTCGCAGGAGGGGCACCAGTTCACGGGGGCCTTCTTGCGGAACGCCAGCCCCCGCTCGTACATCCGGAGGAAGACCCACTGGTTCCACCGGTAGTACTCCGGGACGCAGGTGGTGACCTCCTTCGACCAGTCGTAGAGGACGCCCCACTTGCGGAACTGCTCCTTCATCGCGGCGATGTTGGCGAACGTCGACTCGCGGGGGTGGACCCCCTGGGCGATGGCGTAGTTCTCCGCGGGGAGGCCGAAGGCGTCCCAGCCCATCGGGCAGAAGACGGTCTCGCCCTGCATCTTCCGGAACCGGTGGAGGGCGTCGGTCAGGAAGTAGGTCCGGGCGTGCCCGACGTGCAGGCGGTCCCCGGACGGGTACGGCAGCATGACGAGGAGGTAGGTGCCGCGCGTCGCGGGGTCGGCCGTGTCGACGGCGGCGACGCCGTCGGCCTCCCACCGCTCCTGCCACTTCCGCTCGAGGGACGAGTTCTCTTCTGGGGTCGTCATAAAGGGGTGGGGAGTGTAGCAAGCGCGAGCCGCCGCGCGAGCGCGTCGGCGATGGCGCCGAGCGGCAGCCGGAGGGCCCCGGGGGCCGCCCGCGCCGCCGCCTCCGGCATCCCCGCCACCACGGCGGTCTCGCGGCTCTCGGCGATGACGACGCCCCCGGCCTTCTCGACCGCGCGCGCCCCCTCCGCCCCGTCGCTCCCCATCCCCGTCAGGACGACCGCCACCGTGCGCGCCCCGAACGAGCGCGCGGCGCTCGTCAGGAGGAGGTCGCCGGAGGGGCACCACCGCGCGTCGCCCCCCTCCACGAGCCTCGCCACCGCGCCTCCCGAGCCGTCGCCGACCACGAGGTGCTGCCCCCCGGGGGCGACCAGGATCGTCCCGGCCGCGAGCGGGTCGCCGTCCCGCGCCTCGCGGGCGTCCCAGCCGCTGACCGACGCCAGGCGCGACGCCAGGGACCGGGTGAAGGGCGCGGGCATGTGCTGGGCCACGAGGACGGGCACGGGGTGGGGGGGCAGCCCGGAGAAGACGGTCCTCAGCGCGGCCGGCCCGCCCGTGGAGGAGGCGACCACCAGGACGCCGCGCGTCGGCTCGGCGCGACCGGCCGGGAGCGGGGCGGCCGGGGCCCGGGACTCCGCGCGGGCCTCGCGACCCGCCGCGAGCCGGTCGAGGCGGAGCTCCCCCGCGGCCTCCACGGCCCGGGCCAGGAGCGTCTTCCACCTCTCCAGCCCGCCGCTCCGCGGCGAGGGCTTGCGGAGCACCTCGAAGGCCCCCAGCTCGAGCGCGGCCATCGCCGTCGGGCCGTGCTGGGCCCCGGTGACCACCAGGACCGGCAGCGGCCGGTTCGTCATCACCCAGCGGAGGACCGAGAAGCCGTCCAGCCCCGGCATCTGGATGTCCAGGCTCAGGAGGTCGAAAGTGGCGCGGGAGAGGAGCCGCACCGCCTCTTCCCCGGACGCGGCGGTCTCCACCGCCGTCACCGACGGGAGCTCGCGGAGCGCGGCGGCGACCGTCAGCCGGTGGACCGCGGAGTCGTCGACGACGAGCGCGCGCATCCCGGTCGCCTCACTTCCGGTAGGCGACGTCGTGCGCCAGGCGGACCAGCGTCAGCGGCGTCGACGAGGCGGCCAGGACGTCGGACGGTCCCAGGAGAAGGTAGCCACCGGACTTCAGCCGGGAGGCGAAGAGGCTCACGGCCGAAGCGCGCGCCTCCGGCTCCAGGTACATCAGGACGTTCCGGCAGAGGACGACGTCGTAGGCTTCGCCGAACGGGGGCTCCAGGGCGAACGGGCGGGCCGCGAAGGTCACGACGGCCCTGAGCTCCGGCCGGACGGCGAAGCGCCCCGTGGCCGTCGCCTCGAAGAACGCCCGCCTCCGGTCCTCGGAGGTCACGCGCAGCGAGTGCCCCCCGAAGACCCCGGCCAGGGCCTTGCGAACGGCTTCGGGGGACGCGTCGGACCCGTGGATCCGGATCCGGCGCCGCGGGAGGAGCCCCCGTTCCGTCAGGAGCATCGCCAGCGTGTACGGCTCCTCCCCCGTCGCGCAGCCCGCGGACCAGACGAGGACCTCCCCGTCCTGGCCCACGGCCAGGAGCCGCTCCGGGACGATCTCCTCGGCGAAGGCCCTCAGGCCGTCCGGGTCCCGGAAGAAGTAGGTCTCGCCGTTGACGCTGGCGTCCAGGAGGCGGCCGAACGCGGCGCTCTCCGTCGGCTCGTCCCGGAGGGAGGCGTAGAGCTGGTAGAAGGAGCCCGCGGTCTGGGCCTCGGCGGCCAGTCGGCTCTCCAGACGGGCCCTGTGGGACTCGGCGACGACGAAGCCGACGCGACGACGGACGAGGTCCGCCAGGAGGCGGAAGACCGCTGGAGACAGCTCCGGCGGCCGTGTCGCGATCACGAGGGGCCGGCCCCCGGCTCGCGCTCTCCCTTGCGCACGGCCGAGAGCGCGCGCGCCCACCGTCGCTCGGCCCTCGCCGGAGCCGAGGTCCAGCGCCGCCGTGCGGCGGCCGGGTACCTGCCGGCCAGCGCGGCGGCGGCGACCGCCGCGTCGGGGGCCACCCTCTCGCGCGCCAGGACGTCGGTCAGGGGGTCCAGAGACGCCTCGCCCCCCGCGACGGCGGTCGCGGCCAGGAGCGCCAGGAGCGCCGCCGGGTCCCGCTCGGCCGCCAGGGCGCGCGCCAGGGCCTCGGACACCGGGCCGTCGAACGACGAGGGGGTCCCCCGGCGGGCCACCAGGTCGGCGGCCGCCGCCCGGACCTCGGGTCGGTGGTCGGAAAGGGCGTCCACGGTGGCCGCGTCGGCGACCTCGGGCGAGGCCACGATCAGGGCGTCCAGGACCGCACGCGCGGTCTCGGCGTCCTCGTGGCGGACCGCGTGGGCCACGGCGTCGGCGGCGGCACGGTCCCGGACCCGCGCGATCTCCTCGAGCGCCGCGTGCCGGATCGCGTCCCCCTGGGCGAGGAGGTCGATCGCCAGCTCGGCGCGCTCCTCCCCGCCGAGGGCGATCACCGCCTCCCCCGCGGCGGCCGCCACGGCGGTCTCGTCGGCGAGGTGCGTCAGGACCTCGCGCCAGCCGGAGGCGAGCGGCCGGCCGGACTCGGCCAGGCGGGCCAGCGCGCGGAGCGCCGCGGCGCGGACCAGGGCGTCGGGGTCGTCGAGGCAGGAGAGGACCTCGGCCTCGGTCAGGCCTCCGCCCGTCCCCGCGGCGTGCAGCGCGGCGCGGCGAACGGCCGGGTCGTCCGCCCGGAGCGCGTTGCGCAGCGCCCCCACCACGTCCTCGTCGGCGGGGAGCCGTCCGAGAGAGACGAGGGAAGCGACCCGACCCGGCCCGTCGGGGCCGCTCGCCCGGTCCAGCAGCGCCCGGTACGGGGCCCGGCTCCTGTCCGCCGGCGCCTCGGCCGCAGCCGTCGCCAGGGCGAGCGCCGCCGGGAGGGCCGTCTCCTCCTCGTCCTCGGCCAGGATGTCGATCAGGTCCGTCAGCGGAGCCGTGCCCGGCGGCAGCGCGGCCAGGACGGCCACCTTGACGCCCGGGGAGGGGTGGACGAGGAGCGGGGCCAGGAAAGCGGTCTCCCCCGTCGACCTGGCCCGCTCCACGAGCGCCAGGGACGGCTCGGGATCCTCCTCCTGGAGGACGGCGTGCAGCCCCTCGCGGAACCTCTGGCCCCGGAGGGAGGCGAGGGCCCGGAACTCCTCGGGCGACCGGCCGGAGCGGACGATCTCGAGCGCGGCGCCAGGGACGTCCAGGAGAGCCAGGAGGTGCGCGGCGTCGCAGCGGATCCCGTATCCGGTGTCGGCGTCGGCCAGGATCGAGGCCAGGACGGTCCCCGCTTCGGGCCAGAGCTCCCGGACCCGGTCTCCCGTCTCGGGGGGCGCCGCGTCCAGGGACCGTCGGAGCGCCGCCAGGAGGTCCGCGTCGGTCTGGCCGGCGGCCGCCCGCAGCGCCAGCGGCTCCGCGGCGGCCGGCGCGCCCACCCGGCCCACGGCCCTGAGGGCGGCCCGGCGCAGCGGCGGCCGGTCCAGCAGAGGCAGGAGGCGCGGGAGGAGCTCGGTGTCGCCGACCTCGCCGAGCGCCTCGAGCGCGTGGGTCTGGATCCAGAGGCTCCCCTCCTCGAGCGCGGCCAGGAGCGACACGAGCGCCTCGCGCCGTCCGGAGCGGCCCAGGGCCAGGAGGATCGCGGCCCTCACGTTCGGGTCGGCCTCGCGCCGGAGGGCCTCCTCCAGCGAGCCGACGACGGCGGTGCCCCCTTCGGCCGCGGGAAGCGACGCGGCCGCGGCGAGCCGGACGTCCGGCGAGGGGTGTCCCAGCGCGTCCACCAGGACCCGGATCCCGCGGTCGCCGGCCCGCGTCAGGAGGGCCAGCCCGGCCGCGCGGTGCCCGGCGTTCCCGTCGTCGGCCAGGGCGGCGGCGCAGGCGGAGGCCACGCCGGGCGTGAAGCGCCGAGCCAGGACGGTCACGCTCTTCTCGCGGACCCGGTAGTCCGGGTCGGCCAGGAGCCCGATCAGCAGCCGCTCGCTCTCCTCGCCGGGGATGTCGGCGAGGACGGCCGCCACCCGCCAGCGGACCTCCGGGTCGGGGGCCCGGAGCCCCTCGGCGATCGGGGCCTTCGGGATCTCGGGCCCGCTCACGGCCCACCTCCGCCCAGGAGAGCGTCGACGTCCACGAGCGAGAGGAACCGGCCCTCCTCGGGGACGAGCCCCGACACGCGGCTGGAGCCCGGCGGCGGCGGAGCGATCCTCCCGGCGTCGATCTCCTCGATGCCGTCGACGCGGTCCACGAGGAGGGCGCGGGGGTCTCCGTCGAACAGGATCAGGACGGGACGCGCGCGGGGCGAGCCGCAGGGAGGGAGCCCGAGGGCGCGCGCGGCGTCGAGGACGCCGACCGGCGCCCCGCGGACGAGGGAGAGGCCGGCGTATTCCGGCGGCGCCCCGGGAAGCGGCGTCAACGAACCGAGCTGCGCCGCGGCGTGGACGCGGTCGAGCGGGACCCCGAACCGGGCGCCGCCCGCCACGAAGGAGAGGTAGCTCTGCCGCGCCGCGGCCGTGGCGCGGGCCGGCCGCCGCGTCACGCGGCACCTCCCGGCTCGGCCCGGAGGGCCCGGTCGAGGAGACGGCCCGTGTCCAGGGCGAGCGCCAGCCCGCCGCCCGGGAGCTCCGCTGCCCCCGTCACCTCCGGCGCCCGGGGGATCTCGTCGGCGATCGGCTTGACGATCACGTCCTCGATCCCCTCGATCCCGCTGACGAGGATGCCGATCCTCCGGCTCCCCTGCTCGGCCACGACCACGGTCCCGGGAGGCTCCGGCTCCTCGGGGAGGCCCAGGAGGCGCGTCAGCGGGACGAGCGGGAGCGGGGCCTCCTCGTCCGCCACGACGGGCCGGCCGTCGACGAGCTGGACCCGGGAGGCGTCGGAGCGCAGCGCACGGCGGACCCCGGAGGAGGGGACGGCGAAGAAGAACCCGCCGCTCCTCACGAGCAGCGACTCCACCAGGACGAGCGTCATCGGGACGACCACCTCGAACGTCGTCCCCTTCCCGGGCTCCGAGCGGACGGCGACGTCCCCTTTCAGGGCGGACATGGCGGAGCGGACGACGTCCAGGCCGACCCCCCGGCCGGAGACCTCTGAGACGGCTCCGGCGGTCGAGAAGCCGGGCAGGAAGAGGAGCTCCAGCGGCTCGCGGGGATCCGGGTCCGCCGGGGAGAGGAGCCCCGCGCGGCGAGCCGTCGCCACGACCCGCGCCGGTTCGATCCCCCGCCCGTCGTCGGAGAGGAGGAAGACGACGTCCCTCCCGCGGGCCGTCACCTCCAGCCGGACGAGGCCTTCCCTTGGCTTGCCCGCCTCCGCGCGCGCTTCTGGGGCCTCGATCCCGTGGTCCACCCCGTTGCGGACGAGGTGGAGCAGAGGGTCGGCCAGCTCGTCGGCCAGGACCTTGTCGACCTCGGTGTCCCCTCCGACCAGCTCGAACCGGACCTCCTTGCGGCTCCGGGAGGCCAGCGAGGAGACGGCCCGCGAGAGACGCCCGGTCAGCTGGGAGACGGGGACGAGCCTCGTGGCCAGCGCCGCGCGCCCGAGGGCCGTGATCCCCCGGTCCAGCTCGCCGAACGCTTTCTGGACCTCGTACCGCGCCTGCCGGTCGGTGGAGGCCTGGAGCGCCGCTTCCAGCGAGCGCTTCAGCGCCCAGCGGGACCGGGCCAGCTCGCCCGCCAGGTCCAGCAAGGCGCCGATCTTCTCGAGCGGGACGCGGACCGTCCCCCCCACCCCGGCCGCCGGCGAGGTGGCCATGGGCGCCGGGCGCTCCTGGGGAGGCACGGGCGCGGGGGAGCCGACGAGCGCCACGCCGACCGCGCCGGCCTCGGCGGCCAGGCGCTCCAGGTCCGTCCCCTTCGGGAGGCCCGAGAGGAGCCGGAACGACATCCGGGCCGGGTCGGCTCCGGGGCCCGGGAAGGTCCCGATCAGCTCGCCCTTCCGCCGCAGCGTCTCCATCCCGGCGCGCAGCGAGACGTCGAAGGTCTCGAGCGGGAGGTCGAGCGTGAAGAGGGCCAGGCAGTGGCCCTTCCTCTGGTTCTCGGCCACGCGGTGCCGCTCGTAGTCCGTCAGCATCCCGCCCAGGTCGGGCGGGAGGGCCTCCGCCGTTTCGGGGGCGGCCCCCGGACCCGCGTCGCCGGAGCGCGCGTCGGTCTGGAGGGCGCGGGAGAGGGACGAGTCGGCCTCGGGGTCCTTCTCTCCGGCCGCCACCCGGGCCACGAGGGGCCCGAGCGCGCCGAGGGAGGCCTCCAAGGCGTCGAGCGTGGCGGGGTCGAGGCCGAGCTTCCCCATCCGGAGGCGGTCCAGGGCCCCTTCCAGGCCGTGCGCGAGCGAGGTGATCCCGGACAGCCCAACCATCCCGGCGACCCCCTTCAACGAGTGGACCGACCGGAAGAGGGCGTTGACGTCCTCCGGCGACGGGTCGTCGGGCGCGGACCGGAGGCGAGCGAAGACCTCGGCCGCCTGGTCCAGGAGCCCTTCGGCCTCGGCCAGGAACTCTCGCCGGAAGCGAGCCTCGTCACGCCGGGTGCCGCCGGTCATCCCCCGTCTCTCGTGCCGCCCAGGACCTGCTCCAGGAGCCGGTCGAGCGTGGCGGGCTCGAACGGCTTCCCCAGGTAGCCGTCCGCGCCGGCCTCGCGCGCCCGGCGGGCGTCGTCGGCCTCCCGCTCGGTCGAGATCGCGACGACCGGGAGGGCCTTCTGCTCGGGGCGCGAGCGGATCAGGCGGATCAGCTCGAGCCCGGAGAGCGTCGGCATGTTCACGTCCGTCAGGACGAGGTCGAAGCCCTCCCGCGACAGCAGGGCGAGCGCCTCGAAGGCGTCCCCCGCCTCGGTGATCCGGGCCGCGCGCCCCCGGCGCCGCGCGCTCTCCTCCATGGCCTCGCAGATGAGGAGGCGGGCCGCGGACGAGTCGTCCACGACGAGGACGCGGAGGGGGGCGCGTTCCGCGGTCACGGTCCGCTCCTCCCCGGGCCGGTCATCTCCAGGCTGACGGGCCCGTCCACGCGGAGCGACGCCGCCTCCGTCCGGCCGTCGGGCCGCCTCCAGACGACCCGGTAGTCCCCGGTCGGCACCCGGTCGAACCGGGCCTGGTCGCTCCCGGTCCTCACGACGCGCGAGGTGTCCGCGGCCCCGGCCGCCCCGGCGGGGAGGAGGACGACCGCCCCGCCCGAGGGCGAGGACGGGTTCCGCACGACGAGGGAGGCGGCCCGGGGGCGTCCGAGGGCCACGCCGTGCCCGATGAGCGCGAGGCGCGGCCTCCGGAGCTCCTTCGTCCGCGAGAGGACCGACAGGCGGACGTCGGGCCCGGGCGGCGCGGCGAGCTCCACGTGCCGCGCCGTGACTGTGTTCGCCAGGCCGGCGGGGTCCGACGGGACCCAGCCGAGCCCGGGGACGTAGGCCTCGATCCAGCGGTGGCGCACGCCGGAGAGCGAGGTGCCGTAGAAGGGGCGGGCGTCGGAGGCCAGCTCCGCCTCGCTCTCGACCGTCAGGACGCCCGTCACCTGGCGGGCCGGGACGCCGGCGCGGAGCAGGAGCTCGGCGGCCAGGAGCGACCGGCCCACGCAGGACCCCCTCCCTCGCTCCAGGCACGACGCGGCCGTCTCCGCCCGTTCGCCGGGGGGCTCGTACCGGATCCTCCTCGCCGTGAAACCGACCACCCGCTCGACGGCCTCGAGGACCGTCCGGGCGCCCCGGGTCACGAACCGGCTCGCCCCGTCCAGCGCCGCGTCGGGGGCCGCGCCGGCGCCGAGGAGCGCGCGGGCTTCGGCCGGAAGCGAGCCGGGCGGGGGCGGGAAGGGAGCCTCGTCCACGAAGGCGTCGCCGTCCACCTCGACGCGCGCCACGAACGAGCGGCCGTCCGGCGACGAGAGCCGGAGCCGGTAGCCCGGCCGCTCGCGCGCGGCCAGGACGCGCCACGGCGCCTCTCCCTCCAGCCGGTAGACGGCCGACTCGACCTCCCGGGCCGGCGGCGCGGCGAGCGCCGTCCCCGACAGCGCGCCGGCGAGCAGGAGCGCGGCGGACGCCTTCAACGCTTCCCCACGGCCGGCGGCACCCGGCGCTCGTCCCGCGGGGCCGGGCCGAAGACGGCACGGCGGATCCCGTCCAGGACGCCGTTGACGAACGGGCCCGAGGAGGGCGTCGAGAACTTCTTGGCGATCTCCACCGCCTCGTCGATCACGACGGCGTGCGGCGTCTCGGCCTCGTAGAGGAGCTCGTAGAGCGCCAGGCGGAGGAGGTTGCGGTCCACGGCCGGCATCCGTCCGAGGCGCCAGTGCTCGGACCGCTCGGAGAGCTTCTCGTCCAGCTCCTCCCGGCGCTCGAGAGTCCCGAGGAGGAGGCGCGAGGCGTACTCCTGGACCTCCGGCCGGGCCTCGACGTACTCCTCCGTCGAGCGGAACATCTCCTCGGGCGCGGTGCCGGCCAGGTCGTTCTGGAAGAGGAGCTGGAGAGCCAGCTCCCTCGCCTTCCGGCGTCGGCCGGCCATGGCGCCCTCAGCGGGCCGCGGCCGGGGCGCCGGCCCGAAGCCGCGCGCGGAGGTCCGCCGACTCGACGGCGGCCATCGCCGCCTCGGACCCCTTGTTCCCCGCCTTGGCCCCCGAGCGCTCCAGCGCCTGCTCCAGCGAGTCGGTCGTCAGGAGCCCGAAGCCGACGGGCAGATCGAGCTCGAGCGAGACCTGGAAGATCCCCTTCGACACCTCCGCGGCGACGTACTCGAAGTGGGGCGTCCCGCCCCGGATGACGGCCCCGAGGGCGATCAGCGAGTCGAACCGGCCGGAGCGCCCCAGGTCCCGGAGGGCCAGGGGGATCTCCCAGGCGCCCGGAGTCCGGGCGACGACGACGTCCGCTTCGGCGGCGCCGAGCCGCTTCAGCGTGTCGAGGGCGCCGTCGAGCAGCCGGGCGACGACGACGTCGTTCGTGCGGGAGGCGACGATCCCGAAGCGCCGTCCGTCGGCGCGGAGGCTTCCTTCGAACACGACCATGACCGAGCCAGTCTAGCAGGCTGCCGACGAAACCGGAGGGGTCGCGTGCGGGAGCGTCTCGGCCGGCGGGACCGGCCTACCTCCAGAGCCGCTCCACCCCCGCGTGCTCCCCGTCGGCCCCGAACTCCTCCCGGTACCTCCGGACGAACTCCTCCGGTGAATACCGCCTCGGCTGCGGCCCGACGGTCTCCAGCGCGTAGACGGCGGCCACGCTCCCGACCCGCCCCGCCACGTCCCAGGGGAGCCCTCGGAGCCGGGCCGCCAGGAGGCCGGCCCGGAAGGCGTCTCCGACGCCCGTCGGGTCGACCGGCCCGGTCCCCACGCGGGCCGGGGGGATCCGGATCGTCGTGGCGCCGAGCGGCGCGTCGGGCGTCCCCCCCCGCAGAGCGATCGTCGACCCCTCCTCCCCCCGCGTGATGACGACCACCGGCACGCGGGCGAGGAGCTCCGTCTCCGAGAGGCCCGTCTTCTTCTCCACGATGCCGAACTCGTACTCGTTCCCGACGAGGATCGCCGCGCCGGAGAGCCCCTCGAGGATGTCCGCGCCGGAGAGCCGGGCGACCTGCTGGCTGGGGTCGTAGACGAACGGGATCAGGAGCTCGCGGCACTCGCGGGCGTAGGAGTCCATGGCGGCCGGGTCGTTGGGCGAGATGACCGCCATCGCGACCGACCCCGGCGGGAACGCTCGGAAGGTCAGCTCGGAAGCGCGGGCCATCGCCCCGGCGTAGAAGGTGGCGATCTGGTTCTGGTCGAGGTCCGTCGAGACGAAGAAGGAGGCCGTGAAGACGTCCTCGCAGATCCTCAGCTCCGAGACGTCGACCCCCTCGCCCGAGAGCCAGGCCCGGTAGTCGACGGCGTCCGGCCCGGCGGTGGCCATCACCGCGGGGCGGGCGCCGAGGAGGGCGAGGCTGTAGGCGATGTTCGGGGCGACCCCGCCGCGGACCCGCCGCATCTCGTCGACCAGGAAGGAGACGGACAGGCGGTGCAACCGGTCCGGCACGACCACCTCGCTGAACCGGCCGGGGAAGGTCATCAGGTAGTCGTAGGCCACCGATCCGGTGACGACGATCCGGGGTTCGTTCATCTCCAGCGCTTCTCCAGGAGGAGCGCGAGGCGCTCCCGCGTCTTCTCGGGGACGTCCTCGCGCCGCGTCAGGACCGCGGTGGAGAGGGCGTCCCGGCAGGTGCAGTCCCGGGCCCCGTCCACCGAGAGGACGGCGGCGGCCAGGACGCGGTTCGCCGTGGCGGCGTTGGCCGCGAGGACGGAGAGGACGGCCTCGACGGTGACGGCCTGCTCCTCCTCGTTCCAGCAGTCGTAGTCGGTCACCATCGCCATCGAGGCGTAGCAGATCTCCGCCTCGCGGCAGAGCTTGGCCTCGGTGGCGTTCGTCATCCCGATCACGTCGACGCCCCACGACCGGTAGAGGAGCGACTCGGCCCGCGTGGAGAACTGGGGCCCCTCGATGCAGAGGTAGGTCCCGCCGCGGTGGACGCGGACGCCGTCGCCTCGCGCGGTCGCCTCCAGCACGTCGAGGAGGCGCGGGCAGACGGGGTGGGCCATGGAGACGTGCGCCACGCAGCCGTCCCCGAAGAAGCTCGCCTCCCGCCCCCTCGTCCGGTCGACGAACTGGTCGGCCAGGACGACGTCGCCCGGCCGGTACTCCTCCCGCATCGAGCCGCAGGCCGAGGCCGAGAGGAGCGCGTCGCAGCCCAGCTTCCGGAACCCCCAGACGTTGGCGCGGAAGGCGACCTCCGAGGGGGCGCGCCGGTGGCCGCGCCCGTGGCGGGAGAGGAAGGCGACCGGGACGTCGCCCAGCTCGCCCAGGACGAAGGCGTCGGACGGCTCTCCGAACGGCGTCGAGAGGCGCACCTCCTCGCGGACCGTCAGGGAGGGCAGGGCGTACAGGCCCGAGCCGCCGATCAGGCCGATCGGCTTCAACGCATCGCCTCGGAGACCGACGCGAGGATCTCGTGCGCGAGCTTCAGCGCGGCCCGCCCCGCCTCGCCCGTCACCTCGGGCTCGCTCCGCTCGCGGCACGCCTTGACGAACGCCGCGTCCTCGGCGGTGAGCGGGTCCGTCGCGGGGACGGAGACCGGCCACTCGACGATCCGGGGAGCGCCCGTGAACCGGTCGAGGCGGTAGGCCTTCACGTCGCGGTTCTGGGTGTCGAGCGAGAAGTACCAGTCGGGCTGGAAGAAGCGGAACTTCCGCGTCTTCTCCTGCGAGACGCGCGAGGCGGTCAGGTTCGCCACGCACCCCCCCTCGAACGCCAGCCGCACCGAGGCGATGTCGACCTTGCCGCTCAGGATCGGGACCCCGACCGCGCGGATCTCGCGGACGGGACGCCCGACGAGGTCGAGCGCGATGTCGAGGTCGTGGACGAGGAGGTCGAGGACGACGTCCACGTCGAGGGCCCGCGGGACGAAGACGCCGAGCCGGTGGGCCTCGATGAACTTCACGTCGGTCACGAGGGGCCGTACGGCGACGACGGCGGGGTTGAACCGCTCGATGTGGCCCACCTGCAGGACCCGCCCCTTCGCCTTCGCGAGCGCGATCAGGGCGTCCGCCTCCTCGAGCGTCGCGGTGACCGGCTTCTCGATCATCACGTCCGCGCCGCCCTCCATCAGCTCCGCGGCGACCTCGGCGTGGGTGACCGTGGGCGTGGCCACGACGACGGCCTCGGCGCCCTCGGCGAGGAGCTCGGCCACGGAGCGCCTCCGGACCATCCCGGCGGCGCCGTGGGCCTCCTGGATCGCCGCCGCCTTCGCGTCGTCCGGCTCGACGAACCCCGCCGGGCGGGTCCCGGGGAGCCCCGAGAGGATCCGGGCGTGGTGCCGCCCGAGGTACCCGCAGCCGACGACGCCGACGCGGACCGTCCGCTCCTCCATCGATTCGCCTCCTGGCGCGCCCCGCGCGCCGCCCGGAGTCTAAGGGAAGGGCCCGCTTGCCCGCCGCGCCCCCGGCACGTAACCTCCGTCCTCCCGATGAGTTCCACCCCTGACTGGAAGGCCACCCTCCTCCTCCCCAAGACGGACTTCCCGATGAAGGCGGACCTCCCGAAGCGGGAGCCCCCCCGCCTGCAGCGGTGGTTCGACGAGGACGCCTACGGGCGCCTCCGGGAGGCGCGCCGCGGCGCGCCGCGGTACGTCCTGCACGACGGCCCGCCGTACGCCAACGGGCACATCCACATCGGGACCGCGCTGAACAAGATCCTGAAGGACGTGGCCGTACGCTCGCGGACCCTCGCGGGGTACGACGCCCCGTACGTCCCCGGCTGGGACTGCCACGGCCTTCCGATCGAGCTGAAGGTGGACAAGGAGCTCGGGGCGAAGAAGCGGGAGATGTCCGACGTCGAGGTGCGCCGCGCCTGCCGCGCCTACGCCGAGAAGTGGGTCGCCACGCAGCGGACCGAGTTCCAGCGGCTCGGGATCCTCGGGACGTGGGACGCCCCGTACCGGACGATGGACTTCGGCTACCAGGCCGAGATCGCCCGCGCCTTCGGCGTCTTCGTCGAGAAGGGGCTCGTCACGTTCGGCTTCAAGGCGGTCCTCTGGTGCCCCACCTGCAAGACGGCGCTGGCCGAGGCCGAGGTGGAGTACGAGGACCGGAAGGACCCGTCCATCTACGTGGCGCTCCCGGTGGAGCCCTCCGGGGCCACCCGGGCCCTCTGGGGCGACGCCCTCGCCGGCGGGACGGCGCTCTTCGCGGTGATCTGGACGACGACTCCTTGGACGCTCCCCGCCAACAGGGCGATCGCTCTCGGCGGGGAGATCCCGTACGTCCTGGCGGCGCGGGCCTCCGAGCCCGGGACGCTCTACCTCCTCGCCGAGCCGCTCGTCCCGGCCGTGGCCGAGGCCCTCGGCTGGAAGGACCTCGCGGCGGTCCCCGGGACCCGGCGGACGGGCGCCCAGGTGGCGGCCACGAAGCCGGCCTACCGGCGCCCCTTCGACGTGGACGGGAAGAGCTTCGGGTTCCTCGTCGGCGAGCACGTCTCGACGACGGACGGCACGGGGCTCGTCCACACCGCCCCAGGGCACGGCCGGGAGGACTACGACGTGGTCCGCCGCAGCGGCTTCTCCGTCGACGACCCGGCGCTCTGCCCGGTCGACGAGGCGGGCTTCTACGACGTCCACGTCCCGGAGCCGCTCCGCGGCAAGCGCGTGGTGGCCGCGAAGGCTCCCGAGCAGGACGCCAACCGGGCGGTCCTCGACCTCCTGCGCGCCGGCGACCCCTCCGGCGCGCGGCTCCTCCACGCGCACGAGATCTCGCACAGCTACCCGCACTGCTGGCGCTGCAAGCTGCCGGTCGTCTTCCGCGCCACGCACCAGTGGTTCATCGACCTGGGGGCCCTCCGGGACGCGGCCCTGCACGAGATCCGCGACCAGGTCTCCTGGCACCCCGCCTTCGGCGTCAACCGGATCGGCGCCATGGTGGAGAACCGCCTGGAGTGGACCATCTCGCGCCAGCGGCGCTGGGGCTCGCCGATCACGTTCCTCAGGTGCCGCGCCTGCGCGGAGGCGGGCCGGCTCGAGCACTACCCCCCCGCGGGCGACCCGGCCCGCCAGAGGGCGTTCTTCGACCGCGTCGTGGCCGTCTTCCGCGAGCACGGGGCCGACGCCTGGTACGACGACGCGGCGTTCCCCGCTGCCGCGTTCCTGCCGGAGGGCGCGGCCTGCGCCCGGTGCGGGAAGTCCGACTTCGAGAAGGTCCGGGACATCCTCGACGTCTGGTTCGACTCCGGCGTCTCGCACGCCGCCGTCCTCGCCTCCTCGGCGTACGGCGTCGAGAGCCCGTACGCGGAGGGGACGCGCGCCCCGGTCCTCTACCTCGAGGGGCACGACCAGCACCGCGGCTGGTTCCAGTCCTCGCTCCTGACCTCGGTCGCCCTCCGGGGCGCCGCGCCGTACGCGGCCGTCGTCACGCACGGGTTCGTCGTGGACGGCGAGGGGAAGAAGATGTCCCGCTCCGTGGGCAACGTCGTCCACCCGCAGGACGTCATCGCCACGCACGGGGCCGACGTCCTCCGCCTCTTCGTCGCCTCGACCGACTTCTTCGACGACATACGGATCAACCAGGAGATCCTCGCCCGCTCGGCCGAGGCCTACCGGAAGGTCCGCAACACGGCGCGCTTCCTCCTGTCGGTCCTCCTCGACTTCGACCCCGCGAGGGACGCCGTCCCCGACGCGGCGCTCGAGCCGTTCGACCGCCTCCTCCTCGCGCGGGCGGCGCGCCTCCGTGACACGGCGCGCGCAGCCTACGAGCGCTTCGAGTTCCACACCGTCGCGCGCCACCTCCTCGACTTCTGCACGACCGACCTCTCGGCCCTCTGGTGCGACGTCCGCAAGGACGCCCTGTACGTCCTCTCGGCCGGCGACCCGAAGCGCCGCTCGGCCCAGACGGCGGCCTACCGGCTGGCCGAGACGATCGTCTTCGTCCTGCAGCCGATCTGCCCGTTCACGGCGGAGGAGGTCTGGCAGAGCCTCCCGGGGCGGGCGGCCTCCTCGCCGTTCCTGGCCACGTGGGAGGACCTCCGGCTCCCGGAGCTCCCGGAAGAGGCCCACGACGCCTGGGGCCGTCTCCTGTCGCTGCGCGAAGAGTTCGTCCGGAGGCTCGAGCCGCTCCGGCGCGCCGGGAGCGTGGGGACCTCCGCGCAGGCGACGGCCCGGCTCGGGCGCTCGCCGGACCTCGACAGGGACCTCGAGGCCACGGGCCTCGACGAGGCCCGGCTCGCCGAGCTCCTGATCGTGCCGAGCCTCCTTCGCGCCGACGACGCCGAGCCGACGGGCCTCTACGGCGGCGTCGGCCTCTCGGCCGTCCCGGCGTCGGGCGCCAAGTGCCCCCGCTGCTGGCAGGTCCGCGCCGACGTGCCGGAAGGCGGGCTCTGCCCGCGCTGCCGCGGCGTCGTGGGCGAGGGCTGAGAGGCCCGTGCCCGAGGCCCCCCCGCTCGCCGGCCGTCTCCCGGCCCGCCTCCTCTGGCTCCTCCTCTCGGCTTCGGTCGTCGTCCTCGACCAGGTGACGAAGGCGGCCGTGGTCGCCCGCATCCCGCTCCACGCGCAGGTCGCCGTGATCCCGGGCTTCTTCGACCTGACGCACGTCCAGAACACCGGCGCCGCCTTCGGCCTCTTCGCGTCGTTCGACGCCGCGTGGAAGGCCGCGGCGCTCAACCTCGTCGCGCTCGCGGTCTTCGCGGGCGTCCTCGTCTTCTCGCTCCGCTCGCCCGCGGGCCTCCTGAGGCTCCAGCTGGCCCTCTCCCTCGTCCTCGGCGGCGCCGTCGGCAACCTCGTCGACCGCGTCCGCCTCGGGTCGGTCACCGACTTCCTCCTCTTCTACGTCGGGCGCCACCAGTGGCCCTCCTTCAACGTCGCCGACAGCGCCATCACGGTCGGGGTCGCCCTCCTGGCCTGGGACTTCTGGAGGAACCCCGCGCCGGAGGCCGACCCGGCCCCCCCCGTGGAGCGCTGATGCTCCCCGAGCTTTTCCGGATCGGCTCCTTCGGCGTCCCGACGTACGGCGTCCTCCTGGCGACCGGCTTCCTCCTGGCGCTCTGGCTCCTGAGGAGGAGGTCGCCCTCCTTCGGGGTCTCGCCCGACGACGCCGCCGACCTCGGGATCTGGGTCCTCCTCGGCGGCCTCGTGGGCGCCAAGCTCCTCCTCGTCTTCGTCGAGGGGGGCCGCTACCTGGGCTCGGTCTCGGGCCTGTGGGAGCTCCTCCGCTCCGGAGGCGTCTTCTACGGGGGCCTGATCGGCGCCGTCGCCGTCGCCCTCGTCTTCCTCCGGAGGAAGCGCCTCTCCTTCCTCGCCGTCGCCGACGCCGCCGCGCCCTCGATCGCGCTCGGTCAGGCGATCGGGCGGCTCGGCTGCTTCGCGGCGGGCTGCTGCTGGGGGACCGAGTGCCACCGGCCCTGGGCCGTCACCTTCACGAGCCCGGTCGCCGAGACGAACGTCGGCGTCCCGCTCGGCGTCCCCCTCCACCCCGTCCAGCTGTACGAGGCCGCGGGGACGTTCGTGCTCTTCGCCCTCCTCCTCCTCCTCGAGAGGCGCCGGTACGAGGGCCAGACCTTCGCGCGGTACCTCGGCGGGTACGCGCTCCTCCGGGGCACGCTGGAGCTCTTCCGGGGCGACCCGCGCGGGAGCGTCCTGGGCCTCCTCTCCACGTCGCAGGTCATCGCCCTGGCCGGCCTGGCGGCGGCGCTGGCGATCGCCGTCGCCGGACGCCGGCGGGCGCTCAGAGCCCCCTCGGCGTGAGCGCGGGCCCTCCGCCCCGGCGGGCCTTCCGCGCCGACCGCGGGGACGCCGGGGAGCGGCTCGACCGCGTCCTCCTCCGCCACCTCGCCGACCTCCCCGCGCTCTCGCGGACGAAGATCCAGTCGCTCGTCGCCTCCGGCAACGTCCTCGTCAACGGCTCCGCCCGGACGAGAGGGAGCGACCGGGTCCGCGCCGGGGACGACGTGACGGTCGAGCTCCCGGCCCCGCCGCCTCCGCCGCCCGACCTCCTGCCGCAGGACATCCCGCTGTCGGTCCTCTACGAGGACGAGCACCTCCTCGTCCTCGACAAGCCCGCCGGACTCGTCGTCCACCCCGCCGTCGGGCACCGGGACGGCACGCTCGTCAACGCCCTCCTCTTCCGGTCGCGGGAGTGGGGCGGCGCGGCGGAGAGGCCCGGGCTCGTCCACCGCCTCGACAAGGACACCTCGGGCGTCCTGATGGTCGCCCGGACCGACGCCGCCCACGCCGGGATCGCCCGGGCGATGAAGGCGCGGACGATCGAGAAGGAGTACCTGGCGGTCGTCTACGGGCGTCCGCCGGTCGTCAAGGGGCGCGTCGACCTCCGGATCCTGCGCGACCGGGCCGACCGGAAGCGGATGACCACCTCGAAGACCGAGGGGCGCGAGTCGTCAACGCTCTACGAGCTCCTCGGCGAGTCCGGCGGGGACCGGGGCGGAGTCTC
Source organism: Acidobacteriota bacterium (assembly GCA_008363385.1). Taxonomy (GTDB): domain Bacteria; phylum Acidobacteriota; class Thermoanaerobaculia; order UBA5066; family UBA5066; genus RHKY01. Next base: position 60,806 of record RHKY01000012.1, on the reverse strand, counting down.
GCTCCTGAAGTGCCTCCTCCTCACCGGCCGGACCCATCAGATCCGGGTCCACCTGAAGGCGATCCACCTCCCCGTAGTCGGCGACCCGGTCTACGGGTCGCCCCGCTGGAAGGGGATCCGGGACGAGGCCTTGAAGGCCGCCTGCCGGGACTTCCCCCGCCAGGCCCTCCACGCCCGGCGACTCGCCCTGGCGCACCCCGTCACCGCGGAGCGGCTGGAGCTGGTGGCGCCGGTCCCGCCGGACATCGCGCGCCTCCTCGCCGCGGCGGGCCTCGGCCTCCCCGCCCGGTCCCGCTGATGCGACCGGCCGCGCGGGCGCCTTACTTCGACGGGGAGGCCGGGGGCGCGGGGGCGGCAGGGGCGGGCCCGGACTTGCCGCTCATGTCGACGCTCCCCCGGAACTGCGCCCCTTCGGCGATGGCGATCTTCGGGGCCTTGATGTTCCCCTCGAGGGAGCCCGAGGCGAGGATCTCGACGCGGTCGGTGGCCGCGACGTTGCCGACCACCTTGCCGGCGATCACGACGGCCTGCGCCTTCACCTCGGCGTTGACCTGCGCCTGCGGGCCGATCCGCAGCATCTTCGTGACCGTGATCTTCCCCTCGACGCGTCCCTCGACGACGACGTCCTCCTCGCCGGAGAGCTCCCCCTGGATCCTCACGTTCGGTCCGATCACGGCGCTCCTCGCTTCGGGTCTGTGGACGCCGGCTTCCGGCCGGGACGCCGGCGACGCGGGGGCCTGCGCTGGAGAAGGCGACGGCGGGCCGCCCTTCCTCTCCTCCTCCGGCGACGGGCTCTTCCTGCCGAAAAGAAACATCTGACGCCCGCGGATTATAGGTGACGCTCCGGGGGCCGCTCGGGCCCCGGACTGGAAACGACGCTTCGTTCTTCCTATCCTCGGGCATGGCCACCTCGAGAGGACGTCCCGTCTCCCGCGGCAGCTCCGCGCCCTCCGAGGCCGTCCCGCGCCTGTCGGGCTCGGCCGAGGCGGCGCCGCAGGAGAGGGACGCCTGCGGCGTCGGTTTCTTCGCGCGCGCCTCGGGCGAGCCGGGGAACGACATCCTCCTGTCCGCCCTGGAGGCCCTCACCCGCCTCACGCACCGCGGGGCGGCCTCCGGGGACAACTCCGGGGACGGGGCCGGCCTCCTCCTCCAGGTCCCGCGCCGGCTGATCCTCCGGGAGGCCCGGCGGCTCGGGCTTCCGGTCTCCGAGGAGACGCCGCTCGGCGTCGGGATGTTCTTCCTCCCCCGCGACCCCACCGGCGCCACCCGCGCCCGCGACATCGTCCTCGACACGCTGGAGCGGGACCGCCTGCCGTTCCTCGGCTGGCGCGACGTCCCCGTCGACCCGGCCGCGCTGGGGCCGACGGCCCGGGCCTCCTGCCCGGTCATCCGCCAGGCCTTCGTCGGGCGGCCCGACCGGGTGAAGGACGACGAGGTCTTCGAGCGGGAGCTCTTCCTCGCGCGCCGGGAGATCGAGCGCCGGGCCTGGTCCGAGGGGCTGGGCTCCCTCTACGTCGCGTCCCTCTCGTGCCGGACGGTCGTCTACAAGGCGCTCCTGACCGGACGGCAGCTCCCCGCCTTCTACGCCGACTTCCACGCCCCCGACTTCGAGACGGCGATCGCGGTCTTCCACCAGCGCTTCTCGACGAACACGCTGCCGAGCTGGCAGCTCGCCCAGCCGTTCCGCCTCCTGGCCCACAACGGCGAGATCAACACCCTCTGGGGGAACCGGAACGCGATGACGATGCGAGGGCCCCTCCTCGCCTCGCCGATCTGGGGCCGGAGGGTGGAGAGGCTCCGGAACGTCATCTGGGCGGGCGGGAGCGACTCGGCCAGCCTGGACAACGCCATGGAGCTCCTCGTCCGGTCCGGGCGGAGCCCCGTCCACGCCGCGATGATGCTGGTGCCCCAGGCCTGGGAGAAGTACTCCGACGTGCGGCCGGACGTCCGGGCGTTCTACGAGTACCACCAGTGCCTCATCGAGCCGTGGGACGGGCCCGCGGCGCTCGCCTTCTCCGACGGCGTCCTGGCCGCCGCCGCGGTGGACCGCAACGGGCTCCGGCCGTGCCGGTTCAAGGTCCGCCGCGACGGGCTCGTGATGGCAGGGTCGGAGGTGGGCCTGTGCGACTGGGACCCGCGGGACGTCGTCGAGAGCGGGAAGGTCGGGCCCGGCGAGCTCCTCGTCGTCGACACCGCCGGGCGGCGGGTCGTGAGGAACCCCGACGCCAAGCGGGAGGTCGCCGCCCGGAAGCCATACGGCCGCTGGGTCTCGCGGAACATGGTGACGCTCCAGCCGGCCGCCCCGGCCCCGGCCCCGCCCCGGCCGCCCGGGGGCCTCGCGGCGCAGCAGGTGCTCTTCGGCTGGAGCGCCGAGGACCTCGCGATGGTCCTGGACCCGATGTCGAAGACCGGCTCGGAGCCGGTCTTCAGCATGGGCGACGACGCTCCGCTGGCCGTCCTCTCGCGCTACCCGTCGAGCCTCTACGACTACTTCCGCCAGCGCTTCGCGCAGGTGACGAACCCGCCCATCGACCCGCTCCGCGAGACGATGGTCATGTCCCTCCGGATGCACCTCGGACCGTCGGGGTCGCCGCTCCTGGAGGAGAAGGCCTCCTTCGCGCGGGTCGTCCGGCTGGAGCACCCGGTCCTCCTCGACGGCGAGATGGCCGGCCTCCTGACCCAGACCCGGCTCTCCGTGGCGGCGCTCTCCGCCCTCTGGCCGCCCCTCGACGGGACCGCCGGGCTCCTCGCGGCGATCCGGGCGCTCTGCGAGGCCGCCGAGCGCGAGGTCCGGAAGGGGACCCGGATCCTGGTCCTCTCGGACCGCGACGCGGGCGCGGGCCGCGCCCCGATCCCGATGCTCCTGGCCGTCGGCGCCGTGAGGCGTCACCTCGTGAGGCTCGCCTTGCGGGCGCAGGTGGGGCTCGTGGCCGAGGCCGGGGACGCCTTCGACGTCCACCACCTCGCGTGCCTCTTCGGCTACGGCGCCGAGGCGGTCCACCCGTGGCTGGCGCTGGAGACGGTCCGTTCCCGGGCGGGTGAGGCCGAGGGGGGCCTCGACGAGGCGGCGAGGACGTACCGCGCCGCCGCCGAGAAGGGGCTCCTGAAGGTCCTGTCGAAGATGGGGATCGCGACGCTCTCCTCGTACTGCGGCGCGCAGACCTTCGACGCCATCGGGCTCGGCCCGGACGTCGTGGACCTCGCCTTCTCCGGCACCGCCTCGCCCGTCGGCGGGATCGGCCTGGCCGAGCTGGCCGAGGACGGGCTCGCGCGCCACCAGGCGGCCTACCCGCCCGAGGGGGCTCCGGCGCCGGCCGACCTCGGCCGCGTCCGGTTCCGCCGCGACTCCGAGGAGCACGCCTGGTCCCCGCTGGTCGTCGGCGCCGTCCAGCGGGCCGCCCGGACCGACGCCCCGGAGACGTGGTCCGCCCTCCTCGAGAAGCTCGGCACGCAGCGCCCGGTGGCCCTGCGGGACCTCCTGGGCTTCCGGCCGACGGAGCCGGTGCCGGTCGAGGAGGTGGAGCCCGTCTCCGCGATCCTCCCCCGCTTCGTCGCCTCGGCGATGTCGCTCGGGGCGCTCTCGCCCGAGGCGCACGCGGCGCTGGCGGTGGCCATGAACCGGATCGGGGCGCGCTCCAACTCGGGCGAAGGGGGCGAGGACCCGGCCTCCTGGCGCGACGGGCCGGGCGGGACGCGGGCCGACAACCGGATCAAGCAGGTCGCCTCCGGGCGCTTCGGCGTGACGACCGAGTACCTCGTCCGGGCCGACGAGCTCGAGGTGAAGATCGTCCAGGGCGCCAAGCCGGGCGAGGGGGGGCAGCTCCCGGGCCACAAGGTGACCGAGCTGATCGCGCGCCTGAGGCACGCGGTCCCGGGCGTCACCCTGATCTCTCCCCCGCCCCACCACGACATCTACTCGATCGAGGACCTCGCGCAGCTGATCCACGACCTGAAGACGGTCAACCCGCGCGCGCGCGTCGGGGTGAAGCTCGTCGCGGAGGCCGGCGTCGGGACGGTCGCGGCCGGGGTGGCCAAGGCCTTCGCCGACTACGTCCTCGTCGCCGGGCACGCCGGCGGCACCGGCGCCTCGCCCCTCTCCTCGATCAAGCACGCGGGGTCGCCGTGGGAGCTGGGGCTGGCCGAGACGCAGGCGGCCCTCCTCCGCAACGGCCTGAGGCACCGGGTGGAGGTGCGCGTGGACGGGGGCTTCCGGTCGGGGCGCGACGTCGTCGTCGCCGCGCTCCTCGGCGCCGAGTCGTACGGCTTCGGGACGGCGCCCCTCGTCGCGCTCGGCTGCGTGATGGCGCGGCAGTGCCACCTCAACACCTGCCCCACCGGCATCACGACGCAGCGGGAGGACCTCCGCGCGAAGTTCCGGGGGACGCCGGAGGCCGTGGTGGCCTACTTCACGCGGATGGCCGGGGAGGTCCGGGGGATCCTGGCCTCGCTCGGCTTCCGGACGCTCGACGAGGCGATCGGGCGGAGCGACCTCCTCTGCGCCCGGGTCCCCGAGGGGGCGCCCCGCGCCGCCAAGCTGGACCTCTCCCCGCTCTTCTCTCCGGTCGCCGAGGAGGGAGCCGCGCGGCGGCGGACCGCGGAGCGGAACCGCCGTCCCGGGCTCGTCTCGCTCGACGCCGAGATCCTCCACGACCTCCTCCCCTCTCTGGCCTCCGGCGAGCCGTTCACGGGGAGCTACCCCGTCCGCAACCACCACCTCACGGTCGGGGCCCGGATCGCCGGGACGATCGCCGAGCGCTTCGGCGACGCGGGCCTCCCCCCGGGACGGGTCCGCCTCCGCTTCGTCGGGAGCGCCGGGCAGAGCTTCGGCGCCTTCTCGCTCCCCGGGATGCACCTCGACCTCGAGGGGGAGGCCAACGACACGGTGGGCAAGGGCCTCTCGGGCGGCGAGATCACCATCCGGCCCTTCCGGCAGGCGGCGCACGCCGAGGCGACGCACGAGAACCAGATCCTCGGCAACACGGCCCTTTACGGCGCCACGGGGGGGCTGCTGCTCGCGGCCGGGCAGGCCGGGGACCGGTTCGCCGTGAGGAACTCGGGAGCCGTCGCGGTCGTCGAGGGGGCCGGGAACCACGCCTGCGAGTACATGACCGGCGGGCTCGTCGCGGTCCTCGGGCGCGCGGGACGGAACTTCGGGGCGGGGATGTCGAACGGCGTCGCCTACGTCCTGGACGAGGACGGGACGTTCGCCTCGCGCGTCAACCGCGAGCTCGTCGAGATCGCCGCCCTGGACGGCGAGGACGCCGAACTCCTGAAGCGGCTCGTCCTCGAGCACCTGCGACGCACCCTCTCGCCCCGGGCGCGGGCGATCCTCCTGGGGTGGGAGAGCTACCTGCCTCGCTTCCGGAAGGTCGTGCCCCGGGACGAGGGAGCGGCCGAGCGCGTCGCCGCCCTGAGGCGCTCCGTCCGGGCCCGGCTCGGAGAGGACCCGGAAGCCCCGTCGGAAGCCGCGGCCTGAGCGCGTCCGGGTCCCGGGCCTCCCCGGTCCCCGGCTCCCCGGAAGCGACCGAGGCCGCCTCGCGGCGGCCTCGTGGGGCGTTCACTGGAGCGGGCGATGGGATTTGAACCCACGACCTACAGCTTGGGAAGCTGTCACTCTACCAACTGAGTTACGCCCGCCCTCGGCAGGGAACGTCCTTTTAGCCCCTCGGCCCCGGGTCCGTCAAGTCGGTCCCGGGGCGGTCGGTCCCGGGGCATCCGGGGCTGCCTCCGGCCCGGCCCCGCCCCGCGCCCCGGTGGCCCGGGCGACGGCGAGGGAGGCGCGGAGGATGTAGTGGAGCCCAGAGGCGATCGTCAGCAGGAAGACCGCGGTGAAGCAGGCCCGGGGCACCCACCCGGGCATCCTGCCGATGTTGTTCATCAGGATGGCGACGACGGTCGAGATCTCGGCGAACGTGTTCGCCTTGCCGAGGAAGGTCGGCGGGAAGGACCGGATGTCGAGCGCGATCGCCATGACGAGGGCCACGACCACGATCAGGAGGTCCCGCGTGACGGTCAGGATGACGAGCCAGAGGGGGATGTGGACGTTGGACGGCGTCGATCGGAGAGCGAAGGCGATGAACGTCGAGACGAGGAAGAGCTTGTCGGCGATCGGGTCGAGGTAGGCCCCGAGCGGCGAGGCCATGCCGAAGTGCCGCGCCAGGAACCCGTCGACGAAGTCGGAGACGGCCGCCGCGAAGAAGATCCAGAAGGCCTGCTCGTGGTTCCCCTCCACGATGGCCACGATCAGGAACGGGAGGGCGACGAGCCGCGCGAAGGTCAGGAGGTTCGGGAGGGTGAACGGGCGCAGCTCGGTGGTCACGCCGGCGGCGTCCCCCTCAGGCCGAAGCCCGGACCGGCGCCGCCGGGGCGGCCGCCCGCCCCGCTTCGGCCTCGAACCGGACGTAGACGACGCGGCCCTTCGGCACCAGGAGGCTCTCCTTGGCCAGCTGCGTCATCGTGCGCGAGACCGTCTCCCGGCTGGACCCGATGGTGTCGGCGATCTCCCGCTGGGAGGGCCTCACGACGACCGTCCAGCCGCCCCCCGCCTGCCGGCCCCGGCTCGTGGCGAGGTCCCGGAAGTAGCGGGCGAGGCGGCCCTTCACGTCGAGCGACGCCAGCCCCTCGATCGTGGCGTTGGCCCGCCGCAGGCGGCGCGAGAAGGAGGCCAGGAGCGCCTTCGTCAGGACGAAGTTCGAGCGGAGGAGCTCGAGGAACGCCTCCCGCGTGATGACGGCGAGCTCGGACCGCTCGGAGGCCACCACGGTCGCCGAGCGGGGAGAGTCGTCGAGGAGGGCCATCTCGCCGAAGTGGTCGCCCGTGCCGAGGGCCGACAGGACGACCTCCCGGCCGTCCGGCGAGAGGACCGTCACCGAGACCCGACCCCGGCAGATCACGAAGAACGACGTCCCTGGCTCGCCCTGGGTGACGATCCTCTCCCCCCTCCGGTAGCTCCGGACGGTCGCCGTCTGGGCCAGCGTCGTCCGGTCTCCCGCCGAGAGCCCCTCGAACAGGGGGACGCGAGCCAGCACCTCGTTCACGGTCATCGGTTTCCTCCTTCGCGCGCCAGGCGGGCCGTGCGCTCGACGGCCCGCAGGGCCTCCCGCCCGGTCACGCCTCTCGCCGCGGATGGCGAGAGTATCCCGCATTCCTGGAGCGCCGTCAGGGCGGGCGGGTCCGAGGCCAGGCAGGCCGGGAGCCTCCGTCCTCGCGCGACGAGGCGGGCCAGCCGGTGCAGCTGCCTGGCGAGCTCCGCGCGAGGGACGGCCGCCTCCACCCCCACCCGGTGGGTGTCGCGGTCGACGGCGAGGAAGCCGAGCGAGATGGCCCGGATCAGGGCGCTCCGCTCCGGGTGGTCGACGACGTCCACGGCCACCTCCGCCGGGCCGGCGGCCGCGTCGTCGCGGACCTCGGCGACCGTGGCCCAGAGGAGGACCGCCAGCTGCACCCGGGTCAGGCGGGGGGAGAGGGCGGCGCCGCGGGGGGAGGCCGGGAGGTTCTGGATCCGGAACTCCAGCCGGGCAGCCTCGGCCTTCTCCGCGAAGACCGGCGACCCGGTGGCCAGCTCGTCGTAGAAGCCGGCGGCCTCGGCGAAACGGGCGGTCTCCATCGCCAGCCGTGCCACGACCTCGGTCCAGGCAGGGTCCCGGGGAACCAGGTTTCGGGCCTGGATCGCCCACGCGTAGGCGTCCTCGGGCCGGCCGCTCGCCTCGGCCGTCCGGGCCAGGACCTGGAACCCCGTCGCCGCCCGCGGGTCGAGCTCGACGAGGGAGACTCCCGCCCGCCGCGCCCGCTCCAGCTCCCCGGCGGCGAGCGCCTCCTCGGCCTCCGACCTGCGGGCCGACACCAGGGCGCGCCGCATCGCCTCCACCCGCGCGGCGGCTCGGCGGTCCCCCGGGAGCGCGCGCAGGACGGCGCGGTAGCCGTCCATGGCCTCGCGCTCCCTCCCGGTCGAGGCCTCCAGGTCCGCCAGCGCCTCGACGGCGGGCACGTACCCGGCCTCCGCGGCCAGGAGCGTCCGCAGAGCCTCCTCGGCTTCCGCCGTCTCCCCCTCGGCGGCCGCGGCGTAGGCCAGGCCCAGCCGGAAGGGGACGGGGTCAGAGGCGCGCGAGGCCCCCTGCTCGAAGAGGCGCCGCGCCGCGGCGCCGTCCCCTCGCCTGACCGCGGCCAGGCCCTCCCCGATCAGCCGCTGGTCGCGGGTCGAGAGCCGTGCCGGGTCGCGGCCCGAGGCCGGGTCCCGGAAGCCCCAGGCGGCCTCCGGCTCCGGAGGGGGCGTCCGGGGCGGCGGCGTCGTGGCGCAGGAGGCGGCGACGAGCGCGAGGGCGAGGGCGCGTCGGAGGGGCGCCTCCCTCGCGGGGGCACGGGCCAAGCCCGGGCCCTAGGGGGCCGCCGGGCGCGGTGACGGAGGCGTCTGCACCGCCACCGACGCGATCGCGTGCTTGTAGATCAGCTCCTCGCGTCCCTCCACCTCGAGGACGACGGCGTACTTGTCGAACCGGCGGATCCGGCCCACGCGCCGGGTCTCGGACAGGAGGGTCACCTCGACGGTCGTGTTGTCCTTGCGGAGCTGGTAGAAGAACCCGTCTTGCACGTTGATCGGAGGCTTGGCGAGGTTCATCGGAGTCCCCCTTCGGATGGAGAGAAGAGCGGAGCGGAACCCGCGACCACGGCGTCGACGAGGTCGGCGCGGTCGGCGCGGAGAGAGAGGAGGCCCGTCTCGGACCGGAACCAGGTCTCCTGACGCTTGGCGAAGCGCCGCGTCGCCCGGACGACCTGCTCGCGCCACTCGGCCTCGCCGATCCGCCCCTCGACCAGCTGGACGGTCTCGCGGTAGCCGATGGCCGAGAAGGCGGGCGCCGTGGGCGGCACGCCCGATCGGAGGAGACCCGAGACTTCGGCAGGCAGGGAGGCGCTCATGAGGGCCGTGAAACGCCGCTCGATTCTTTCATAGAGCACCGGTCGCGGCAACGAGAGGAGGACGCGCACCGAGGGCCGTTCCCACCGGGGGCCGGGGCTCGAGCGGAAGAGCTCCGACGGCGCGCGGCCCGTCGAGAGCGCGATCTCCAGGAGGCGGGTCGCGCGGACGGCGTCGTTCGGCCCGACGCGGCCCGCGCTCGCTGGGTCCAGGAGCGCCACGGCCCGCGCCAGGAAGCCGGGGCCGCGCCGGCGGTGGACGGCCGCCAGGGCCTCGCGCGTCCGCTCGTCGCGCGTGGGGCCTTCGAAGAGCCCGTCGAAGAAGGCCCGGACGTAGAAGCCGGTCCCGCCGCAGAGGATCGGCAGACGCCCGCGGGACAGGACCTCCTCGGCGGCGGCGCGGGCCTCCCGCGCGAACTCCCCCGCGCTGTAGCGCTCGGCCGGCTCCCGGACGTCGATCAGGTGGTGCGGCACCCCGCGCCGCTCCCCGGCCGAGGGCTTGGCCGTCCCGACGTCCAGGCCCCGGTAGACCGCGAACGCGTCCGCGGAGATCACCTCCCCGCCGAGCCGCTCGGCGACGGCCACCGCGAGGGCGCTCTTCCCGGTCGCCGTCGGGCCCAGGATCGCCAGGACCCCTCGCGGCCGGCGCGTCATCGGGGGCCTCCCGGAGGGTCCTCGGAGAAGAGCGGCAGGAGCCGTCCCTGCCGGACGAGGAGGCCGAAGCCGCCGTCCCGGTCGGTCCTCAGGACCTTCGCCCCGGCCTCGGAGAGCCGCGAGAGGACCGCGGGCGAGGGGTGGCCGAAGCGGTTCCTTCGGCCGACGCCGACGAGGGCCACGCGCGGCGCGACCCGGGAGAGGAAACCGGGGGTCGTGGACGTCCCGCTCCCGTGGTGCGCCACCTTCAGGACGTCGGCGCGAAGCGGCGCCCCCCGCGAGGCCAGGTCCGCCTCGGCCGCCGCCTCGACGTCTCCGGTCAGGAGCGCGGTCCTCCCGCCCAGGGACGCCCGGAGGACGAGGGAGCCGTTGTTGGCCCGTGCCCGCCAGTAGGCCCCGGGACCCGGGTGGAGGACGTCCAGGCGGATCCCCGAAGGCGCCAGCGACTCCCCCGCACCGTACCGCTCGATCGGCACCGCGCGCCTCGCCGCCGCCTGCAGGACCTCGTCCAGGACCTCGTTCCGCTCCGCTCCCCGCGGGATCGCCAGCTGCCCGACCGGCGCCACGGCGAGGAGCCCCGCGAGCCCCCGCCCGTGGTCCGGGTGCGGGTGGGTCAGCGCCACCGCCTCGAAGCGGACCGCTCCGGCCCGCGAGAGGAGCGGCAGGAGCCGGAGCCGGCCGAACTCGTACTCCGCGTCGTGGCTGCCGCCCCCGTCCACGAGGACGGCGCCGGTGCCGGAGCGGAGGAGCCACGCGTCCCCCTGCCCCACGTCGAGCGCCAGGAGCTCGTGCGTCCCGGGGGCGGCCGGCGTCGAGGGCCGGGCCACGACGAACAGCCCGAGGGCTAGGGCGGCGGCGAGCGACGCGGCCCGGAGCCGCCTCGGGAGGGGGACCACGGCGCCGGCCAGGAGGAGGCCCAGGAGGACCGAGAGGCCCCACGAGGGGGCCGGCACGAACCGGAGCGCGCCGAGGCGGTCGAACAGGTCGAGCGTGAAGAGGAGGCCGTCCGAGAGGAGCCGGAGCGGCACGAGGGCTGCCGACGCGGGAACCGGCCCGAGGAGGAGGGCGGGGAGCAGCGCGAGCGCGGCGAGGAGGAAGAGGAGCGACAGGGGGACCACGACCAGGTTGGAGGCGAGGCCGACGAGCGGGACGACGTGGAAGGCGTACGCCTGGACCGGAAGGACCGCCAGCTCCGCTCCGGCGGTCGCCCCCGCCGCGCCGGCCGCCCAGGCGGGGAGGCCCGTCCGGCGCAGCGCCGCCGAGAGAGGGACGCCGAAGGCCGAGAGGCCCGCCACCGCCGAGTAGGTCAGGAGGAACCCGGCGTCCAGGAGGACGCCCGGGTCGAGGAGCAGGAGCACGAGGGCAGAGGCTCCGACGGCCTGCCAGGCGGCAACCGGCCTCCCGAGGAGGCGCGCCCCGAGGTAGACGCCGATCGTCAGCGCGGCGCGGACGACGGGCGGGCTCCCGCCGGCGAAGACCGCGTAGCAGGCCGTGGCGGCCAGCACGATCGCGTCACGGCTCCCGAGCGAGACGAGCCTCGTCGGCAGCAGCCGGTGGAGGAGGAGCGCCAGGAACGCCACCTGGAGGCCCGACACGGCCAGGACGTGGGCGGCCCCGCCGTCCCGGAAGGCAGTGACGGCCCGCGGCGGCAGGTCCGCGGTCTCGCCGATCAGGAGCGCCAGGACGAGGGCCCGCGCCGTCCGGTCCTCGTCACCGTCGCCGGGCAGGTTCCGCCGGATCTGCAGGAGCAGCGCCCGGTGCGCCCGGTGGACGGGCCCCAGGAGGCCGGTGGCCGGGCCGAGCCGCTCGACCTGGAGCGCGCTCTTCAGCGCGAGCCGGGGACGGGGCGGCAGCCGGAAGGGCGAGCGCGGGTCGGCCGAGACGTCCGGGAGCCGCAGCTCCCCGCGGGCGCGGACCCTCTCGCCGGCCCCCGCCGCCTCGTCCGCGCTCGTCCGGCCGCCGACGACCAGCCGGACCGGGCCAGCGACCGGCAGGACCCGCTCGCCGTTCCGCACGCTCTCGACCTCGAGGTCGGCCACCCGGAGCGACCCGCTCGCCCTCCACGGCCCCTGCAGGCGCCCCGTCACCTCGCAGACGTTCCCCTCCGGGAGGGCCGAGACGAGAGCGGCGTCGGCGTGGCGGGGGTCCGTGACGAGCCTCCGGGCCTGCACGAGGCCCGCCACACCGAGCAGGACGAGGAGCCCGCTGCCGAGGAGGCGCGAGGGCCGGACGGCGCCCGCCGCCGCGGCGGCGAGGGAGGCGAGGACGAGCGCGAGGAGCCCGCCCGCGAGCGGCGGCACCGGCATCGCGAGCCCGAGGCCGACCCCGGACGCGGCCGCCAGCGCCGCCGGGACGGCCGGGGACGGGGCGCCGTCCCCCCACGACAGGCGCACCGGGGGCTACCCCTTTCCGGCGGCCGGCCCGCGACGGACGAGCCGGGCGACGCACTCGACGTGGTGCGTGCCGGGGAAGAGGTCGAGGAGCGTCAGCGTCTCGACGTCGTAGCCGGCGGAGAAGAACGCCAGGTCGCGCGCGAAGGTGGCGGGGTCGCACGAGACCAGGACGAGGACGCCGGGCGCCGCGCGGGAGATCGCTCGCCTGACCGCGGGCGAGAGCCCCTCGCGAGGCGGGTCGGCCACGACGAGCTCGGCCCCCGACAGGCCTCCCCCGGCGGCGAACGCCTCCGCCGACGAACGGTGGACCTCGACCGGCGCGAGCCCCTCGGCACGCCACGTCCCGGCGTTGGCCCGGAGGTCGTCCGACGAGGAGGGTGAGACCTCGACCGCCGTCACGGAGCCGGCGGCTTCGGCGACCGGGCGCGTCAGGAAGCCGACGCCCGCGTAGAGGTCGACCGCGCGGCCCGGGCGAGCCGCCCCGTACGCGGGCGCGACCGCGCTCCGGAGGACGCCGAGGAAGCCGGAGAGCAGGTGGCGGTTCGCCTGGAAGAACGAGGAGACCGAGACCCGGAACCTCGCCCCGTCGACGTCCAGGACGAGGGCGGTCGTCCCTCGCTCGGCGGACGCGTTTCCCTCGCGGTCCAGGAGCCTCACGCCGTCGAGCGGGCCGTGCAGGGCCCGGAGGAGCCCCTCGGGGTCCCTCGGCGCCCGCGCGGGGCGCAGCTCGCCGAGGAGCGGCGTCCCGTCCAGCCCCTCCAGCGTCACCAGCTCCCCCTCGAAGCCGCCCGCCGACAGGAACGCCGCGCGCACGGCGGGAAGCCGCTCGAGGAGCGTGCCCGAGACGACCTCGCACGCCTCGAGGTCGGAGACGTCGCTGGACCGGCGCGCCAGGAAACCGGCGCGCCCCAGGCCGTCGACGTGGAGGCGGCTCCTGAGGCGGTAGGCCGCCGCCGAGCCGAGCCAAGCCGGCGACGGGAGCGAGCGCGAGTCCAGCCTGCCGACGCGCCGGAGAGCGTCCAGGACGAGGGCGGTCTTCAGGGCGCGACTCGACCCGGGCCGCGCCGCCGCCCAGTCGCACCCGCCGCACGACCCGTCGAGGGCCCGGGGGCAGACCTCGGGCTCCGGCCGGCGGTCGGGGCCCGCCTCCACGACCGCCAGGAGCTCCCCTCGCAGGAGGGAGCTCCCCTCGGGGACGAGGCGCGCCCGGACGCGGTCGCCGGGGAAGGCTCCGGGGACGAGCGTGACGACGCCGTCCACCCGCGCCAGGCCGTCCCCTCCCGGGACGACGCGCTCGACGACGAACTCCGCCACGCCGCGCCGCACGGTCCCCTCAGGCGTCGAAGAGCGTCAGCGGCGGAAGGCCCAGCCGCCTCCGGAGCTCCCGCCGGGTCAGAGCGCGGCGCATCCGGGCGACGACCTCCTCCCTGGCCGCCGAGACGTCGCCGAGGGCGCTCGAGACGGCCTCCTCGACGGCCGCCCTCGAGGGCTCGTCGATCGCCGGCAGGAGCGCCCTGGCCAGGGAGGACTCCGCGGCGTGGAGCTTCTCTTCCAGCGTCTCGAACCCCCCGGCGGGATCCAGCGAGGCGAGCTTCTCGGAGGCCTTCGCCAGCGCCTTCTGGAACCGCTCGGGATCGACCCCCTCCGGGGCCGCGTTGGCGGAGGAGGCGAGCGCCTCGCGCAGCCGGGCGAGCCTTCGGGCCGTCTCCTCGGCGGGGAGGTCCCGGCTCCCCTCCCCGCTCCCGGCCAGGCCGCGCCTCTCCATCTCCCAGCGCTCCTCGACGGCGCCCTGGCAGTACGAGAGCGAGTTGATCTTCCCGGCCGCGCCGCGCGCCCTCCGCCGCTCGAACGCCTCGCGGACCGCGCGGACGACCGTGTCGACCGGAACGCCGGCGGCGCGCCAGCCCTGGATCAGCATCCAGTCCTTGGGCGAGAGGAGGAACGGGGTGCCCCGCTCGGCGATGAACGCGTCCTCGACCCGCGTGGCGTAAGCCGTCTCCTCGTCCGGCGTCTCGTCAGCGGCCACGCTCGCCCCGGTTGCGCTCCCAGAGGATCCGGAGCCCCTTCAGCGTCAGGTCGGGGTCGACGCGCGACAGGTCGGCCGAGGCCGTCGCGAAGAGCGGCGCCAGCCCCCCGGTCGTCACGGCGGGGAGGCCCGGCAGCCCGAGCTCGGCGCGGATGCGGGCGAGGAGCCCCTCGATCTGGGCGACGACCCCCCAGAAGAGTCCGGACTGGACGCTCTGGGCCGTCGTCTTCCCGACGACCCGCTCGGGGCGGTGCAGGTCGATCCGCGACAGGCGCGCGGCCCGGCTGAAGAGGGCGTCGGCGCTGATGCCGGGCCCCGGGCAGATGACGCCGCCGAGGTAGTCCCCCTTCTCGGAGACCACGTCGAGCGTCGTGGCGGTCCCGAAGTCGACGACGACGCACGCCCCGCCCACCTCGGCGAAGGCGGCGACGGCGTTCACGATCCGGTCGGCGCCCACCTCGGCCGGGTTGTCGTAGAGGATCCGCATCCCGGTCTTCACGCCCGGGGCGACGGCGAGCGGGTCGACGCCGAACGCCTGCCGGCAGGCGGAGCGCAGCGGGAAGTCCTGCGACGGGACGACGGAGGCGACGACGATGTCCTCCACCTCGGACGGGGACCGGCCCCGCGCCTGGAACAGGGCCGTCAGGAGGAGCGCGTGCTCGTCGGCGGTCCGGTCCCTCACGGTCGTCAACCGCGCCGGGGCCAGGAGACGCTCCCCCTCGAAGAACCCGACGACCGTGTTCGTGTTGCCGACGTCGAGCGCGAGGAGGAGGCCCATCAGAACGCCACGACGTCGCCGGAGAGGACGGTCTCGACCCCGTCCGGCGTCAGGAGCCTGAGGAACCCGTCCGCGGTGACGCCCCCGTACGTCCCGCTGACGCGGCGAGTCCCGTCGTGGACCGAGATCGGGTCGCCCGGCCGGTGGGCCGTGACCTCCTCGAACGCGGCGTCGAGGCCGGGCACCTCCGCCAGTCCGTCCCCGGCCTCCGAGAGCGCCGCGTCGAGGATCGACAGGAGCGCCTCGAGCGGGGCGTCCCCCTCGAGGAGGCCCGGCCGGGCGCCGGCCTCGCGCAGGGACGTCGCCTCGGGAAGGCCGAGGGCCTCGAGCTCGGCGCGCGTGGCGCCGACGTTGACGCCGATCCCGATCACCGCGAAGCCGTACCCGTCGGGCAGGACCCTCGCCTCGACGAGGAGGCCGCCCAGCTTCCGCCGGCCGACGAGGAGGTCGTTCGGCCACTTCAGCCGGACCGGGACGCCGAAGAGGGAGGCGATCCCCCGCGCCACGACGACGCCGACCGAGAGCGGCAGGCGGACCCGCGAGGGGCCCTCGGGCCACGGGACGACGAGCGAGACGGCCAGCGCGCCCCCGGGCGCCGTCCGCCACTCGCGCCCGGAACGCCCCTTGCCGGCCGTCTGCCGGGACGCCACGAACGCCGTCGGGAGGAGCTCCGTGTCGTCCTCGATCATGCTCTCGAGGACCGCCTTGGCGAGCTCGTTCGTGGAGTCGGCCTCGCGGACGAAGCAGAGGTTCTGGATCCGGTCGTACCGGCGACCGGAGAGCGGCGGGAGCGGGCCGAGCGGCGTGAGCCTCATCCGCCCGACGCCGCCAGGTTCCCGGAGAGCTTGCCCCGGCGCGTCTCGAGGTCGGCCAGCTGCTGGCGCGCCTTCTCGACGACGGCCGCCGGGGCGCGGGAGAGGAAGGACTCGTCGGCCAGCTTCCGCTTCAGGGCGGCGGCCTCCTTGTCGATCGTGGCCAGCTCCTTCTCGATCCGGGAGCGCTCGGCCGGCGAGAGCTCGCGGGCCGGCAGGAGGACGGCCAGCCCCACCGAGCCGACGTGGTCGTGGAAGGCGCCGGGGATGTCGACCTTCTCGGCCACCACGAGCGACGAGAGGCGCGCCAGCGACGAGACGAGGTCCGCGTGCGCCCGCAGGGCGTCGGCGAGCGGCCCGGCGGGCACCTCGAGGCCCGCCGCCAGAGGCGTCGTCTGGGCGAGCCCGCGCTCGGCGCGGAGGTTCCTCAGGCGCGTCACCGCCGCCTCGACCGTCTCCATCGTCTCCACCGCGAGCGGGTCCCGCCACTCCTCGCGCTCCCGCGGGAAGGAGGTGAGCGGCAGCGCGGCCCCGTCGGCGTTCAGGGCCTCGCGGATCTCGCAGGTGACGAACGGCATGAACGGGTGCAGGAGCGCCAGCGAGTCGAGGAGGACGCGGCGGAGGACGGCGCGCGTCTTCCGCTTCTCCTCCTCGGGCCGCGAAGGGTCGCGCAGGACCGGCTTGACGAGCTCCACGTACCAGTCGCAGAACTCGGACCAGAAGAAGCCGTAGAGGGCGTTGGCCGCCTCGTCGAAGCGGAAGACCTCGAGCGAGCCGTCCACCTTGGCGGCCGTCTCCGACAGCCGGGCCAGGATCCACCGGTCGACCGTCCCCAGCGAGGCGAAGTCGACCTCGTCGGGGAGCTCCTCGTCGCCCAGCATCCCGATGGCGAAGCGCGCGGCGTTCCAGACCTTCGTCGCGAAGGCCCGCGAGCCCGCCACGCGCGTCGTGCCGAACGGCAGGTCGCGCCCCGTCCCCGACAGGACGGCGAGCGCGAAGCGGACCGCGTCCGCCCCGAACTCGTCGCACATCAGGAGCGGGTCGATGACGTTCCCCTTCGTCTTGGACATCTTCTGGCCCCGCTCGTCGCGGACCAGGCCGTGGATGCAGACGTCGCGGAAGGGGACCTTCCCCTCGAACCAGACCCCCGCCATGATCATCCGGGCCACCCAGAAGAAGAGGATGTCGAACGCCGTGACGAGGACGTCCGTCGGGTAGAAGCGCGCGAGGTCCTTCGTCCGCTCGGGCCAGCCGAGGACGGAGAGGGGCATCAGCCAGGACGAGAACCAGGTGTCGAAGACGTCCCCGTCGCGCGTCAGCGCCGCCGAGCCGCACGCGGCGCAGGCCTTCGGGTCGGGCTCGCCGGGGCGCGGCACCGTGACGTGCCCGTCCGGGCAGTACCAGGCGGGGATCTCGTGCCCCCACCAGAGCTGGCGCGAGACGCACCAGTCGCGGATGTTCCGCATCCACTCGTCGTACGTCTTCTTCCAGCTCTCCGGCGAGAAGCGGACCTCGAGAGCGTCCGACGCCGCCACGGCCTTCTCGGCCAGCGGCTGGACCTTCACGAACCACTGGAGCGAGACGAGCGGCTCGAGGACCGTGTCGCAGCGCTGGCAGCGCCCGACGGCGGACGTGTGCGGCTTCTCCCCGCGCCGGAGCCCCTGCGCGTCGAGGTCCTTCAGGACGGCCTTGCGGGCGGCGAAGCGGTCCGTCCCCGCGTACGCGGCTCCCGCGGCGGCGGTCATCTTCGCGTCGAACCCGATGGCCGAGACGAACTCCAGCCCGTGCCGGCGGCCCGCTTCGAAGTCGTTCGGGTCGTGCGCGGGGGTGATCTTCACGACCCCCGTGCCGAAGGCCCGGTCGACCATCTCGTCGGCGATCACGGGGATGGTCCGGCCCGTCAGCGGGAGCCGGACGCGCTTTCCGGCCAGCCCCGCGTACCGCTCGTCCTCCGGGTGCACCGCGACCGCGGTGTCGCCCAGCATCGTCTCGGGGCGCGTCGTCGCCACGACGAGCTCCCCGGTGCCGTCCTCGAGAGGGTAGGCGACCGACCAGAGGAGCCCCGAGCTCTCGACGTGGTTCACCTCGAGGTCCGACAGGACGGTGGCGCAGCGGGGGCACCAGTTCACCATCCGGTCGGCCCGGTAGGCCAGCCCCTGGTGGTAGAGCGTGCAGAAGACCTCGCGGACGGCCCGCGAGCGCGCCTCGTCGAGCGTGTAGTACTCGCGCGTGAAGTCGCACGAGCAGCCGAGGCGGCGGATCTGGTTCAGGATGTCGCCGCGCCGCGCGTCGGCCCACTCGCGGCAGAGGGCCACGAACTCCTCGCGCCCCAGGTCGTGCCGGCTCTTCCCCGTCCTCTCGGCGAGGTCGCGCTCCACGACCATCTGGGTGGCGATCCCGGCGTGGTCGACGCCCGGGAGCCAGAGGACGGCCCTCCCCTGCATCCGCCGCCACCGGCAGAGGACGTCCTCCAGCGTCCGCCCGAGGGCGTGGCCGATGTGGAGGACGCCGGTGACGTTCGGCGGCGGGATGACGATCGCGTAGGGGGCGGCGTCCTCCCGGGCGATCTCGGGACGGAAGTGCCCCGCCTCTTCCTGCTGGCGGTACCACTTCCGCTCGAACGCGTCGGGGTCGAACGTCTTGGGGAGCTCGGGACGGGTGACGGTCTTCATCGCAGAGGCGAGGAGTGTAGCCAATCCGCCCCAGCCGCGCGGAGCGCGGCGGGGGCCCCCGAGTTCTCTCCCGAAAAAGAACCGGAACGCTGGGGGGGTGCAGGGGACGAGGGGAAGGGGCCCCTCGTCGCGTCCAGCCGCGCGGAGCGCGGCGGGGGCCCCCGAGTTCTCTCCCGAAAAGGAACCGGAACGCTGGGGGGGGTGCAGGGGGCCCGGCGTCCAGCCGCGCGGAGCGCGGCGGGGGCCCCCTGCATTCAAGTTCAGCTCTCGATGTCGCGCAGCCTCTCCCGGATCAGCCTCTCGGCCAGCTCCGGCACCACGTCCCAGGCCACCTCGCGGACGACCTTCTCCCCCATCAGCTGCACGACGCGACGCGCGATCCGCTCGACGTCCCCGTCCGTCAGCTCCGCCCCCGCGACGAGCGGGAGGGTCGGGACGTCGGCGGCAGCCGGCGCCGGCTTGGCCGGGATCAGCTTCGAGAGATCGGTCAGGCTGGCCTCGGCGGCGAGAGCCTCGAGCTCGACCGGAGGCTCCGGCACCTCCGCCGGGACCTCGAACGGGGCCGTGGCCACCTCGGGCGCCGGAGGCTCGGGAGCGGGCCGGACCTCGGGCTGGCCCATGAAGTCCGGCGGGCCCTGGACCCCCATCGCCTCGGCCTGCTCCCAGACCTCGGGCCTAGACGCCCAGCTGCCCGACTTCTCGAAGGCCTCCATGTCCCGCTCGATGTCCCGCGTCTCGACCTCGACGCCCTCGGACTCGAAGCCGGCGGCGTCGAACGGAGGAGGAGGAGGAGGGATCTCGCCCGAGGAGAGAGGGACCTCCTCCTCGACGGGAAGCGGGGGCTCGGTCCCGAAGACGTCCTCCTCCGGCTCGGCCCGCGCCGCGGCGACGGGCTCCTCGAGCGGCGTCTCCTGGACCGCCTCGACGGCGACCTCCGTCGGCACGGGGGCAGGGACCAGGAGGGGCGCCGTCTCCTCCCGCTCGAACGGTGAGAGGACCTCGAGGATCGGCTCGGCTCCGGCCTCCGGGGGGACTTCCAGCGTCGGGGCCGGCTCCTCGAACGTCTGCTCCTCGAACTCCGGCTCCGCGAACGCGGGCGCGGGGGACGCCTCGGGAGCCGGCATCTCCGGAACGAACGGCGCGGCCTCGGACGGCGGCTCCTCCAGCAGGAACGGGACCGCTTCCGGCTCGGCTGGCTGCACCTCGGCGACGGGCGCGCTGGCCGCGGCCGGGGGCGGCGCGGCCGGCGGCTCGAGGAAGGACTCGAAGGACATGGGAGCCTCCGCCGCCGGGTGGGGCGGGGGCTCGAGAAGGACCGGGGCCACCTCGGCCTCCGGGGGCGCCTCCACGGGCTCCTCGGGCAGTATCAGCTCGTACAGCGGCTCGGCCGGAGCTGCCGGCTCGGGCACGGGCTCGGGCACGGGCTCGGGCAGGGGCTCCGCCGTGGGCGCAGCTGCGATCAGCGGCTCCTCGACCGGAGGCGGAGGCGGCGGCCAGGGGACCCCCTCGCCCGGCGTCGTCCCGGCGGCCGCGGCCCGGGACATCGCCTCCAGGTACTCGGGCGTCGGGATCGGCAGGGCGACCGTGGCGTAGCCGGGCTCCCCGTCGAACAGCTGGGTCGCCGGGGCCGGAGCCGCCGGCTCGGGAGCGATGGCCTCGAGGGCCGGCATCTCGGCGGTCTCCAGGGTCTCCGCCGCCGCGGGAACCTCGAGGGGCGGGATCTCCGAGGGCGCCTCGCCGGCCTCCATCTCGATCTCGAACGGCTCCTCGGCGGGCGCTGCCGGTTCCGGGGCCGGGGCGGGCGCCGCGGCCGCTTCCTCTCGAGCCTTCTCCGCTTTCCGGATCAGGTCGGCGACGAGAGAGACCAGCGCGTGCGAGTCGAACGGCTTCGTCACGATCGAGTCGCACCCGGCCCGCTCGGCCCGGGCTCTGTCGAACGGCTCGAAGGTCCCCGTCAGGAGGACGACCGGCTTCGTCCCGCCGCCGGGCCGCGACTTGACCGCCTCGCAGACCTCGTAGCCCGAGAGGCCGGGCATGACCACGTCCGCCAGGACGAGATCCGGCGCGAAGCCGTCCAGGGCCGCGACCGCCTTGTCGCCGGAGCCGACCGCCATCAGCTCGTACTCGCTGTCCGCGAAGCTGAGCTCGACGACTTTCTGGATGGTCAGGCTGTCGTCCGCCAGCAGGATCCGGTACGCCATTGCCTCTCCTCGCACGGCCCGGGACCGTTCGCCGATCGTGCGGCGAGTCTAAGACCGCCCCCGGAGGCGGTCAATCGACGGACGGCCGGGACGGGCGTTCGGCGGCCGAGAGCGCACGCCAGACGCGCGACGCCGGAGGGCGCCCGATCTCGGCCGCGAGCCTTCGGCTCGCCTCGGCGACCGCGGCTAGGTCGACGCCGGTCTCGTGGCCCGTGCCGTGGAGGAGGTAGAGGAGGTCCTCCGTGGCCAGGTTCCCGGAGGCGCCCGGGGCGTACGGGCAGCCGCCGAGGCCGCCCGCGGAGGCGTCGAAGACTCGGATCCCCTGCCTCAGCCCCTCGGCGACGTTGGCCAGGGCGGTGCCTCGCGTGTCGTGCATGTGGAGGGCCAGCCGCTCCACGCCGACGCCCGCCTCCACGGTCCGGCCGACGACCTCGGCCACCTGAGTCGGGACGCCGACCCCGATCGTGTCGCCGATCGAGACCTCCTCGCACCCCGCCTCGACGAGGCGGGCCGAGACCCGGGCGACCCCGGCCGGGTCGACGCGCCCCTCGTAGGGGCACCCGAACGCGCAGGAGACGTAGCCGCGGACCCAAACGCCCTCGGCCCTGGCCAGCTCGAAGACCGGCCGGAACCTCTCGAACGACTCCTCGATCGAGGCGTTGATGTTCCTGCGGTTGAACGTCTCGGATGCGGCAGTGAAGACGGCCACCTCGCGAGCGCCCGCCGAGAGCGCGCGGGCCATCCCCCGGGCGTTCGGGACGAGGACCGGGTACCGGGTCCCCGGCCGCTTGGTCACGCGCCGGAACACCTCGTCGCTGTCGGCCAGGCGGGGGATGGCCCTCGGCGAGACGAAGGCCGTCACCTCGACGACGGGAAGCCCGGCCTCGGCCAGCGCCTCGACGAACGCCACCTTGGACGTGGTCGAGACCGGGGCCGGCTCGTTCTGCAGCCCGTCCCGGGGTCCGACCTCCACGACGACGACGCGTCCCGGGCCGGGGGCGGTGGTCAACCGATCTCCACCAGCGGGTCCCCGAGAGCCACCATCTCCCCTTGCGATCGGAACAGCTTCGCGACCTTGCCGTCCCGGGGGGAACGGATCTCGTGCTCCATCTTCATGGCCTCCAGGAGCAGGAGCGGGGTCCCCCGCCGGACCTCCTCCCCTTCGGCCACGAGGACGCGGACGACCTTTCCCGGCATCGGCGCGAAGAGGTCGTGCTCCTCCTCCGGCGCCCCGGCAGGCCGGGCAACGGCGCGCTCGATCCGCCAGCTCTCGCCGCGGTGGTGGACCCAGACCGATTTCCCGTCCCGGACGGCGACGACGTCGGGCGGGAGGTGCGCGGGCGGCCGCTCGACGTCCCGTTCGGCCCCCGTTCCCGTTGCGCGCAGCTTCATGACGACAGGCGGAACCTCCCGGCGGCGAAGGGGTCGGGGAAGCGAGATGGCGCGGGCGAGGAGCCCTCGGCGGGCGCCGCTCCGGCGAAGAGCGTGGCCGCGGCGAGGAAGGCGGCCTCCGACGGCTCGGGCGGCGGCGGCAGGACGCTTCGCTCCAGGAAGCCCGTGTCGGCCTCCCCCCTCCGGAACTCTTCGGTCGAGAGGACCCGCTTCAGGTACGAGACGTTCGTCGTGACGCCGAGGACCACGAGCTCCGACAGGGCCGCGACCAGCCGAAGCCTCGCCTCCTCCCGCGTCGCCCCCCGGGCGATCAGCTTGGCCAGCATCGGGTCGTAGTGCACCCCCACCTCGGAGCCCGGCTCGATCCCGGAGTCGATCCTCACCCCCGGGCCCGAGGGCTCGCGGTAGGCCAGGACACGCCCGGTCTGGGGGAGGAACCCGGCCTCCGGGTCCTCGGCGTAGATCCGGGCCTCGATGGCGTGGGCGCGCGGGGCCGAAGGCAGGTCCGGGGGGAGCGGCTCCCCCGCGGCCACCGAGAGCTGCAGCGCGACGAGGTCGACGCCGTAGGCCTCCTCCGTGACCGGGTGCTCCACCTGCAGGCGGGTGTTCATCTCCAGGAAGAAGAACTCGCCGGAGGGCGAGAGGAGGAACTCCACCGTCCCCGCGTTGACGTATCCCACGGCCCGGGCCGCGGCCACCGCTGCCGCCGAGAGGCGCTCGCGGAGCGAGGGGTCGACCGCCGGAGACGGCGCCTCCTCGACGACCTTCTGGTGGCGGCGCTGGAGGGAGCAGTCCCGCTCGCCGAGGGAGGCGACGCGCCCGTGACGGTCCGCGATCACCTGGACCTCCACGTGCCGCGGCCGCTCGAGGTAGCGCTCGAGGTAGAGCGTGCCGTCCCCGAAGGCCGCCTCGGCCTCCCGCCGGCACGAGGCGATCGCGGCCGGGAGGTCGGCCGGGTCGCGGACGACCCTCATCCCCTTCCCGCCGCCCCCGGCCGAGGCCTTCACGACGCACGGGAGTCCGACGCGGAGCTGCTCCGCCGGGTCCGTGAGGTCGTGGGTCCCGGGGACGACGGGGACGCCTGCCGCGCGCATCCGCTCGCGCGACCCGATCTTCAACCCCATGGCCTCGATCGCCTCCGCGGGGGGGCCGACCCAGACCAGCCCCGCGGCCTCCACGCGCCGGGCGAAGCCGGCGTTCTCCGAGAGGAAGCCGAAGCCCGGGTGGACCGCGTCGGCGCCGGTGGCCTCGGCGGCCTGGAGGATCCGCCCGGCGTCCAGGTACGACTCCCGCGCGGGGGCGGGGCCGATCCGGACGGCCTCGTCGGCCATCCCGACGTGCCGGGAGCGCTCGTCGGCGTCCGAGTAGACGGCCACGGTCGGAATGCCGAGGGTCCGGCAGGCGCGGAGGACGCGGACGGCGATCTCGCCGCGGTTGGCCACGAGGAGCTTCCGGATGGGTCGAGCCGGTGTCGTCATCGGCTCATCCCCTGTGCGCCCAGGCCGGGAGCCGCTTCTCCAGGAAGGCCCGCATCCCCTCCTGGCCCTCGGCCGACACCCGGCGCTCCACGATCGTCTCGACGGTCCAGGGCTCGGCCGCCTCCAGGGGCAGCCGCCCGGCCGTCCGGGCCAGGCTCTTGCTCACGGCCTGGGCCTCGGGCCCCCCCAGGAGGAGGGAGACGACGGCCTCCTCGACGGCCGCGTCGAGGCGCTCGGGCGGGACCACGCGGTGGACGAGCCCGGCGCGCAGGGCCGACTCGGCGTCGACGCGTTCGCCGGTGAGGAACCAGTAGCGGGCGTTCCCCTCGCCGATCCGACGGACGACGTACGGGGAGATCACCGCCGGGACGATCCCGAGGCGGACCTCCGTCGTCCCGAAGACGGTCCCCTCGGCGGCGACGGCCACGTCGCAGACGGCGACGAGGCCGGTTCCGCCTCCCAGCGCTGCGCCCTGGACCCGGCAGACCACCGGTTTCGGGCAGGCGTCGATCGTCCGGAAGAGGCCGGCCAGGGCACGCGAGTCGCGGCGGTTCTCCTCCGGACCGTACGAGACCATCCTCTTCATCCAGTTCAGGTCCGCCCCGGCGCAGAAGGCCTTTCCCTCCCCCGCCAGGACGACGACCCGGAGCTCTGCGTCGGCCGAGAGCCGCTCGAAGGCGGCCGTCAGCTCGGCGATCAGGACGTCGTCGAAGGCGTTCCTCAGGTCGGGCCGGCAGAGGACGACGCGGGCCACCCGCGGGTCCGCCGCCCGCTCGAGGCGGACCGTGGTGAAGGGGGGCGCCTCGCTCACGCCCTCACCGCACCAGCCGGACCTTCCCCGGAAGCTTCAGCGGGAACGTGACGCCGTCCCGCCCGGCCTTCAGCTCGACCTGGGCCATCAGCTCCCCGTCCAGCTCGCCGCCGGCCAGGACCGCCTGACCGGCCGCGGCCACGAGGTCGGAGTTCAGGGCCCTAAGGGGGATCCGGACCTCGTTCTCGCGCGCCGGGTGGAGGCGGATCCCGCGCAGCTCCCCCGTCACCACCCGCCGCTCGCCGAGCCAGAGCGAGTAGGAGAGCGAGCGGACGTCGAGGGGGAACCCGAAGGGGTTGTAGACGAACGCGCGCGCCTCCCCGGTCGACTCGGCCAGGCCGAGGCCGGACAGGCGCGCGCCCGCGTACCGGACGAACCTCGTTGCGTTCGAGGCGGGGGCGACCAGCTGCGGCGTCCCGAACCGGATCACCCCCACGGCGTGGACCGGCACCTCCGTGCCGCCGTCGCCGCGGAGCCGCCCGGTGAGGACGGGGTCGACCGCGTGCGTCCCCATCCTCGTGACCAGCTCCTCGGGGACCTTCCGGAGGTCGATGTCGAGGAGGAAGACGGCCTCGGCGCCCGTGGGCCGCTCCTGGACGGCGACCGTCACCGGCTGCCCGACCGGGAGCCTCACGTTGGCGACCGTCACCTCGCCGTCGAAGGTCTGCCGGGCCCCCTTCGCCGCGCGAGGCAGCCGCGTCCGGGCCCAGACCCCCGCGCGCTCGCGGGTCAGGGAGGTGAGCTCCAGCCGCTCGACGGAGCCGACCTCGCGCTCCGCCGGGGCGGCGGGCAACGCGAGGAGGGCGGCCAGCAGGAGGGAAGGGGGGGCCAGGGAGCGGGCACTCGTCATCGCTACATCCGGAAGACGCCGAACCGCGTCTCGGGCGCCGGGGCGTTCGCGGTGGCCGAGAGGGCCAGCCCCAGGACGGTCCGGGTCTCCTTCGGGTCGAGGATCCCGTCGTCCCACAGCCGCGCCGTGGCGTAGTAGGGGTTCCCCTCCGTCTCGTACTTCTCGAGCGTGGGGCGCTTGAACGCGGCCGCCTCCTCCGGCGTCATCCGCGGGAGGCCCTCGCGGGCGCGCTGGTCGTCCTTCACGGTGGCCAGGACGCCGGCGGCCTGCTCGCCCCCCATCACGCTGATCCGCGAGTTGGGCCAGGACCAGAGGAAACGGGGCTGGTAGGCGCGGCCGCACATCCCGTAGTTCCCGGCGCCGAAGGACCCCCCGACGAGGACGGTCAGCTTCGGGACGGCGGCGTTGGCGACGGCGTGGACCATCTTGGCCCCGTCCTTGGCGATCCCTCCCTGCTCGTAGGCCTTCCCCACCATGAAGCCGGTGATGTTCTGGAGGAAGAGGAGCGGGATGCGCCGCTGCGCGGCCATCTCGATGAAGTGGGTCGCCTTCAGGGCCGACTCGGAGAAGAGGACGCCGTTGTTGGCGAGGACCGCCACCGGGAAGCCGAGGACCCGGCCGAAGCCGGTGACGAGCGTGGCGCCGTAGCGCGGCTTGAACTCGTGGAGGCGCGAGCCGTCCAGGAGGCGGGCGAGGAGCTCCCGCACGTCGTACGGCTTCCTCAGGTCGCGCGGCAGGACGCCGTACACCTCCTCGGGCGGGTAGAGCGGGTCCTCGGGAGGGGCCAGGTCGGCGTCGAACGACTTGCGCGTGTTGAGGCGCTCGACGATCTCGCGGACCTTGCGGATCGCGTCCTCGTCGTCCTCGGCGAGGTGGTCGGCGACGCCCGAGATCCGGGTGTGGACGTCCCCGCCCCCCAGCTCCTCGGGCGTCACCTCCTCGCCGGTGGCCGCCTTCACGAGCGGCGGCCCGCCGAGGAAGATCGTCCCCTTCCCCTTCACGATGACGGTCTCGTCGGACATCGCGGGGACGTAGGCTCCGCCCGCCGTGCACGAGCCGAGGACGGCGGCGACCTGCGCCAGCCCCTCGGCGGACATCCGGGCCTGGTTGTAGAAGATCCGGCCGAAGTGGTCGCGGTCCGGGAAGACCTCGGCCTGGAGCGGGAGGAACGCGCCGCCGGAGTCGACGAGGTAGACGCACGGGAGGCGGTTCTCGAGCGCGATCTCCTGGGCGCGCAGGTGCTTCCTGACCGTGACCGGGAAGTAGGTCCCCCCCTTCACGGTCGGGTCGTTGGCGACCACCATCGCCTCGCGGCCCGAGACACGCCCGATGCCGGTGACGAGGCCCGCCCCCGCGGGGACTCCCTCGTACAGGCCGTGACCGGCGAGCGGGGCGACCTCCAGGAACGCCGTCCCGGGGTCGAGGAGGCGCTCGATCCGCTCGCGCGTCGGCAGCTTCCCGAGCTCCTTCTGACGCGCCTGCGCCCGGGGGCCCCCGCCCTCCCTCGCGCGCTCCATCTCCTCCCTCAGCCGGGCGGCGAGGGCGCGGTGGTGGGCGGCGTTCTCCTGGAACTCCGCGGAGGACGGGTCGAGCCGGGAGGCGAGGACGTCGGACACCGCGCGATTCTAGCGGCGCCCCGCCCGGCGTCCATCCGCCTCCCGCAGCGCCCCCAGCCGCTCCTCGACGACGAGCGCCTGGGGGAGCGCGAGGCCTTCGACGGCGCGCGAGACGGACTTCAGCCGCCGGAGCGGCTCCCCCTCGGGGCCGGCCCAGCGAGAGAGCCATCTCTCGAGGGCCGGCTCGTCCTCGTGGACGACCAGGTCGACGAGGCCGTTGGCGTGGGCGCGGGACGCCGTGAGGTCCTCGCCCTCCAGGAAGAGGCGGTGGAGGGCGG
This sequence comes from Acidobacteriota bacterium, assembly GCA_008363385.1. GTDB lineage: Bacteria > Acidobacteriota > Thermoanaerobaculia > UBA5066 > UBA5066 > RHKY01. The sequence goes on along the minus strand of RHKY01000012.1, from coordinate 33,935 downwards.
CCTCGGAGAGGCGCCGGCGGGCGCGCGCGGTCCCCCCCCAGCCCGTCACGATCCCCCGCCGGACCCCGGGGTGCCCGAAGCGCGCGGACGGGCGCGCCACGACGAGGTCGCACGCCAGCACGAGGTCGAGCGCCCCTCCGTAGCAGGCCCCCTCGACGACCGCCACCGTCGTCGCCGCGAGCGCCTCCCAGGCGGCGAGCACCTCGCGGGCCGACTGGGCGAAGGTCCGGGCCTCCTCCGGGCCCATCCGGGCGATCTCCTCGAGGTCGGCCCCGGCCCCGAAGAGGCCCGGCCGGGCGCCGAGGAGGGCGACGAGGGTCACGGTCGGGTCGGAGGCCGCCCTCCCGGCCTCCTCCGCGAGCGACCGGAAGGCGTCGGCGTCCAGGACGCCGCGGCGGTCGGCCGGGACGAAGCGGAGGAGCCGCAGCGCCGGATCCGGCGTCGGCTCGGGGCGGAAGCTCGCCGGCACCCCGGGGCCCGATCAGCCGGCCGCCGGCACCCGCCCGGTGAGCCGGCGGATCGTCTCCACCATCTGGCCCGCGGGGGTGCCGGGCAGGAAGACGGCCGCGACTCCCTGCGCCACGAGGCCCGCGACGTCCTCCTCGGGGATGATCCCCCCGACGACGACCCGGATCTCCTCTGCGCCCCCGGCCGCCAGCGCCTTCAGCGTCTCGGGGACGAGGACGTTGTGGGCGCCGGAGAGGATCGACAGGCCGACGACGTCCACGTCCTCCTGGATCGCCGCCGCGGCGACCTGCGCCGGGGTCTGGCGGAGGCCCGTGTAGACGACCTCCATCCCGGCGTCGCGGAGGGCCCGGGCGACGACCTTGGCGCCGCGGTCGTGCCCGTCGAGGCCGGGCTTGGCGATCAGGACTCGGATCGGCCGGCTGCTCATCGGCGGGATTGTAGCGGCCGCGGCGCCGCGGGTCGGATAATCTGGTCACGATGAACCGTCTCGGAGACATCCTCGTCAACGCCCGCGCCCTGACCGCCGACGCCCGGGAGAAGGCGGTCGCGCAGAGGTCGAAGGGCGGCGTCCGGTTCGGCACGGCCGTCCTCGAGGTGGGCGGAGTCTCGGAGGAGCTCCTCCTTCGCGCGCTCGCCGTCCAGTCGCAGGTCCCCTCGGCGAGCTCGCGCGACCTGGCGGAGATCCGGCCGGACATCCTGCGGCTGATGCCCCCCAAGCTCGCCGGCAAGCTCTGCGCGGTGCCGTTCGCGCGATCGGGGCGCAGCCTGTCGGTGGCGATGCGGGACCCGCGGGACAAGCCCGCCGTCGACGAGGTCTCCTTCCTCACCGGCCTGAGCGTGGTGCCGCACGTGGCGCTGGAGCTCCGCCTGCGCCTCGCCCTGGAGAAGCACTACGGCCTCCCCGCCGACCCCCGCTTCCACGCCCTGGGCGAGAAGCTCGACCGGGCCGCGCCCGCGCCCGCTCCCGCCTCTCCGAAGGGGGCTCCCTCCCGCCCCGCCGCAGCGGCCGCGGCGACCCCCCCTCCGCCGCCCGTCTACACGCCGCCGGTCGTCACGTACCGCCCCCCGCCGCCGCCCCCTCCTCCCGCGGTGATGGGCCCGGCCGCCGCCGAGGTCGTCACCCCCGCGGGGGTGGAGTCGCTGGAGGACCCGTGGGGCGGCGAGGCGCCGGTCCCCGCGCTCGCCGAGCCCGAGCTCGTCTTCGAGACCTTCGTCGTCAGCGCGGTCACGGTCTCCGAGGAAGCCCCCGCCCCGCCCTCTCCCTCGCCCGCAGAGGAGGCCGCGCCTCCTCCCGCTGCCCCGGCCGTGCAGGTCGCACCCGAGGTCGACACGAGGACCCCGCCGACCGGCTTCGTCCCGGCCCCGGCCGCGGAGGAGGCGGAGCCGGAGGCGGAGGAGGCAGAGCCGGAGCCCGAGCCCCCCGCCTCTCTCGACCTCGTCACGCGCCTCGGCTCGGCCGAGTCCCGCGACGACATCGCCGAGGCCGTCCTCGAGTCGGTGACCGCGCTCCACCCCCGCGCGGCCCTCTTCATCGTCCAGGCCACCGAGGTCCTCGGCTGGGCCGCGATGCCGGAGCCACCCGAGGGGCTGCGGTCCTTCGCGCTCCCCCTCTCGGAGGCGTCGGTCTTCGCGACGCTCCGGAACACGGAGGGCTTCTACGCGGGGCCTTGCCCCGACCTGCCCGGGAACAGGAAGACCCTCGACGCCCTCGGCGTTCCGTGGCCCGCCACGATCGCCGTCGTCCCCGTCACCCTCAAGGGGAAGACGGTCCTGTTCCTCCTCGCCCAGGCGGCGGAGGGGGCGTCGGTCCCCGAGGTGGCGCCGCTGAAGCGCCTCGCGACGATGACCGCCACCGCGCTCGAGATCGTCCTCCTGAGAAACCGCCTCAGGAACCTGTAGGGTCCGGGGACGCGACGGTGGATCGGTTAGACTCTCGACAATGATCAAGAACGACCTCGTCAACCGGGTGGCGGAGACGACTGGCGTCGCCCGCGCCCAGGCGGCGCTGGCCGTCGAGACGATCATCGACGTGATGCGGCGGTCGCTCGCGCGCGGGGACCGGATCGAGCTCCGGGGCTTCGGAGTCTTCCTGGTCAAGCGCCGCAAGCGCGGGATCGGACGCAACCCGAAGCGCCCGCAGGAAGAGGTCGAGATCCCGCCCGGCCTGACGATCCGGTTCAAGCCCGGCAAGGAGCTCCGCGACCTGGCCCTCGAGGCGGCCGCCGCCCCGGCCGTTCCGGAGGCGCCGGACACGCGCTCCTGACCGGCGCTCCCGTCCAGGATGTCCGCGTTCCCCCCGGAGCCCCCGTCCCGCTGGCCTCGACCCGCGCCCGCGTGGCGCTCCCGCCGGGAGCGGTGGTGGCTGCACCTTCTCCTCTTCGTCCTCACCCTGGGGACGACGACGTACCTCGGCGCCTTCTACGCGGTGAACTACCGCCCGTCCCTCGCCGCGGCCTACCTCGTGCCCGGGGTGGGCGCGAGCCAGCTCCTCGCCGGGGCGCTGACGTACTCGCTCCCTCTCGTGGGGATCCTGCTCGCCCACGAGCTGGGGCACTACCTGGCCTGCCGCTGGTACCGGATCGACGCCTCCCCCCCCTACTTCATCCCGCTCCCCTTCTTGACGATCTCCGGGACGCTCGGCGCCTTCATCCGGATCCGCGAGCCGTTCGGCGACCGCCGCCAGCTCTTCGACGTCGGCGTCGCCGGCCCGATCGCGGGCTTCCTGGTCAGCCTCCCGGTCGCGGCCTGGGGGATCCTGCACACGCGCGTCAACCTCGAGCCGGTCGAGCCGGGGACGATCCTCTTCCACTACCCCCTGGCGATCACGCTCCTCCAGAAGGCCCTGATCGGGCACACCTTCACGAGCGCGGAGGTCGTGGAGCACCCCGCCCTGATCGCCGGCTGGTGGGGCTTCTTCCTGACGGCCTTCAACCTGGTCCCCGCGGGCCAGCTGGACGGCGGGCACGCCGTCTACGCCCTCGTCGGGCCGCGCGCGCGCAGGCTCGCCGTCCCGTCCCTCGTCCTCCTGGCGGGGGCGGCGCTCGTCCTCCGCGCCTGGTGGCTCCTGGTCCTCCTCGCCCTCGTCCTCTTCGTCGGCCTCCGCCACCCGCCGGTCCTCTTCGAGTCCCGTCCCCTCGGCCCCGGCCGGAAAGCCACCGCGGCCCTCGTGGCGGCGATCCTGGCGCTCTGCTTCCTTCCGGTGCCGATCGAGGAGATCGAGGCGTCAGCGCCCCGGCGTGCGCCAGTGGAAGGTGACGGGCCCGTCGTTGACCAGCTCCACCTCCATCGTCGCGCCGAAGACGCCCGTCGCCACCTCGAGCCCGGCAGCGCGAAGCCCCGCGACGTAGCGGTCGAAGAGGGGGCGGGCCAGCTCGGGGCGGGCCGCCCCCTCGAACCCGGGCCTCCTCCCGCGTGACAGGTCGGCCCCGAGCGTGAACTGGGAGACCGCCAGGACGGCCCCGCCCGCCTGAACGACGTCCAGGTTCATCCTCCCCGCCGCGTCGGGGAAGCAGCGCAGCTCCGAGGTCTTCTTCGCCGCCAGGAGGGCCGACTCCTCGTCGTCGGCGGGCTCGACGCAGCAGAGGGCCAGGAGCCCGCGCCCCACGGCGCCGACCGTCTCACCGCCCACGCGCACCGAGGCGCGGGACACCCGCTGCAGGACCAGGATCACCGCCTCCTCCGGAAGACGCCGAGCGTCTCCTCCACCTCGGGGGCTCCCAGGAGGCGCGCCAGGGCGAGGTAGAGGCCCGCGCCCAGGAGGACCGCCGCCCCGAGCCACCCGGCCCGCAGGGCGAGACCGGCCCCCGCCCGGTACGGCACGACCAGCGACAGGCCCAGGACCGAGAGCGTGGCGACGAGGGCCGCCCCGCCCAGCCTCAGGAAGGAGACCGCCAGCGCGCGCCCGTGGACGGGGCCGATCCGGCGGCGCAGGAGGACCCAGAGGAGGGCGAAGTTGATCCAGAACCCGGCCGACGTCGCCAGCGCCACGCCAGCGTGGCGCATCGGCCCGGCCAGCGAGAGCGACAGGCCCAGGAAGGCGAGGAGGTCGAACGTCCCGACGGCCACGGGCGTGCGCGTGTCGTGGAGGGCGTAGAAGGCCTGCGTCAGGATCTTCACTCCGCCGATCGCGAAGAGCCCCAGCGCGTAGAAGACGAGCGCGGCGGCCGTCCCCGCGACGGCCTCCTCGCCGAACCGGCCCCGGCGGAGGACGACGTCGACGGCCGGGCGGGCCAGGAGGACGAGGGCGGCGGTCGCCGGGAGCGTCACGAAGGCCGAGAGGCGGAGCCCCAGCGAGATCGTCTCCTTGTACCGCTCCCGGTCCTTCTCGAGCGCCTGCTCGGAGAGGGAGGGCAGGATGGCCCGGGTCATCGACTCGACGAAGCCGCCCCGGACCAGGTCGGCGATCCGGAACGCGAGGTAGTTGTACGTCACCATCGCGTCCCCGAGGGCCGCGAGCACGTTCGTCGAGATCAGGAAGTTGAGCTGTCCGATCCCGTAGCCGTAGAGCCGCGGGGCGATCTGGACGGCCGTCCGCGTGACCAGCGGGTCCCCGAACGGCGAGCCGCCGGCGCGGAAGCCGAGCCGCCGGGCGGCGGGGACCTGCATCAGCGCCTGCGCGATCCCGCCCGAGAGGACGCCCGCCACGAGGGCCGCCAGCACCGGCACGCCGAGCGGGACGAGGGCGAGGGCGCAGGCGACGACGGCCAGGTTCCAGACGGCGGGCGAGGCGGCCGGCAGGAGGAACCGCCCCTTGGCGTTCAGGTAGGCCTCCAGGAGCGAGGCCGCGGAGACGAAGAGGACGTAGGGGAAGAGCCACCGGGTCAGCGAGACCGTCAGCTCGAACTTCCCCGGCGTGGCCCGGAACCCGCTCGCGAACAGGCTCACGACGAAGGGGGCGAAGAGGGCCCCGAGCGCCACGAGGACGAGGAGGACGACGAGGAGGAGGGAGAGGACCCGTCCCGCGTAGGCCCCCTCCTCGCCCGGGCTCTCCCGCTCCACCTTCTTGGCGAGCGGGACGAAGGCCCCGGGGAGCCCCCCCTCGCCGACGATCGCCCGGAACGCGTTCGGGATCCGGAAGGCGGTGACGAAGGCGTCCGACAGGGCCGAGGCGCCGAGGAGCCGGGCCACCACCACCTCCCGGAGGAGCCCCGCCACCCGGGACACCGCCGTCCAGGCCGTGATCCCCCACGCGGACCGGACGAGGCTCCTGGCGTCGGCCATCGGGACCGCGGATTCTACCGGGGCCGTCTGGTAATCTCCCGCTCCTCTCCCCCGGGAAAGGAGACCCGCATGTCCGGATCCGTGAACAAGGTCATCCTCGTCGGCAACCTGGGTACGGACCCCGAGATGAAGCAGACGACGTCGGGGATGCCGATCGCCCGCCTCCGGATCGCCACCACCGAGGTGTGGAACGACCGGGCCACCGGCCAGAAGCAGGAGCGGACCGAGTGGCACACGGTCGTCGCCTACGACAAGCTGGCCGGCATCTGCGAGCGCTACCTCTCCAAGGGGCGCCTCGTCTACGTCGAGGGGTCGCTCACCACCCGCTCCTGGGACGACAAGCAGTCGGGCCAGAAGCGGTACGCCACCGAGGTGAAGGCGCGGGACATCCGGATGCTCGGCGGGCGGCCAGACGGGGCCGGGCGGGGCCCCGCCGCGGAGGAACCGCCGGAGCCGGGTCCCCCCGACGCCGACGACGAGGTGCCGTTCTAGCCCGGGAGCCCCTCGGCGTCCCCGCTCCGGGCCGGGCGCGGCCTCTCCAGCGACTCGACGAAGGCCGCCGCCTCCCCGGCCAGCGCGGCCCAGGCCTCCTCCGTCCACCCTGCGCGCGGCGCCTCGCGGCAACGGCGGCGCCAGCGCGCCAGGCGGGCCGCCACGGCCGGCCCGGCCGGGACGTCCCGGCAGACCCCTTCCGCGGCCTCGAGGACCTCCTCGCCCGGCCGGGAGGCGACGAGGACGTCGCACCCCGCGCGCGCCGCCGCCACGGCCCGCTCGGCGAGGCTCCCGTGGAGCGCGCCCATCCCCAGGTCGTCCGAGAGGACGACCCCGTCGAAGCCCAGGTCGCCCCGGAGCAGCGCGTGGACGCGGGGGGAGAGCGAGGCGGGCGTCTGGTCGCCCGTCAGCCCCGGGTAGGCGGCGTGGCCGACCATCACGAGGTCCGAAGCCCGGCAGAGGCGGGCGAACGGGAGGACGTCGGTCACCATCAGGTCGACGTCGTGGACGTCGATCACCGGGCGGGCGTCGTGCGAGTCGACGGCGCCCCGCCCCAGACCCGGGAAGTGCTTCAGGCAGCCCGACAGGCCGGCGCGGGCCAGTCCGTGGAGGAAGACCATCCCCGCCACGACGACGTCCTCGGCGTGGAAGGCGAAGCAGCGCCCCGACAGGACGACGGCGCCGGTCCCGGGCTGGGCCAGGTCGAGGACCGGGGCGAGGTCCGCGTCGAACCCGAGGAGGCGCGCGGCGCGCCCCATGAGGAACGCGCAGTCGTGGACCGCGTCGCTCCCCCGCTCCGCGCAGCGGGACGGCGACGGGAAGGGGACGCCGAGGAGCGGGCCGACCCGGTCGACCGGCCCGCCTTCCTGGTCCACGAGGAGGAGCGGGGCCGGGTCTCCGAGCGAACGGAGCTCCGTCAGGAGCGCGGCCGCCTGCGCGGCGTCGAGGAGGTTCCGGGAGAGGAGGAGGAAGCCCAGCGGCGGGCTCGCCGAGTAGAGGCGCCGCTCCGCCTCCGTCACGACGGGCCCCTCGATCCCGACGACGAACCGCTCGAGCGGGGCGCTCACCCGTCCCCCCGGAGGCGGTCCTGGAGCGACGCCAGGACGTTCAGGGCGGCCAGAGGCGTCAGCTGGTCGACGTCGAGCCGCGCGAGGGCGTCCAGGACGACGTCCGAGGCCCCCTGGAAGAGGTCGAGCTGGGCGCCCGAGGGGACGGGCTCGTCGGCGCGCTCGGCCAGCCGCGGGCGCCCGCCCACGTCCAGCTGCTGGCGCTCCAGGTTGTGGAGGATCTCCCGGGCTCGCGTCAGGACCGGCTCGGGGATCCCCGCGAGCCTCGCCACCTGCACGCCGTAGGAACGGTCCGCCGCCCCCTCGACCACTTTCCGGAGGAAGACGACCTCGCCGCGCCACTCGCGGACCGCCATCGTCCGGTTCTTCACGCCCGGCTTGACGAGCGCGAGCTCGGTCAGCTCGTGGTAGTGGGTCGCGAAGAGGACGCGCGCCGGGGCGTCGGCCTCCCCCGCGGCTCCGTCGTGCAGCCGCTCGGCGATCGCCCAGGCCAGCGACAGGCCGTCGAACGTCGACGTCCCCCGGCCCACCTCGTCGAGGACGACGAGGCTCCGCCGCGTGGCCTGCCGGAGGATGTGGGCCGTCTCGGCCATCTCGACGAAGAAGGTCGACTCCCCCTGGGCCAGGGAGTCGGACGCCCCCACCCGCGTGAAGATCCGGTCGCAGAGCCCGACGGTGGCCCTCGCCGCGGGGACGAACGAGCCGACGTGGGCGAGCAGGACGACGAGGGCGTTCTGCCGCAGGTACGTCGACTTGCCGCCCATGTTCGGGCCCGTCAGGATGACGACCCGCGACTCGGGCGAGAGCGACGTGTCGTTCGGGACGAACGGCTCGCGAGGCCGGAGGGCCTCCACCACCGGGTGCCGGCCGTCCGTCACCTCGAGGACCGGCTCCTCCGAGAGGGCCGGGCGGCACCACCCGTGGGAACGGGCCACCTCCGAAAGGGAGACGAGCGCGTCGAGGAGGCCGAGGGCGGCCGTCGCCGACAGGAGACGCGGCGTCGCGGCCACGACGTCGGCCACGAGGGCGGCGAACAGCTCCGCCTCCCGCTCGGCCAGCCGGGCGTCGGCGGTGCGGAGCTTCTCGTCGACCTGGACCAGGGCGGGCGTGGCGTAGCGCTCGGTCGACGCGAGGGTCTGGCGCTTCAGCGCGTCGGGGGGAACCTTCGCTCGCGCCGAGGCCGGCACCTCGAACACGTGCCCGAAGACCTGGTTGAACTTGACCCTCAGCGTCGGGATTCCGCGCTCGGCGCGCTCCTCGGCCTCGAGGCCGGCCAGGATCGACGCCGACTCCCGCCGCAGGCGCCTCACCTCGTCGACCTCGGCGTCGACGCCGTCCGGGACGAGGTTCCCGTCCCGCGCGGTGGCGGGCGGTTCGGGCACGAGGCGTCGCCTCACCTCCTCGGCGACGTCGAGGGGGAAGCCCCCCGGCCAGGCCTCCCCTCCGGGCCTGAGGAGGTCGCTCTCGGCGCCCGCCAGGAGCGGCTCGACGCGCGAGGCCGCCAGGATCCCCTCGGCCAGCCCCGCGACGTCGCGGGGCGTCCCCGTCCCGACCGAGAGCCTCCCCGCGATCCGCGGGAGGTCCGGGACGAGAGACAGCGCCTTGGCGATCGCCGACAGGCGCGAGGGGTCCTCGAGCAGCTCCTCGACCGCCGACAGGCGGGCCTCGATCTCCGCGCGGCGACCGAGGGGCCGCTCGAGGAGGCGGCGGAGCGTCCGGGCCCCGAAGGCCGTGCCGGTCCGGTCGAGGAGCGCGACGAGCGAGCCCGCGCGCCCCCCGTCGCGCAGCGAGCGGAAGAGCTCCAGGTGCCCGGCGGTCACGGAGTCGACGACGAGCCCCTCCTCCCACGGCTCGCGCCTCAGCGAGGCGACGTGGGTGCAGGCCGACTTCTGCGTGCTCCGGGCGTAGTGCAGGAGGGAAGCCGCCGCGTCGGCCTCCGGGCCCGCCTCGGAGATGCCGAACGGCAGGAGGGTCTCCGTGGCGAAGTGCCGCTTCAGGAGGTCGACCGCCGCCCGTCCAGCGGGCGCGTCGCCCCCCAGGAGCGAGACGAGCGGGGCCGCGGAGCCGAGCGACGCGAGCCACGGCTTGACGGCCGGCTCGTCCTCGGCGCGCAGGAGGAGCTCGCGCGGCGCCCTCCGGGCCAGCTGCTCCCGGGCAGCGGCCTCCGGAAGGGGCGTGACGGAGAAGTCGCCGGCGGAGAGGTCCAGGTAGGCGACGGCCGCCGAGCCGTCCGAGCGCGCGAAGGCGGCCAGCTCGTTCGGGCGGCGCGCGTCCAGGCGCTCGGCGTCGGCCCAGGTGCCGGGCGTGACGACCCGGACGATCTTCCGGGCGACCAGCGCCTTCCCCCGCCCGGGGGGCTCCACCTGCTCGCCGATGGCGACCTTCTTCCCCGCCGCCACGAGCCGGGCCAGGTAGCCCTCCAGCGCGTGGTGAGGGATCCCGCACATCGGCGCCTCGATGTCGCTGTCGCGGTGGCGGGCGGTCAGGACGAGGCCGAGGAGCGGCGCCGCCGTCTCGGCGTCCTCGAAGAACATCTCGTAGAAATCGCCCAGGCGGTAGAGCAGGATCGCGTCGGGCGCCTCGCGTTTGAGCGCCCAGTACTGCTCCAGCATCGGGGTCGAGCGCATCCGGGGGGCGGATGCTAGCATCCGCCTCCGCCACGCGATGCGGGTCCTGGCCCTCGACACCGTCTCCCCGGCGCCCTCGATCGCGCTCGTGACGCTTTCGGGCACGACCCTCCTCTCGTCCGACGTCGAGGCCCTCCCCCCGGCGGCCGCCGAGCGGCTGGCGGCGACGGTGCGCGCCCTGCTCGCTCGCGCCGCCGTGCCCCCGTCGGGGCTGGACCGCGTGGCCGTCCTCTCGGGCCCCGGCTCGTTCACGGGACTGAGGGCCGGAGCGGCCTTCGCGCGGGGGCTGGCGCGGGCCCTCGGCGTCCCTCTCGTCGCGGTCCCCACGTTCGCCGCGGCCTCCCGCGCGGCCGGCGGCGACGACGCCGTCCGGCTCCTCCTCGACGCCGGGCGCGGCGACGTCCTCTCGGCCCGCCGCGCGCCCGGCGCGCCTCCGCCCCGAGAGGGGGTCCTCCTCCGCCGGGAGGCGGCCCTGGCCGAGGCGGCCTCCGAAGGCGAGCGCGTCGTCGACCTGGACCGCGAGGCCCTGCCCCTCGCCGAGCCTGCCGCCCTCGCGTCGGCCGGCGACCCCGCCCACCTGCCTTCCCTCGCCGCCGCACTGGCCTACGGCCGCCCGAGCGCGGCCGAGGAGCGCTTCGGCCCGCCGTGTCCGTCGCCGCCGTCACCGACCCGCTGACCTTCCGCGAAGCGGCGCTGGCCGACGTCGCCGAGGTCGCCGACCTGGAGCGCCGGTCGTTCCCGGTCCCCTGGAAGTGGGAGTACTTCGCCTCCGAGGTGGGACAGCCCTTCCGCTTCAACCGGGTGGCTCGCGACGGGCGCGGGGCCCTCGTCGGGTACGTCTTCTGCGCCTGGGCGGGCGGCGAGATCCACGTCAACAAGATCGCGGTGGAGGACCGCTGGCGCCGCCACGGAGTGGCGCACCGGCTGATGGCGGAGGTCTTCGCGCTGGGCGACCGCGTCGGCACCGAGGAGATCTACCTGGAGGTCCGCCCGTCGAACGCTCCCGCCCGCCGCTTCTACGAGAAGCTCGGCTTCGCCGTCACGGGCCGGCGGAAGGCCTACTACCTCGACGGGGAGGACGCCCTCGTGATGGTCCTCCCCCGCCCGGACGCGGGCTTTTCGGAGTCTTGACTCTGGCCTTTCGGAAAAGCGAGACTCGCCGACGGACCGAAGTCCCCGCGAGGAGGTGTGCATGGCGACACTGAACGAGGAGCTCAAGCGCGAGCTGGCCGGGAACAACGAGGAGTTCGCCGGACTCCTGAGGCGGCACCACGACCACGAACGGCGCCTGGCCGAGCTCGCGACGAAGTCGTTCCTCTCCTCGGACGAAGAGCTGGAGGAGAAGCGGCTGAAGAAGGAGAAGCTCCTGCTCAAGGACCGGATGGAGGAGATCGCGCGCGAGCACAAGGCCCGCGTCGGGACCGCCCACTGAGGCGGGCTCCCCCGAGGCTCCCGGGGCCCGTGGCCGGCCCCCGGCGGCGGCCTCCGGGGGGCGAGCGACGATGAAGAGCGAACCAGTTCCCCACCCGCGCCGCGGCGTCCGCCGCGGCGTTTACGTTCTGCCGGCGCTCTTGACGCTGGGGAACATCTTCTGCGGCTGGCTCTCGCTGGAGGCGGCCGTGAAGGACCAGTTCCACCTGGCCGCCAGCCTCCTCTTCCTCGCCGGGATCCTGGACGGGCTGGACGGGCGCGTGGCGCGCCTGGCCCACGCCACCTCGGCGTTCGGCGAGCAGCTCGACTCGCTCTCCGACGTGATCTCGTTCGGCCTGGCCCCGGCGTTCCTGGTCTACCGGTGGGGCCTCGGCGGCTTCGGCCGCGGCGGCCTCCTGGTGGCCTTCCTCTTCCTGGTCTGCGGCGCCTGCCGGCTGGCCCGCTTCAACGCCCAGCTCGGGACCACCGACAAGCGCTACTTCGTCGGCCTCCCGATCCCGGGCGGGGCGGCGGTCCTCGTCGGGACGGTCTGGGTCCACCCGCAGCCGATCGCCAGCCACGCGCTGAAGACGGCGTTCCTGGTGATGACGCTCGTCGTGGCGTACCTGATGGTCTCCACGTTCCGCTACCGTTCCTTCAAGGACGTGGACCTGCGGTCGCGCCGCTCCTTCCGGCTCCTGCCGGTCTTCGGCCTCGTCATCGCGGCGATCGCCTACAAGCCCGAGGTGACGCTGACCGCCATGGCGTTCGTCTTCGCGGCGTCGGCGCCGGTGGCGCGGCTCGTGGCGTTCGTCTCCCCCCGGCGAGGGAGCCCGCCCCCGCCCGCCGCCCCGGAGCCCGCGTGAGCGCGGGCCTCGTCGTCGCCCTCGTCGACCCGGGCACGCTCGTCGCCCGCGACGTCCGGGCGGTCCTCTCGGAGAGGGCCCTCCCGGTCAAGACGCTCCACCTCTTCCACACCTCCGGGGGCGGCAGCGGGTTCCTCTCCCGGGACGAGGACGAGGCGGCCTACGTCGCCCCCCTCGAGCCCGACTCGCTCGAGACGTGCCAGGTCGCCTTCCTCTGCGGGGCCCGCGCCGCCGCCGCCCGCTTCCTCTCGGGGCGGACCGACCGCCGTTGCCTCGTCCTCGACCTCTCGGGGCTGACCGAGGGCGGGGACTTCGCCACGGTGGACGCGCCGCTCCCGGCGGGGGACGTCTTCCTGCTGCACGACCCGACGGCCCTCGTCCTGGCCCGCTGCCTGCGCGCGCTGGCCCCCCTCGGGGAGGTCCGGCACGCCGCCGCGGTGGTCGACCGCCCGTGCAGCGAGCTGGGCAAGGACGCCCTCGACGAGCTGTTCCAGCAGGCCATCTCGCTCGCCTCCTTCCGCTCCCTCCCGAAGAAGACGCTCCACGGCCAGCTGGCGTTCAACGTCCTGCAGCCTCCGGACTCCGCGGAGTTCGAACGGAGGGTGCGCGCGGACGTCGCGCGGCTCCTCGGCGGGGGCCCGCCGCTCTCCGTCCTCTCGTCGAGGGCCGGGGTCTTCCACGGCCACCTCGTCCGGCTCGTCGTCTCGCTCACGGAGGCGGCGCCTCCGGCAGCCGCCCTCCTCGGGGCGCTCACCTCCTCCGCCGAGCCGTTCTCGTCGGCTTCGGGCAGCGGCCAGGGGCCCGTCGAGTGCGCCGGGCGGGACGACGTCCTGGTCCTGAGGGCCGAGTCGGAGGGGACGGAGCTACGCCTGGCGCTGGCGTTCGACCACCTGCGCGGACCCGGGGCGGTGGAGGCGGTGCGGCTGGCCGAGAGGGCCGTGGCCGAGCGCGGCCTCCTCGCGGAGGCCTGAGGCGCCGGGACCGGGCGGGGTACGGCCCGGAAGACCGGCTAGCGCTTCTTCCGGGGCTGCGCCTTCGGCTGGGGCTCCGGCGTCGGGAAGGCCAGGGCCAGCTCCTGCTCGGGCGGGTCGAGCGTCTGGCCGTCCGGCAGGACCAGCCGGCTCTTCCAGAACAGGTGCGGCCTCTGGCCGCTGACGCGGATCGGCCCGGCCTGGTTCGTCTCGCCGGGCGCGAAGAGGTTCTCGAAGAGCCGGACCACCGTGGCCCGCCCGAAGCTCGCCGGGCGGGCGTCCTCGCCGCCGGAGGTGAGGATCTCGTACCGGTCGAAGTCGCCCGCCTGGACGCCGACGACGGTCCCGCCCTCCACGCGCACCTGGATCCAGTTGTCGAAGTGCGAGAGGTCGGTCGGCGTCGGCGCGTCGTTTCGGGCCGTCAGCGAGACGTCGAGACCTCCCCCCTTCAACGCGTTCAGCGAGGCCGGCTCGACGACGACGTTCGGCTGGACCGGCTTGCCGGTCAGGAGGGCCTTCAGAGCCGGGAAACCCAGCAGGTGCCCGTCCCGGGGTAGGGCGTCCACCATGAAGGCCCGGCCGCGGAACTTCCCGCGCGGGAACCGCGCCGCGGAGGCGAGGACCTTGACGAGGTCGGCCATCGGCAGGACCTGGAACCGGGCCGTCCCGCCGTCCCGGGCCAGGAGCGTCGTCGAGAGGGCCACCCCGGCTCGGGGGCGGAACGTGTAGTGGTTCCCGGGCTCGGCGGAGAGGACTTGGTCGAAGGCGAAGTCGAGCCCGCGGTCCTCCGACATCCTGTCGACCTCGCCATCCGGGATCCGGCGCCGCGGGTTGCCGGCCCCGGTGCCGTAGCTCCCGACGGCCAGGAGGAGGCGGAACGGGAGGGGGAAGGCGGCGGCGGCCTCCTCCGTCAACTCGGGGACCACCTGGTCGGAGGTCTCCGGCCGCCGTCCGAACCCGAACACGAGCACCTCGTCTGCCTTGCCCGCGAGCGGCTTCCACTCCTCCGGGGCAGAGCCGGGCCGGAGCGTCACGGAGACGGGAAGGCCCGTGGCGCGCCTGAGGGACTCCAGGGCGGAGGCCAGCGGCTTGGCCTGAGCCGGGACGGGGCTCAGGTGGAGGTGGATCCCGACGACGTTGGACCACCCGCGGGCCTCGGCGAGCGGCTTCGTCAGGGCGGCCGCCCACCCCTCCCCGATCAGCTCCCCCTTCGTGTCGGGACCGAAGGCGGCCGCGGCCCCGCCGTCCGGGTCGACCACCGTGAAGACGACGGGGAGCCCCATCTTGTTCGGGGGCGGCGGGAACGCCTCGATCCGGCTCCCGCCCTTGAAGGTCGCCCCGACGACGTACAACCTCCCGATCCCCATCGCGGACAGGTCCGGCTCGGACTCCTCGGGGACCAGGACGGGGGCCTCGACCACGAAGAGGGCGTCCCCGCTCTTGCCGGCCGCGGAAGGGCCGGACGTCTCGCCGCCGCCGCAGCCGGCGGCGACGAGCGAGACGAGGGAGACGAGGAGCGCCGCGCCGGGCGCCAGCGCGCTCGATCGTCCCGTTCGCCGGGCGTTCTGCTGCATCTCCCCGGATGATATCAACCCGCGGCGAAGACGAACCCGATGGAGAGGCCCCCTCCCTCGCGCGGCCGCGCGAACACCGTGCCCCCTTGCCTCTCGACGACGCGGCGCGCCGCGGCCAGCCCCATCCCGGAGCCGCGGGCCTTCGTCGAGAAGGAGGGGTCGAAGAGGCTCACGAGGAGAGGCTCGGGGACCCCGGGGCCGTCGTCCTCGCACGACACGGTCACGCTCCGGCCGCCCTCGGACGAGGGGGCCGACGCCGCCGAGAGCCGGACCGTCCCGCCCGTCTCCGAGAGGGCCTCGACGGCGTTCAGGGCGAAGTTGGTCAGGGCGTCGCGCAGGAGGTCCCGGTCCGCCCGGATCGGAGGCAGGCCCTCCTCGACCTCGACGACCCACCTCACGCCCTCGTGGTGGGCGAAGTCCCCCGCGACCTCTTCCAGGAGTCCGCGGATCGCCTCGCCCTCCATCGGGCGGAGGGAGACGACGGCCGGGTCGGAGAAGCGGCCGAGCCGTCCGATGCGCTGGGTGAGGATCGAGACCTGCCGGAGGATCGTCCGGGCCGCCGCCTCCATCGCTCCCGGCGTCTCGGCCCCGGACCGGCTCGCCTGCCTGAGGAGCCGCTCCGCCGAGAGGCGGATCGGCGTCAGCGGGTTCTTCACGTCGTGGGCCACCGCCCGCGCGGCGTCCACCCACGCCCCGAGCCGGTCGGCCCGGAGGAACTCCGTCAGGTCCTCGAGGAGGAGGACCGCGCGCCGCCCCTCGGGTGAGCCGAGGGGCGCCACGACCACCCGGTAGACGCGCTCTCCCGTGGGCTCGGTCACCGCCACGCGGGACTCGCGCGGCTCGGAGGAGCTCTCGGCCGAGCGGACGAACGAGGCGAGAGCCTCCCATCGGGGGTCGGCCAGCCGCTCGGGGAGCGACTCCCCTGGGAGGATCCGGTCCGCCTGGGGATTCGACAGCAGGACCTCTCCGTCGCGCGCGCGGAAGAGGAGGACGGCGGCCGTCAGGTTCGCCAGGAGGCCCACGGCCGCCTCGCGCTCGTGCGCCAGGAGAGCCGTCCGCTCCTGGACCCGGCTCGACATCGCCTCGAAGGCGTCGACGAGCCGCGCCAGGTCCGGGGCCTGGGGGCGCGGCAGGGGCGAGGACGGGAGGCCCGAGCCGAGGCGGTCGGCCGCCCGGACGACGTCGTCGACCGGCCGCGAGAGGGCGAGCGCCGCGCGGCTCCCGAGGACGACCGCCGCCAGGACGCCGGCCACCGCGAACAGGACGAGACCGTCCACGGCGGTCCTCACCGACTCGTCCTCCGGGACGACGACGGCCAGGGCGGCGGCGGGCGAGCGGGAGAGCAGGAGCGCCCCCTCGATGGCCTGCAGCCCGCGCGAGGCGGCCTCCTCGGCGCGCGCCGCCACGGCGGTCCGGCCGTCCGCCAGCTGAACCGCGACCCCCGCCGAGAGCCGCTCGCCCGCGATCCCTCCGGCCACGGGGACCGCCCGCGAGGCGGCCGCGAGGAGCCCCTCCCGGTAGAGGAGGAGGTCCGTCCCGACGACCGCGGCCGCCCGGTTCAGCGAGAACTCGTCGGGAGGGAGCTCCCCGGAGGGCCCCAGCGCCCGGCGCGCCTCCTCCAGGATCGAGAGCGCCCTTCGCCGCGTCTCGGCCCCCGCGTGCGCCTCCAGGAGGCCCCGGAGCGCCACCACCCCACCGGCCATCGGGAGAGCCCCCGCCAGGAGGAGGAGCGCGACCAGCCTGGCGCGGAACGTCGGCGCGGCGAGGAGAGCGCGGAGCCGCGCGCGTCCGGCCGCCCGGCGCCCCGGACCGGCGGCGACCGCGATCGGGAGGAGGAACGGCAGGGCGGACTCGCAGGCCGCCGCCCCGGCGAGCAGGTGGGACAGCGGCCGCCGCGCCGGGACGGCGACGGCCCGGAACCCGGCGCCCCGCGACCGGATCAGGACGCGCTCGGTCCCCTCGTTCGAGTCGAGGAACCCCTCCGCCGCGCCGCTCCTGCGGGCGGCCACGAGGAGGTCGTGGGGGAGCTCCTCGCGGCTCCCGGCGTCCGGTCCCAGCGGACGCCCGGCCGCGTCGTACTCCGACCGCGCGACGTTCTCGGCGGCCGGGAGGTCCTGCGCGACGGCCGCCGCCAGGAGGGGCTCCTGCTCGACGTGGGCCGCGCCGGGAACGCGGGTGAGGACGCCGGACAGCCCGGCGATCGGCAGGTCGACCGGGAGGCCCTCGCCCCGCACCTCGGCGCCGGGCCGGAGGAGCCCGAACGAGGAGACGACGTTCCCGGCCCGGCTCCTGACGGTCAGGAGGTCGCCCGGGCCGGGGAAACCGGAGTCGGCCCCGCGGACCCAGAGGGCACGTGCCACGTCCGCGGCCAGGGTGCGCTCCCCCGCCGGGAGCCACGGCCGGAGCCGTTCGTCGGCCAGGCGCTCCTCCCAGCGGGAGACGTCCTCCTCGATCGGGCGGTCGAGGCCGGCGAGCGGGTCGCCGGCGGAGGCGACGAGCAGGCGCTCCTGCCGCCGGGCGGAGCCCAGCGACTGCCCCGCGCCGAGGAGGAGCGCCGCCGAGGCGATGACCAGGAGCGCGCTCCCGATCCGGTCGGCCACCCCGGCGTCGTCCGGCGCGCGCAGGCCGGAGGCCAGCCCGGCGCCCAGGAGGCCGGCCGCGGCGGCGGCGACCGCGGTCCCGGGTCCCGGTCCGAGGAACGGCGCGCCCACCGCCAGGACGGCCCCTGCGGCCGCTGCCAGCGGCCCCCCCGGCGCGCCCGCCGCCGCGAAGAGCCGGGCGGAGAGGAGGAGGAGGGCGGTGCCGGATGCGGCGACGCCTCCTCCGAGGAGGGCCTCCGGGAGGTCGCGGGGGACGAGTCCCGTGCCGGTGAGCGGATCCGTCGACCAGGCCGAGGCGAGGCCCGTCAGGGCCGGAACGAGGCCGGCGCAGAGGGCCGCCGCGAATCCCGACAGGAGCCTGCCGCTCCGCCTCTCGGGCCGTCCGGAGGGCGCGAGCCGCACGGCCAGGAGGAGGGAGACGCCGGTCAGGAAGAGGTCGGCCGGCGTCCCGGCGAGCGCCTCGGCCGCGGGGGGCAGCCCTGCGCTCACGGGCGCCCAGGGGCC
The DNA here is from genome assembly GCA_008363385.1 of Acidobacteriota bacterium. Taxonomy (GTDB): domain Bacteria; phylum Acidobacteriota; class Thermoanaerobaculia; order UBA5066; family UBA5066; genus RHKY01. The sequence continues at coordinate 16,136 of RHKY01000012.1, read as the reverse complement.
CTCCTCGGCGCGCGGGGCGCCGGCCACCAGGACGAGCCGGGCGCCCAGGACGGCCAGGGAGGCGGGACGGGCGAGGAACGCGAGGGCCGAGAAGCCCGCGGCCGCGACGAGGGACGCCGGGCGCGCCCGCCTGCGCGCCACGTCGTCCGACTCGACGGCGGGCGGCGCCGGCTCGGTGCCGAGCGCCACCAGACGGTCCGGTGACGCGGCGGCCCGCGCGCGGACGCGGGTCCTCGACGACGCGCCGCCCACGCCCAGGGCCTCGGCCAGGTCCGGACGCAGGATCCCGGTCGGGAAGACGCGGCTGACGACGAAGGTCCCCCGCGCCTCCCTGCCCGCCAGCCGCGGCGAAACGTGACCCAGCCGGAAGCGGGTCACCTGGAAGTCGACGAACGGTCCGCTCCGGACGGCGAGCGGGAGCGGGCCGGCGTCGCCGGCCCACGCGGCGGGGCGCCCCGCTGCGTCGACGAAGAGCGCTCCCCAGCCCGGCTCGTCCGGCAGGGCGTCCTCGAGCGCCTCGAAGAGCCGCGAGGGGCGCACGTCGGCCCCGCCTCCGTCCACGATCTCGGCGACGACCGGAAGGGCCTGGATCCTCTCCGCGACGCGGGGCAGGCGGGCAGCCTGGCGCTCGAGCTCCAGGACGGCCTGGCGGCGGACCCGTTCCCGCGACTCCAGCCGGGCCTCGGGGCCGACCGGCCACACCCGCAACGCCACGGCCGCCAAGAGGGCCGCGCCGCTGGCCGCCCCGACGGCCGCCACCGCGAGGCGGCGCGTCCGGCTCCGGCTCAGCGCAGGGACGGGATCGACAGGCCGTTTCTCTTCGCGCAGGCGACGGCCTCCTCGTACCCGGCGTCCACGTGCCGGACGATCCCCATCCCCGGGTCGCTCCTCAGGACGCGGCCGAGGCGCCGGGCCGCGCCCTCCGTCCCGTCGGCCACCACCACCATCCCGGCGTGGATCGAGTACCCGATCCCGACGCCGCCTCCGTGGTGGATCGAGACCCACGTGGCCCCCGCCGCGGTGTTCACCATCGCGTTGAGGAGCGGCCAGTCGGCGATGGCGTCGCTGCCGTCCTTCATCCCCTCGGTCTCGCGGTTCGGGGAGGCGACGGAGCCGCAGTCGAGGTGGTCGCGGCCGATGACGATCGGGGCCTTCACCTTCCCGGTCCGGACCAGCTCGTTGAAGGCCAGGCCCGCCTTCTCCCTCTCGCCGTACCCCAGCCAGCAGATCCGCGCCGGGAGGCCCTGGAAGGCGACGCGCTCGCCCGCGAGCCGGATCCAGCGCGAGAGCCCCTCGTTGCCGGGGAAGAGCCGGAGGATCTCCTCGTCGGTGGCGCGGATGTCGGCCGGGTCGCCCGAGAGGGCCGCCCAGCGGAACGGGCCCTTCCCCTCGCAGAAGAGGGGCCGGATGTAGCGCGGGACGAAACCCTCGATCCGGAAGGCGTCCTCCACTCCGGCCTTGACCGCCTGGGCGCGGATGTTGTTGCCGTAGTCGAAGGTCACGGCCCCCCGGTCCTGCAGCGTCCGCATGGCGCGGACGTGGGCTCCCATCGAGGCCGTCGCGCGCCGCCGGTACTCCTGCGGGTCCTCCTTCCGCAGGCGCAGCGCCTCGGCGTACGGCAGGCCGTGCGGCACGTAGCCGTTCAGCTCGTCGTGCGCCGAGGTCTGGTCGGTGAGGGCGTCGGGCACGATCCCCCGCGCGACGAGCCTCTCCAGCAGGTCGACGGCGTTGGCCAGCACGCCGATCGAGACGGCCTCCCTCCGGTCGCGGGCGGCGAGCGCCTGGTCGATCGCCGCGTCCAGGTCGTCGACCCTCCGGTCGAGGTAGCGCGTGGCCAGGCGCTTGTCGATCCGGGCCGGGTCCACCTCGGCCACGAGGGCCGTCCCCCCGTTCATCGTCGCCGCCAGCGGCTGGGCCCCTCCCATCCCGCCCAGCCCCGCGGTCACGCAGAGCTTCCCGGCGAGCGAGCCCTGCGGCGAGCCGAGGTCCCGCCGGGCGGCCTCGGCGAACGTCTCGTACGTCCCCTGCAGGATCCCCTGCGTGCCGATGTAGATCCAGGAACCGGCCGTCATCTGCCCGTACATCGTCAGGCCGAGGGCCTCCAGCCTCCGGAACTCGTCCCAGGTCGCCCACTGAGGGACCAGGTTCGAGTTGGCGATCAGGACGCGAGGGGCGTCCTCGTGCGTCGTGAAGACCCCGACCGGCTTGCCGGACTGCACGAGGAGGGTCTCGTCGGGGCCCAGGCGCGAGAGCTCCGAGAGGATCGCCGTCAGGCACGCTGGGTTCCGGGCGGCCTTCCCGGAGCCGCCGTAGACGACCAGGTCCTCCCGGCGCTCGGCCACCTCCGGGTCGAGGTTGTTCAGGAGCATCCGGTAGGGCGCCTCGGTCAGCCAGGACCGGCACGTCAGCGCGGTCCCCTTGGGGAGGGGCGGCGGGGAGAAGGGGCGGGCGGGAGCGTCGACGGCGGACATGTGGCGATGTTATCGCCGGGGCCCGGACCTGCGCGGCGCGTCAACGCCCTTGACAGCGATTACGCACCGCGTTATGTTGTCCGCCGAAGGAGGCTCCGGTGCGCCGCATCGTCCGCTACCGAAACCGCAAGCTGTACGAACCCGCCGAGCGCCGCTTCGTCACGATCCACGACCTGGCGCGCAGCGTCGCCTCGGGGACGCCCGTGGAGGTCCTTTCCGCCGACACGCACGAGGACCTCACGGCCAAGATCCTCTCCAGGGCGCTCGCCTCGGAGAAGACCCCGATCCCGGCCTCCACCGACGCCCTCACGCGCCTCCTGCGCGCCGGGAGCGACGCGGCCGGGACGGTCGCCGACGTGGTCGCCCGCGTCGGAGGGACCAAGGTGGCCGCCACGATGCGCCGCGCCGCCGCGCCGGACAGGCTCGAGGAGACGCTCGCCCCCCTCACCCGCCGCGTGGACACCACGCGCCACGAGGTCGAGCGGATCGTCGGCGGGCTCGTCGGACGCGGGCGCCTGAGCTGGGAGGAGGGCGCCCGCCTGAAGCAGGACGTCGGCGCCGTCGTGGCCGACAGCCTGGCCGACGTCCTGGGACGGATCCGGGACCTGATGGCCCGCCTGGGCCCGGCCGCCTCCCCCGAGATGGCCTCCGAGATCGCCGACATCAAGAGCCGACTCGAGCAGCTGGAGAAGAGCGCGGCGCGGGCGTTCACCGAACCCGAGCCCGCCCGCCGAGAGCCAGCCCCCAACAACGGACGCAGAGCGTCCAGACCCAGAAGGAGCCGCTGATGCCCACCGCTGCCCGCCGCACCCCGGCCGTCAAGGGCCTCCCCTTCCCCGTCCCCGCCCCGATCGACAAGGCGATCAAGACCGCCGCCGAGAAGGTCGAGGTCGTCGCCGCCGAGACGAAGGAGGCCGCCGCCCGAATCGAGGAGACCGTCCGCAGCGCCGCGACCACGGTCCGCCAGAAGGGGCAGAAGCTCGCCAAGGACCCGAAGGCCTTCGTCGACTCCGTCGTCCGCGACGGCAAGAGCCTCGGCAAGTCCCTTCGCGACCGCGCCGAGACGATGAAGGTCGACGTCTCCAAGGAGGCCACCCGCCTCGCCGACGACGTCGCCGAGCGCGTCGCCAAGCTGGTCGACAACTCGCTCCACCGCCTCAACGTCGCCACCCGCGACGACGTCCGGACCCTCAGCCGCAAGGTCGACGCCCTCGCCGCAAAGATCGAGGGGATCCGGCCGGCCCCGGCGCGCAAGCCCGCCGCGGCCCGCAAGCCGCGCGCGGCCCGCTGAGGCCCCTCCCGCTCGCGTAGACTCGGCCTCGCCGGACGGGCCCCGGGACGACCTCCCCGGGCCCGTCCGCGAGGAGGCCGTCGGTGCCGACCCCCCCCCGGCGAGAGCGACCCGCCCCCGGCCCGGGGGCGGCCCCGTTCCCCCCTCCCGTCCCCGGCCGCGTGGGCCTCGTCTGCGCCGGCGGCGGCGTGACGGGCGCCATGTACCAGATCGGGGTCCTGGCGGCCCTCGAGGAGCGGATGGAGGGGGCGTCCCTCTGCGCCTCGGACGTCGTCGTCGGCGTCTCGGCCGGGTCGTGGGTCGGCTCCCTCGTGGCCAACGGGGTCTCCCCCGCCGAGCTCTACGGGACGGTCACGGGGCCCGGCTCGGCCGCCCACGACATCGACGACCTGGACCTGTTCCGGCTCAACCTCGGCGAGATGGCCCAGCGGCTCGCCACGGCGCCGCTGACCCTCCTCGACGCCCTGCGCGACTTCTACGAGAACCGCCACGAGACGACCCTCACCGACCTCGTCCAGGTGCTCGGGCACCTCCTCCCGTCGGGCGTCTTCTCGACGGACGGCCTCGGGCGCTGGGTCTCCACGTTCCTCTCCGAGCCGGGGCGGACGGACGACTTCCGCAAGCTCCCGCGGCGCCTCCTCGTGGTCGCCGTGGAGCTGGACACGGGCGAGACGTTCACGTTCGGAGCCGCCGGCACCGACGAGGTCCCGATCTCGCGGGCCGTCCAGGCGTCCTGCGCCATCCCCGGTCTCTACCGCCCGGTCCGGATCGGAGGCGTCGACTACGTCGACGGCGGCGTGCGGAAGACGGCGCACATCTCGCTCGCGCTGGAGGAGCGGTGCGGCCTCGTCGTCTGCGTCAACCCGATCGTCCCGGTCCGGTACCGCTCGCCGCGCCAGCTCCCCTCCCTCGGGGTGAGACAGCGGGGGCCGGTCGCCGCGCGAGGCCTCCCGGCGATCCTCGACCAGGTCTTCCGGGTCACGCTCCACTCCCGGATGCAGTACGGCCTGGCCCGCTACCGGCGCGACTGCCCCGGCTGCGACCTCGTCGTCCTGGAGCCGCGCGCCGAGGACCTGCCGCGCTTCATGACCCGCAACATCATGCGCACCTCCGGCCGTTCGCGGATCGCCGAGTTCGCCTGGCGCTCGACGATGGCCGCCGTGGACGCCGACTTCCCGCGCCTGTCGCGCGTCTTCGCCCGGCACGGCGTCGCGCTGAGCCCGCCCGTCCCTCGCGCAGCGGCCTCCGAGGCGCCGCGCGCCGCCCGGCTCCTCGTCCAGGAGTCGAGCCCGCCCCGGGCGGAGGCGCGCAGGAGCGTGCTCCGGCTCGTCCGCTGAAGTTCCCGGGGAACCCGTCACGCGGGTTCCCCACGGCGCTGCGCGCCTCCCCTCCGCTCGGCCGCTGCCGGCGGCCTGCGCCCCCGTTCCCGGGGAACCCGTCACGCGGGTTCCCCACGGCGCTTGGCGCCTCCCCTCCGCTCGGCCGCTGCCGGCGTCTACTCCCCGGTGAAGACGTTCTTCCGGCGCGCCAGGCGCGAGTCGATCATCCGCTGCATCGTCGTCCGGACGAGGTCGGTCACCTCGTTGACGACCATCGGCCGCTCCGCCATCTCCGGCGAATAGGCCGGCGGGATCGGCGGCCCGAAGTCGATGTACCACTTCGTCGGCAGCGGGATCGTCCCGAGGAGCCCCAGCGCCGGGAAGAACGGCGTGATCGGGAAGTACGGCAGCCCGAACGGCCTCCCGACGAAGTCGGCGCGGGCCAGGTTCGGGTAGATCTCCTCGGCGCCGACGACCGTCACGGGGACGATCGGGGCCTGCGTCTTCAGAGCCAGCTTCGCGAAGCCGCCGCGCCCGAACCGCGCCAGCCGGTACCGGTCGCGGAAGTACTTGCCGACCCCCTTGATCCCCTCGGGGAAGACGCCCACCAGCTCGTCGCGGTTGAGCAGGCGCTCGCCGTTCTCGGGGCAGGCGCGCACCTCCCCGAGGTGCCGGAGCCACGGCTGGAGGAACGGCAGCGTCGTGAACATGTCCAGGATCAGGAGCCGCGCGTGCCGGTGGGCGGGGTGCTCCGTGGCGATCCCCCACTTGACCATCGCCCCGTCCCACGGCAGGACGCCCGAGTGGTTGGCGACCAGGAGCGCCCGCCCCTCGTTCGGGACGTGGGAGATCCCCGTCACCTCCACCCGCCACCAGACGCGGTAGAGGAAGTCGAAGACGGGCTCCCACCTCCGGGCCGCCGCCTCGTCGTGGCCGAAGTCGTCCAGCTCGAGCGAGCGGGAGCGGTGGCGGAAGAGGTTCCAGAGGTCGATGAGGGCCCGCGGCGAGGCCAGGTCCGGGTTCTTCGAGACGAACCGGGCCGCCTCCCCGAGGACGGTCTGGAGGAGCGCGTCCTGCTTCTGCTCCGGCAGGAGGCTGGGCGCGAACGCCGTGGACGCGGCCCCCCTCACGCCGACACCTTCCGCAGGGGCTGGGGCGTCGCCTTCCCGGGCCTCACGCCGGGCGGCGCCGGGCGGGGACGCCGGTTCACCCGCTGGTCGTAGCGGTAGTCGGCCCGCCGGACGGTCTCTTCGAGGACCGACCAGTCGAGCACCCGCCCGCGCGAGCGCCGCGCCCTGACCGTCGAGAGGACCGCGTCGAGCGTCGACCAGGCCGGCTGCCAGCCGAGGACCCGCTTGGCCTTCTCGTTCGAGACGCAGCAGAGGTAGCGGACGTAGTGGACGTGGATCCCCGGCGAGACGCCCAGCCCCAGGAGCCAGGCGGTCTCGGCCAGGGGGTAGGCGAGCATGTGCGGGACCGGCACCGGGAGGGTGCCGTAGAGCATCAGCAGCGACGAGAGCGGGACCACCCCGTCGGCCGCGATGTTGAAGACGCCGCGGGCCTCGGGCGTCTCCACCGCCTTCAGGAGCGCGGAGGTGGCGTCCTCCGGGTGGAGGACCTGCATCAGCGGGTCGTACCCCAGGAGCGTCATCGCCGCCGGCCCCTCCAGGTACCGCGTCTTGTAGTCGCGGATCTCCGGGGCCAGGACCTGGGCGAAGCGGAGGACGGCCAGCTTGGCCTCGGGGTGGCGGCGCTGGAAGTCCCGGGCGTGCCGCTCGGCCTCGACGAAGTCCATGACGAAGCGGTCGTGCGGGTCCGCGCGGAGCGGGTGCTCCTCGGTCAGGTAGTTCGGGTTGTCGCCGCGGGCCCCGTAGACGAACGTCGTGGAGCCCATGATGACGCGCGGGATCTTCGCCTCGCTCGCCGCGGCCAGGACGTGGAGGGCGCCGAGCGAGTTCAGCTCGTGGGTGTAGGTCGTGTCCTTCGAGGGGCTCCTCAGCGCGGCCAGGTGGACGACGAGGTCCGGCTTCTCCTCGCGCAGGAGCTTGTAGACCGCCCCGTCGGCGTGCGGCAGGTTCAGGTCGAGGAACCGGTACGACACCTCGCCGGGGACGTTCGGTGCCGGGGCCAGGTCGAGGACGACGACGTCCCACTCGTCGCGGAGCGCCAGCGCCTTCACCAGCCGCGAGCCGAGGAAGCCGGCCCCGCCGGTCACGGCGACCTTGGGCCGGCGGGACCCGGCCGTGAAGTCGATCACCCGCCCCGCGGGCGAAGCGGCGCGGGCGCGCCGCCGCGGCGGCCGCGAGCCGCCCGCCTCCGTGGTCCCGTCCATCGCCGGCTACCTCTTCGCCGCGGGGCGGCGCGCGCGGGGCGGCGCGGCCTTCAGGGCGGTCAGCTCGGACTCGAGGGCCGCGAGGCGCTGCTCCAGCTTCTGGAGGTCCTTCCGGGTCGCCAGGTTCATCCTCTTCAGGGCCTGGGCGACCTGCTGGTCCACGATCTCCTTCACGGCGATCCCCTTCTTCAGGACCTCGATGAAGGCTGGGTTGGCCAGCAGGTTGTTCGAGACGTCCGTCAGGAGCTCCTCGCCACGGGCCCGCAGGTTGCGGAGCAGGGAGTCGGCCATCGAGTCCTCCGCGCGCCCGTCCGCGGGCGCGTCGCGACGATTATCCACCGCCGCCCGGGCAGCGGCGTCCGGTCCGGGGCGAAACCGGGGAGAATGCCCGCGGTGGCCTCCACCGGCGCCTCCGCTGGCCTGCCCGGGGCCCTCTTCGACCGGCGGCTCCTCGTCGTCACCGGGAAGGGGGGCGTCGGGAAGACGTCCGTCGCCGCGGCGCTGGCGTCCCTCGCCTCCCGCGCCGGGCGGAGGACGCTCCTCCTCTCCTCCGACGGCCGCGGGGACGGCGCCGCCTGCTTCGGCCGGCCGGACCCCGGGTACGTCGAGACGGAGCTCGAGGAGCGCCTCGGGACGCTGACGGCCGACTTCGACGCCCTCCTCGAGGACTTCGTCCGGTCCAGCGTCCCGTTCTGGCCGGTCCAGTCGAGGATCCTCGGCTCGACGACGTTCCGGTACTTCACCCGCGCCGCCCCGGGGCTTCCGGACCTCCTCCTCCTCGGGAAGGTCCGCCAGCTCTTCCAGCGGACTCGCCACCGCAGGAAGGAGCCGCGCTACGACCTCGTCGTCCTGGACGCCCCGGCCACCGGCCACGCCCTCTCGCTGATCCGCATCCCGCGGACCCTCCTGGCGACCGTCCCCGCCGGCCCGCTCCGCCACGTCGCGCTCGACCTCGACGCGCTCCTCTCCGACCCGGCCGGGTCGGCCCTCGTCCTCGTCGCCGAGCCTGCGGAGTTCGCGGCCCGGGAGGCCGAGGAGATCGCGGCCGGGGCCCGCGAGCAGGCCGGGCTTTCGACGGCCCTCCTCGTCGTCAACCGGATCGGGCGGTCCGGCCGCCCGGAGAGCCTCCCGAGGCTCGACCTTCCCGTCGTGAGAGTTCCCGAGATTCCCCTTCCCGCGGCCGAGGAGTCCGGGGGCGGCGACGAGTTCGCGTCCGACCGGGCGCTCCTCGCGGCGGTCCGGGGCCACCTGGACGACCCGGCCCGGCCCGCGCCCCGCCCCCGCGCGCCGTCCGCGGCGGCCCTCGCGGGCGAGACCCTCGACCTCGGGCCGCTCCTCTCCGAGCGCCTCCTCGTCCTCCTCGGGCCGGGCGGGGTCGGGAAGACGACCCTCTCGGCCGCCTGCGGGATCGCCGCGGCGCGCGCTGGCCGGAGCGTCCTCGTCCTGACCGTCGACCCGGCGCGGCGGCTCTCGCAGGCCCTGGGCCTGGCCGGCCGGGCCGACGAGCCGGTCGACGTCCGCCTGGACGGCCTTCCTCCGGGAGGGCGGCTCCGGGCGCTCCAGATCGACCCGAAGGCGACGTTCGACCGGCTCCTGACGCGGATCGCCCGCCCCGAGGCCGCCGGGCGGATCCGCGCGAACAAGCTCTACTCTGGCCTCGTCGACACGCTCCCCGGCGTCCTCGAGTACATGGGGGTCGAGGCGCTCCACGAGCACGTGAAGGACCCCGACGTCGACCTCCTCGTCCTCGACACCCCGCCGGCCGCCCGCGGCCTGGACTTCCTCGACACGCCGCGCCGGATGGTGGCCCTCCTCGAGCACGACGCGCTCCGCTGGTTCCTCCGCGAGGACTCGATCCTGGTCCGGGCCCTCTCCGGCACCGCCCGCGGCGCGGCCGCCGTCCTGAAGCTGGCGGACCGGATCCTGGGGCTGGGGTTCCTCGCCGAGATGGCCGAGTTCTTCGGCGTCTTCGAGGGGCTGTACGGGGGCTTCGAGGAGAGGAGCCGCCAGATCCAGGCGGCGCTCTCGGCGGCCCGCTTCCTCGTCGTCACCTCCCCCGACCGCTCGGCGCTCAGGAGCAGCGTCGGGCTGGCCGGGACGCTCCTGTCGCAGGGTCGCGAGGTCGGCCTCCTCGTCAACCGGGTCCCCCCGGGGGGGCTGGCCCACGGCCACCTGCCCGCCGTCCTGCGGCCCCTCCCGCGGCGCCTCCTCGCCGAGACCGCCGTCCCGGTGGAGGACCTCCCGGACGACCTGGCCCGCCGCCTCGCCGGGCTCGTCCCGCAGGCTCCGGTCCCCGCCTCGCGCTGAGGCCGGCCGTCCGCCCGGCCCGACGTATCCTCCCGCCCGTGCCCGGCAGCGCCGCCCGCTTCGCCCTCGCCTGCCTCCTCGCCTCCGCGGCCTGGATCGCGTGCGAGGTGGGGGGCGGGCTCCTCTTCCTGGCGGCGGGCCTGAGGCTCTGGCGGTACGAGATCGCCCCGCTCTTCCTCGAGATCACCTCGCCGGTCGTCTGGGCGCTCGCGGCCGTCCTGATCACGCCGCTGACGCTCGCCTTCGAGCGGGCGGCCGTACGGCGCCTCCCCGGCGCTCTCGCGCGGTCGGGCCTCCGCCTCGCCTTCCTGATGGTGACCGGCCCTCTCGTCGAGGTGGTCCTCAACGAGGCCCTCTTCCGCGGGCTCCTCGGCAGGCCCCTCTACGTCTACACGTTCCTCCCCACGTTCGACGGCTCCGGCTCGCTCCTCTCCCCCTTCTACTACGCCACGCTCTACCTCCACGTCCCCGTGGCCGGGCGCCTCCTCGGGCGTCGGGCCAGCGGGGCGAGGAGGTCCGCGAGCCCCGCCTCCAGCACCTCGCGGGCGCCGGCCACGTCGGACGCCGCGTAGCGGTCGCGGTCTGCCATCGACATGGCATACTGATGGCATGAAGACGACCATCGACACGGCAGGACGTGTGGTCATCCCGGCAGCCATCCGGGCCCGGGCGGGGCTGCGCCCGGGGACCGAGGTCGAGGTCGTCCTCGACGACGTCTCGGTCCGGCTCGTCCGGCTCGTTCCGGGGCCGAAGCTGACTCGCGCCGGGAAGCGCCTCGTCGCGCGCCCGACCGTCCCTGCCGAGCAGGTCCCCGAAGTGGACCTCGCCGCCCTCGTCGAGGAGGAGCGCAACCGTTGGCCCGGCTGACGGGCGTCTTCGTCGACACGAGCGTCCTCCTCGGCGGGACGATCGACGTCGGTCCATCCTGCAAGCCCGCGCAGGCCGTCCTCGACGCCGTGGCGGCCCGCCGCCTGCGCGCCCGCACGGCGTGGCACTGCTGCCTCGAGTACTACGCCGTCGCCACCCGTCTGCCGGAGGAGCTCAGGCTCGCCCCGGCCGACGCCCTCCGCCTCCTCGAGGAGGAGGTCCTGGGCCGGCTGCAGGTGGTCGACCTCCCGGCGGACCGGCGCCTCGCCTTCCTGCGGTCGGTCGCCGACCAGGGGGTCGTGGGCGGCCGGCTCTACGACGCCCACATCGCCGAGATCGCCCGGCGGTGCGGCGCGCAGACCATCGTCACGGACAACCCGCGCCACTTCCGGTCCCTGGCCCTCGACGGGACGCGCGTCCTCACGTCCGCCGAGCTGGCGAACGAGCTGACGCGGTCCCTTTCGCGCTGACGCCGCTCCGAGGGACCGTCAGGCCAGCGGGGCGAGGAGGTCCGCGAGCCCCGACTCCAGAACCTCGCGGGCCGCGGCCACGTCGGACGCCGCGTAGCGGTCCGTCTCCCAGAACGGCACCCGGCTCCTCAGGCGCGCGCGCGCCTCCTCCAGGACCGCCGAGGTGGCCAGCGGCCGCCTCAGGTCGAGCGCCTGGCAGGCCGCCAGGAGCTCGATGGCGAGGACCGACGAGAGGCTCTCGACGTTCCGCTCCAGCTTCCGGGCGGCGATCGGCCCCATCGAGACGTGGTCCTCCTTGCCGGCGGAGGTCGGGATCGAGTCGACCGAGGCCGGGAACGAGTTGGCCTTGCACTCGGAGACGAGCGCCGCCGCCGTCACGTGCAGCATCATGAACCCCGAGTTCAGCCCCCCCTCGCGGACGAGGAACGCGGGGAGGTCGCCGGAGAGCGAGGGGTTCACGAGCCGCTCCGTCCGGCGCTCGGAGATCGACGCCAGGTCGGCCGCCGCGGCCGCGAGGAGGTCGAAGACGATCGCCACGGGCGCCGCGTGGAAGTTCCCGCCCGAGACGAGCTCCCCCTCGCCGCCCGGCCCCGTCACGAAGACCATCGGGTTGTCGGTCGCGGCGTTCATCTCCACCTCGACGACCCGCCGGGCGTGGGAGGCCGCGTCCCGCACGGCGCCGTGGACCTGCGGCAGGCAGCGCAGCGCGTAGGCGTCCTGCACCAGCCCGCACTCGCGGTGGCTCTCCCTCAGCGGCGAGCCGTCGAGGAGGACCTTCAGGTTCCCCGCGGAGGCCAGCTGCCCCGGGTGCGGGCGCGCCGCGTGGATCCGCGGGTCGAACGCCGCGTCGGTCCCCTTCAGGGCGTCGAGCGTGATCGCCCCGACGAGGTCCGCGGCCTTCAGGAGCGACAGGAGACGAGAGAGGGAGAGCGCCCCGATCGCCGTCGTCACCTGCGTCCCGTTGATGAGGGCGAGCCCCTCCTTGGCGGCCAGCGCCGCGGGGACGAGCCCCGCCTCGGCGAGGGCCGCCGCGGCCGCGACCGTCCGGCCCCGGAAGACGACCTCCCCCTCCCCCATCACCGCGCGGGCCAGGTGGGCGAGCGGCGCGAGGTCCCCCGACGCCCCGACCGACCCCTGCGACGGCACGACCGGGTGGATCCCCGCGTTCAGCATCGCGAGGAGGAGCTCGAGCGTCGAGCGCCTCACGCCCGAGAACCCCTTGGCCAGGCAGTTGGCCCGGAGGACCATCAGCGCCCGGACGGTCCTCTCGGGAAGCGGCTCGCCGACGCCCGCGGCGTGGCTTCGCACCAGGTTCGCCTGGAGGGCCGCGAGCTTCTCCCGCGGGATGACGACGTCCGAGAACTTCCCGAACCCCGTCGTCACACCGTAGACGACGCGGTCCTCTGCGACCGCCCGGTCGATGACGGCGCGGGAGGCGTCGACGCGGGCCGCGGCCTCGGCGGAGAGGGCCGCGGGGCGCCCGGAGGCGACCTCGAGGAGGCCCTCGAGCGTGAGCGATTCACCCGTCAGGATCAGCGGATCGGCCATCGGAAAGGGATTCTCGCATCGCGTAGAATCGATCGGTGACACGACTCCCGAGACACGCCGTCGTCGTCGTCGGCGGGCAGTGGGGCGACGAGGGGAAGGGGAAGGTCGTCGACCTCATCTCCCCCGCGTTCCAGCTCGTCGCCCGCTACCAGGGCGGCCACAACGCCGGCCACACCGTCCGCTTCGGCGAGAAGCACTTCGCCCTCCGCCTCGTCCCCTCCGGCATCTGCCGCGCGGGGGTCCTGAACGTCATCGGCAACGGCCTCGTCATCGACCCGAGGGCCCTCCTCGAGGAGATCGACGGCCTGCGGGCCGCGGGCGTGGCCATCGGCGACAACCTCCGGATCTCCGACCGCGCCCACGTCATCCTCCCCACGCACGCCCTCCTCGACGGCGCCCGCGAGAAGGCGCTCGGCAGCGCCAAGGTGGGGACGACGTCGCGCGGGATCGGCCCCTCGTACGAGTCGAAGGCCAACCGGACGGGTCTGAGGATGGCCGACCTGATCGACCCGTCCCGCTTCGAGGAGCTGGCCCGGCCGCTCCTCTCGCACCACGCGGCCGTCCTCCAGCACTTCTACGGCCTCGAGGCCCCGTCGGTGGACGAGACGCTCGCCACGTACGTCGCCTGCGGCAAGCGGCTGGCCCGGCACGTCACCGACACCGGCGTCCTCATCGCCGAGCGGATGTCGGCGGGCGACCACCTCCTCTGCGAGGGGGCGCAGGGCCTGATGCTGGACGTCGACCACGGGACCTACCCGTTCGTGACCTCCTCCTCCTGCGGCCCCGGCGGGGCCTGCATCGGCCTCGGCCTGCCTCCGTCGGCCATCGCCGCGGTCGTCGCCGTCATGAAGGCCTACACGACGCGCGTCGGCTCGGGACCGTTCCCCACCGAGCTCCACGACTCGACCGGCGAGCGGATCCGGACGCGGGGGCACGAGTTCGGAACCGTGACGGGGCGCCCGCGGCGCGTCGGCTGGTTCGACGCCGTCGTCGCGCGCACCTCGGCGCGGATCGCCGGCCTCGACGCGCTGGCCCTGACGAAGCTCGACGTCCTGGACGAGGAGGACCAGATCCTCCTCTGCACCGCCTACGAGATCGACGGCCGGAAGGTCGACGCCGTCCCGGCGCGCGCCGACCTCTACGAGCGGGCCAGGCCCGTCTTCGAGAGCTTCCCCGGCTGGAAGACCTCCACCGCCGGCATCGCGGAGACGAGCCGCCTCCCCGAGCGGGCGAGGAGCTACGTCGCCGCGCTCGAGGAAGCCGTCGGGACGAAGGTCGCCCTCCTCTCCACCGGCCCGCGCCGCGAGGAGACGATCTTCCGATCGGGCACCGTCCTCGACGAGTGGCTCGCCGGCGTGAAAGTCTGAGGCGTCGCGGAGGGAGCCCCGCGGGCCCCCGCGATCCGGGTAGACTTCCCCCGGCCGGGCCGTTAGCTCAGCGGTAGAGCATCTGCCTTTTAAGCAGGAGGTCCCGGGTTCGAATCCCGGACGGCTCACCACTTCCCGTTCCCGGCGGCTCCCGGCTCGAGGGTCGAATGAAGAGCGGCGCGGACGACGAACCGGCGACGATCGCGGCTCCCGGTTCCGCGGCGGTGGCCAGGGCCCCGCGAGCGCTCGTGTTCCTCTCGGTCGCGCACGTCGTGGTCGGACTCCTCCACGTCCTCGTCCTCGCGCCTCTCCTCCTCCTCATCGTCGGCCTCGCCAGCGCCGGCTCGCACCAGGGCTGGCAGGGCCCGCCCCCGATCGCGAGGGCGGCCCCCCTGCTCCTGTACGGGATCGCGTCGGTCGCCGCGGGACTCGGGCTGTGCGCGCGCCGGCGCGGGCTGGTCCTCCCGGCGGCCGTCCTGGCGCTCTTCCTCCCGGCCTTCCTCGCGGTCGCGACGGACCTCTATCGCCCTCCCGCCGTCCCCGGGGTCGTCACGCCGCTGCAGCGCGTCCATTCCGACTTCGTCGTCTTCGCCAGGGACGTGCCCTGGCTCCCCCTCGCGTGGCTCGCGACGATCGCGGCCCTCCTCATCGTCTCGTCGAAGAGACTCGCTGCCCGCTGAGCGCCGGCCCCGTCCTCCGGCCCCAGAAGGGCCTTTCTCGTCCATGGAGGCCCGGATGAACTGGAAGAACCTCGTCATCGCAGCCGTCCTCGTCGCCGGGGCGGTCTACCTCTACAAGAACCGCGCGGCCAAGCCGGAGGCGCCGACGCCGACCTCTCGGGCGCCGGCGGGCGCCGGCTGGGACGGCCCGGGCTGCGTCCGCCTCGCCGAGGAGGCGAGCGAGAAGGTCCAGGAGGCGGGCATGCTCCTCACCCGCCCGCCCGTCGACGCCGAGGCGTTCCGGAACGCCGAGGGCGCGGCGTCCTCGGCCATCTCCTCGGCCGAGTCCGCCTGCTCGGGAGCTCAGACGGACAAGGACCGGCAGGCTGCCGACGCCGTCCGCGCGGCCCTCGGAGAGATGCGCTCGTACCTCTCCGCCCTCTCGGGCGCGGCCGGGGGCTCCGGAGGCGTCGCCGACGCCGTCCAGAGGCAGGAGGCGATCGGCAACCACCTCTCCCGCGCCCGCTCCCTCCTGGGCGGGTGAGGCGGCGCCGACGTGGCCCTCGCGGGAAAGCTGGTACCCCCAGCGGGATTCGAACCCGCGATCTCCACCTTGAAAGGGTGGCGTCCTGGGCCGCTAGACGATGGGGGCGCCGGGCAGGGGGACGCGCCGGGGAGGCCGGCGCGTCCGCGCGGTGGAATCTAGCATGGGCGTTCCGTCGGGCTACGGGCAGGAGAACGGCGCCTCCGAAATCGTCGTGAACTTCTGCCCGAGCGGCTTCTTGAACTCCTTGTAGGTCCCGTTCTTCGTGTCGGTGACCTTGAACGTGGTCTCGACGTCCGTCAGTCCGCTGGCGTAGAGGGAGAACCCCGTGCTGTAGGAGCACGAGTTCACCATCTTCACGACGAGCTCGACGTTGGCGGCGTCGAAGAACCAGAAGTATCCCGAGTCCGCGGTGAGCGCCTGGGCCTTCCCGGCCCCCGCGTTGCCGCCGTAGTCCCTGTAGTCGGCCTGGACCTTGAACCGGTTCTGGAAGAGGCAGAGCGTGCTCGTGCCGGGGGTGCAACCTCCGCCACCCGATGAGGCCGACGTCAGCGAGACGTCGTCCAGCAGGAAGAGCGTCTCGCGGCTGAAGTCGTTGTAGCTGGCGAAGTGGACGCGGACGGTCCGGCCGGCGAACGAAGAGAGGTCGTACGTGTGCTGGAAGAAGGTGTAGCCGCTCTTCGCGTCGAGGTTCGAGAACTTCGCCACCGTCGCCAGCGTCGACCCGGAGGTGTCTGTCAGCGTCACGTCCAGGGTGTCGTACTTGCTCACGCTCGTCGTCTCGAACGTGCCGACCTTCAGCCAGAACGAGAGCGTCGCGGTGCTTCCGGACGGGATCGTCACCTTCTGGCTGATGGTGTTCCTAGTGCTCCGCCCGCGAGATCCGCGCAAGCATGCGGCGATGATCTCGGACGAGCGTGCGTGAGGACTTTGTCCACACGAAAGGTGTCGGGTCTTCGTT
>RHKY01000104.1 GCA_008363385.1 Acidobacteriota bacterium | reverse complement strand
GCGGGCGGCGCCCGGTGGTCGCTCGCGATCGAGGGGAAGACGTACGGCCCGTACACCGACGAGGCGCTGAAGCAGATGGTCGCCTCGGGCCAGGTCCTCCCCACCACGATGGCCTGGCACCCGGGCGCCGCCGGCTGGGCCCCGCTCCAGACCTTCCCCGGGTTCGAGGCGACCTCGCCGGGGATGGCGCCGCCCCCGCCGCCACCGCCTCCGGCCCGCTAGGGCCGCTCGAAACGAGGGTCTCGCCGGCCGGTCGGCCGGCGAGACCCTTGCGGGCGGCCGGCCTCCCTCTCCCCTCCACCCGGCCCGAAGGAGGGAAGGACGATGGGCGAAACGGAGAAACCCACGGTCGCGGCGAAGGCGCGGAAGTTCCCCTGCGGCGCGTGCGGCGCCGACGTCCTCTGGAACCCTGGCTCGGCCGCCCTGAAGTGCCCCTACTGCGGCTCGGAGACGCCGCTCCCCACGAGCGCCGACGCGATCCGCGAGCGGTCGCTCGAAGAAGGGCTCGCGGCCCCGAAGGACCTCGGGTGGGGAGCCGAGCGGAAGGCGGTTCGCTGCCAGAAGTGCGGCGCGACGACCACCCTCGAGCCGGGGATCGCCGCCTCCTCCTGCGCCTTCTGCGGCACGCCGGCGGTGGTGGAGACCCCGCCGGACGCCAACATGGTCCGCCCGGAGGGGCTCCTCCCGTTCGCCGTCGACCGCAACGGGGCGGTCGGCAAGTTCCGGAGCTGGATCTCGGGGCTCTGGCTGCGCCCGAACGACCTGAAGCACAAGTCGGAGGTCTCGACGCTCCGGGGCGTCTACGTCCCGTTCTGGACCTTCGACGCCCTGACGCACTCGCGCTGGACCGCCGAGGCCGGCTACCGCTACCAGGTCCCCGTCCAGGCGATGGTGAACGGCAAGCCGGTCACCCGGATGGAGACCCGGATCCGGTGGGAGCCTGCGTCCGGGTTCCTGGAGCTGGCGTTCGACGACGTCCCGGTCCCGGCGTCGCGGGGGCTCGACGCCTCCCTGGCCCGTTCGATCGAGCCCTTCCCCACGGCGGGCCTCGTCCCGTACGACCCGCGGTACCTCTCGGGCTTCCTGGCCGAGGAGTACGCCGTCAACCTCGACGAGGCCTCGCACCGGGCCCGGGCGCGGATGCAGGACGAGGTGACGGCCGCCTGCTCGCGCCAGGTTCCGGGCGACACGCAGAGGAACCTCCAGGTCCAGACTTCCTTCTCGGGTGTCGCCTACAAGAACGCCCTCCTGCCGGTCTGGATCGCGGCCTACCAGTACGGCGGCAAGCCGTTCCGCTTCCTCGTCAACGGCGTCACCGGGAAGGTCTCGGGCCACGCCCCCTTCTCCTGGGTGAAGGTGACGCTCCTCCTCCTGGCGATCGCCGCCGCCGTCTTCCTCCTCTCCCGCTGACGGGTCCGCCCGGGCACCGGCACCCTCCCTCTGGGAGAATCACGACGCGTGTCCCGCGCCCGACGGCGAGGGCTCCTCCTCGCCTGCCTCCTCTTCCTCGCCGCTCTGGCCGCCGCCGGGGCGGACGAGGCGCGCCGCCGCTTCTCGCCGACGGCCGACGAGGCGGACCACGTCGCGCAGGCCCGGTTCGTCCGCTCCGGCGGGCCGGTCCCGCCGAAGCTGGAGCAGCCGGGCGTCCTCCTCGTGCTGGCGGGCTCGGCGCTGCCGCCCGATCCCCACGCTTCCGCTCCGGAGGAGGTGCGCGCGGCCCGCCGCCCGTTCCCCCTCCTCTTCGGCGCACTCGTCCTCGTCTCCGGCGCCTGGGCCGCGCGCCGCTCGGGAGCCGCCGCGGGGATCGCGGTCACGGCCCTCCTCGTCCTCGACCCGACGCTCCGCGGGCACGGCGCCCTCGTCAAGACGGACGTCCCGGTCGCTCTCTTCCTCGTCGCGTCGGCAGCGGCGCTCGACCTTGGGCTCTCGCAGGCGCGCCGCCCTCGCGCCCTCCTCCTCCTCTGCGCGTCCGGGGCCTCCTACGGCCTGGCGCTGGCGACGAAGGCCTCGGCGGCGGCCTTCCTGCCCCTCTTCCTGGCCGCGGCCCTTCCCGGCCTCCTGGCCCGGCGACGGCGCGCGGGGGCCGGCATCGCGGCCCTCCTCGTCCCGGCCGCCGCCGTCCTCCTGGCGGTGCAGGCGTTCGCGTTCCGTTCCGTGCCGCGCGAGTCGATTCGCGCCGCCGCGACCCGGATGTTCCGGACGATGCCGGAGCCCGCCCCCGCGCGGGAGCGGATCCTCGCCTCGGCGCCGAAGGGGATCGCGGCGTGGGCCGGCGGCGCCGACTACCTGAGGCGGCGCGGGCGCCCCGGGAAGTGGCTGAACTACCTGAACGCCGAGGTGCGCGGCGGGGGCTTCCTCCTCTACTACCCCGTCGCCCTCCTGGTGAAGCTCCCGGTCGGGACGCTCGCCCTCTGCCTCGGCGCGCCGCTGGCCCTCCTCGCCGCGTGGGGACGGGCCAGCCCGCTCCGCCGGCGGCGCCTTCTTCGCCTCGCGCGCGGGCGAGCCGTGCTGCCCGGGTTCCTGGGCCTATCGTGGATCGCCCTGATGAGCGTCGCGCCGATCAACATCGGCGTCCGGTACGGCCTTCCCGGTGCCGTCCTCCTCGTCGTCTCCGCCGCGGGGATCCTCGCCACCGCGCTCCGGGGAACGAGGTGGCGTGTCGGGGTCCCGGCGCTCCTCGTTCTGGCGACGGCGGCCGAGGCGCTCGCCTTCCGGGGGCGCGAGATCTCTTTCGGGAACCTCCTGGCCGGGGGGCCTTCGGGCCTGCGCCGGGTCCTGACCGACTCGAACGTCGAGTGGGGGCAGGAGCAGGAGCGGATGTTCGCGCGCGCCTCGGCCGGCGATCTCGGGAGAGTCGCCGTCGTCGCGCCGTACGTCGACGCGGAGCTGGCCCGGCGCGCGGGCGTGGCCTGGATCAGCCGGGCCGAAGAGGCCGGCGACGCCGTCTTCGTCTCGACGTTCGCCTGGGACCTCGCCCACGCGCTGGCGCGCTGGGACGAGGGGCCGCGCTACCCCTGGATCGCCTACGTCCGGAGCTGGATGGTCCCGCTCGTCCTCGGCCTGGAGGAGCGGGCCTCCTCGGTCGAGCCGTTCGGCGACGGATACCTCCTCCTGCGCCTCCGTCCGGCCCCCACGGGATGAAAACGGGCCCGCGGCGACGACGCCGCGGGCCCGGGACGGACCGGGGAGCGGGACGGGGGCTACTTGCCGAACCCCATCTCCTGGAGCATCTCCGTGGCCCCCTCGACCTCCGAGAGGACCCAGAGGAGGTACCGCGAGTCGACGTGGATCGAGCGCGTCCTCACCGGGTCGTAGAGGATGTCGGAGGCGACGGTCTCGTACGTGCCGTCGAACAGGAGGCCGCAGAGATCGCCCTTGGCGTCGAGCGTCGCCGAGCCCGAGTTGCCGCCGGTGGTGTCCACGGTCGAGAGGAAGTCGACCGGCACGTCGCCCAGCTTCGGGTCGAGGTACGGCGTCGCCTTCCCCTTCCGGAGCGCGGCCGCCGCGTCGAGGAGCTTCTTCGGGGCGATGAACTCCCCCTCGCCCGTGTTCTTCTCGACGACCCCGGCGAGCGTCGTCTGAGGGAGGTAGGTCAGGCCGTCGCGCGGGGAGACGCCGACCACCTTGCCGTACGTGACGCGGAGCGTGGAGTTGGCGTCGGGGGCGACGAGGCCGCCGGCCTTGGCGAGGAGCGCCTGCATGTAGCGGGGGCGCAGGCGCGAGAGCTTCCCGGTGCGGGCC
>RHKY01000103.1 GCA_008363385.1 Acidobacteriota bacterium | reverse complement strand
TGTCCCATGCCGCCCCCGGCTCCCGGCTGACGGGGCCTCTGTCCCACGATCGCCGCAGCCATCCCAGTGCCGACTCCCGGGACCGCAACGTGAGACGCGGGACCTGCCCGCTGGCCCCCCGCGGGGGGCCAGCGGGCAGAATCCGGCTACGCTCCTCGTCTGTCGTCGTCTCCCTCCACCGCTGACCTGACCGCGGCCCTCGGCTCGGGCCTGCTGGGGGACTACGCGGTCGGGCCGGACGGCGTGCTCCGGTACGAAGGGCTGCGGCCTGGGCCGGGCTGGCACCGGCACGACTGGCGCCTCCGGCGGCTGTGGGTGCTGTCGCCTGCGGGGCTGTCGCGGCAGCGGGTGCTTCGGCGCCGCTGGCGACGGGCGGGGACGACCGAGACGTACCAGGACCGCAGCCCGGACGAAGTCGGCGCCCTGTCCGTCGTGCTCGTCGCGATCCTGCTCAAGCTGTGGGCGTACCTCGACAGCGACCAGGGGCTCTACCGCTACCCGGAGGCGATCGCGGCGCTCGCGGGCGTGGGCTGCCGCCGGACGGTGGCACGCTGGCTCGCCCGGTTCCTGCCGTACGCGGGCCGGATGCAGCAGGGCCTTCGCATCGCCGTCATCGAACGTTGTGAACCACGACCCATCGAGAGACTCTTCCCAGGCGGGCTGTCTCCTCCGGCGTCGCTTCGGTGCCGGCGATGGAAGGACCCCAGCGCTCTCTATTCGCTCTGGACGGCGCTGGCCTTCCTCGTACACGGCGCCGTCGCGCTGAAGACGACGATGTCGGTCCTCGGGGTCGAGGCGTGGCGGAGGGATCCAGGGCTGTTCTCCATCGCGGCCGGCTGACGCCCTCCAGGCGGGAGGGACAGCTGGGATGCGCCTGGGCAAACGGACGGGGACGGCGGATGCCGATCCCACCAATCCTGTCATTTTCGGCGTTTCTCGGGGTGGGTAGGGGGGAGGCATCCTTCCTGGAGGTGCCGATGTCGAACCCTGCCGACCCTTGGGCGCTCGCCCGCTACCAGGTCATCAGCGCGTTTCTTGCCCTGCCCCCGCGCCGCGGGCAGGGGCAGGCGCGGCTCGACCAGCTCGCGGCGCGTTCCTGGCCGGGCCCGGACGGCCAGCCCTTCCGCGTCAGCGCCGAGACGATCCGCACCTGGGCCCGGCGCTACCGCCGGGGTGGGCTCGCGGCGCTGGCCGACCAGCCGCGGCCCCGGCGCGGGGTGACGGTGCTCAGCGAAAGCGAGAAGCTTCTGCTCTGCCGGCTCAAGCAGCAGGTCCCCGAGCGCTCGCTCGACCAGCTCTTGCGCGTGGCCGAAGACCTCGGCCACCTCCCGCCCGGCAAGGCGCGCCGCAGCACGGTCCACCGGGTGCTGGTGGCCGCGGGGCTGTCGGCGCGCGGGGCGAAGCCGACGACGACGAAGGACCTGGACCGCTTCGAGGCGGACTTCCCCAACGAGCTGTGGCAGTCGGACATGCTCGAAGGGCCCTGGCTGCCCGACCCGGACCGGCCGGGCAAGACCCGCCGGGCCTGGCTGTACACCTTCCTCGACGATCACAGCCGCCTCTGTCTCTACGGCCGCTTCTCGTTCAAGGGCGACCTGCCCGCCCTCGAGCTCGTCTTCCGGCGGGCGCTCCAGAAGTATGGGCTTCCTTCCAAGGTTTACTACGACAATGGGGCCGTGTACCGCTCCGAGCACATGAAGAGTATCGTCGCCCACCTCGGGCTGCACGGCCTCGTGTTCACCGAGACCTATCGCCCCGAGGGCCATGGCAAGATCGAGGCGTTCAACCGCAACATCACGCGCAACTTCCTGGCCGAGTTCAAGGCGTCGAACCTGAGCACGCTCGACGCCCTCAACGAGGCGTGGCTGGCGTGGATGGACGACGTCTACAACCAGACGCCGCACACCGAGACGGGCCAGAAGCCCCGCGACCGCTGGCGGGCCGGCCTGCGCGACGTGCGCTTCGCCGACGAAGGCAAGCTCCGGGACGCCTTCCTCTGGACCGAGACCCGCACGCCCGACAAGGCCGGCCTCTTCTCGCTCTTCGGCACCGAGTACCAGACGGGCCCCGCGCTGGCCAAGAAGAAGGTCCAGGTCCGCTACGACCCGGAAGACCTGGGAACGGTCGAGGTCTGGTTCCAGGGCCGTCTCGTCGAGCGGCTCCGGCCCTTCGTCGTCTCGCGGCACCGGCGCCCGCATGCCCCGCCGCCTGCGCCGGACCCGTCGGAGACCGCGGACCCGCCCCAGGGCGACTGGCTCGGCCACCTCGTCGAGAAGCGAAGAGCGGCGAACTTCGTCGAGCCCACGCCGGCCATGCTCGCCCTTGCCAGCGCGAAGCAACGACGCGACCAGGACGACGCCGTGCTCGCCGTCCTCGCTGCCCGGCTCGACCCGGCCGTCCTCGACCCGACGACGACGAGAGCCTTCCTCGACCGCTTCGGGCCCTGGGATCCGGACGCCGTCGCCACTGCCCTCGACCGGATCCTCGAGACCGAGCCCCGCGACCACCACCTCTCCGTCACCCTCGACCTCCTTCGCCGACACCTCCGGGAGAACGCATGAACACGCCCACCATCCCCGAGCCCCAGAAGCGCCGCCTCCAGGCCCACTTCGCGTTCACCCGCCTTCCCTTCCGCAAGAACATGCACGCTTCCGACATGTTCGACTCCCGCGCCCAGCGCGATCTGTTGCACGGCCTCCAGCTCTGGACCGAGATCCGCGGGCTCGGCCTCGCCACCGGCTCCAGCGGTGTCGGCAAGTCGATCACGCTCCGCCGCTTCACGGCCGGCCTCGACGAGACGCGCTTTCGTGTGCTCCACCTCTCCAACCTCCCCACCACCGAGATGGGCTTCCTCCGGTCCTTGAACCGCGCGCTGGGGCTGCCCATGCGCGCGCACGCCGCCGACCTGTTTGACCAGGCCCACGCCCACCTCACCGCCCACACCGACGAGAGCGGCCCTCACCCGCTGCTCGTGCTCGACGACGCCGAGGGCGTGCGGCCTGCCCTCTTCGACCTGCTCCGACGGCTGACGGCCTATGCCCTCGACGCCGAGGACCGCTTCTCGCTCCTCGTCACCGGCACCGACGCCTTGCTCCGCACGCTCAAGGACCCTTCCCTCGAGCCCTTCATCAACCGCGTCAGCTTCGCCTGCGCGCTCAAGCCGTTCTCCTTGGAGGACACCCGCAACTACGTCCGCTTCCACCTCCAGAAGGCCGGCGCCAAGGACCAGCTCTTCAGTGACGACGCCATCCGCCGCCTCTTCCTCGCCTCCCAGGGACTGCCCCGGCGCGTCAACCAGCTCGCACTCCATGCCCTCGTCGCCGCCGCCGTGCTCGGCCACGACACCATCACCGCCGACTTCCTCAGCCACCAGATCAGCAGTCACCCTCTCTACGACGCCGTGTCGCTGGGATCACCATGAGGGCGGCCCTGCTCTTCGAACTCCTCATCCCCGAGCACTGGACCCCCGAACAGGCCCTGCTCGCTGCCGACCTGCTCGCCGACCTCCAGGAGGCGCTGTGGGCGGTGCACGGCCCGGCCATCGCCGCACGTCAGCGGGAGTATGACCAGGCGCTCGCCGAGCTCGACGACGAGCGCGAGGGGGGCTTCCCGTACCTCGACGAGGAGATCCCCTTCTGACGTCTTCTCTGTCCCAGCCAGGATACCCGGGAATCAGGGCTGGGATGGGACCCAGGTCGGAGGGCCATCCCACGATCGATCCCGGGAAGATCGGGTGGGATGGAAGCGGGAGAGATCGGCGGGACGGGACAC
>RHKY01000102.1 GCA_008363385.1 Acidobacteriota bacterium | reverse complement strand
GACGGGACTTCCACCCGCTGGAACCGCGGAGCCTGACGCGAAGCCTTCCTCCCACCTCAGCGTGAGCTGCTTCCCGTCTTCAGGACGCACCATCCCGCGATGCTACCGCCGGGCGGCGGAGCGCCGGCGCCCGCCGCGGCCAGGCCCGGCAGGCCGCCGCGCGCGCCCTCTTGGTCCATACGGTTCATTGCGAGGGGGATCCGATGTCCCTATCCTCCTCGCAGGAGAGCGTCGTTCGCCCCCGGGGCGCCCGGCGCCACGTCCAGCGGAGGCCCCGCGAGGAGCCGAGCATGACCACCGAACCCGTGAGCCGGCGCTACGAGATGGTCAACGTGCGGCCGGGCTACCTGATCATCGAGCAGGAGAACCACACCTTCGCGCGGCGCTCCTACTTCGTGGCGGAGCGGACGCCGCCGCTCGAGGAGTACCGGGAGGGGGCGCAGTTCTGGAAGCCCCAGGCGGCCGCCCAGACCTTCCAGTTCGACGTCCGCGACGGCGAGACGGGCGAGGTGGTCTCGTTCGCCGAGCTGGCGGGGCTCCTGTACTACGCCTGCTGCGGGCGGGACAGCGCCGTCTACCAGATCGGCGACCTGGCGCACGACCAGAGGATCTCCCTCTACGTCGCCATCACGGTCGAGGGCGCCGAAGGCCGGGCGCCCCTGCCGGCGGAGAAGATCCGGGTCCTCAACGCGCTCTTCAACGAGCGCCTCACGAGCCCGGGGAAGAAGGTGCTGATCCTGCCCGACCTCTTCGGCCTCCGCCGGGAGATCACGTACCAGCAGATCGCGGTCGACTTCGGCCTCACGTCGATGGAATGAGGAGCGCAGGATGAAGGTCCAGGAACTCGCAGAACGGCTCGAGCTCACGGCGGCCACGAGGGTCTTCGACCGGGACGTGACGGGGGTCTACATCTCGGACATGGTCAGCGACGTCATCGCCAACGCCAAGGCGGGGGACCTCCTGGTCACCGCCCAGGCGCACGCCAACGTGATCGCCGCGGCCAACCTCGTCGACACCTGCGCCATCGTCATCACCCAGGGCAAGGCGCTCGCCGAGGACGTGGTGAAGATGGCGGAGAAGGCCGAGATCGCGGTCTTCACCACGGCGCTGAACCGGTGGCAGGTGGCCACGAAGCTCTACGAGGCCGGCATCCGGTAGACGGCCGTGGGGGAGCGGCCCCGAGGGGAGGGCATGCGTCTCGCGGAGATCGTCGCGCTCCTCGGCAGCACCGAGCTGCTGACCCCGGGCTCGGACGGCGCCCGGGAGGTCGCGGGCTGCTTCGCCGCGGACCTGATGAGCGAGGTGCTCGCCTTCTGCGACCACGGGGCGCTCCTCGTGACCGGGCTGACGAACGTCCAGTCGGTCCACACCGCCGAGGTCGTCGACGCCCACGCCGTCCTCTACGTGAACGGGAAGAAGCCCGACGAGTCGGTCCTGGCGCTGGCCCGCTCGCGCGGCCTGCCTCTCCTGTCCACCACCCTGACGATGTACGAGGCCTGTGGCTGCCTCCGGATGGGCGGCCTTGCGGCCTCCACGAAGAAGCACGGGGCCGTCCCCTGAGCGAGCCGCTCTACGCCGAGGACTTCCGGATCCGCGGCAACGACTTCGAGCACGGCGGGGAGGTGGCGACCCGCATCAAGTCGATCTGCAAGGACCTCGGGATCCGGCCCGACCTGATCCGCCGCCTCTCGATCGCCAACTTCGAGGCGGAGATGAACGTCATCATGTACGCCGAGGACGCGGACCTCCGCTTCGCGGTCCTCCCCGACGCCGTGCGGGTGGTGGTGGCGGACCGCGGGCCGGGGATCCCGGACCTCGCGCTGGCCATGACGCCCGGCTGGTCCACCGCCACGCCCGAGATGCGGGCCCGCGGCTTCGGGGCGGGCCTGGGCCTCCCGAACATCAAGAAGAGCGTGGACGACCTCCGCGTGGAGTCGACCCCCGGCGTCGGCACGACGCTGACCTATGTCGTACGCCTCTCGTGACCTCCCGGGGGGCGGCTCCGGCCGGCCTCACTCGATCGTCCTGGACCGGCAGCGCTGCGTCGGCTGCGTGGAGTGCTGCAAGGCCTGCCCGACGGGCGCCATCCGAGTCCGGGCGGGCTGCGCCGTCGCCGACCCGGAGCTGTGCATCGACTGCGGCGAGTGCATCCGCTGGTGCCAGCACGGGGCGGTGGCGGCGGCCACCGAGAAGCCCGCGGACCTCCGGCGGTTCCGCTACACGGTGGCGATCCCGTCCCTGACGCTCTACAGCCAGTTCGGCCGCCAGGTGGAGCCGGGGCAGGTCCTGCGGGCGGTCAAGACCCTCGGCTTCGACGAGGTCTACGACCTGTCGGCGATGTGCGACATGCACGCCAGCGCCACCGACGCCTACCTCTCGGAGTGCCACGGCCCCTGGCCCAAGATCTCCGTCACCTGCCCGGCCGTGATCCACCTCATCCAGCTCCGCTACCCGGACCTGATCGACAACCTCCTGCCGATCGAGACCTCGCGGGAGCTGGCCGCCAAGCTCCTCCGGCGGAGGCTGGTGGACGAGAAGGGCCTGGCGCCCGGCGAGATCGGGATCTTCTTCATCACGCCCTGCAGCGCCATCCTCCAGTCGATCCACCACCCGGAGGCGCTGGAGGCGTCCTACCTGGACGGCGCCTTCTCCATCGCCGAGGTCTACGGCCCGCTTCTCCGGGCGATCCGCTCGTCCGGCCCGGTGGAGAGCCCGGCCCACGTCAGCGCGCGCGGGCTGCTCTGGGCCATGGCCGGGGGGGAGATCGCGGGCCTGAGGAACGCCAACACGATGACCGTGGCCGGCGTGCGGGACGTCGTGCGGGTCTTCGACCACATCGAGGAGGGGAGGCTCCAGGCCGTCGACTTCATCGAGGCGTACGTCTGCCCGGACGGCTGCATCAGCGGCCAGCTGACGGTCGAGGGGCGATACGCCGCCCGGCGGGCTGTGCTGCAGGTCGCGCGGCGGCACGCCGGGCACGGGGGCGAGGGGGCGGTGGCCCTGGAAGAGAAGGTCCGCGCGATGCTGCGCGAGCACTTCTTCGACCTGGAGGAGCACCTGACGGCCCGGCCGGTCCGTCCGCTGGGCCGCGACCTTCGGGAGTCGGCGGAGCTGAAGCGGGAGGAGGAGCGCGTGCTGGCGCGCCTCCCGGGGAAGAACTGCGCGGCCTGCGGCGCGCCGAGCTGCGCGGCCCACGCCGAGGACGTCGTCCGCCTCGAGGCCCCGCTGGAGGACTGCGTCTTCGTCCGCATCGAACGCCTGCAGGAGGAGGTCGCCTCCGTGAGGGGTCGCCCATGACCAGCCAGATGCTCGTCCTGACGCTCTGCTGCCCCCAGTGCCACGCCGGGCTGACCGAGGGAAACCGCGTGCGCCTCGACGGCCACGTCCGGAGGACCCACCAGCACGGGGAGGTCTCGCTGAGCGCCCTCTTCGGGGACCGGAGGGTGGAGGCGGACCTCGCTCTAGAGGACGGCGACGTCGTCGACCTCGCCTGCCCGAAGTGCGAGGCCAGCCTGATGCTGCCGCTCGTCTGCAAGCTCTGCGGCGCCCCGATGGCCTCGCTCGACGTGGAGAAGGGCGGCTACCTGGAGTTCTGCTCCCGGCGGGGGTGCAAGGCTCACGCCCTCGGGGGGACGGGGAGCATCGACGACATGATGAGCCTTCTGAACCGGATGCTCGAGACGCCCTACGACTAGCGGGGCGGCGCGGGGCGAGGGGGCCCGTCGAGATGGAACCTCCCCGGATCTACGACTTCAGGAACCTCCACTACCGGGGC
>RHKY01000064.1 GCA_008363385.1 Acidobacteriota bacterium | reverse complement strand
TGATCGTCACCGACTGGCTCGCCGGCGAGAACGTGCAGCCCGACTTCGACGGGCTCACCGTGTAGGTCCCGGCCGCCAGGCCCGCGATGGAGTAGTTGCCCGACGCGTCGCTCGTGGCGCTCCCGGAGCCGGCGGTGACGGTGGCCGACGCCGTCCCGGCGCTGCCGGAGATCGAGTAGGTCGTCCCGCAGGACCAGGTCCCCGGGACGCCGACCGCGTCCCACGCCTTGTGGACCGCCGTCCACTCGGCCGTGCAGGTGCCGCCGTAGAGGGCCGAGGCCGCCGACGCCGTCGCCGTGCGCGCCCCCTGGAAGGTGGTCGTGGACGTCATGTAGGAGGTGAGCGCCCGGTACCAGATCTGCTCCGCCTTGGCGATCCCGATGGCCGGCACGCTGACGGTCGTCTTGCCACGCGGGTGCGTGCCGCCCTGGGAGAGGAGGTAGAACTGCAGGTTGGCGATGCCGCTGTTGCCGTGGACCCCGCACTGGTCGTTGCTGCTGGAGGGCGTGCAGGTCCCGGAGTAGAGCCTCTCGGGGTAGTAGTCCTTCGAGTAGCCGTCCGCCGTCGGGTTGGCGAAGTACCGGAGCGCGTCGCCCGAGGTGCTCGGGGTGTAGATCTCGGCGCCGATCTTCCAGTCGCCCTTGCCGGCGTAGAAGGCCGTCCCCTCACCGAGGATGTCGGAGACCGCCTCGTTCAGGGCGCCGGACTCCTTCTCGTAGACCAGGTCCGCCGAGCGGGAGGTGACGGCGTGCGTCAGCTCGTGGGCGGTGACGTCGAGGGAAGTGGCCAGGTTGAGGAAGGTCGTGCCGTCGCCGTCGCCGAAGACCATCTGGTTGTACGGCGAGTCGAACCAGGCCGCGTTGTTCTTGTCGCAGGAGTAGCCGGTGGAGAACTGCCCGTGGACGGACGAGACGATGGCCGCGCCGGCGTTGTCGTACGAGTCGCGGTTGAAGCGCGTCTTGTAGTAGTCGTACGTGGTCCCGGTGCCGTTGTAAGCGCCCATCGCCGCCGTGTCGGTCGAGGAGCCCCCCTCGCTGAACATCAGGGTCCCCGGCATCTCGTTGCCCGTGGAGATGCAGGCCTGGTTCATGTTGTAGATCTTCCGGTTCTTGGCCCGGTAGACCCGCGGGACCTTGCCGAGGGCCACGCCGGCGTTCGCGTCGACGTAGACGTCGTCCACCTGGACGCCCTCGGAGTCGTGGTAGGCCAGGCGGACCCGGACGGCGGTGCGCGGCTCGGCCTCGAGGTCGCCCGCGTAGACGACGGTCTCGCCCACCTCGACGAGCGAGACGGCCAGGCCGCCGTTGTCCGCGGTCCAGGCCTCGGCCGCCGCCGACAGCTGCGCCGGCGAGAGCGCGACGGTCGTATCGAGGTCCAGGTCGGCGAGGAAGCGGCCGTTGATGCCGACGACCGCGTCGCGCGTCATGTGGACGATAAGCTGGCCGCCGACGACGGGGAGGCCGCGGTAGAGCTGGTGCATCCGGACGTGCGTCTGCCCGACCTGGTCCGTCTCGACGACGCCGAAGGTGAAGTCGTCGTCGGCGCCGCGGCGGAAGGCGTCGCCGTGCCGGACGAGCGCCTCGACGGCGGCCGAGACGGCATCGGCGCCGATCCGGTCCGACAGCCGCCCCATGAGCCAGGCCGGGACGTCGCTCCGGTCGAGCTCGATCTCGACCGCCATCCCGTAGGCGTCGAGGGCCTGTCTCTGCCGGTCGGTCATCCGGTCTCCCGGATTCCCAGGCCGGACGGCGGCGGCGGTTCCGGCCGTTAGGAGGAGCGCCAGGACGAGAGGGAGCGTTCGACGGGTCATTTCTCTTTCCTCCCGATCGGTTTCGAGCTGTGTCTCCACTCGGTAGCTCAAGAACCGTGCCGGGAGGTTGGAGCGCCGCGGCCGGGACAACCGTCCAGGCGGTGCCGCCATTCCATCTCATTCGACAAGAGAGGTTTGTACTGGATGGTCTGGCCGGGAACATCGCCTGAAGCTGACGCCGACCACAAATCGGCGGATCAACCGCGGACCCATCGACTCTTGCCAGGGAAGGATCGCGTCGGGAAGACGGCAATCCCTGACCCAGGGTCAGCCGGAAACCGATCGCCGGAGCTCCTGGAGAGCGCGTTCCCTGGCCGTGACGTCGATGAGACAGAGGAGGAGACCCCCGACCCCTCCGTTCGCCTCCCGGACCGGGACCAGGCTCCAGTCCCAGTAGGTGACGCCTCGTTCGGGGTGCTCGGCGTAGACGAACGGCCGCGCCGTGGCCGTGAACGGAACGCCCGTGGCGAGGACCTGCCGGAAGAGGGCTTCGTTCGCGGCGTCCGGGTAGAGCTCGAAGTGGTTCCGGCCGACGAGCTCCTCCGGCACCCGCCCGTCGGCTTCCGCGTAGGAACGGTTGACCCGGAGGAATCGGAGACCGGAGTCCAGGACGGCCAGCTTCGGCTCCATGCACTCGAAGACCTTCTCCAGGAGCTCGCTCTTCTCGAAGAGGGCCCGCTCGGCGCGCTGCCTCCTCTCCCTGTCCTCGAGCGCCCGGAGGGCGTAGCCGATCTCGGAGGCGAGCCTCTTCAGGACCCCCGCCTCGTCCACGCCGAGGGCTCCCGGCTCGCCCCGGAAGACGGCGACGATCCCCCGGACCGCTTCGCCCACCCGGATCGGGAAAGACCCGCCGGACCGGAAGCCGCGGCTCAGCGCCGCCTCCCGCCACGGCGCGAAGGCCGGGTCGGTCGCAACGTCCTGGACGACGACGGGGCGCCCCTCCGCCACCGCGGTGCCGCTCGGCCCGCGGCCTTCCGGCCGGTCGTCGCATCGGACCTCGACCTCCCCGAGGTAGCCGTCCTCGTGGCCGGCGTGGGCCGCGGGCGAGATGACTCCGTCGGGCTCGACGAAGCCGATCCACGCCATCCGGAAGCCGGCGTGGTCGACGAGGACGCGGCACGTCTCCTGGAGGAGGCGCTCGCGGCTCGTCTCGCGGACGATCCGCTCGTCGATCTCGAGGAGGGTCGCCAGGAGCCGGTTCAGCTGGTGGACCCGCCGATAGGCCTGCAGCCGGGCGGTGACGTCCTGGTCCACGGCCACGGCCGCGACGACGGCGCCGCCGTCGTCACGAACCGGGACCGCCGACTCCAGGACCACCCGGCGCTCCCCGGAGGGCGCCTCGACCTCGATCTCCTCCTCGAGGGTGGAGCGCCCGCCCCCGAGGACCCGATCCAGGGGGCGGTCTCCGGGAGAAAGCTCCGCTCCGGTCCTGAGGGAGCGGACCCGGACCGATTCCACCCCGCCTTCCGGGGGGCCCTCTCCGCCCAGGATCCGGCGCGCCGCCGGGTTCGACGCCAGGGGTCGTCCCTCCTCGTCCACGATGCGGACGCCCACGGGGAGCGCCTCGAGGACGCCCCGGAGCAGGCCCTCGTTCCTGCGAAGGGCCTCCTCGGCCGCGTGCCGGTCGACGATCTGCCGGAGCAGCCGGTCCAGCTCCTGCCCGGGCTTGCCGGGCGAGGAGGACTCGGCCGGAGGGACGAAGTACGCGTTCCTGAAGACGCGTCCCCCGAAGGCCACCTTCGGGTGCGCCAGGAGGACGTCCCGGAGGAGCGCCGGCGGGAAGTCCGCCCGGTCGTAGTGGCAGATCGCCAGGGCCGGGCGCCCCGCGAGGAAGGCGTCGAGCCTCGCCTCGTCCTCGAGGAGACGCTCCGGTCCGGCGTCCCCGGCCTCGACCCGGGGCATCTCGCCGGCCATCCGGAGGCCCCGGAAGCCCGACGCCAGCGCCTCCTCCGTCCACTCGTCGAGGAGGGCGATCCTCCTCCCGGGATCGAACGCACCGCCGCGCGGGAACACTTCCCGCGCCGGGAGGAGGACCAGCGCGCCGGAGCGGACGACGGCGTCGACGTCCTCCCCGCGCCTGGCGAGCTCCTGGAGGACTCCCGCCGCCGACTCCTCCCCGGCCACGACCACGCACCTCTCGCGCCGCCTCAGCCCGGCTCGGAGGAAGGGGACGAGCGCCTCGATCTCCTCGGCACGCGTCTCGGGGAGGAGACAGAGGTGCTCGTGGACCTCCAGCGCCTCGATGGCGCAGGCGAGCCGCGAGCGCTCCCTCGGCCCTCGCCCCCCCGGATCGCCGGCGTCCTCGGGGCGCCGGCGCGCACCGGCCGGATCCGCGGCGGGAGGCATCTGCCCTCCTCCAGCGGATTCTACGGCGGGCCGGCAAGGACGAGCCGCGGCGCGGGTCGCCCCGCGCCGCGGCCGGACGGCGTCACCGGGAAGGGAGAGGCCTCAGAACCAGGCTTCCGCCTCCTCGCCCTCGTACGCGGACTGCTCGGCGGGCTGGTCCTTCGGCGCCTGGAGGCAGCCGTTCAGCTTGGCCACCTGCTCCGGAGTCAGGACCGCCTCGACGTCGGCCTTGACGGCCTGCAGCTCCGCGCGGATGGCGGCCTTGTCGGCGCCCACCTTCAGGAAGGCGCTTCCGACGGCGCAGGGGTCCTGCGGGGAGGCCTCGAGGGCCGCCTTCAGCGCGTCGGCGTCGGTCTTCAGCTGCTGCAGGAGGCCCTGCATGACCGGCTTCTCCGCCTCGAGGATCCCCCGGACCTGCTCCTTCTGGGCGTCGGTCAGGTCGACGATCGTCAGGCACCGCAGCAGGTGCCCGATCGGCCCCTTCGGGGCTCCGGGCGGCTCGGCGGCCCAGGCGGGGGCCGCGGCGAGGGCGACGACGAGGGCCGCGGCGACGGCCAGGGTGGTGTTCCAGCGCAGACTTCTCATGGATCGTTCTCCTTTCGGTCGTTCCGGTCGGGTTCGTCCGGGTGGCTTCCCGTCCGAGCGAATGGACGCCGGCCGAGAGGAAACGTTTACCGGGGGGCTCCCGGCGTGACAGGCGTCACCTCCGAGGCCCCCGGCGGGGGCCGCCTCAGGACTCGATCTTGAAGCCGATCTTGAGCGTGACCTGGAACTCGGCGACCTTGCCGTCCGCGATCCGGCCCCGCTGGTCCACGACCTCGAACCAGCTCATGTGCCGGACCGACTTGGACGCCTCCTCGACGGCGTTCCGCGTCGCCTCGGCGAAGCTGACGGGCGACGTCCCCACGATCTCGATCTTCTTGTAGGTCCCCGGCATCGTCCTCTCCTTCAGGGTGCTGGCGGCCAGCCTATCAGAGACGCCGTCTCTTCCTCCCGGGACCTACTCGCCGTGCCGCCGGGGCTCCTCGAGGTTCCGGTAGAGCCCGTCGACGAAGCCGGCGAAGTCGGGCGCCAGGACGACGAACGCGCTGGCCGGGTCGCCGTCCCAGCCCGGGAGGCCCTCGACGTACGCCACGACCCGGCCGTTCCCCTCGGGGGTCAGGTCGAGGAAGACGACCGAGGCGCCGCCGTCGGAGGCGAACGGGAGGAGCTGCCGGGCCACGCCCTTCGTCCGCCGCTCGGCCCGGATCTCGTGGAGCATCGCCCCCGGCGAGGGCCGGAACATGGAGGGCCTTCGCGTGTGGTGGAGGGAGTGGAACGAGACCGGGACGCCCCGGCCCCCCACCGGAACGTCGAAGCTGTAGTCCAGCCACCCGCCGTTGACCGACGAGAGGAACTCCAGGAAGCCGGCCGGCAGGCGCGCCCCCAGCTCCTCCTCGATCGCGGCCACCTCCTCCGCGGTCGGCGGGGGAAGGGGGCCCTCGACCTCCAGCGTGCGGCGCCCGCTCACCACGGAAGGGAGCCTACAGCTTCCCCTGGACGAAGAGGAGGTTCGTCCGGGCCACGAGGTAGTCGCGCCGCGCCTTGGCGAGGTTCCCCTCGGCCTGCCGCAGGTTCACGAGCGCGTCGTCGACCTCGAGCTTGGTCTTCACGCCGAACTCGTGCCCCTTCTCGGACATCTCGAGGAGCTTCCGGGCCTGGTCGACGGTCCCCGCGAGGCCGCGGACGATCTCGGCCGCGACGCGCGCGGCGTCCACCGCCGTCCGCGCCTCCACCCAGACGCCGTCCTGCGCGCGGGCGAGGTCGAGCTCGGCCTGCGTCAGGTCGCTCCGGGCCTGGAGGATCCGCCCGCGGGTCGCCATCCCGTCGAAGAACGGAAACGTCAGGTAGACCCCCAGGCCCCACGTCTTCCCGTCCGCCGAGAGGTCCCCGGCGCCGAACCACTTCCACCCGGCGGACCCGCGGAGGTCGAGCCGCGGCTTGTCGTCGGCCCCGCGGATCCTCACGAGGAGGCGGTAGGCGTCGACGCCGTGGGCGAGCTGGCGGAGGTCGGGCCGCGTCTCCAGCGCCGTCCGCGCCACCTCCTCGAGGTGCGGCGGGTCGACGAGGTCCGCCTCGAGCTCCCCCTCCACGTCGAGCGGCGCCTGCTCCTCGGCCAGGACGAGCTTGAGCCGGTCGAGCGCCTGGGCGATCAGGTTCTCCGAGCGGATCACCTCGGGCCGCTGGTTGTCGCGGGCGACCCTCGCCGCCAGGACGTCGTAGTCCGTCGCCGTCCCGAGCGCGAGCCGCTTCTCGGCCTCCGCCAGCTGCCGCTCGCGCTGGGCCAGCGTCTCGCGCGCGATCCCGGCCAGGCGCTTGGCGAGGAGGACGTCGGTGAAGGCCTCCGTCACGTCGCGGACGGCCGCCTGCCGGTAGTGCTCGACCTGGTCCTCGGCCAGGAGGATGCCGCTCTTGGCGGCGCGGATGGCCGAGCCCACCTTCCCCCACGCGAAGAGCGTCTGGGAGAGGGTCACCTCGGCCGACTGCGTCGTCTGGCCGGCCGGGAAGAAGTCGCCGAAGATCGCCTGGAAGCTGCCGTCCCACCCGCGGGCGGCCGAGGCGCCGGCGCCCAGGTGCGGGAGCGCCGCGGCCCGCTCCTCGACGTACTTGCCGCGGACCCACGTCTGGAAGGCGCGGGCCTTCTCGACGTCGCGGTTCTTCGCCTGGGCGATCTCGACGGCGTCGGCGAGCGTCAGGACGCGCCCCGCGGCGGGCGCCGGGTCGGCGGGCGGCGGGAGGTCCGGCGAGGCGGCCCCGAGGGGCGAGGCCGGCAGCAGGAGGGCGACGAGGAGGACCCCGCCCGCCACCGAGCTCCCGGTGCGCGCGTCGGCGGCGAGCGCGTTGGCCTTCAGCCAGCGGCGGTGGATCCACGCGGCCACGTCGTCGAGGAGCGCGTAGACGACCGGGACGACGAGGAGCGTCAGGACCGTCGACGTGACGAGGCCCCCGATGACGGCGCGGCCCATCGGGGCGCGCATCTCGGCCCCCTGCCCGATGCCGAGGGCGAGCGGGAGCATCCCGAAGATCATCGCCGTCGTCGTCATCAGGATCGGGCGGAGCCGCGTCCGTCCCGCGGTGACGAGCGCCGTCCGGCGGTCCATCCCGGAGCGGCGGAGCACCTTCGTGTAGTCGACGAGGAGGATCGCGTTCTTCGTGACGAGCCCCATCAGCAGGATGAGGCCGATCAGGGACATGATGTTCACCGTGTCGCCGGTCAGGAGGAGGGTCCCCGCCATCCCGACGATGGAGAGCGGGAGCGACAGCATGATCGAGAGCGGCTCGATGAACGACTCGAACTGGGCGGCCAGGATGAGGTAGACGAAGACGACCGCCAGGAGGAGGGCCTCGGCCAGGTACCCGAAGCTCTCCTCCATCCGCTCGGCCTCGCCCGGGAAGTAGACCCGGTAGCCCGGGGCCATCTCGATCTTCGCCGCCGCCTCGCGGACCATCGCGGCCGCGGTGCCGAGCGGGAGGCCGTCCAGGTTGGCCGTCAGCATCACCTCGCGCGACAGGTCGCGCCGCGAGATCTCCGAAGGGGTCGTGGCGCGCTCGGCCTTGACGAGGGCGGAGAGCGGGACGAGGGCGGGGCCGTCCTCCCCCCCCGGGACCGCGAGCCTCAGGTCGCCGATCTGCGAGACGTCCTGCCGCATCGAGAGCGGCAGCCTCACGCGGACGTCGACGGCCTCCCCCTCCTCGTCCTCGAACGTCGTGACGGCCTGCCCGCCGACGAGGGCGCCGACGGTCCGCGCGATCTGCGGCGTCGCCAGGCCGACGACCGCGGCCTTCTCGCGGTCGACGACGAGGCGGTACTCGGGGAGGTCGAGCTCGAGCGTCACCTCCAGGTCCACGATGCCGGGCATCCGGTAGACG
This sequence comes from Acidobacteriota bacterium, assembly GCA_008363385.1. Classification (GTDB taxonomy): domain Bacteria; phylum Acidobacteriota; class Thermoanaerobaculia; order UBA5066; family UBA5066; genus RHKY01. Next base: position 17,770 of record RHKY01000064.1, on the reverse strand, counting down.
GCGTCCTTCAGCTTCGCGGCGTACCCCTTCAGGAGGCCGATCTCCTCGCCCCGGATCGAGACCATGAGCGGCTTCTCGGCGAACTCGTCCGCCTGCATCTCGACCGAGGGGAGGATCCCGGGGATCCCCTCGAGCAGCTTCCGCGCGTCGGCCGCGAGCGCGACCGCGTGCTTCTCCCGCTTCGACCGGTCGACGAGCTTCACGTAGACCTTCGCGTCCCTCACCGTCCCGGTCTCGCCCGCGCCGATCGAGGCGTACGTGTGCTCGACCCCGGGCAGCTTCTTCAGGGCCGCGAGGACCGCCTTCATCCGCCCGAGCGTCTCCTCGAAGGAGGCGTCGGGCGCCGTCTTGAACTTGACCTGGAACTCGGCCTGGTCGACCGGCCCGAGGAACTCCGACTGCAGCATCCCGAAGATCCCGATCCCCCCGACGAACGCCGCGGCGGCCAGCCCCAGGACGGACTTGCGGTGGTCGAGCGCCCAGCCGATCGCGTCCCGGTAGCGGTCCGCCGTCCGGTCGAACCAGTCGTTGAATCGGTCGAGCGCCCGCGCCACCGCGTGCCGCTTCCCCTTCCGCTCCACGTCGGGGTCGACCCAGCGGGAGGAGAGCATCGGGTCGAGCGTGAAGGAGACGAAGAGCGAGACGGCGACCGCGAACGCCACCGTCATCCCGAACTGGAAGAAGAAGCGGCCGATGATCCCCTTCATGAACGCGACGGGGACGAAGACGGCGACGATGGACATCGACGTGGCCAGGACCGCGAGGCCGATCTCGGCCGTCCCCTTCCGGGCCGCGGTCATGTGGTCCTCGCCGTGCTCCAGGTGCCGGACGATGTTCTCGCGGACGACGATGGCGTCGTCGATCAGGAGCCCGATCGCCAGGGACAGCGCCATCAGCGTCAGGATGTTCAGCGTCATCCCGAGGAAGTACATCGCGATGAACGCCGAGATGACCGAGATCGGCAGCGTCAGACCGGTGATCACCGTCGACCGCCACGAGTTCAGGAAGCAGAAGACGATCAGGACCGTCAGGATGCCGCCCAGGACCAGGGTGTTCGTGACGTCGTGGACGGACTCCTTGATCATCACCGAGCCGTCCCGCACGAGCCGGATCTCGACCGACGGGGGGAGCTCGGACTTCAGCCTCTCGATCTCCCGCGTCACCGCCTCGACGACGCCGACCGTGTTCGCCTTCGACTGCTTGTAGACGTCGACGGCCACGGCCGGGACGCCGTCGACGAGGGCGACCGACCGCTGCTCCTCGACCCCGTCGCTCACCTCGGCGACCTCGCCGAGCGTCACGGGCACCCCGGCGCGCCGGCCGATCACCATCGACGGGAACCCGGAGACGTCCTTCGGCTTGCCCGAGACGCGCACGGGCATCTCCTGGTCGCCGCGGCTCAGGCGCCCGAGCGGCGTGTTGACGTTCTCCCCCGAGAGGCCCGCCATCACCTCGTCCACGCCCATCCCGAGGCCGTCCAGGCGCGCCGGGTCGACGTCGACGCGCACCTCGCGCTCCGACTCGCCGACGAGCTCCACCTTGCCCACGCCCGGGAGGTTCTCGATCCGGCGCTTGACGCGCCGGTCGACGAGGGTCGTCAGCTCGCGCGGGGTCAGCTGGTCGGAGCGGACGGCCAGCGACACGATCGCCATGCCGCCGATGTCGAGCTTCTGGATGACCGGCTCCTCGATCCCCTGGGGCAGGTCGTTCCGGATCGCGGCGATCTTCGACCGGGCGTCCTGGGCCACGTCGTCGATCCTCACCTCGAGGTTGAACTCGACGATGACGGTCGAGAGCCCCTCGCGGGAGGTGGAGAAGACGTGCTTGACCCCGGAGATCGGGTTGACGGCCTGCTCCAGCCTCTTCGTCACCTCGCGCTCGACGGCCTCGGGCGAGGCGCCCGGGAACTGCGTGACGATCGACAGGACCGGGATCTCGACGTCCGGCATCATGTCGATCGACAGCCGCCGGTACGAGAAGGTCCCGAGCGTCACCAGGGCCAGCATCAGGACCGTCGCGAAGACGGGCCGCTTGATGGACAGGTCGGAGAGGAACACGGCTCAGGCCCCCGCGCCGGTCCGGACCCGGTCGCCGTCGCGCAGGTTGAACCCGCCGCGCGTGACGACCTCCGGGCTCCCCGAGAGCCCCTCGACGACCTCCACCTTGCCGCCGGCGACGGCTCCCGTCTTCACCTTCACGAGGCGGGCCAGGCCGCCGTCGACGACGTAGAGGCTCCCCGTCCGGCCGGCGGTGTCCCACGAGACGAGCGCCTCGCGGGGGACCGACAGGACACCGGTTCGGCGTCCCGTGACGATCCGCCCCTTGACGAAGAGGCCCGTCCGGAGGGCGCCGCCCGCGTTCGGGACCTCGGCCTTCACCTTGACGGTCCGGCTCGCGACGTCGGCCGCCGGGTTGATGAACGACACCCGCCCCTCGAACGTCCGTCCCGGGACGGCGTCGGTCTCGAACGCGAGCGGCTGGCCGACCGCCAGGCCCGGCAGCCGCGCCGACGGGACCGTCACCGTCAGCTCCAGGACGCTGTTGTCGACGATCCGGAACATCGGGGGCGGGTTCCCCATGTTCTCGACGTAGTCGCCGACGTTCACGCCCCGCTCGGCGACGACGCCGTCGATCGGCGCGCGCAGGACGGACTTGGTCAGCCGCGTCTCGGCGAGCGCGAGCTGTGCCTTCGCCGCTGCGAGCGCGGCGCGCGCGGCCTCCTCGGCCGTGCGGGCCTCGTCGAGGCCCTGCTGGGTGGCCAGGCCCGCCTCCTTCAGCTTCACCGTCCGGTCCAGCTCGCGGGCGGCCCGCGCCGCCCCCACCTCGGCCTGCAGGACGGTCGCGCGGGTCGCCGCCGTCGCGGCCTCGGCCTCGCGTGTGTCCAGGCGCGCCAGGGGCGTCCCCGCCTTCACGCTCACCCACTGCGTGACGAAGACCTCGGCGACGGTCCCGGTGTACTCGGTCTTCACCTCGACCTCGCGCCGGGCCACGAGGGTCCCGACCACGTCGATGGCCTCCTCGAGGTCGGCCGGCGCGACCCGGACGGTGTCGACGGCGACCGGCGGCCGGCCGGCCCCCTCGCCCCCCTTCCCGTCGGCCTTCTTGCCGCAGCGGGAGAGCGAGAGCGGGGCGAGCAGGAGGGTGGCGAGGAGAAGGGCTCGGTTTCGCGTCATCTCTGGTTCTCCTGGGAGGCGAGTCCCGGCGAGGCGATGCCGGTGAAGAGGAGGTCGAGCGCCCGGCGGAGCCCGTCCTTGCCGAGGCCGAGCTCCGGGTGCGCGAGCGTGAGGTCCATCGAGAAGGAGAGGACCCCGATCAGCGCGAGGACGACGTCCTCGGCCAGGTGCCGTCCAAGCTCCCCCGAGGCGATCCCGTCGGCGACGATCGCGGCGACGGCGTCGCGCAGGCGCGCGTGGAACCGTTCGAAGTCGAAGGGCGGGGCCCCCTGCGGCGGCCCCCAGAAGACGGCGTTGACGAACCTCATCGCCGGCTGGTTCTTCTCGAACAGGTCGAACAGCCCGAGGAAGAGCGCCTCGATCCGTTCCCGGGCGCTTCCCTCGATCCCTCGGTTCTCGGCGAGCGCTCCGTCGATCAGCCGCTCTATCTCGTCGAGGATCGCGTGGTAGATCCCTTCCTTGCTCCCGAAGTGGTAGTAGAGGGCCGGCTTCGTGACTCCGGCTCCCTCCACGATCTCCCGGACGGAGGTGGCGGCGTAGCCCCGGCGCGTGAACAGGTCGACCGCCGTCGCCAGGAGTCGCTCCCTCGTGGGATCCGACTCTCCCCCAATGGTTTCCGGCCCGCCCCTGGCAGCAGTTCGCACGGGAACCGGCCTCGCCATCGATCGCCTCCGGGTGCGTGGGTCAGCTGTAACCGCCGACCGCTACCGACCGGTAGGTAACCTAGGTCCGGGATCGGCTCCTGTCAAGGGTCGGCGCGAGAAAGTCGCGCGGCGAAGGCCCGGCTTCCGGCGGCCCCAGAGGCGCCGCCGGGGCCCTCCCCGGACACGACTCGCGACCGCCGGGGGGAGGGGCCAGGGGAGGGCCGGTTTCCAGGCGCGGCGGCGGCCGCGCCGGGGCCCTCCCCGGACACGTCAGCGGAGGCCGGTCAGCAGGTGCAAGTTCGTTCGGTACTGGAAGAAGGAGTAGACGTACGAGCTCGCGTCGGGCGTCAGGTGCGCCGAGACCACCGACTCGATGCCGGCCGGGTCCGGCGGCGCGAACTCGACGACGAGGTCCCTTCGCGCGGTGGCGAGGTCCAGCCTCCAGATCCTCGGCGGGCGCTCGTCGTACCGGAGCACGAAGACCGCGAGCCCGTCGTCCGTGAAGCGGATCGGCACGTCCCCGGTCCGGGACGCCGGCACCGGCCGGGGCGCCACGCTCCCGGGAGAGTCCAGCGGGAGCAGGACCGGCTGCTCGGCGGCGTCGACGACCGCCGCCGTCCGGCCGTCCGGCGAGACGACGTCGGTCCCGGGCGCGAAGAAGTACCCCGGGGGCGACACCGCGCGGGGGGCCCCGCCCTCGACGGGCTGGACGTAGAGGCCGACCGGCTGGCCCTTCTCGTTCGCGGCCACGAGCAGGCGCTTCCCGTCCGGGAACCAGGCGGCGGCCTGGTACGCCGAGAGCTCGCCGGCCGGCAGCGAGCGCTCTTCCCCGGCTCCCGTCGGCAGGAGGACGAGGCGAGGCGGTTCCGACGAGTGGATCGCCGCGGCCCAGGCCCCGTCGGGCGAGAGCGCCGCGGCCGTCCCCTCCCCCAGCCTCACCGCGGGCGAGCCGTCGCTCGCCCGCAGGTAGACGACGTAGTGCCCCGCCCCCGATCCCGCGCCCTGCTCGCCGAAGAGGACCGTCTTCCCGTCCGGGGAGAGGTCGGCCGCGACCGAGGCGTCCAGCCACGACAGGTCGCGCTCGCGACGCGGCTCGACGGTGCCCCAGGACATCCCGAGCCGCACGCTCCCCTCGGTGACGAGGACCTGGCCGTCGGGCCGGACGTCCTGCAGGCAGAGCCGTCCGGCGCCGCGCGCCAGGAGGCGCTTCTTCCCCGAGAGGGTGACGGCCCAGAGGGCGCAGTTCGGGGAGACCTCCGTCGCGGTGAACCAGACCTCGCCTCCCGACGGCGACCAGGCCAGGCCGCTCGCGCTCGCCCAGCCCGCGGAGAGGACCGTCACCTTCCCCGCCCGGTCGACGACGCAGACCGAGCCACGGTCGTCTCCGAGGATCGGGTGGTCGACGAACGCGACCCGCTCGCCGTCCGGGGAGACCCGGACGTTGCCGATCCACCCCTCGGCCCGGTGGAGCGCCGTCCCGATCGGGTAGTCGAGCCGGTACCGCCCGTCGACGACGCGCGAAACGGCGAGCTCGCGGCCGTCCGGCGCGAAGTCGGCGTCCTCCACGTCCGGGAGGACCTCCCGAGGCGCGCCGCCGTCGAGGGGCGCCCGCGCGAGCGTTCCGCGGGTGGAGAAGCCGTAGAGGAAGCGCCTCCCGATCGAGACGGCCAGCTCGCCGTCGCGCGAGATCGAGAGGACGTCCCCCGCGGGGAGGTCGAGAGGGCGCGACTCGGGACCCTCGGTCCGCGTGGCGTGGAGCCGGATCGGGGCCCCTTCCCACGCGGCGCCGTACACGACCGTCCGCCCGTCCGGCGTGAAGCGGGCCGAGACGACGGCCCCCCGCCGGAACGTCAGCTGACGGTACGCGGGCTCCGGGGCCCGGGCCGCGGCCCGGCCGAGCGCGTAGGCCCCGGCGGCGATGGCCAGCCCGAGGGCCGCGAAGGCGCCGAGACGGGCCCAGAGCGGCGCGCGGGAGAGACGCGACAGGGGCCCGCGGCGTCCGGTCGACGACGCCCACGAGGGGACCCCCCCGAGCTCGCGGAGGTGGAACGCCAGGTCGGAGGCGGACTGGTACCGGTCGTCCGGGTCCTTCTCGAGGCAGCGCCTCAGGACCGGCTCGAGGCCCGCGGGGATCTGCGACGCGGCCGAGAGGTGCTGGAAGGGGTCGTCGCGGAGCGTGGCGGTCATCGTCTCGATGGCCGAGGCCCGCTTGAACGCGATCTCGCCCGTGACCATCTCGAAGAGGACCGTCCCGAACGCGAAGACGTCGCTCCGGTGGTCGACCGGCAGCCCCTTGACCTGCTCGGGCGACATGTACCGGACCGTCCCGACGACGACCCCGGAGACCGTCAGCCGCGGCGCCGTCTCGGCGTCCGGGTGGCCTTCCTCGACGAGCGGCGAGGCGGTCTCGACGAGCTTGGCGAGGCCGAAGTCGAGGAGCTTCACCCGCCCGTCCGAGGTGAGGAAGACGTTCTCGGGCTTCAGGTCGCGGTGGACGACGCCGCAGGCGTGGGCGGCGGCCAGGCCGTTGGCGATCTCGACGGCCGTCGCGAGGAGAGGCCCGCGCCGCATCGGCCCCCGTGTCAGGAGGTCCCGGAGCGTCTCGCCCTCCAGCAGCTCGGTGACGAGGTACGGGAAGCCGGCGTGCTCGCCGACGTCGTGGACGGCGAGGATGTTCGGGTGGTTCAGCCTGCCCACGGCCCGGGCCTCCAGCTCGAACCGGCGGACCCGCTCCGGCGTCGGGGCCGTCTCGCCGGAGAGGATCTTCACCGCCACCTGGCGCGAGAGGCGCGTGTCCCGCGCCCGCCAGACCTCCCCCATCCCGCCGGAACCGATCCGGGCGACGACCTCGTACGGCCCCAGCATCTCTCCTGAGGAAAGCGGCATCCGCCGAGGATGGTAGCTCGCGCGGACGCCGGGGGTCCCGGTGGGCCGGCGGCCCGCCCGGGACCTCGGGCCGCTCTCCGCCCCTGGCCGGAGGCGCCCGCAGGTGGAGAAACCGGCGCCGCGCCCCTTGACATATCAAAATTCGTTGATATATTTTCCGGCGTGAGCTGCCCCGTCCCCCGCCCCGCACTCCCGGCTCACGGAGCCTCCGAGAGGGAGGGGGCTTCCGCGGCGCGCGGGAAGAGGGCCGCTCTCGCCCGGAAGCTGGACCGGCTCGCCGGCCTCTTCCACGCCCTCTCGGACCCGACTCGGCTCTCGGTCCTGGAGCGGCTCGCCCACGGGGAGCTCTGCGTCTGCGAGCTGACCGGCCTCCTCTCCCTCGGCCAGTCGCGGCTCTCGTTCCACCTGCGGACGCTGAAGGAGGCCGGCCTCGTCACCGACCGGCGCGACGGGCGCTGGGTCTACTACTCGCTCGCTCCCGAGGCCGTGAAGGACCTGCTCGACCACGCCACGAGCCTCTGCTGCCCGGCGAAGCCCGACAGCGGCGCCTGCTGCGGCCCCTGAGGCTCTTTTTTTTCCGCAACCCATCAACGAACGTTGATATGGAGGACCCCATGAGCGAAACGAAGACCGGCGAGGAGATCCGCGAGGTCGTCCGCGAGAAGTACGGCGCGGCCGCCCGGCAGGTCAAGGAGGGCGCGAGGTCCTCCTGCTGCGGACCGGTGGCGGCCTCCTGCTGCGGCACCGCCCCGAGCGCCTCGGGCCTCTCCGGCGACCCGATCACGCGCGACCTCTACGGTCTCTCGGAGCGGGCCTCGGTGCCGGACGCGGCGCTGTCGGCCTCGCTCGGGTGCGGAAACCCGACCGCGCTGGCCCAGCTCCGGGAGGGCGAGGTGGTCCTCGACCTGGGCTCGGGCGGCGGCATCGACGTCCTCCTCTCGGCCCGCCGCGTCGGCCCGGCGGGGAAGGCCTACGGCCTCGACATGACCGACGAGATGCTGGAGCTGGCACGGGAGAACCAGCGGAAGTCGGGCCTTTCCAACGTCGAGTTCCTGAAGGGGACGATCGAGGAGATCCCTCTCCCGGACGCCTCGGTCGACGTGATCGTCTCCAACTGCGTCATCAACCTGGCGGCCGACAAGGACCGGGTCCTCCGCGAGGCCTTCCGCGTCCTGAAGCCCGGCGGGCGGTTCGCCGTCTCGGACGTCGTCACGAAGGGCGAGATCCCGGCCCCGATCCGGCGGAGCGTCGAGCTCTGGATCGGCTGCGTGGCGGGCGCCCTGTCCGAGGACGACTACGTCGAGAAGCTCAAGACGGCCGGCTTCGTGGACGTCACCGTCGAGCCGACGCGGATCCACCGGGTCGACGACGCGCGCGAGTTCCTCGCCTCGGCCGGGATCGACGTGGACGCGCTCGGGCCGGAGGTGGACGGGAAGTTCCGGAGCGCCTTCGTCCGCGCGGTCAAGCCGGGCGGAGCGTCCGACGCCCCGCCCCTCTCCGACCGGGACTTCGGGGCGGTGCGAGACCTCCTCTCGGACTCGGCCCTCTTGCACGAGGACCTCTCCCCCGGGTCGATGCGCGACTTCGTCGGCCTCCGCGGCGAGGACGGGCTCCAGGCCGTCGCCGGGCTGGAGCTCCACGGGAGCGAAGCGCTGCTCCGCTCCGTCGCGACGACCCCGGCCGCGCGCGGCAAGGGGCTCGGGAAGAAGGTCACCTCCGCCGCCGAGGCCCGCGCGCGGCGGGCCGGGGTCGCGCGGCTCTGGCTCCTGACGGAGACCGCCGAGGGCTTCTTCGCCCGCCTCGGCTGGGAGAAGACCGGCCGGGAGTCGGCCCCGCCCTCGATCCGCGAGACGACGCAGTTCCGGTCCCTCTGCCCCGCCTCGGCGACCCTGATGGTGAAGCGCCTCTCCTGACCCCGCCCGCGGTCGGGGCCGGGGCCGCCGGGGGGACCGCCCCGGCGGCCCCGGTCGCGTTCAGGGGACGACGGGGACGTCGGCCGCCGGCAGGACGGTGGCGTCGCCCGAGCGGTTGTCGACGACGATCGCGAACGGGAAGACCGGCAGCCGCGAGAAGGCGGCCAGCCAGGCGCCTTCGGTGGCGAGGCCCGCGGCGCCCGCTTCGGCGAAGACGTCGTTCACCTGCAGCCACTCGCCCGGACCGAGGACCCGCTTCACGGTGCCGAGGTGCGTGCCGTCCCCGTCGTGCAGCTCGAGGAGGAGGTCGACGGGGGCCTCGTGGGGGTTCCAGGCCCCCGCGTTGACCCGGAAGGCGCCCGCCGCGTCGCCCCGCGCCCCGGACAGGCCGGAGAAGAGCGCGCTCGTCCGAGCCGCCGATCGCGGGAGGACCGGCAGGCCCGCCCCGTTCCCCGGGCTGCCGGGGTGGACGGTGACGACCCGCGCCTCGAAGAGCATCGGACCGCCGCCCGGGTCGTACGAGGCCACGATCGCCCCGGCCCGGTCGTGGGAGCCGAAGGCCTGACGGATCACGTCGGCGAGGTGTCGCGTCTCGCCGGCCCCGACGCGGAGGACCGTCGGCGTCGTCTCCGGCCCCTCGCGCCGGAAGCGCAGGGTGAAGAAGCGCTCGGCGGGCGCGGGGTTGTGGACCCAGAGGTCGGTCTCGAACCGCTCGCCCCTGGCACCGGTGACCGAGGCCGCCGTCGGGAGGACGACGTCGGCCTCCTCGACGCTCCGCCGGAGGACGAGGTCGTCCACGAAGAGGGCGTAGGAGTCCTCCCCCGCCGAGCGGGCGACCACGACGACGAGGGCGCTCGCGGCCTCCTCCGGGGCGGGGATCCTCCGCAGCTCGGCCTGCTGCCAGCCGCCCGGCTCCTTCCGGGAGAAGTCGAGCGACGGCGCGCCCCGGAGGCTCGGCGACTGGCAGGAGGGGCTCGCGTGCCACGAGAGCCGGACCGAGACGCCCCCCGAGGCCCCGGGCGCGCCCGGGAGGAACGCGGCGGCGGAGAGGTCGTAGAGGCGGTGGCCCTCGACGGCGACGCACTGGATCAGCGCGTCCCCTCCCTCGGGACGGCTGGGGAAGGCGACCCGGGCCGAGCCGGCGGTGACGGCGCCGAAGGCGCTCCAGGAGACGGCGTCGAGGCGCGACCAGGAGGAGAGGCCGTCGGCGAACGAGCCGTTGGCGATCAGGTTCTGGGCGGGCGCGGGCGCGGCGCCGAGGAGGGACGCCGCCGCGACGGCGAGGACGAAGCCGGAAGCTCTCATGGCTGGAAGCTCTCCCTGGGCTCGAGGAACGTGGGGTCCCCGGAGCGGTTGTCGATCGAGAGGAGGAACGGGAAGACCGGCTCGGCGGACTCGAAGACGACGGAGGCGCCGGGACGGACCGGACCCGCGAGCGCCTCGTCGAAGAGCGCGTCGACCTGGGTCCACGCGTGGGGCGAGAGGACGCGCTCGACCGGGCGGCCGGCGGCGCCCCCCGCCTCCTTCACGACGAACCGGACGGTGACGGGGACGGGGTTCGGGTTGTACGCGCCCGCGTTCACGCGCGTCCCCGCGCTTCCGCCGCGCCCGTCGGAGAGGCCGGCGAACGTCGCCCGGGTGCGCGCCGCCTGGGCGGCGAGGACCGGGATCGACATCCCGTTCCCCGGCCGCTCGGCGTGGACCGTCTCGGCGCGGGCCGCCGCGACGAGGGGCCCGATCCCGGCGTCGTACGTGATCTCGACGGCCCCCGCCCCGCTCCCCTTCCCGAAGAGGTCGGGGAAGAGGTCCGCGAAGACGCGCGTCTCTCGCGGCCCGAAGACGAGGCTCAACCGGGCCGTCTCGCAGGCGAGAGGAGCCGCGCACCGGAGCTGGAAGTCGACGCGGCGGGCCTCGGGGACCGGGTTCCGCACGGTCAGGGTCGTCCGGAAGCGCTCGCCGCGCGCGCCGTCGACGGAGGCCGCGGTCGGAAGGGTGAGCGTCTCGAAGCGCGGCGACGTCACGAGCTCCACGTCGTCGAGGAAGACCGCGAAGGCCGAAGGCCGGCCCGAGGACCACGGGACGGCGAGGACCGAGGCGGCGGTCGCAGCGGACGGCGCGCGAAGCCGCGGGAGCGCGCGGCGCGCCCAGGCCGCCGGGGCGACGAACGGGAAGTCGAGCGCGGGCGCCATCCCGAGGGGCGTGGACGTGCACGTGCCCTCGGCGTGCCAGGCGACCCGGAGCGAGACGCCGCCCGCGGCCTCGGGCGAGTACGGCACGAGGGCCGACGCCCGGAGGTCGTAGTCGGTGCCGGCGCTCACCGGGACGCACTGGGAGAGGGCGAGGGCGCCGGCGATCCCGGGGCTGCCGCCGATCCGGGCCGAGCCCGCCGCCCCGGCGCCGGTGTCGCTCCAGGAGACCTCCCCGGTGACGACCCACCCGGAGAGGCCCGCGTCGAAGGAGCCGTTGTCGATCAGGTTGGCCGGGCGGGCCGGGCGGGCCGCCAGGGCCGAGGCGCCCACGAGGGCCAGGCCGAGGAGGGTCGAGGGTCTCATTCCGCGAGTTCGTCTCATGGCAGGAGAACCTACGGTCGAGGCCCAGCCCCGGTCCTCCGGGAACTCTCATTTCCCGGTTAGGATTCGCTCACAGGATTCTGTGATGTCTTCCAACTCCGTCGAAAGCAAGGACTTCTGGGAATTCGACGGATTCCGCGTGGACGCGCGGGCCCGGCTCGTCCTGAAGGACGGGATCCCGATCCCGCTCACGCCGAAGGCCTTCGACGTCCTCGTCTTCCTCCTCCGGAACCAGGACCGGGCGGTCAGCCGCGAGGAGCTCCTGCGGGCGGTCTGGCCCGACACGGTCGTCACGGACGCCTCGCTGACCCAGGCGGTCTTCCTGATCCGCAAGGCCCTGGGCGAGACGGAGTCCCCCCGGTACGTCGAGACGCTCCCGCGCGTCGGCTACCGGATGACCACTCCCGCGCCGGTGCCGGTCCCCGCGGTCGGGCGGCCGGAGGGTGAGACGCCGGCTCCGGCCCCCGGCGCTCCCGCGAGCCGTTCCCGCGCCCGGCGGCCCCGGGCGCTCCTCGCCGTCGCGGCGGTGGTGGCCGTCGTCACCATCGCAGCCGCATGGCTCCTCCTCCGGGGGGCCCCGGCGGGCGACGGAGCGTCGAGCGGACCGGGAGGTCCCCCGCCCCTCCTCTCGCTCGAGCGCGAGATCCCGGTGCCGCCCGACACCCTCGGCGTCCTCGGCTCCATCGCCGGCACGGTCGTCCTCTCGGCCCCCCGGGCCTTCTACCTCCTGCCGGCCGACGGCGCCCTGGCCGCCTCGCGCGTCCCGCTCGGGGAGGGCGAGGTCGCGGCCTCGCGCCTGGCGGGCGGCCGGCTCCTCCTCGTCCGCTCGGGAAGGGTCGTCTCGCGCGACCCGGCCAGGCCCGGCGAGACGGACCTCGGGGCCCTTCCCCCTTCGGCTCCGCCGGCCGTCGAGGGGCACGTCCACGTGTCGCGTTCCGGACGCTTCCTCCTCCTGCGAACCGAGGCCGTCCTGGAGGTCTACGAGAGGGCCGAGCCGTCCTGGGTCCGCCGGCTCGGCGTCGACGTCCCGTTCGTGGAGGGCGAGGTCGTCGAGCTGTCCGAGCGGTTCGCGGCGCTCGCGCAGGGGCGGGCGACGCCGGTCAGGATGTGGTCTCTCCCGGACGGGGCGCCGGTCCTCGACGCCCCCTTCCCGGAACGGCAGGTCTTCGCGCTCGGGATCGACGACGCCGGGGGGCGGCTGGCGGCGGGCGGCCCGTTCGACTCCGTGGCGGTCTTCGGTCCGGCTCCGGCGTCACCGCCGCGCCGGATCCCCCGGCGGGGCTGGACGCACGGCCTGGCCTGGGTCGGGGACGTCCCGACGCTCCTCGCCTCGGGGCAGACGGGCCTCGCGGCGTTCCGCCACGACGCCCCGGCCGGCGACGAGCTGACGGGACCGTCGCCCGGCGGAGGGCTCTTCCTCGACTCGGACTTCCTCCTCGCCCTCGTCCCGAGGAGGCAGCGCCTGGCCGTCGTGAGGTACGCCGGCTTCTCCCCGTCGGCGCGCGTCGGTGCCGGCGGGAAGGCGCTCTGGGCGCTCGAGCACGACGCGGAGGGACGGACGGTCTTCGCCGGCGGCCGCGACGGGCACCTCTGGGTGCTCGACACGGCGTCGCTCTCGGTGACGCGCCAGGACGTGCACACCGACGGGATCCCCTCGCTCGCGCGCGAGGGCGACCTCCTCGTCTCCTCCTCCGACGACAAGACGGTCGCCGTCTGGCAGCTGCCGGGGCCGAAGCTCCTCCTCCGCTCGAAGGCGCACGAGTTCCTCGTGAACGACGTGGCCCTCGGCGGGCCGGGCGGCGCCCGGGAGCTCGTCACCTCCTCCTCCGACGGGACCGTGAAGCGCTGGACCTGGCCCGGCCTCGAGCCGGTCGAGAGCGTCGACGTCGCGGCGCTCCTGGGCGGGCCCGTCTCGTTCCACGCCGTCCACGTGCCCGAGGGGCCCGGGAGGATCCTCCTCGGCACGTGGGACTCGCGCCTCCTCGACCTGACCCGCCTCCCGGATCGCTGGAGCGTCCGGGCGTTCCCCGTCCGGTCGCGGGCCGTCTACCGCTTCGCCCCGCTGCCGCGCCTCGGGCTCGTGGCGGTGGTGGGGATCCTCCCGGGGAGCCTCCACCTCTTCGACCTGGCCGGCTCGGCCCTCCACGAGGTCGACACGGCGGGGCTCTCCGCGATGTGGGCCGTCCGCGTCCCGGGGAAGGACGAGGTGGTCGTCGTGGGGCTCGACGGCGTCTCGCGCTACTCCTTCTCCGTGGCGACCCCGACGCCGGGGCGGCGGGTGGTGACGTACCGGGCCTGGTCGCGCCGGCGGACCGGGATCGGCCTCCAGGCCGCGACGCTCCTCCCGGACGGCACGATCTGGTCCGGCACCCTCGCGGGGGAGCTCCTCCGGACCTCGCTCGCCGAGCTGGACGGCGAGCCGGTCCTGGCGCGGACGCTCCCGCTTCCCGGCGGCCGGTCGGAGCCGGCCCCCTCACGTTGACACATCAAGAAATATCGATATATTTTCCCGCCGGGAGGGACCCATGAGCGAGGTCTCCGCGAAGCGCCTGAACGTCTTCGAGCGCTGGCTCACCCTCTGGGTGGGCCTCTGCATGGTGGCGGGCGTCGCGCTGGGGCGGCTGGCGCCCGGGTGGACCGCCTCGCTCCGGAAGCTCGAGTTCGGGGACGGGAGCCAGATCAACGTCGCGATCGCCGTCCTGATCTGGCTGATGATCACCCCGATGATGATGAAGATCGACTTCGGTTCGGTCCTCGGCGTCGGGAGGAAGCCGAAGGGCCTGGCCGTGACGCTCGTCGTCAACTGGCTCGTCAAGCCCTTCTCGATGGCGTTCCTGGCCTGGCTCTTCTTCAAGAACCTCTTCGCGGCGTGGATCCCCCCGGCGCTGGCCGACCAGTACATCGCCGGGGCGATCATCCTGGCGGCGGCCCCCTGCACGGCGATGGTCTTCGTCTGGTCGTACCTGACCGACGGGGACCCGGCCTACACGCTCGTCCAGGTCGCGGTCAACGACCTGATCATGCTCGTCGCCTTCGCGCCGATCGTGACGCTCCTCGTCGCCGGCGCGAGCGACCTGACCGTCCCCTTCCGCGTCCTCCTCCTGTCGGTCGTCGTCTTCATCGTCATCCCGCTCTCGGCCGGCAGCCTCGCCCGCGTGCTCCTGATCCGATCGAAGGGGAAGGAGTGGTTCGAGGACCGCTTCCTCCCCGCCTTCCACCCGGTGACGGTCGTGGCGCTCCTCGCCACGCTCGTCTTCATCTTCGCGTTCCAGGCCGACAACCTCCTGACGAACTGGCTCCACGTCGTCCTGATCGCGATCCCGCTCCTCCTGCAGGTCTACTTCAACTCGGGCCTGGCCTACGGGCTGATGAGGCTCCTGAAGGTGCCGCACGACGTCGCCGCCCCCGGGGCCCTCATCGGCGCCAGCAACTTCTTCGAGCTGGCCGTCGCCACGGCCATCGCCCTCTTCGGCCCCGGCTCGGGCGCGGCGCTCGCCACGGTCGTCGGCGTCCTCGTCGAGGTCCCGGTGATGCTCTCGGTCTGCTCCTTCTGCAACCGGACGCGGGGCTGGTTCCCGGCCCCCCGGCCGGAGGCGGCGTGAGGGGGGACGGCGTGACGCAGCCGAAGAAGAGGGTCCTCGTCCTCTGCACCGGGAACTCCTGCCGGTCGCAGATGTCCGAAGGGTGGCTCAGGCACGACCTCGGCGACGACGTCGAGGCGCTCTCTGCGGGGACGCACCCCTGCTTCGTCCACCCGGACGCGATCGCGGTGATGGCGGAGGCCGGCGTCGACATCTCGGGCCACCGGAGCAAGTCGGTCCTGGAGTTCCTCGGCGAGCCGGTGGACCTCGTCGTGACGGTCTGCGACTCGGCGCGCGAGGCCTGCCCCGTCCTCCCCGGGGCGAGGAAGGTCGTCCACGAGGGGATCGAGGACCCGGTCGGGAACCTCCCGTCGGGCCCCGACGGCCTCGACGACTTCCGGAGGGCCCGCGACGAGATCCGCGAGCGGGTGGTCGGGCGCGTCCGGCGCGAGCTGGGTCTCTGAGCCGCCGATCCACGGGGTCTCGATCGGAGCGCCCTCGCGAGGACGCGGATCATCGTTTCGCATGCGTTATGATGATCGGGACAGGAGTGTGTCCGATGGCGTCCCTCCAGATCCGCGAGCTGCCGGCCGAGCTCTACGAGGCCCTCGCCCTCAGGGCCCGGCTCGAGCAGCGGAGCCTCGCCCAGCAGGCCGTCACGGAGCTTCGCAAGTCGCTCTCGGACGGGTCGGCCCGGAGGCTCGTCCTCGAGGAGGTCCGGCGGCGCCTTCACGAAGGGAGCCCGCGACCGCGTCGGCTCTCCCTCGAGAAGCTCGTCCGCGAGGACCGCACCCGGTGACGGCTCCCCGGATCGTCCTCGACGCCTCGGCGGCGCTCCGCGTCGTCCTCGCGGCTCCCGGCGTCGAGGAGGCCGTCGAGGCTCTCGAGCGCGCCTCCCTCGTCCTCGCCCCGGCCCTCATCGCGAGCGAGACCGCGAACGCGCTCTGGAAGCTGGGACAGAAGGGGCAGCTCCCGCCGGAGACCCTGGCCGGAAGCTGGGAGATGGCGATGGCCCTCCCGGACCGGCTCTGTCCGGACCACGAGCTCGCCGTCGAGGCTCTCTCGGAGGCGTCCCGCTACGGGCACCCCGTCTACGACCTCCTCTACGCCGTCCTCGCCCGCCGCGAGGGCTGCAAGGTCCTGACCTTCGACCGCCGGCTGACTTCGCTCCTCCGAGAGCTGGGGATCTCCGTGATCGGAGGAGAGTCGGCCGCCCTCGCACCGCGGGCCTGACCGTTCAGGCCTCCGTCCACGCCTCCGAGAGCACCTCGGCCTGCTCGTGCCCCGTTGGGGGCCGCCCTTGACGGGCGTGCGGGACGAAGCTACATTTCGATAGTTCACGAAACGACGGGCCGAACGCCCGTCGCGGAGGGCTCCCGATGGCCGACTCCCCCACGAAGCGGATCGAGGTGCTGGGTCCCGGCTGCGCCCGCTGCAAGGAGACCTACCGGGTCGTCACGCACCTCGTGACGACCGAGCAGCTCCCGTTCACGGTCGAGAAGGTCGAGTCGATGGACCGGATGGTCGAGCTGGGGGTCCTCGCCACCCCGGCCGTCGCCGTCGACGGGAAGGTCGTCTTCTCCGGGCGGATCCCCAAGGCCGAGGACCTGCGGCCCCTCCTCTACGAGTAGGCCGGCCCCGCTCCCTTCCGGGTCGCCTCGATGAAGGAACGGACGAAGCTCCTCCTGGTCCTCGCGGCCTTCCTCGGGGCGTACTTCCTGCCGGTCGGGAGCGCGCGGGTGCAGCGGGCGCTCCCCGAGGGCTTCGTCCTCCTCCGCGAGTACGCGCGCGAGCACGTCCTCCTCTGCCTCGTCCCGGCCTTCTTCGTCGCCGGGGCGATCGGGCAGTTCGTCAGCCAGGGCGCGGTGATGAAGTACCTCGGCTCGACGGCGAGGCGGCCCGTCGCCTACGGCGTCGCGTCCGTCTCCGGCAGCATCCTCGCCGTCTGCTCCTGCACCGTCCTGCCGCTGTTCGGAAGCATCTACCGGCGCGGCGCGGGCCTCGGCCCCGCGACGGCGTTCCTCTACTCCGGTCCCGCGATCAACGTCCTGGCGATGGTCCTGACGGCCCGCGTCCTCGGTCTCGAGCTGGGGCTGGCGCGGGTCGTCGGGGCGCTCGCCTTCTCGGTCGTGATCGGCCTCCTGATGGCGGCGCTCTTCCGGAAGGAGGAAGCCGAGCGGGCGAAGAACGGACCGGATCCCTTCGCCGCCGCCGGCGCGGCCGCCGGGGCACGCGCCCGCGAGGGGTGGCAGGACGCGCTCTTCCTCGGCGCGATGGTCGCCTTCCTCGTCTTCGCGAACTGGGGGGCGCCGAACCGGGCGGTCGGCTTCTTCGCGGCCGTCTGGGCGGTCCACGTGTACCTCGCGGCCGCGGCGCTCGCCGCCCTCGCCTGGATGATGCTCCGCTGGTACGACCGCGAGGAGCTTCGCGCCTGGGTCCTCGGGACGTGGGAGTTCGCCAAGCAGATCCTGCCGCTCCTCCTCGGCGGCGTCCTCGTCGCCGGCTGGCTCATGGGCCGCCCCGGGCACGACACGGGCCTGATCCCGAACGCCTGGGTCTCGGCCTCGGTCGGCGGGAACTCGCTCGGGGCGAACTTCCTCTCCTCGGTCTTCGGCGCCTTCATGTACTTCGCCACCCTCACCGAGATCCCGATCCTGCAGGGCCTCCTCGGCTCCGGCATGGGCAAGGGGCCGGCGCTCGCCCTCCTCCTCGCCGGCCCGGCGCTCTCGCTGCCGAGCATGATCGTCGTCCACTCGTACCTCGGCTTCCGGAAGACCGCCGCCTACGTCGCCCTCGTCGTCGTGATGGCCACGGTCACCGGCCTCGCCTTCGGAGCCCTCGCATCGTGAAGCTCGAACGCCGCCACGTCGTCACCACGCTCCTCCTCGCCTTCGTCGCCGTCACGGCGGTCACGCTCGCCGTCAAGGAGACGCGCCACGCGCGCGCCGTCTCGGCCGCGGAGGCCGCCCGCGCCCGCGCGGCCGCGGCCCCGGCAGCGGCGCC
>RHKY01000063.1 GCA_008363385.1 Acidobacteriota bacterium | reverse complement strand
CGTCGTCGACGGGACCCGCTTCCTGCACCGCTACGGGAGCCAGAACACGTTCGTCGGCGAGGCCGCCGGGAACTTCACGACGACGGGCAACAGCAACACCGGGGTGGGCTACCACGCCCTGAACGCCGTCACGAGCGGAACCGACAACACCGGCGTCGGGCTCCACGCGCTGGCGGCGCTGACGACCGGCACGCACAACACCGCGCTCGGGAGAGGAACGCTCTACTCCAACACGGTCGGTTCGGACAACACGGCGGTCGGGCGCGGTGCCCTGACGAACAACACCACGGCCTCCCGGAACACGGCGCTCGGCGCCATGGCGCTCCAGGTGCAGTCGCACTCCAACGGCGGGGTCGCCTGGAGCTCGGACAACACCGCCGTCGGCTACCAGGCGCTGCAGCAGAACCAGCCCACGAGCTCGGTCAACGGCGGCCAGAACACGGCCGTCGGCGCCAACAGCCTCATCTCCAACACGACGGGGTCCCGGAACGCCGCGCTCGGGCACGGCGCCCTCTACTCCAACATCGTCGGCGACGAGAACGCCGCCCTCGGCGTAGCGGCGCTCTTCGGGAACACGACGGCGAACCGGAACACGGCCGTCGGATACGGGGCCCTCTACACGCAGTCCTACGCCAACGGCGGCGCCGCGTGGGACTCCGAGAACACCGCGGTCGGGTACGAGGCGCTCCAGGCCAACCAGCCCACCTCCAGTTCAGACGGCTACCAGAACACGGCGGTCGGCGCGTTCGCGCTGGAGTCGAACACGACAGGGTACGTCAACGTCGCGGTGGGCCACGGCGCGCTCGGGAGCAACACCTCGGGCGACCGGAACGTGGCGGTCGGGCGCGGGGCGCTCCACGCCAATACGACCTCGGACGACAGCACCGCGGTCGGGGACTACGCGCTGGGCAGCTCGGTGGACGGGCACGAGGACACCGCGATCGGCGCCGGGGCCCTGCGGTCACAGGGGGACGTCCCGTACTGGACCCAGAACACCGCGGTCGGCTTCAACTCCCTCTACGGCAACCTGGAAGGCATCTACAACACGGCGCTCGGCCACCGGGCCCTCTACGCCAACACGACCGGCGGACGGAACGTGGCGGTCGGGTGGGGCGCCCTCGACGCGTCGACGGGAAGCTACAACACGGGCCTCGGCATCGGCGCCGGCAGCCGTCTGGAGTCCGGCGACGACAACGTCTACGTCGCGTCCGACCTGCCCATGGGTTCGACGTCGGAGAGCTCCACGATCCGCATCGGCGACTCGCAGACCCGCGCCTTCCTCGCCGGCGTCTACGGCGTGACGGTCACGGGCGGGACGGCGGTCTACGTCAAGTCCGACGGTCAGCTGGGGACGGTGACCTCGTCGCGCCGGTACAAGCGGGAGATCGAGGACGTCGGGGAGCGCAGCGAGGTGCTGGCGAAGCTGCGCCCGGTGCGGTTCCGGTACACCGAGGACCGCGACCCGGCCGGGGAGCAGCAGTACGGCCTGATCGCCGAGGAGGTCGAGGAGGTCGCGCCCGAGCTGGTCGTCCACGGGGCCGACGGTCGCCCGGAGACGGTGAAGTACAACCTCGTCAACGCGCTCCTGCTGAACGAGGTGCTCCGGCAGAGGAAGGAGATCGACGAGCTGCGCGAGATCGTGAGCCGCCTCGTCACGGAGCGTCGATCCGGCAGGTAGCTCGCCCTTTCTCCTCAGGTCAGCCGGAGGAGCTCCTCGACGTTCCTCACCGGCTGGGCGTCGAGGTCCGGGAAGGCCGCGGCCTCGCCGGCGTTCCCGGCGGGGAGGAGGACGCGAGAGAATCCGAGCGAGGCGGCCTCCTTCAGCCGGAGCGTGGCGTCGGTCACCGCGCGGACCTCGCCGAGGAGGCCCACCTCGCCGAAGACGACCGTCCCGTCCCGGAGGGGGCGCTGCCGGGCGCTCCCGGCCACGGCCGAAAGGACCGCCGCGTCGGCCGCCGGCTCCTCGGTCTCGGCGCCGCCGGCCACGTTCACGAAGACGTCGGAGCTCGCCAGCGACAGCCCTCCGTGCCGCTCCAGGACCGCGAGGAGGAGAGCGAGGCGCGTGCCGTCGAAGCCGATCGCCGTCCGGCGGGGCGTGCCGTACTTCGTCTCGACCGTGAGCGCCTGCACCTCGACCAGGAGCGGGCGCGTCCCCTCGACGGCCGCCAGGACGGCCGAGCCGGGGCGCCCCGCGATCCGGCCCGAGAGGTAGAGCGACGACGGGTTCCGCACCTCCACGAGCCCCTCGCCGGTCATCTCGAAGACGCCCAGCTCGTGGACCGGCCCGAACCGGTTCTTCAGCGCCCGGACGACGCGGTGGGCGTGGAACTTCTCCCCCTCGAAGGAGAGGACCGTGTCGACGAGGTGCTCGAGCGTCTTCGGCCCGGCGAGCGTCCCGTCCTTGGTGACGTGCCCGACGAGGAA
Organism: Acidobacteriota bacterium; assembly: GCA_008363385.1. GTDB lineage: Bacteria > Acidobacteriota > Thermoanaerobaculia > UBA5066 > UBA5066 > RHKY01. The sequence continues at coordinate 23,625 of RHKY01000063.1, read as the reverse complement.
GACCGGGACCCCGCGCGTCTTGGCGAGGACCGCCAGCCGCGACGCGCACTCCCGGACCTGCGAGACCGACCCGGGGCTCGAGGCCGTCTCCTCCGACCAGATCGTCTGGATCGAGTCGACGACGACGGCCGAGAGCCCGTCGGCCTCGGCCGAGGCCAGGATCTTCCCGAGCGCCGTCTCGGCGAGCAGCAGGATCCCCTCGGCCGCGGCCCCCAGCCGGTCGGCCCGCATCCTCACCTGCCGGGCCGACTCCTCGGCCGAGACGTAGAGGACCGGTCCCGCCCGCTTCGCAAGCGAGGCCGCCGCCTGCAGGAGGAGGGTCGACTTGCCGATCCCGGGCTCTCCGCCCAGGAGGACGACCGAGCCCGGGACGAGCCCGCCGCCGAGGACCCGGTCGAGCTCCTCGATCCCGAGGAGGAGGCGGGGCGCCTCCGTGGCGTCGACGTCCGAGAGCCTCACCGGAGCGCTCGGCCCGGCGCTCGGGGCTGCCGCCGCACGCCTCTCGACCGGCGCCTCCTCCACGAGCGTGTTCCACGAGCCGCACTCGGGGCACCGCCCCAGCCAGCGGGGGCTCTGCGCCCCGCAGGCGGTGCACGAGAAGACCGGGCTCCCCCTGCGGGCCATCACTTCAGGAGCGAGAGGCTGCCGAGGAGGCTCTTGATGTCCTCGTCCTTCCAGCGGATCCCCGCGCCGAGGAAGAGGCTCCGTACGTCGGAGTTGAAGACGTCGTCCACGCCGCCGTTCAGGTAGATGTGCGGGGTGGCCTGCCACTGGCCGTAGAGCTTCCCGTGCGGCTGCGCGTTGAACCGGCCGAAGTCCCAGACCTCGGCCGAGACCCGGAGCTTGTCGTTGTTGAACATCTGGTCGAGGCCGACGCCGCCGCGCGACTCGAAGAGGCCGGCCCGCCCCACGGTGTTCTTCACCCGGTAGCCCAGCTGGAGCGACAGGCCGAACTCGTCCTCGAACGACTCGATCTCCTTCTTCGTCACCGTCTGGGTCCCGTCCGGCAGCGTGACCGTCGTGTACTCGGTCGTGTCGCGGCGCAGGCCGCCGGGGATCGCCACGAACTCGACCCGGTAGAACTTGTTCTCGCGGGGGACGACGTCGAGCGTGAAGTAGGTCTTCGCCACTCCCTTGCGCGTCAGGTACTCCCCGCGGAAGCCGAGGTCCAGCTCGATCCGGTTGATCCGCGTCAGCGTCGTGTTGAGGGAGTCCACGCCCTGCTTGACCGACTGGAGGGCCTCGTTGAGGTTCTGGTGGGTCTCCTCGCTGTTCACGAGCTTGCCGACCGTCCCCTCCCCCGTGTCGATCTTCGTCGTGATCGAGTTGAGGTTGTCGGCGGTCGTCTTCAGCTTGTCGGTGATCTCCTCGATGTTCGAGACGCTCCCCTTCACCCCCATCCGGTTCTCGTCGAGGATCCGGTCGATCCGGGAGAGCGTGGCGCGGATCTCCGCGGAGAACTCCCGCAGGTTGGCGACGGTGACGTCGACGTTCGCGCGGTTGGCCTCGACGAGCTCCCGCAGCGCCTCGGCGAGGCGTCCGATGTTGTCGACGATCCGGTTCAGCTTCTCGGTCCCCTGCTCGCCGCCGAGGGAGCCCGACAGGGCCTCCGTCAGCTGCTTGACGTCCTTGCCGATGTCGCCCGCGAGCTTCGTCAGGTCGTCGAACGTCGTCGGGATCGTCCCGTCGATCCGGGCCCCGCCGGGCAGCTTCGTCCCGTCCGGGCGCCCCGGGTAGAGCTCGACGTACTTGTCGCCCAGGAGCCCCATGTTCCGGATCTGGCCCCACGCCCCCTCGCGCAGGACGACCTCGGGGTCGAGGACGACGCGCGCCAGGGCCGTCCCGTCCGGGAGGAGCCGGATCCCGTCCACCTTCCCGACCCTCACGCCGGCGATCCGCACCGCCGACTTGTCGTCCAGCCCCGAGACGTCCTGGAACCGGATCTCGGCGGTCACCGTCCGCGCCCGCTTCCCGATGGGGACGTCCTCGATCTTGAGGATGAGCGCGCCGAGGAGGAGGAGGACGACGAGGAAGAAGGCGCCGATCTTGGCCGTGGTCGTCATCGCGGTCCCTCCGGCACTCCGGCCGCCTCGTCCAGGAGGGAGTCCCCCTTCACGAACGCGGCCACGTGCGGGTCGGTCGAGGCCTCGAACTCCCCCGCCGGGAGCTCCACGCGCAGCCGCCCCCCGTCGAGGAGGGCGACGCGGTCGGCGATGGAGAAGGCCACCTTCATCTCGTGCGTGATGGTGACGACGGTCGGGGAGAGAGTACGCCTCAGGCCCAGGATGACCCGGACGAGGGCGTCCGTCGTGACCGGGTCGAGCCCCGTCGTCGGCTCGTCGAAGAGGAGGATCTCGGGCTTCAGCGCGATGGCGCGCGCGAAGCCGACGCGGCGGCGCATCCCGCCCGAGAGCTCGGACGGCCTCTTCGCCTCGATCCCCGGCAGCTCCACGAGGTCCAGGCACTCGGCGACCCGGTCCCGGATCGCCTTCGCGGTCATCTTCGTGTGCCTCCGGAGGGGGAAGCCGACGTTCTCGCCGACGCTCATCGAGTCGAAGAGGGCCCCTTCCTGGAACGACATCCCGAACTTCCGGCGCAGCTCGTCCCGCCGCGGCGCCGGGAGGGACCAGAGGTCCTGCCCGTCGATCTCGACCGTGCCCGCGTCGGGGCGGAGGAGGCCGATGACGTGCTTCAGGAGGACGCTCTTGCCGATCCCGGACTTGCCGACGACGACGACCGAGTCCCCCTTCCCGACGACGAGGTCGAGGCCGTTCAGGACGACCTTCGGCCCGAACGACCGGCAGAGGCCCGTCACGCGGATCGCCGGGGCCTCCTTCGCCCCGGGGGACGGCGCCGCGAGGGCGTCGCGCGCCATCAGAAGAGCACCTTCGTCAGGAAGAAGTCCGAGATCAGGATCGCGAGGGACCCGACCACGACCGCGCGCGTCGTCGACCGGCCCACCCCTTCCGCGCCCCCCTCCGTGTCGAACCCCTGCTGGCAGCCGACGAGGGTGAGCAGGCCGCCGAAGACCGCCGCCTTGACCAGGCCCGACCAGAGGTCGTTCATCTCGAGGTACTGGAAGGAGTTCTCGACGTAGACGACCGGGTTGGCGCCGAGGACGTTCACGGCCACGACGTAGCCGCCCCCCATCCCGGTGGCGTTCGCCAGGACGACGAGCATCGGGACGACGACGATCCCCGCGACGACCCGCGGGACGAAGAGGTACTGGACCGGGTCGGTGGCCAGCGTCACGAGGGCGTCCACCTGCTCGGTGACGCGCATCGAGCCGAGCTCCGCCGCCATGGCGCTCCCCGCCCGGCCGGCGACCATCAGCCCCGTCAGGACCGGCGAGAGCTCGCGGAGCATCGAGAGGGCCACGACCGACCCGACGTAGGCCTCGGCGTGGAAGCGGGCGAAGCCGTTGTACGTCTGCAGGGCCATGACGCCGCCGGTGAAGAAGGCGGTGAGGAAGACGACCGGGACCGAGTCGACGCCGACGCGGACGATCTGCGTCCCCCAGGCCCGGAGGTCCCAGGGCGGCCGGACGAGTCCCCGGAGCGTCTCCCAGAGGAGGACGAAGAAACGCCCCACCCCCTCCACCACCCGCAGGACGGCCCGGCCGATCAGCTCAAGAAAAGGCATGGAACGTCACGTCCCCGTCCGGGAAGAACCGGGAGACGACCTTCCTCGGGGCGCCCCCCTCCACGACGACGCGCGGCACCCGCGGCCCGACGCCGCAGAGGATCTCCCAGGAGACCGTGCCGGCGGCCGCGGCGGCCTCCTCCACGCCCAGCCTCTGGCCGTCCTGGACGCCGAAGAAGACGACCTCCTCGCCGTGCTCCGGCGGGGGGTCCAGCCCGGTCACGTCGACGGCCGTCAGGTCCATCGCGATCCGCCCCACGATACGGCACCGGCGGGCGCGGACGAGGACCTCCCCCCGCCCGCCGAGCGACCGCGGGACGCCGTCCGCGTAGCCCGCCGGGACGATCGCCAGGCGCGTCCGCGCGGGGGTCACGAAGGCGCCGCCGTAGCCGACGCGGGTCCCCGCCGGGACCTCCTTGACCTGGTCGACGACGGAACGGAACGTCATCACGTCCTCGTACTCGGCGCCCGAGAGCCCCGGGAAACGCGTGTAGAGGGCGAGCCCCGGACGGACGCGCGCGGGCCTCTGGAGCCCGTCGGGCCACTCCGGGGGACGCAGGGTGCCGGCGCTGTTGGACACGTGCAGGACCGGCGGGGCGATCCCCCGCTCGCGGAGCGCAGCCAGCATCCCCGAGAGGACGGCGACCTGCTCGCGCGTCTGCCCCCCGTCGGGGTCGTCGGCCGACGCGAAGTTCTGGAAGACCCCTTCGGGGACGAGCTGGGGCGAGCGCCGGAGCGCCTCGGCCAGGTCCGGGACCTCCTCGGGTCGGAACCCCAGCCGCGTCATCCCGGTGTCGAGCTTCAGGTGGACCGGGAGCACGAGGCCACGCCCCCGGGAGAAGGCCGAGAGGTCCGCGATCATCCCGAAGGAGTGGACGTTCGGGACGAGGCCGAAGCGGACGAGGTCGGGCAGCTGGCCGGCCCCGATCCACCCCATGACGAGGATCTCGCCCGAGACCCCGGCCCGCCGCAGCTCGACCCCCTCCTCGACGACGGCCACCGCGAAGGAGGCCGCCCCCTCCTCCGCCAGACGGCGCGACACCTCCTCGGCCCCGTGGCCGTAGGCGTCCGCCTTCACGACGGGCATCACGGCGGCCCCCTCGGGCGCCGCGCGAGAGAGGAGCCGGAAGTTCCTCGCCAGGGCGTCGAGGTCGACGACCGCCCGGGTGGGCCGGAGTCCCTTCACGCGCCCGTCAGAAGCCCGGCCCCTCGGAGACCTGGGCCAGCTCCGAGAAGCGGGTCCACTCCCCGTTCCAGCCGAGGGTGAAGCGGTCGGTGGGGCCGTTGCGCTGCTTGGCGATGATCACCTCGCAGATGTTCTTCTGGTCGGTCTCGCGGTCGTAGTACTCGGGGCGGGAGAGGAAGAGGACGACGTCGGAGTCCTGCTCGATGGCGCCCGACTCGCGCAGGTCCGAGAGCTGGGGCTCCTTGTCCGTGCCGCGCTGCTCGGTCCTTCGGGAGAGCTGCGAGAGGGCGACGACCGGGACGTCCAGCTCCTTGGCCAGGGCCTTCAGGCCCCGGGAGAAGGCGCTCACCTCCTGGGTCCGGTTCTCCACCTTCCCGCGGCTCCCCATGATCTGGAGGTAGTCGACGAAGAGGGCGTCGAGCCCGTGCCGCTGCTTGAGCTGCAGCGCCCGCGCCCGCATCTCCAGGAGCGTGATGGCCGGCGTGTCGTCGATGAAGAGGCGGGCTTCCCGCATCTGCTGCGTCGTGAAGAAGAGGGCCTTCTTCTCCTCCTTGGAGAGCCGCCCCTCGCGCAGGCGCTGGAGGTTGACCCGGGCCTCGGAGCACTGGACGCGGAAGGCCAGCTGCGCCGACGACATCTCGAGCGAGAAGAACCCGACCGCGTAGGGCTGGTGGATCGTCAGGTGGGCGGCGATGTTCAGCGCGAAGGCCGTCTTCCCCATGCCGGGGCGCGCCGCGACGACGATCAGGTCGGCCCGCTGCAGGCCCTGGGTCAGCGCGTTCATGCGCCCGAAGCCGGTCGGCAGGCCGGTGAGCATCGTCCCCCGGCCGTGGATCCGCTGGATCTCCTCCTCGTTCCTCTCGGCGATGCGGCCGAGCTGGACGAAGCCCCCCTTGATCGACCCCTTCGCGATCTCGACGAGGTCGCGCTGCGCGTTCTCGAGGACGGTCTCGGCGTCAGGCGCCTCGAAGGCGTCGCGGATCGACCGCCTGGCCGTCAGGATCACCGCGCGCCGCAGCGAGGCCTCGCGCACGAGGCGGGCGTACGACTCGACGTTCTCGACGTCGGGGACGACGTCGACGAGGCCGGCCAGGTAGGCCGCCCCGCCCGAGCGCTCCAGCCGTCCGGTGCGCTCCAGCTCGTGTCCCACCGTGACGAGGTCGATCCCCTCCTTGCGGTCCGCCAGCCTCAGGCACGCGTCGTAGACGACGCGGTGGGCCTCGAGCGCGAAGTCCTCGGGGACGAGGAACTCCATCACCCGCGACAGGAGGCTCCCGTCGATCAGGATCGAGCCGAGGAGGCTCCTCTCCGCCTCGGGCCGGGCGGGGAGGGTCTCTTCCGTGGGGGGGGCGATCGTGGCCATGGGCGAGCGGTCCCTTATGTCAGATCCGGGGACTCCCGGGCAAGACCGGACGTCAACGAGGAGAGAGGTCCACGGGGGGGCGCCCGGAGGCGGCCCTGCGGTCGCGGGCGGCCGCGGCCAGCCGGAGCCACTCCTCCTCGCCGAGGCGGCAGGCCCCGACGGCCTTCCTCCCCTCCGGCGGGCCGTGGTAGTCCGAGCCTCCGGAGACGAGGAGGCCCTTCTCGGAGGCGAGGACCGAGAGCCTGAGCTGGGCCCCGATGTCGTGGTCCGGGTGGACCGTCTCCAGGCCGTCCAGGCCCGGCTCGGCCGAAAGGGCCCGGATCGTCTCCTGAGCTCCGTACCAGACCGGGTGAGCCAGGACGGCCAGGCCGCCGGCCCGGTGGACGGCGGCGATCGCCTCGGCGAGGCTCCAGCGCGGCTTCGGGACGTACCCGGGCTTCCCCGGGCCCAGGAACCGCTCGAAGGCCTCCCTCTCCGAGGCGACGATCCGCCTCTCCACGAGCGCGCGGGCCACGTGCGGCCGGCCGAAGGCCCCGTCCCCGACCGTCCGCCGCAGCTCCCCGAGCTCCAGGCGGATCCCCAGCTCGGCCAGGCGCCCCACCATCGCCTCGCCGCGGCGGTCCCGCGCCTCCCTCATCCCGAGAAGACGAGCCACCAGCTCCGGCTCCTCGGGGTCGACGAAGAGGCCGAGGACGTGGACGTCCTCCCCCTCCCGCCGGGTGGAGAGCTCGACTCCCGGAACCGGCACGAGACCGGTCCCGCGGGCGCGCTCCTCGAGCTCCGGGAGGCCGTGCACGGCGTCGTGGTCGGTCAGCGCCAGGGCGGAGAGGCCGGCCTCGAGGGCCCGCCGGACGAGCGCCCCCGGCGGCTCCAGGCCGTCGGAGACGGTCGAGTGGCAGTGGAGGTCGGCTCCGCCGAAGACCATGCGACTATCCTACCCGCCGTGGTTCGCACCGCCCCGGGACTCGCTGCCCGCCCCTCCCTCACCCCCGCCGCCGGAGCGGACGGGGGACCGACCCCGTTCCTGGCCCGCCGGTGACGACGCGGGTCGAGGGGATCCGGGGCGCCCGGACCAGGGCGGCTCTCGTCCTGGCGGCGGTGGCGGCCGTGGCGGCGGGAGCGTGCTCGCTCCACCAGCGGATGGGCTCCGCCGTCCGGGCGGCGCCGGAGGGCAACGGGCGCTCGGTCTGCGTCCTCTTCTTCGACGGGCTCTCCGAGGAGGCCTTCTCCCGCCTCCTGGCCGAGGGCGCGCTGCCGAACCTGAAGAGGCTCGTCGTCGACCGGAGCCTGCGCGCCGACCTGGCGGTGGCGTCGATCCCGAGCGAGACCTATCCGAACCTGGCGGCGATGCTCACGGGGCTCCTCCCGGGGCACCACGGGGTCCCGGCCAACATCTGGCTCGACCGGCGCCTGAGGCGGCGAGAGGCGCACACGAACATCTTCCGGACCTACTCGACGGGCGACTTCCTCCTCCCCGAGGCCCGGACGCTCTACGAGCGCCTCCCGGCGGACACGGTCGCGATCACCACGCCGATCTCCAAGGGGGCGACGGTCACGACGAAGAACGTGGCCGCCGTCTTCGCCTCCTACCTGAGGAACGACTGGGCCTTCCTCGACCGGAAGACGCTCGACGACGTCGGCGACGCCTACGCCGGGGCCATCGACGCCGGCCGGCTCCCCTCCCTCGTCTGGGCGCACCTGCTCGGCCCGGACGAGGTGGCGCACTACGACGGCCCGGAGAGCGCGGAGTTCCGCAAGACGCTGGCCGCCATCGACCGCTCGTTCGGCCGGCTCTGGAGACGCCTGGCCCGCAAGAACGCCGAGGGGAAGGTCCTCTTCGTCCTCGTCGGAGACCACGGGAACTCGTCCTACGACAGGGCCGTCAGCGCCGAGGAGCTCGTCCACCGCGCCCTCTTCGCACACCCCACGGAGGCCGACTGCCAGGGCGAGGGGTGCGTCCTCGTCGCGACGCCCCCGGCCCGGCGGGGCCGGTACGACGTCGGCGAGGCGATGGTGGCCGTCGGCGCGTACCGCGGCGCCATGGTCTGGCTGCCGGCCAACCGCCCGCCCGAGGACCTGCCCCGGGCCTTCCGGACCCGGCGGAGGAAGGCGGCCCGGCGGGCGGTCCGGCCCGGCCCGCGCCCCCCGCTCCCGAGCGCCTCTGCCTTCGCCTCCGCGCTGGCGCGGATGCCCGAGCTGCGCCTCGTCGTCACCCGGGGGCCGGAGCCGGGGTCGGTGGACGTCTGGGGGCCGCGCGGCCGGGCCCAGGTCGTCCGGGAGGAGGGGCCCGAGGGAGAGGCGCTCTACGGCTACTACGTCCTCGACGGGGAGGACCCGCTCGGCTACCAGCAACGCGAGGAGGTCCGCCCGCTCGTCGGTCAGCCGCTCCCCGCGGAAGTCTGGCTCACGGGGACGGCGCGGACGGACTACCCGGACATGGCCGTCCAGCTCGCCGAGTTCTTCGACTCGCCGCGCTCGCCGGACGTCTACCTGACGCCGGTGGACGGCGTCGGGTTCCGCGCGGCCCGGGCCGCCGGGCACGGGTCGCTGGCTCGGAAGGAGATGGTCGTCCCGTTCCTCTTCGCCGGGCCCGGCGTGAAGCCGGGCCGGCTCGTGGCCGCGCGGACGGTCGACCTGGCGCCGACGCTCCTCCGCTACCTGGACGTCCCCTTCGACGCGGACGAGATGGACGGCGAGGACCTCGGGATCGTCACGCTGGGCCCCGACGCGCCCTACCCGGTCCCTCGGCTCCCGGCCGAGCCTGGCGGCTACGAGGAGCCCTGAGCCCGGCTCCCCGCGGCTCGACGCCGGGTCGGCCGGGCCTCCGGGAGCCGCCGCACCTGGACCGTGTTCGTCGCCCCCGCCACCAGCGCGGTGCCCGCCAGCCGCACGATCGTCTGGCCGGGGAAGCCGGGGAGGCGCGAGAGGACGGCGTCGCCGTGCCGGAGCATCTGCTCGACGCTGCGGGCGTCGGCGATCCGGAACGAGGTGACGTTCCGGAGCACGGTCAGCCGCCGCCTCACCTCCTGGTGGGGCGTGAAGGCGAGCACGGGGATCGGCCCAGCCGCCTTCGAGACGAGCTTGGCGGTCCGCCCGGTGCGCGTGAAGACGACGATGGCCCGCGCGTCGGCCAGGATCGCGGCCCGGCACGCCATCCCGGCCAGCACGGCCGCGAAGTCCTCCGGAGACGGCTCGAAGAGGTCGGGGGCCGGCTCGCCCGGGTCCGGCACCTCGGCGGTCCGGGCGATCTCGGCCATCGCCGCGACGGCCTCCAGCGGGAACCTCCCGACGGCCGTCTCGCCCGAGAGCATCACGGCGTCCGCGCCGTCGTGGACGGCCCCGGCCACGTCGGAGACCTCGGCCCGCGTCGGCGTCGGGCTCTCGATCATCGACTCCAGCATCTGCGTGGCGACGATCACGGGGACGCCGAGGCGGCGCCCGAGGGAGAGGATCCGCCGCTGCACGCGCGGCACCGACGGCAGCCCGATCTCGACCCCGAGGTCCCCCCGGGCCACCATGAGGACGTCGGCCGCGCGCGCCACGGCCGCCAGGTCGCGGACCGCCTCGATCCGCTCCACCTTCGCCACGACCCACGGGCGGGTCCCCTCCGGGAGCGGCGCCAGGAGGCGCTCGAGCGCCAGGACGTGCGCGGCGCTCCGGACGAAGGAGAGGCCGACGAGGTCCACGCCGGCGGCCAGCCCCTCGCGGAGGTCCCGGCGGTCCTTGGCCGTCAGCGCGGGGGCCGACAGGGCGGCGGACGGGAAGTTGACGCCGGCGCCCGCGCGGGCGCGGCCGCCGACCAGGACGCGGGCCTCGAGGGCGCCCTCGGCCTTCGCGACCACCGAGAGCCGCAGCTTCCCGTCGTCGATCCGGATCTCGTCGCCAGGCCCGAGGTCCCTCAGGAGAGCCGGGTACGTCACGCTGATCCGGTGCCCCTCGCCGGGGGCCGAGCCGGGGGCGATCGTCACGATGTCGCCGACCTTCCACTCGGTGGAGCCGTCCCGCACGTGCGCGACGCGGATCTTCGGCCCGCCCAGGTCGAGGAGGACGCCGACGGGCCGGCCGACCCTCCGCTCGGCGGCGCGGACCCGCGCCACCCGCCGCGCGATGTCGCCCGGGCGGCAGTGCGCGGCGTTCAGGCGGACGACGTCCGCCCCCGCGCGCAGGAGCTCCTCCAGGGCGCCCCTGGCCTCGGCCCGGGGCCCGATCGTCGCCACGATCCGCGTCGCCCGCCCCGGAAGCCCCGTCCCTGTACCGTTCGTCGCCATCTGGACCTCCCTCCGCGCCGTATGATCGCCGAGTGAAGACGATACTCGAAGACCTCGAGCACCTCGAGAACGGCGACGTCCCCGACCCGCGCATCGACGCGCTCGCCGGACACGTCCGGGAGATGATCCGGATCCTGGGGCTCGACCCGGAGAGGGACCCGAACCTCGTCGACACGGACCGCCGGGTGGCGAAGATGTACCTGGACATCTTCTCGGGCCTGAACGAGGGGAACCGCCCGAAGCTGACCACCTTCCCGAACGACGAGCACTACACCGCGATGGTGATGGAGAAGGAGATCCCCTTCTACTCCCTCTGCTCGCACCACTTCGTCCCGTTCTACGGGCACGGGCACATCGCCTACATCCCCAACGAGCGGATCGTGGGCCTCTCGAAGCTCCCGCGCCTGCTGGAGTTCTACGCCCGCAGGCCTCAGCTCCAGGAGCGGCTGACCGAGCAGGTCGCCTCCACGCTCGAGGAGGAGCTGAAACCGATGGGGGTGATGGTCGTCGTCGAGGCCCGTCACCTCTGCGTCGAGATGCGGGGCGTGAAGAAGCCGGGCGCCGTGACCGTCACGTCGGCGATCCGGGGGATCTTCCTCGAGAAGGCCGTCCGCGAGGAGTTCCTGGACCTCCTCCGGCGGAGGGGATAGCCCGGCTATCTCAGCCAGCCCGGCCAGGCCCCTGCCTTCCGGGCGTCCTCTTCCAGGTCGCTCCGGCGCCGGCGCGCCTCGTCCACCTGGATTCGCGCCTTCTCGACTCGGGTCCGCAGGCGGGAGAGCTCCATCGCCCAGTACTCGGTCCCCCAGACCTCGGGGTTCCGGTCCCACGAGGCGGCGGCGACCTGGGCGTCCGCCAGCTCCCGCTCCGCCTCTCGCAGGCGCTGACGGACCCGCTCGGCCCGGTCGCGCCACCACTCCTCCCCGCGCCCGTTCCGGTCCGTCGGCTCGAACGTCTCGGGGGGCTCGACGGGGGCAGCCTCGCGCAGTGAGGGCTCCTGCGGCCGGGGGCCGCTCTTCTGCGACGCCGCCCCTCCACCTGGCTCGCCCGAGAGCGCCGAGAGGGCCTTCTCCGCCTCCTCGCGGCTCTTCCGGAGCTTCTTCGCCGGCGTGGGCGTGGGCTTCCTCGGGGCCTTCTTCTCGAACGGGACGACCCCCGGCGTCGGGGTCGCGGGAGCCTTCCGGTTGGCCTCCCGGGTCCTCTCGACGTCGACCTCGGCGGCCGGGAAGCTGACGAGCTGGCCGCCGGGCGAGAGCTTGCCGACCCAGCTCGTCCCCTTCTGGACCGGGGCCTCCAGGAGCCAGGTCACGCTGCCGTCCTTGCGGACGACGGCGTAGCCGCCCGGCGGGGGCGCGGCGGGCTCAGCAGCCGCGAGCAGGAGCGCCAGTAGCCAGGCCAATCGCCACCTCGATCCCCCGGAGCGTGCGGACGCCGTGCCAGCAGACGTCGTCCCCCGGAACGGACAGGACGCGGGCCCCGGGAACCCTCTCCCGCCAGTATCGCGCGTCCTCCTCCCCGAAGGGGTACGGTTCGTCGGGAAGGAAGACGCGGTCGGGACGTAGCGCCACGACCTCCGCCTCCGTGACGACCGGGTAGTCCGGGCCCCCCGACCCGTCGAGGGCGTTGGTCCCGCCGGAGAGGGCCAGGACCGCCGAGAGGTACGTCCGGGGGCCGGCGGCCATCCAGGGCCCCTTCCAGATCAGGCAGACGAACCGGAACGGCTCGCCCCGCAGCGCCTCCGCCCGGGACAGCGCCTCCTCGACCCGGCGAGCCCACGCCTCGGCCTCGGCGTCCCGTCCGACGAGCGCCCCGACACGGCGGAGGAGGCCGGGGACCTCGGCCGGGCTCCGGGGGTGCGAGACGTGGAGGCGGTGGCAACGCGAGAGCGCCTCGACGTCGGAGGCCCGGTTCTCCTCGGCGTTGGCGAACACCAGGTCCGGGGCCAGCTCGCGGATGGCCGCGAGGTCCGGGTTCTTCGTGCCGCCGACCCGGCGGACCGCGGCGAGCGCCCCGGCCGGGTGGACACAGTAGCGGGTCACGCCGACCAGGTCCGGCCCCGCCCCGAGGGCCACGAGGCTCTCCGTCATCGACGGGCAGAGCGAGACCAGCCTCATCTCGACCGCTCCCGCGGCCGCGGAAGACGCCGCGGCCGCGGGAGCCTCGTTCGCGCTCTCAGGCCGCCGGGCTCTTCTTCAGCCCCAGCATCTCGTCCAGGACCGCCCTGGAGGCCTTCTGCACCTCGTCGTGCAGCGAGTCCCCGTGCGCGTCCATGGTGACGAGGAGCGGGAAGTCCTTCACCTCCAGGATCCACATCGCCTCCGGGACCCCCAGCTCCTCCAGGTGCTTCACGCCCCGGACCTCGACGATCCGCTGCGCGAGGACCTGCGCGGCGCCGCCGATGGCGTGGAGGTAGGCGGCTCCGTGCTCCTTGAGGGCGGCGAGCGTCTTGGCGCCCATCCCGCCCTTCCCGACGATCCCCGCGAAGCCGTACTTGGCGATGACGGCCGCCTGGTAGGGCTCCTCGCGGATCGAGGTCGTCGGCCCCGCGGCCAGCATCGTCCAGCCGCCGTCCTTCTCCTTCCTCACGACCGGGCCGCAGTGGTACAGGATCGACCCCCGGAGCTCCAGGTCCGGGTACTCGGGCCAGCTCTTCACCCAGAGCTTGTGCAGGGCGTCCCGCCCCGTGACCATCAGCCCGCTGACCTCGATGGCGTCGCCGCGCTTGAGCGACCGGACCACCTCCGGCGAGAGCGGCGTCGTCAGCTTGCGGATCTCGCTCATCTGCTCCTCCCCCTCACTGCGAGAAGACCGTCTTGCCGTTCGGGAGGACCGAGAGCTCCGCCCGGCGGGTGGCCCAGCACATGTAGCTGAAGGAGACGAAGTAGCTCGCCGGGAGGCGGGCGAGGTGGCCGACCTTCACGCCCAGGATCGTCGTCTTCCCTCCGTACCCCATCGGGCCGATCCCGAGACGGTTCCCCTTCTCGAGGAGCTCGGCCTCGGCGGCGGCCAGCGAAGGCTCCGGGTTCACGTCGTCGAGCTTTCGGAAGAGCTGCCGCTTGGCCTCGAGGAGCCCGTTGGCCCGGTCGCCGCCGAAGCAGACGCCGATCACCCCCGGCGCGCAGCCCTTCCCCTGAGCCTTGAAGATGGCGTCGAGGACGATCCTCTTCACCCCTTCGAGGTCGCGGTCCGCGCCCAGCTCGGTGTTCGGGAGGGTGTACTGAGCGCCGACGTTCTCGCAGCCGCCGCCCTTGAGCAGCAGCTGGACCCGGAGGTTCCTCCTCCCGTGCTCGTGGACGTGGACGATCGGCATCCCCTTGCCGGCGCCGTCGCCCGGGTTCTTGTTCGTCAGGGTGTCGACGGAGTTGGGCCTCAGGTAGCCCTTGGCCGTCGCGGCGCGGGTCGCCTTCACGGCGGCGCGCTCGACGGCGGAGATGGAGACCCCGCGCGGGGCCTCGACCTCGAAGTAGGGCATCCCGGTGTCCTGACAGATCGGCCGGGACGTGGTGGCGGCGACACGAGAGTTCTCGAGCAGGACGTCGAAGGTGTCCCGGGCCACGGAGCCCGGCTCCTCGGTGTCACGCGCCCGCTCGAGCGCCGCGATGACGTCCGGCGGCATGGCGGTGGCCGCCCGCCGGTAGAGCTCCGTGAAGGCGGCCGTCAGCGCCTTCTCGGAGAACGGGTCGGCGAGCGGAGGCTTCTTCGTCCGCGCCGGCTTCCGGGCGGCGGGACGGGGGGCCGGGCGGGGGGCTTTCTTCGTCGGCTTGGGGCTCTTCCTTGCGGCCATCTCGAACGCTTCCCTCCACCGGAGAGGATAGCGCGCCGGGACCGGTCCGGCTCCCCCTTCAGCCGGCCGAGTCGGGGTTGAACGCCACGCCCAGCGCCCGGAGCCCCGCCGCGACGGCCTGCCGGTCGTTGGCCTTCAACCAGGCCTCCCTCGGCTCGACCACCCCGGCCTTCACCAGCTCCAGGAGGGCGTCGGTCAGGGACTGCATCCCCTCCCCCCGCGAGGCCTGGATCACGCCCGGGAGCTGGTACGACTTCCCTTCCCGGATCACGCTCCTCACGGACGGGGTCCCGAGGAGGACCTCGTGAGCGGGGACCCGGCCCCCCCCGACGCGCCGGCAGAGGACCTGCGAGACGACGCCGCGGAGCGACTCCGCGAGGCGGAGGCGGACGGCCGGCTGGCGGTCGGCGGGGAACTGGTCGACGAGGCGCTCCACGGCCCGGACGGCGGAGGGGATCTCGAGGGCGCCCAGGACGAGACGGCCGCCGTCGGCCCCCGACAGCGCCGTCGCGAAGACCTCCGGGTCTCGCAGGCTCCCCACCACGACGACGTCGGCGTCCTCCTTCAGCGCGGCCCTCAGCCCTTCCAGGAGGTCCCGCGTGTGCGTCCCGACCTCGCGCTGGTTCAGGAGCGCCCGTCCCGGGGGCTGGAGGAACTCGATCGGCTCCTCGAGCGTCACGACGTGGACCGGGCGGGTCCTGACGATCCGCTCGACGAGGGAGGCCAGGGTCATCGACTTGCCGCTCCCGACCGGGCCCGTCACGAGGACGAGTCCGTCCGGGCAGTCCGAGAGCCGCGCCGCCGGGGCCGGGACGAGCAGCTCCTCGGCGGTCCGGATCCGGCAGGGGGCCTGCTTGAGCACCGCGCCCAGCCCGTTGCGGTCGCGGTAGACGAGGACGACGAACCGCGCCGTCCCCTCCACCTCGAAGCTCAGCTCCAGGTCGGGCCGGCTCCCGAGCTCGGACTTCGCCTTCTGCGTCATGACGCCCGACAGGAGCCGCTCGACGTCGAGCGAGGAGAGGACCGGCATGTCCTCCTGGAACGCGATCTCGCCGTTCACCCTGTAGGCCGGCCGGCAGCCGGAGGCCAGGTGGGCGTCGAACGCGTCCAGGTCGAGCATCCGGAGGAGGACGTCCTCGAGCGAGAGGCGCGCCGGGGTGCGGGCGGCCGCCGTCCCGGCCGCCGACGAGAGCCCCGGAGGGAGGATCTTCAGCGGCCCGGAGGGGCGCTCGGGGACCGGCTCCGCCGCCAGGGCGAGGGCGTCGAGGCGCGCGGTCCCCCCCGGCTTCCCTTCCTCCCTCGCGAAGGCCGCCGACGGCTGCTCGGCGATGGCCGCCTCGGCCACCCGGAAGACCAGGGACGGCGCCTGCGTGGCCAGGCGCGCCTGCTCGATCGCCTCCGGGGACGGGAGCCGGCTGATGACGAGCGAGGGGTGCCCCTTGATGAGGCCGAACTGCAGGTCGACGAAGCCGCTCGCCGGGTCCAGCTGGTACTCCATCCGGTGCCGCTTCTCGGCCAGGTCGGCGGAGGTCTGCCCGGGGACCAGCTCCCCGGCGACCGCCTCGAACGACTCGGCCGACAGGGGCTCGCGTCCGACGACGGCCCGGCCGGTCCCCTTCATCATGAAGATCCGCTCGCCGGGCACGAGGTAGAGCGCGTCTCCGTCGGACCGGAGGAAGCTCCGCACCAGGGCGTCGAGCTTGGCTCCCATCTTCGTCCTCCCCTCAGAACGAGACCCGGACGATCCGTCCCTTGTGGACCAGCGCGACCCGGCTGCCGACCTCGACGGGCACGAAGCGCCCCGACGCGTTGAAGACGTCGGACATCCGCCGGCCGCCGAGGGGCGAGACCGCCCGGAGGACGCCCGACACCGCCTCGCCCGAGTCGAGGTGGACCGTCACCACGTCCACCGAGGCGGCCGGGTCGGGGTCCCCGGGAGCGCCGGGGCCGTCCGCGGCGACCTCGGCCACCCGGATCGCGTCGCGGGCCACGAGCGTGCTCCCCCCTCCTGCCAGACCGACCGCGAGGAACTCGCGCGGCCCGTCCAGGAGGACGTCGAGCGTCGTCAGTCCCTTCTCGCTGGCCGGGTCCGGCAGGAGGTAGACCGTTCCTTCGAGGACGCTCCCGTCCGACAGGCGCAGCCAGACCGGGCAGGGGGTCGTGACCGGGTACGTCTCCACGCTCGACATCGGCTCCTCCTGGCGGCGACGGCCGTCATGTTAGCGGCTCCGGGCTCCGCGGCCGGATGTAAGATCGCGCGCCGAACCGCCCGGAAAACCGACGGACGCGTAAACGCACCGAGAGGGTAGAGAGCCGATGTCCAGCCCAGTCGTCGAGAAAGAGTCGCGATCCCCGCTGCCGGCCGAGGTCGTCGTGAACGACTTCTCGCTGCAGGTCGCCACCGCCAACGGCTCCGGGTCGCAGACGGCCAACAACGTCCTGATGCGGTCGATCTTCCGGATGGGCGTGCCGGTCTCGGGGAAGAACCTCTTCCCGTCGAACATCCAGGGGCTCCCGACCTGGTTCACGATCCGCGCGAACCGGCACGGCTACGTCGCCCGCAAGCGTGAGATCGACGTCCTGGTCCTGATGAACCCCGAGACGGCCGCCGAGGACGCGCGCGCGGCCCTCCCGGGGGCCGCGGTCGTCTACGAGAAGAAGCTCGGGATCGAGAAGCTCCGCGAGGACCTCGTCCTCTACCCCGTCCCCTTCTCGGACCTCGTCCAGAAGGTGACCGCCTCCCCGGAGCTGGCGAAGCTCCGCAAGCTGATCGTCAACATGATCTACGTCGGCGTCGTCGCCGACCTGATGGGGATCGACCCGGCGGCCATCGACGCCGCCCTCGAGAAGCAGCTGGGCGGCAAGAAGAAGGCGCTGGAGGTCAACCGGGCGGCGCTCCGCCTCGGGCTCGACTACTCGGCCGAGGCCTTCCCCGTCAAGTGCCGCCACCGCGTCGAGCGGATGGACGCCACCGCCGGGAAGCTCATCCTCGACGGCAACGCGGCCTCGGCCCTCGGCTTCCTCTTCGGCGGCGCCACGGTCTGCACCTGGTACCCGATCACCCCGTCCTCCTCGCTCTGCGAGGCGTTCATCGACTTCTGCGAGGAGCACCGGGTCGAGCCCGAGACCGGGAAGGCCACCGTGGCGATCGTCCAGGCCGAGGACGAGCTGGCGTCGATCGGGATGGTCGTCGGGGCCGGCTGGGCGGGGGCGCGCGCCTTCACGGCGACGTCCGGCCCGGGCATCTCCCTGATGTCCGAGTTCATCGGCCTCGCCTACTACACCGAGGTTCCGGCCGTGATCGTCGACGTCCAGCGCGTCGGGCCGTCGACGGGCCTGCCGACCCGGACGATGCAGGGGGACGTCCTCCTCTGCCACTACAACTCGCACGGCGACGCCAAGCACCCGGTCCTGATCCCCTCCTCGCCGGAGGAGGCCTACGCGATGTCGATGCAGGCGCTCGACCTCGCCGAGGAGCTCCAGACGCCGGTCTTCGTCCTCTCCGACCTCGACCTCGGGATGAACAACTGGATGGCCGACCCCTTCCCGTACCCCGAGGCGCCCCCGAGGAGGGGCAAGGTGCTCGACGCCGACGGGGTGGAGCGGCTGAAGGACGTCTGGGGACGGTACAAGGACCTCGACGGCGACGGGGTCCCGTGGCGGACCCTGCCGGGGACGCCCCACCCGCGCGCGGCCTACTTCACCCGCGGCTCGGGCCACACCGAGATGGCCACCTACTCGGAGAAGCCGGACGACTACGTGAAGAACGTCGACCGCCTCGCGAGGAAGCTCGAGACGGCGCGGGGGCTCGTCCCGAAGCCCGAGGTCGACGACCGCGGCGCGCGGGAGGGCCTCCTCGCCTTCGGGACCTCCCACCAGGGGACCGCCGAGGGGCGCGACCGGCTCGCCCGCGACCACGGCGTCACGCTCGACTACCTGAGGCTCCGCGCGCTCCCGCTCCCCGAGGAGGCGCGCGCGTGGATCGCGGGGCACGAGCGCGTCTACGTCGTCGAGCAGAACCGCGACGCCCAGATGACCACGGTCCTGAAGGACGAGATGCCCGAGCAGGCCGCCCGACTCGTCCCCGTCCTGCAGTACGACGGCCTCCCCCTCGACGCGACGACCGTCGTCGAGGGTGTCCTCGCCGGCCGCGCGAGGGCGGCCGGAGCCCCGGAGGTGACCCGATGAGCGCGACCGCCCCGGCCGCCCCGAAGACGAACCGCCTCGGCCTGCCGAAGGCCGACTACGAGGGGGGGAAGTCGACCCTCTGCCTCGGCTGCGGCCACGACGTCATCACGAAGCAGATCGTCACGGCGTTCTGGGAGATGGGGATCGCGCCGCACGACGTGGCGAAGTTCTCCGGGATCGGCTGCTCCTCGAAGACGCCGGCCTACTTCCTGAACCGCGCCTGGGGCTTCAACGGCGTCCACGGGCGGATGCCGTCGCTGGCCACCGGAGCCGTCCTGGCGAACCCGCGCCTCGTCGGCATCGGCGTCTCGGGCGACGGCGACACGGCCTCGATCGGGATCGGGCAGTTCGTCCACCTGGTGAGGCGGAACATCCCGCTCATCTACGTCGTGGAGAACAACGGCGTCTACGGCCTGACCAAGGGCCAGTTCTCGGCCACGGCGGACGTCGGCTCGAAGCTGAAGGGGGGCGCCGTCAACGAGCTCCTCCCGATCGACCTCTGTGGCCTCGCGATCGAGCTGGGGTGCGGGTTCGTCGCCCGCTCGTTCTCGGGCGACGTGAAGCAGCTCCAGGCGATCCTCCAGGCCGCGATCGCGCACCGGGGAACCTGCGTCCTCGACGTCGTCTCCCCCTGCGTCACGTTCAACGACCACGAGGGGTCGACGAAGAGCTACCGCTACGCCAAGGACCACGAGGAGCCGCTCCACGACATCGGCTTCGTCCCCTTCTTCGAGGACACGATCGCCGAGATCCCGCCGGGCGAGGTGAAGGAGGTCCCCTTCCCCGACGGCAGCCTCGTGAGGTTCCACACCGTCGCGCGCGACTACGACCCGACCGACCGGGACGTCGTCCTCTCGACCCTCCACGAGAGCCGGAAGAAGAAGGAGTTCCTGACCGGGATCCTCTACCTCGAGCCCGAGAAGCCGAGCTTCGCGAGGCTCCTGAACACCGTCGACGAGCCGCTGACCTCGCTCCCGCTCGAGCGGGTCCGGCCGTCGCGCGAGGCGCTCGCCCGGATCCTGGAGTCGTACCGGTAGCGAGCCGCCGGGCGCGCTCAGCCCCTCGCCGCCGACCGGAGGGCGAGCAGGACGGCGCCGAGCGCCACCAGCATCCAGAGGACGCCCCAGACGAGGCCGGGGATCCCCGTGAGGGCGGCGAGGGCGTTGGCGTCGCTCTGCGGCACGCTGCGAAGCAGCAGGTCCGAGGCGATGTCGTGGACGGCGTAGAGGCAGGAGACGACGCCGACGAGCCTCAGGACGAACGCCGATGCCGCCTCGGGGAGCCAGCGGGCCAGCGCCACGAGCCCCGCGCCGAAGAGGATCCCCCAGCCGAAGCCGAAGAGCGTCCGCACCCACAGGAGCGTCACCGCGAGGACCGCGAGCCCCAGCAGGAGGACGATCCCTCGCTTGGCCCGCGCGCGGAACCCGAGGACGAGGAAGAGGGCGCCGAACGCCGCGCTGCCGAGGTAGCCCGCCGAGAGCGTCAGGAAGCGCGACCCGCCGCGCGTCACGCAGAGCCCCCCCTCGAGCGGCGAGAGCTCGATCCGCACGATGCTCCCGCCGGTCGCGACGGCGGCCAGGCCGTGCGAGACCTCGTGCAGGAGGACGACGAGGATCTTCAGGGGGAAGACGAGGACGGTGTCCCACAGGGCGTACGCGACGGCGGCGAGCGCCGCCGGCAGGAGGAGCCCCTTCGCCGCCGCCGTTCCCCGGGACATCAGACCGTCACGGTGGCCCGGCTCCCGACGCGGAGAGCCTCGGCCGCGATCGCCTCCTGCTCCGACTGCCAGACGTGGTGCGAGCCGGGGGCGGGGCTGGCAGCGGGCCGCCGGCCGACGTACTTCAGCGGCCGCTCGGGCCCGACGCCCTCGACCTCCCCTTCCAGGAAGTGGTCTCGCACGTAGCGGAAGGCCCCCTGGTTCTTCGGCTCCTCCTGCACGAAGACGACCTCGGCGTCCCGCGGGTACGAGAGGAGGACCTCGCCGAGCCGCTGGCCCGGGAAGGGGTGGAACTGCTCCAGCCGGACGACGGCCACGTCCGACCGCCCGGCCTTCTCGCGCGCCGCGAGGAGGTCGTAGACGACCTTCCCGCTCGCCAGGAGCACCCGCCGCACCCCGTCGCGGGGCCCGGCGGCGAAGTGCTCGTCGTCGAGGACGGGCTGGAACGAGCCGCTCGCGAGCTCCTCCAGCGACGAGACGCACCGCGGGTGGCGGAGGAGGCTCTTCGGGGTCATCAGGACGAGCGGCTTGCGGACGTCCCCCTCCATCTGCCGGGAGAGCACGTGGTAGTACTGGGCCGGCGTGGAGACGTTGCAGACGCGCATGTTGTCCTCGGCGCAGAGCGCGACGTAGCGCTCCAGGCGTGCCGAGGAGTGCTCGGGGCCCTGCCCTTCCTGGCCGTGCGGGAGCAGGAGGACGAGGCCGCAGCGCTGCCCCCACTTCTGCTCCGACCCGGAGATGAACTGGTCGACGATGACCTGCGCGCCGTTGGCGAAGTCGCCGAACTGCGCCTCCCAGAGGACCAGGGCCGAGGGGTCGGCCACGGCGAAGCCGAACTCGAACCCCATGACCGCGTTCTCGGAGAGGAGCGAGTCGATCACCTCGAACTTCGCCTGCTTCGGCGAGACCCGGTTCAGAGGCACCAGCTCGACGCCGGTCCTGAAGTCGGCCAGGACGGCGTGCCTCTGGCTGAACGTCCCCCTCCCGGAGTCCTGCCCCGAGAGCCTCACGGGGGTCCCCCGCTGCAGGAGCATCCCGAAGGCGAGCATCTCGGCGCCGGCCCAGTCGATCTCGGGCCGGCCGCTCCCGTAGTCCGCCCGCTTCTTCAGGACCGGCTTGAGCTTCGGGTGGACCTCGAAGCCCTCCGGGACGGTCGAGACCGCCGCGACGACGCGGAGCAGCTGGGCCCGGACGTCGCCCTCCGGATCGACCCGCGGGGCCGGCGGGGCGACGAGCGAGTCGATCGTCGCCTTCCCCCTCTTCCGCGTCGCGGCGTCGAACGCCGCCTCCAGCCGGCCCTTCGCGTCGCCCCAGAGGGCCTCGACCTCCTCGGCCCTCATCCGGCCGGTGCGGACGAGCGCGTCGCCGTAGAGGCGCGCGACCGGCCGCTGGGCCTTGATCTTCTGGTAGAGGAGCGGCTGCGTGTAGCTCGGCTCGTCCCCCTCGTTGTGGCCGTACCGCCGGTAGCAGACCATGTCGATCACGACGTCGTGCCGGAACGCCGTCCGGTAGTCCATCGCCAGGTCGACCGCCTGCATGACCGCCTCGGGGTCGTCGCCGTTGACGTGGAAGATCGGCGCCTGGACCATCTTCGCCACGTCCGTGCAGTACGGCGAGGAGCGGGCGTCCTTCGGGTTCGTCGTGAAACCGATCTGGTTGTTGACGACGACGTGGACCGTGCCGCCGGTGGAGTACCCCTCCAGCTGGCACATGTTGAAAGTCTCGGCGACGATCCCCTGCCCCGCGAAGGCCGCGTCCCCGTGGAGGAGGACCGGCAGGATCCGCTCGCCCTGGCGGTCGCCGCGACGCTTCTGCTTGGCCCGGACCATCCCCTCCACGACCGGGTCGACGAACTCCAGGTGGCTCGGGTTCGGCGCGAGCCCCACCTTCACCTTCGTCCCGTCCGGCGCCTCGTGGACCCCGACCGCGCCGAGGTGGTACTTGACGTCCCCCGACCCCTGGATCGACTCCACGTCGGGCTGGTCCTCGAACTCCGCGAAGATGTCGGCGACCGGCTTGCCGACGGTCGTCGTCAGGACGGTCAGCCGGCCCCGGTGGGGCATCCCGACGACGGCCTCCTCGATCCCGACCGCCGCCGCGTCGTCCAGGAGCCGCGTCAGGAGCGGGATGGCCGACTCGCCCCCCTCCAGCGAGAAGCGCTTGTGGCCGACGTACTTGGCGTGGAGGAACTTCTCGAAGCTCTCCGCCTCGACGAGCTTCTTCAGGATCCGGCGGCGGTCCTCGTCGTTCAGCGGCGCCTGGTTGCGGCAGGTCTCCATCCGCTCCATCAGCCACTTCTTCTGCGCCGGGTCCTGGATGTTCATGAACTCGGCGCCGATCTTCCCGCAGTAGGTCTGGCGCAGGATCTCGAGGATCTCGCGCAGCGTCGCCTGGTCGGTGCCGCCGAGGCCGTTCGTGATGAACGTCCGGTCCAGGTC
The DNA here is from genome assembly GCA_008363385.1 of Acidobacteriota bacterium. GTDB lineage: Bacteria > Acidobacteriota > Thermoanaerobaculia > UBA5066 > UBA5066 > RHKY01. The sequence continues at coordinate 1,042 of RHKY01000063.1, read as the reverse complement.
CCAGTGCGTGTACCCGAAGGTGGCCGGGTCGAGCTCCGGGTGGTACGGCGGGTCGTCGACGCCGAGCGGGTCGAGGTTGGCGATGAGGTGGCCCCGCACCCGGTAGAAGTTGATCAGCGGCAGGATCCGGGCCTGCTTCTCGACCGCGTCCAGCTTCGTCGAGGAGCGGAAGAACGGCGGGTTCTTGTCGGTCTCCCACGCCACGGGCCGGTGCGGCACCTTGAGGTCGCGGAAGATCCGGTCGTAGAAGCCGTCCCCCCCCAGCAGGAGGTCCTGCAGCGTCGCCAGGAAAGAGCCCGACTCGGCGCCCTGGATGATCCGGTGGTCGTACGTGGACGTCACCGTCATGACGCGCGCGATCCCGAGGCTCGCCACGATCGAGGGCGGGAGGGCCTGGTACTCGGCCGGGTACCCCATGGCGCCCGTGGCGACGATCGCCCCCTGCCCCGGCATCAGCCGGGGGGAGGAGGCCGTCGTCCCGAGCGTCCCGGGGTTCGTCAGCGAGATCGTCGTGCCGAGGAAGGCGTCCGGCTCGATCGTCCCCTTCCGGGCCTTCTCGACGACGGCGTCGAACGCGGCGAGGAACTCGTTGAAGTCGAGGGCGTGGGCGTTCTTGACGTTCGGGACGAGGAGCGAGCGGGTCCCGTCCTTCTTCGCCACGTCGACGGCGATGCCGAGGTGGACGTGCGGCTTCCTCACCCGCGCCGGGCGAGAGTCGACCTCGGCGTAGGCGTCGTTCATCCCGGGGTGCTTCTCGACGGCGCGGACGATCGCCCAGGCGACGAAGTGCGTGAAGGAGATCTTGCTCCGCCCCACCGCCTCGCGGTGCTGGTTGAGGAGGCGGCGGTTCTCCTCCATCGTCTTGACCGGGACGACCCGCTGCGACGTCGCCGTCGGGACCGAGAGCGAGGCGTCCATGTTCCGCGCGATCGTCGCGGCGGCGCCCGCGAGCGGCACCGCTTCCTCCCCCGGCCGGAGCGTCACGGCGAGGGCGGGGCGGGGGGCGGGCGCGGCAGGGGCCGCGGGGGCCGCCGGGGCCGCG
>RHKY01000062.1 GCA_008363385.1 Acidobacteriota bacterium | reverse complement strand
CGGGTTCCCCGAGAAGACAGGCAGCTGGGAACCACCGACCGCCGCGCACGGCGGTCGGTCCACCACTCCTCGCGAAGCGAGGAGTGGTGGGCAGAGAGGGATTCGAACCCCCGTAGCACGCAAGGTGCGGCAGATTTACAGTCTGCTGCCATTAGCCACTCGGCCATCTGCCCGTTTCCGACGACCATTTCTTCGGCCTTCTCCGGATTCCCCGGCCCCGTACGGGCCATCTTCGCGGCCGGCGTCCCGTCGGGAGCCGCCCGGCCGGCCGCCTCGGGCGCCCCCAAGTGGAGCTGGCGATGGGACTCGAACCCGCAACCTGCCGATTACAAATCGGCTGCTCTACCGGTTGAGCTACGCCAGCCTGTTCCGTCCTCCGGAGAGAGCTCGACCGGATCGATCGGGGGAATGGGGTCCGGGCGGGCGCCTGCCGGAGGCGCGAGCCTGCGTTTATATCAGCGCCCTATCCGCCGGTCAAGCCATTTCCGTGCCGGGCAGCCCCCCCGCGCTGGCGGATCGCCTCGAAGAGGAGGACGCCGGCGGCCACCGACACGTTGAGCGAGCCGGCCCCGGGGAGCATCGGGAGGGCGAGGAGACGGTCGCACCTCTCCCGGGTCAGCCGGCGGAGCCCCTTTCCCTCCGCCCCCAGGCAGAAGAGGACGTCGCCCGACAGGTCCGCCGAGAAGGCGTCCTCGCCCCCCGCGTCGGCGCCGTAGACCCAGAACCCCGCCGCCTTGGCCCGCTCGAGGAAGCCGGCCGCGTTCCCCACCCGTGCCACCCGGACCCGCTCGACGGCTCCCGCCGAGGCCTTGACCACGGCCTCGGACAGGGTCGCCGAGTGCCGCTCGGGCAGGACGACGGAGGCCCCGACCGCCGCGGCGGTCCTCAGGACGGCCCCCACGTTTCCCGGGTCGGTCACCTCGTCCAGGAAGACGACGAGACGCCGCCCCCGGGCTCCCGACAGGCAGGTCTCCTCGTCGTCGTACCCCCGCTCCGCCACCCGGGCGGCCACGCCCGTGTGAGCCCGCCCGGCGACGCGGTCCAGCTCGTCGCGCGAGACCGGCCGGACCGCGATGCCCGCCCCCCGGGCCAGCGCCTCCAGCTCCGCGACCCGCGCGTCGCGCCGCCCGCGCAGGACGAGCAGGTGCTCCACCGCGCCCGGCCGGCTGAGCAGCGCCTCTCGGACCGGGTGGAACCCGGCGACGATCAAGCGCCCTCCCCCGCCTCCGCGACGAGGACGACCACCGTCGCCGCCACGCCGTCCCCCCTCCCGAAGTCGGTCAGGCCGTTCCCGGACGACGCCTTCACGGAGACCCGGTCGAGGGGGAGGTCGAGGAGCGCGGCGATCCGGGCGCGCATCGCCTCGCGGTGAGGGGCGAGCCGCGGGCGCGCCGCGACGACCGTCACGTCCACGTTGAGGATCCGGGGCCGCCCCGTCCGCTCCCGCACCGCCTCGACCAGGCGGGACGACGAGGCGCCCGCAAGCGCCGGGTCGTCGGTCCCGAAGACGGAGCCGAGGTCGCCCGCCGCGGCGGCCCCGAGGAGGGCGTCGGCCAGGGCGTGCAGGACGACGTCCCCGTCGGAGTGCCCCTCGGGGCCGTCCGGGGACGGGAGCTCGACTCCGCCCAGGACGCACCGCCGGCCGGCCACGAGCCGGTGGGCGTCCCAGCCGTGCCCGATCCGGACGCTCACGGCGACGGGGGCGGCGGCGCCCCGGCCGCCTTCCGGCGCCCCCGCAGGAACGCCTCGGCGGCGGCCAGGTCCTCGGGGTAGGTGACCTTCAGGTTCCACCGGGAGGTGAGGACGACCCTCACCGCGCCTCCCGCCCGCTCGACCAGCTCGACGTCGTCCGTGACGTCCCGGTCCCCGGCGGCCTCGAAGGCCCGTCGGAACAGGTCCGCCCGGATGACCTGCGGGGTCGTCGCGGCGACGAGCTCGCCCCGGGGCACCGTCTCGACGACCCGTCCGGAGGCGACCCGCTTGACCGTGTCCACCATGACGAAGGCGGCGACCGCCGCCCCCGTCTCCGCCGCCGCGTCGACGACCGCCGCCACCTCGTCGGGCTCGACGAGGGGCCGGGCGGCGTCGTGGACGCAGAGGAGGTCCTCGTCGGCCGCGCCGGACGCCGAGAGGGCGCTCCGGACGGAGTCCCGGCGCGTCACCCCGCCCGGGACGACCGAGACCGGCATCGGCGCGCCCCGGAGGGCCCGCCGGAAGGCCGGCTCGGTCCCCTCGGGGACGGCGAGGACGGCCCGCTCGACCCGGCCCGACGCCGCCAGGCGGTCGAGGACGTGCCGGACGAGGGGGCGGCCGGCCAGGCGCACGAGGGCCTTGGGACCCGCCGAGGCGAGGCGGGTGCCGAAGCCGGCGGCGGGGATCAGGGCGACGACGGTCACGGCCGTGCCGCGCGGGCCCGGGGAGCCCGGCGCGCCTAGCGCGCCAGGATCTCCTTCTCCTTCGTCTTGAGGACCGTGTCGACCTCGCCGGTCATCCGGTCCGTCAGCTTCTGGACCTCGTCGAGCGTCCGCTTCTCGTCGTCCGCCGAGATCGTCCCGCCCTTCCCTTCCTTCTTGACCTTCTCGTTGGCGTCGTGCCGGTGGTGGCGGATCTCCACCTTCGCCTGCTCGGCGAGACCGTGGGCCTTCTTGACGATCTCCTTGCGACGCTCCTCGGTCGGGGGCGGGACGGGGACCCTGACCACCTTGCCGTCCGAGGACGGGTTCAGGCCGAGGTCGGCCGAACGGATGGCCTTCTCGATCGCCGGGCAGAGGGTCGGCTCCCAGGGGTTGACGAGGAGCATCGTCGCGTCGGGAGCCGAGAGGTTCGCGACCTGGTTCAGGGGCGTCGGGTTCCCGTAGTACTCGACGGTCACCCCCTCCAGGATCGCCACCGAGGCGCGCCCGGTCCGGAGGTGCTTCAGCTCGGTCTTCAGGGCGTCGATCGACGCCTGCATCCGCCGCTCGGCTTCCTTCTTGATCTCCGCTGTCGTCGACATCTCTCTCCTCCTGTGAGGCGTTTCCGCGGCGGGCGGTCAGGGACGCCCGTCGCCGGCGTCCACCACGCTCCCCGTCGCCTCCCCGAGCACGACCCTGCGGATGTTGCCGGGCTCGAGGAGGTTGAAGACCCGGATCGGGATCCTGTTCTCGCGGCAGAGGGCGATCGCCGCGGCGTCCATGACGCCGAGCCGCCGCTCGAGGACCTCCTGGTACGTGACGCGGGGCAGGAGCGTGGCCGCCGGGTCCGTCTTCGGGTCGGCCGAGTAGATCCCGTCCACCTTCGTCGCCTTCAGGATGACCTCGGCGCGGATCTCGCTGGCGCGCAGCGCCGCGGCCGAGTCGGTGGTGAAGAACGGGCTCCCGGTCCCCCCGGCGAAGATGACGATCCGGCCCTTCTCCAGGTGCCGGATCGCCCGGCGCCTGAGGAACGGCTCGGCCACCGCGCGGATCTCGAACGCCGTCATGACGCGCGTGTAGGCCGAGCGGCGCTCGAGGGCGTCCTGCAGGGCGAGCGCGTTGACCACGGTCGCCAGCATCCCCATGTTGTCCGCGGTGACGCGGTCGATCCCCTGCGTGGCGGCCGAGACGCCCCGGATGATGTTCCCGCCCCCGATCACGACGGAGGTCTCCACGCCCAGCCGGCGGACCTCGACCAGCTCGTCGGCGATCCGCGCGACGACGGCCGGGTCGATGCCGAAGGGCTGGCCCCCGAGGAGGGCCTCGCCCGAGAGCTTGAGGAGGACCCGCCGGTAGGCGGGCCCTCCGGGCTGGCGGGCGGGAGGGGGCGCGGCCTCGGCGCTCATCGGGCCGCGGCTACTTCGTCAGCGCCGCGACCTCCGCGGCGAAGTCGTCGGACCGCTTCTCGACCCCCTCGCCGACGCGGAAGCGGACGAAGCGGCGCACCTTCGCCTCCTTCCCGCCCCGCTCGGCGAGGACCTGGCCCACCTTCTTCGAGTCGTCCTTGGCGAACGCCTGGTCGACGAGGACGACCTCGGAGTACCACTTTGCGATCATCCCTTCGGCCATCTTCTCGACGACGGCCTCGGGCTTGCCGGAGGCCTGCGCCTTGGCGCGGGCGATCTCCCGCTCGTCGGCCAGGGTCTTCTCGGGGACGTCCTCGCGGGAGGCGTACTGCGGCGTCAGGGCCGCGACGTGCATCGCGACGTCCTTGGCCAGGTCGTCCGGGCAGCCGGCCGTCTCGACGACGACCACCGTCTTGTCGCCGGGGTGCGCGTAGAGCGTCAGCTTGCCTCCGGGGGCGGCCACGAGGCGCGAGAACCGCCGGAGCTGGGTGTTCTCCCCCGTCTTCGCCGTGAAGGCCTGCAGCCACTCCGAGATCGTCCCGGAGGAGGCCAGGGCCTTCGGCGCGGGCGTGGCGCGGAGCGCCTCGCCGTTCCCCTCGGGGGCGTCGCCGAGCGAGGAGGTCTCGAAGACGAGGTCGGCGAGCACCTTGCGGGCCGCGCCGAACTCGTCTGTCTTGGCCACGAAGTCGGTCTCGCTGTTGAGCTCCACGAGGGCGGCGGTCGCGCCGTCGCAGCGGAAGCCGATCAGCCCGTCGGCCGCCACGCGCCCCGCCTTCTTGGCGGCGGCCGCGAGGCCCTTCTTGCGCAGGACCTTCTCGGCCTCCTCGAGGTTGCCGCCCGTCTCCGTGAGGGCGCCCTTGCAGTCGAGGATGCCGGCCCCGGTCTTCTCCCGGAGCTCCTTGATGAGCGCGGTCGTGATCTCCATGGTCGTCTCTTCCGTCTCTCTCCGGGCGCCCGGGGGGGCGCCCTGATTGGGGTCCCGTGTGGGAGGGTCGGACGCGGAACGGGCCGGCGGGACGCCGAAGCCTCCTCGCCGGCCCGCGTGGCCCGGGTCCGGGCCCGGGAGGCTCAGGCCGGGAGCGGTGCCGCGTCCTTGGCCGCGAGCGTCTCGGCGGCGGGGGCGCCCTCGGCGAAGTTGTCGGGCATCGGCTCGTCGGCCGGCTCCGGGGCGCCCTTTCCGACGAACCGCTCCTCCTGGGCGTGCAGGCCCTCGAGGACGGCGTCGGCGATCTTGCCCGTGAAGAGCTTGATGGCGCGGATGGCGTCGTCGTTGCCGGGGACGACGTACGTGATCGGGTCGGGGTCGCAGTTCGTGTCGACGATGCCCACCACCGGGATCCCGAGCTTGTTGGCCTCCTGGACCGCGATCGCCTCCTTCTTGGGGTCGATCACGAACAGGACGTCGGGGAGCTCCTCCATCTCGGTGATGCCGGAGAGGTTCTTGGCGAGCTTCGTCCGCTCGCGCTCGAGGCGGATCCGCTCCTTCTTCGTCAGGATCGCGTCGGAGCCCTCGGCCAGCATCGCCTCGAGCTCCTTCAGCCGCATGATCGACTTGCGGATCGTCACGAAGTTCGTGAGAGTCCCGCCCAGCCAGCGGTTGTTCACGAAGAACATCCCGCAGCGGCTCGCCTCGGCGTAGATGGCGTCCTGGGCCTGGCGCTTCGTCCCGACGAACAGGACGTTCTTGCCCTGCGCCGCGGCCTCGGTCACGAACGCCGCCGCCTCGCGGAAGCACTTCAGGGTCTTCTGGAGGTCGATGATGTAGATGCCGTTGCGCTTGCCGAAGATGTACTTCTTCATCTTCGGGTTCCAGCGCTTGGTCTGGTGCCCGAAGTGGACGCCCGCCTCCAGGAGCTCCTTCATCGTGATCTGGCTCATTCCGACTCCCTACCGCTTCGAGAACTGGAACCGGGCCCGGGCGCCGCGCTGCCCGTACTTCTTGCGCTCCTTCATCCGCGAGTCGCGGGTGACGAGGCCGGCCTTCTTCAGGGTGCCGCGCAGCTCCGTGTTGAACAGGCAGAGCGCCCGGGCGATGCCGTGCCGGATCGCGCCGGCCTGGCCCGCCGAGCCCCCGCCCGCCACGCGGGCGACGACGTCGAACTTCTCGAGGGTCTCCGTCAGCTGCAGGGGCTGCCGGATGACCATCTTCAGCACGTCGTTCGGGAAGTAGTCCTCGAAGGTGCGGTCGTTGATCGTGAACGCCCCGCTGCCGGGCCGGAGATAGACCCGCGCCACCGCCTCCTTGCGCCGGCCGATCGCGTGATACTGAAGGTTCGTCAAGGCTGACAATCTCCTGTGCCGCGCCGCGTCAGAGCGCGACCGGCGCCTGGGCCGCGTGGGGGTGGTTCGGACCGGCGTAGACCTTGAGCTTCTTGATCATCTTCCGCCCGAGCTTCGTCTTCGGGAGCATGCCCCTGACGGCCGCCTCGATCAGCTTCTCCGGCCGCTGGGCCTGGAGCTTTCCGGCCGGGGTCTCCTTCAGGCCGCCCGGGAACCCCGTGTGGTGCCGGTAGAGCTTGGTGTCGAGCTTCGTCCCGGTCAGGGCGACCTTCTCGGCGTTGACGACGACGACGAAGTCCCCCGTGTCCAGGAACGGGGTGTAGATCGGCTTCGTCTTGCCGGTGAGGTGGCGGGCGATCGTGGTGGCCAGGCGGCCCAGGACCTTGCCCTGGGCGTCGACGACGATCCACCGGCGGGAGAGCTCGTTGATCTTGGGGAGGGGCGTTCTCGTGCTCACGGGAAGACTCGACTCCGGCTCGGGCTGCTGGGAGCCACGGCAGGGTGCCGGGGCCCGTCGGACGATCCGGGATCCCGGCTGGAGCCGCCCGTCAAAGAGCACTCGCCAGACCGGGAACCCGAGGTCAGGGCGAAACAGGGTCGACCAGGGACCCGCGCGGACCGGGGATTCACGCGGAGTTGGGGACGTTACCGGCAACGGCGCGCTCTGTCAAGGGAGGCGGGCGCCGGAATGCTCCGCGCTCCCTTGCCGCGCCGCCCGGCCGGCTCTACCCTGCCCCCCCGGTGTCCGCCTCTTCCTCCCCCCAGACCCCCGGAGGGCCCGGTCCCGACAAGACGGCCCGGAAGATCCGCGGCATGTTCGCCGGGATCGCGCCCCGGTACGACCTCCTGAACCGCCTCCTCTCGCTGGGCCTCGACCAGCGCTGGCGGAGGAAGGCGGTGCGCCTCCTCGGCCCGCGCCCGGGGGAGCGGATCCTGGACCTCTGCTCCGGCACCGGCGACCTGGCCCTGGCCGTCGACGAGGCCGCCGCGGGCGCCCGGGTGGTCTCGGCCGACTTCACCTTCGAGATGCTCGCCCTCGGGCGGCGGAAGGCCCGGGGGGCGGGCCGCCAGGTCCGCGAGACGGGGGCCGACGGCCTGCGCCTGCCGTTCGCCGAGGGGACGTTCGACGGCGTGACGGCGGGGTTCGGGGTCCGGAACTTCGAGGACCGCGCCGCCGGGTTCCGGGAAACGGCCCGGGTCCTCCGGCCCGGCGGCCGCTTCCTCGTCCTGGAGTTCACCCCCGAGCCCACCGGCGCCCTCCGCCCGCTGGTCCGCCTCCACACGCGCCTCCTCCTCCCCGTGGTCGGAGGCCTCGTCTCCGGGGACGGCCGCGCCTACCGGTACCTGCCGGAGTCGATGCACGCCTGGCCCGCCCCCGCCGCGCTCGCCCGGGAGCTGTCGCGCGCCGGGTTCGGGCGCGTCGACGTCCACCCGCTCAGCTTCGGCGTCGCGGCGATCCACGTCGCCGTGAAGTGAGGGACAGATGAACGACCCGAAGATCCTCGACGGCAAGCGCGTCGCGGCCGAGATCCGCGCCGAGACCGCCCGGCGCGTGGCGGAGGCGAAGGCCCGCGGCGTCTCCCCCTCCCTCGCCGTGATCCTGGCGGGGGACGACCCGGCCAGCGCGGTCTACGTGAGGAGCAAGGCCGCCGCGGCGCTCGAGGCCGGGATCCGCGAGGAGACGCTCACCTTCCCGTCGTCCGTCCCGGCGGACGAGCTCCTGGGCGCGATCCGCCGGCTGAACGCCGACGACGGCGTCGACGCGGTCCTGGTCCAGCTCCCGATCCCGAAGGGCCTCCCCACGGCGGCCATCCTGGAGGCGGTCGACCCGGACAAGGACGTGGACGGCTTCCACCCGCTGAACGTCGGGCGGCTGGCGCAAGGACGGCGCGGCCCGGTCCCCTGCACCCCGGCCGGGGTGATGGAGCTCCTCCGGCGCGAGAGGGTCGCGCTGGAGGGGACCCGCGCCGTCGTCCTGGGCCGGAGCGAGATCGTCGGCCGGCCGATGGCCCAGCTCCTCGTCCACGCCAACGCCACCGTCACGATCGCCCACTCCCGGACGCGGGACCTCGCCGCCGTCTGCCGGGAGGCCGACCTGCTGGTCGCCGCGATCGGCAAGCCGGGCTTCGTCACCGGCGAGTTCGTCCGGGAGGGGGCCGTCGTCGTCGACGTCGGGATCAACCGCGTCGACAGGGCCGAGGAGGTCGAGCGCCTCTTCCCGGGCGACGCCGCGCGGCGCGAGGCCTTCGAGAGGAAGGGATCGGTCCTCGTCGGGGACTGCCACCCCGCCTCGGTCCCGGCGCGCGCCTCGCGCTACACGCCCGTCCCGGGCGGCGTCGGCCCGCTGACGATCGCGCGGCTCCTGGCCAACACGGTCGACCTCGCCCTCTGGCGGCGCGGGGGCGCCTGACGCCGGTGGTCCTCCGCGTCGGCCTGACCGGGGGTCTCGCCTCGGGCAAGAGCACGGTCGCCGCCCGCCTGGCCGGGCTGGGGATCCCGGTCCTGGACGCCGACCGCGTCGTCCACGACCTCTACCGGCCGGGCGGTGAGGGGGCGCGCGCCGTGGCCGAGGAGTTCGGCCCCGCCGTCCTGGCCGCGGACGGCTCGGTCGACCGCGCGAGGCTCGCGGCGCGGGCGTTCCCGGACCCGTCGGCCGTCGCCCGGCTGAACGCCCGCGTCCACCCCCTCGTCGTCGCGGCCCAGGCGCGCTGGTTCGAAGAGCTCGCCCGCCGCGGCGAGCCGCTCGGCGTCGTCGAGGCGACGCTCCTCGTGGAGAGCGGCGGACGGGGCCGGTACGACGTCCTCGTCGCGGTCTCGGCGCCGGAAGAGGTCCGCCTCGACCGGGCGCTCGCCCGCTCCCCCGGCGCCACGCGGGACGAGCTCCGGGCGCGCCTGCGGGCGCAGCTCCCCGAGTCCGAGCGCAACGCCGCCTGCGACGTCGTGATCCGGAACGAGGGGAGCCGCGAGGAGCTCCTCGCCGAGGCCGACCGGCTGGCCGAGAGGCTCCGGGACCGCGCGGCCGCCGCCCGCCGGTAGGCCCGGTCAGCCGAGGAGCCGCGCCAGCTCGCGGAAGGCGCGCGTCCGGTGGGAGTCGCGCTCCTTCTCCTCGATCGCCATCTCGGCGAAGGTCCGCGTGGCGCCGCCCGGGACGAAGACGACGTCCCAGCCGAAGCCGTTCGAGCCGCGGGGGGCAGCGGCGATCCTCCCGGCGACGCGACCGACCGCGACGAGGACCTCGGGCTCCCCCTCTCCGGGCCGCGCCAGGCCCAGGGCCGAGACCGCCTCGGCGGAGCGGTCGGGGAACGGGTCGAGCATCCGCGCCAGGCCCGCCTCCCCCACCGCCTCCGTCAGCCAGCGAGTCAGCGGGCCCGGGAAGCCGTTCCAGGCCGCGACCGACAGGCCCGAGTCCTCGACGAGGACCGGCTCGCCGAGCGCACGGGCCGCCGCGACGGCCTTGGCCCGGACCACCTCCTCGAAGTCGAGCGACTGGATCTCGTGGAGGGGGAGCGGGCGGGCGAAGACCTCCTGCCCCAGGAGGCGCGAGGCCTCGCGGGCCTTCCCCGGGTTCGAGGTGACGAAGAGGATCGGCGGGCCCGGGAGGGGGCTCACGTGGCCGGCGGCTACCGCGGGGGCAGCGGGACGCCCCGCGCGTCGAGGCGGACGCGGTAGGCGGGGAGACCGCGCGTGAGGCCCTTCAGCTTGATCTCGCCGAGCGGCTCGAAGTCGTACCAGGAGGCCGCCTGCGCGGCCGTCTCCCCGCCGACGACGATCTCGTTCGGCCCGGCCACGTACTCCTCGAGCCGGGCCGCGACGTTCACCGTGTTCCCGAGGACCGTGTAGTCGACGCGCCGGTCGGAGCCGATGTCGCCGACGACGGCGTTGCCGGTGTTGATCCCGACCCTCACCGCTACGGGGCGCTCGCCGCGCCGGATCCGCTCGGCGTTCCAGGCGGTGACGTTCTCGACGAGCTTCGAGGCCGCGGCGACGGCCCGCCGCGCGTGGTCCGGCTGCGCGATCGGGGCCCCGAAGAAGGCCATCACGGCGTCGCCGATGAACTTGTCGAGGGTCCCCCCCTGGGCGAAGATGGCGTCCGCGGCGAACGTGAAGACGGTCCCGAGGAAGCGCGAGAGGGCTTCCGGGTCCATCGACTCGGCGGAGGTCGTGAAGCCGACGATGTCGGCGAAGAAGACGCTGACCGGGCGCGTCCGCACCCGCTCCACCGTCCCGGAGACCTCCGAGTCCGACACGATCTCCTCGACGACGGCCGGGGAGTGGTAGCGGGAGAGCCGCTCCCGGATCCTCTGCTCGTCCTCGATCTGCCTCTGGAGGCGGGCCCGCTCGATGGCCACCGCGGCGAAGTTCCCGAGCGCCGTCAGGAGGTCCAGGTCGTCCGCCGTGAAGGTCCCGACCCGCAGCGGCGTGTCCACGTGCAGGGCCCCGATGATCCGCTCCTGGTTCCAGAGCGGGACGCACATCGCCGAGCGGATCTGCTGGATCCGAATCGACTGGCCCGCCTCGAACCGGCCGTCGGCCAGGGCGTCGGAGGTCAGGACGGCGACCCTCTCCCGCATGACCGTGTCCACGATCGTGTGCGAGAAGAGCTCCGCCGGCTCGGCCCCCTCCTTGCCGCGCTGGCGGGCCAGCGTCGGCAGGGGCCGCTCGTTCCGGTCCAGGAGGACGACGACGGCCCTCTCGAGCGGCAGGTGGTCGAAGAGGAGGTCCACCACCCGGCCGAGGATCTCGTTGACCTCGCGCGCCACGATGAGCGTCTTGGCGACCTGGACGAGGATCTCGAAGATCTTCCCGCGGGCCACCGGCGAGGTGAACCGCCGGCCGGACATCGTGAGGCTGACGTCGGCCTCGGGCGGGGCGACCTCGTCCAGGCCGAAGTCGCGGTTGAAGTCGGCGATCGACCGGACGAACGTCGAGGAGGACTCCACCCCCGGCCTCCCCGGCGGCCTCGGCGGCGTGGAGACGACCTCCTCGCGGACGGTCAGGGTGAAGGTCCCGACGGTCAGGACGTCCCCGACGGCGAGAGGGCCCTGGGTGACGAAGCGCCCGTTCACCTTGATGCCGTTCGTGGAGTTCTGGTCGTAGACGACCCAGCGCTCCTTCTCCCGACGCAGGAGGGCGTGCCGGCGGGAGACGGAGAAGTCGTTCAGGACGACCTCGTTCTCGCTGGAGCGCCCGAGCGAGACCTCGTTCCCGACCAGCCGGAAACGCTGGGTCTTCCCCTCGACCTCGTACACGAGCTCCAGCATCGGAGGCGCGGCGATTATAGAGGCCGGACGCGAGCGCTCAGCCCGGCGGGAGCGAGAAGCGGACGCGGATCGTCTTGTAGACGGCCACGGGCCTGCCGTCGACGAGGGCCGGCTCGTACTCCCACCGGCGCACGGCCTCCGCGGCGGCCTCCGTCAGACCGGCCGGGGCCGCGGTGAGCACCTCGACGTCCCCCACCTGGCCGCTCGCCTCGACGACGACGCGGAGGACGACCTCGCCCGCGATCCCCTCCCGGCGCGCCGTCTCCGGGTAGCGCGGGTCGACCCGGCGGGTCAGGACGGGGGGGCGCGCGCCGGCCGGGAGCGCCTCGAGGGGACCCGCCGGGTACTCCTCCCCCTCGCCTGCGGGCACCAAGGCGGGCCCGGGGATCTCGGCCGGGCCGGCGGGCGAGGCCAGGCCGGGTGTCGTCGCGGGGGCGACCGCCGCGACCGCGGGCGTCGGCTCGACCTCGCGCGCCTCGGGGACCAGACGGACGGAGCGCGCCGGTACGAACCCGAGGACGCCCCCCGGCAGGCGCACCCCGTAGAAGTCGTGGTCGGCCAGGACGACGGGGACCTCGTCCCCCACCCCGAGGTCGCCCCAGCGCGCCGCGCCCCAGTCGGCCGCGAGGAGGACCGGCGCGCGTTCCAGCACCGCCCCGGGCTGCGGCGGGAGCTTCGCCGTCGCCTTCGTCCGCTCCTCGCGCGCCTGCCGGGCCCCGGCCGTCTCCAGCGCGTCCTCCGGGACCCAGGCCTCCCGCCCCCCGTCGGCGGCGACGCGCGCCCAGCCGTCCCGGTGGTCGAGGACCCGGACCTCGGTCCCGCGCGAGAGCGTCCGGACGACGGACGAGGACTGCGAGGCCGAGTCGCGGCAGATCACCCGCTCCACGGAGACACGGGCCCGGTCCTCCGTCGCGGGGACCGCCGGTCCCGCCGGACCCTCCCGGCGGCCGCAGCCGCAGGAGACCGCGACGCAGAACAGGGCGGAGAGCGCCCGCGCCGCGCCCGCCCTCATCCCTCGACCGGGTCCCGGACGAGCGGCATCGTCATGCAGCGGGGCCCGCCACGCGCGCGGGAGAGCTCGGTCGACGTCAGGAGGAGCGCCACCTTCCGCCCCTTCCGGGGGTCCACCGCCCGCCGCCCCATCAGGAGGTCGTCGTCCGGGACGATCTCGTACCCGCGCCGGGACAGCTCCTCGGCCGTCCTCTCGTTCCGGTCGTAGCAGAGGATCACTCCGGGAGCCAGCGCGAAGGCGTTCGCCCCGTCCGTCCACTGCTCCCGCTGCTGGTCGATCGGGTCGGCGCCGCCGCAGGGGATCGGCTCCAGGTCGATCCGGCGGTGCTTGAGGGCCGTCAGGAGGTCCCCCTCCGTCGTCCAGGTCACCTCGCGGCGGGTCAGGTCGGCCATGTAGACGTCGGCCTCCTCGGCGCCGCCCGCCAGGATCATCGGGGCGTAGCAGAGGCACTCGTGCCGCGAGACCTGGGTGAAGACGGTGTCCAGGTGCATGTAGGAGCGCGCCGGCGGGATAGCCACCACGAAGATCCGCTTGACGGGCGAGCCCTCGCGCTTGAGCGCCTCGGCCAGCCGCTCGATCGTGATCTTCTCCGTCCGCTCGGAGTAGCCGATCGCCAGGACGTCCTCGCGGAGGACGAGGACGTCGCCCCCTTCCAGAGTGGGACGCATCCGCGCGAAGGAGACCGGGCGGCCGAAGTCGGCCGAGAACTCCCGGAACCAGAAGGCCCCGCCCTCCCGGGCGAATCGCGGGTGGTGCTCGAAGACGTTCCCCGACAGGAGCGGCTCGCGGGCGCGCGCGGCCGTGGCCATCGAGGCCCGGACGATCCGGTCGCCGACGACGATGGCCGGGTCGCGCTGGAAGAACCAGTTGGGGACGGGCGGGAGCCGGTAGAGGGAGTCGGTCGACTCGGAGATCTCCGGGCGCTCGTGCTCCACTCCTTCGACGAGCGCCGAGGCCAGGCGGTCCGCCGGGAGGTCCGAGAGGAGCGGCAGGAGCGACGGAGGGAGGTGCAGCTCCTCGACGAGGTCCGAGAGGACGAGCCCGCGGCGGTCCGGGTCCCGGAGGACCTCCTCCAGGAGGTCGCGGATCTCCAGCACCTCGGCGCCCAGGAACCGGAGCAGCTGCTGGAAGCGGCGGTGCTCCTCCCGGGCCCTCGCCCCGTGGAGGACGTCGTCGAAGAGGAGGTTCTGCATCATGGACGGGACCATCCGGTCGATCTCCCGTCCCGGCTCGTGGACGACCACGGCGCGCAGCTTTCCGATCTCGGACTGAATCTGGAGGCGCATGGCGGACCCGCGGACGGGCGAGAATACCAGCACGGGGACCGCCCCGGCCGGGAGGACGACCGATGCAAAAGGCGCCCGACTACATCGTCTGCAACAACTGCGACACGCCGTGCTACGTCTTCGAGATGGACCACGGCGGCCGGCTGGAGTCGGCGTACTGCCAGGCCTGCGGCAACGACGACGTGACCGAGTTCCGCACTCCCGAGGAGGAGGAGGAGGCGAGCGGGGCATGAGCGGGGCGGACCGCTACGAGAACCCCCTCGTCTCCCGGTACGCCTCGGGGGCCATGTCGGCCCTCTTCTCGGCCCGGCGGAAGTTCGGCGACTGGCGCAGGCTCTGGCTCTGGCTGGCCGAGGCCGAGCGGGAGCTGGGCCTGCCGATCCCCGCAGAGGCGCTCTCGGAGCTCTCCTCCCGCCTCGTCCCGACGGACGAGGAGCTGGCGTCGGCGGACCGCCACGAGCTCTCGACGAAGCACGACGTGATGGCGCACCTCCACGCCCTCGGGGAGGTCGCCCCCGGGGCGCGCGGGATCCTCCACCTGGGCGCCACGTCCGCCTACGTCGGCGACAACGCGGACCTCCTCGCCCTCCGCGACGCGCTCTCGCTCCTCGAGCTCCGCTCCGCCCGCGTCCTCCTCGCGCTGGCCCGCTTCGCCCGGGAGCACCGGGACCTGCCGTGCGTCGGCTACACCCACTTCCAGGCCGCGCAGCCGACGACCGTCGGGAAACGGGCCTGCCTCTGGATGCAGGACCTCGTCCTGGACGTCGCCGAGCTCTCCCGGAGGCGGGAGGAGCTGCGGTTCCTCGGGTGCAAGGGGGCCACCGGGACGCAGGCCTCGTTCGTCGCCCTGTTCGACGGCGACGCCGGGAAGGCCGAGCGGCTGGACGCCCTCGTCGCCGCGAAGGCCGGCTTCGCGCGCCGGTTCCTCGTCTCGGGGCAGACGTACACCCGCAAGCAGGACGCCCTCGTCCTCTCGGCCCTCTCGGGCCTGGCGTCCTCGGCCTCGAAGTTCGCCAACGACCTCCGGCTCCTGCAGCACATGAAGGAGGTCGAGGAGCCGTTCGGGTCGAAGCAGGTCGGCTCCTCGGCGATGCCCTACAAGCGGAACCCGATGAAGGCCGAGCGGATGAACGCCCTTTCGCGCTGGCTCCTGACGACGGCCGAGAACGCGGCCTGGACGCACGCCACGCAGTGGCTGGAGCGGACCCTCGACGACTCGGCCAACCGCCGGCTGGCGCTGGCCGAGAGCTTCCTCGCGGCCGACGCCCTCCTCGTCCTCTGGGCGTCCGTCGCCGAGGGCCTCGTCGTCAACGAGGCGGTCGTCAGGCGCCGGCTGGCCGACGAGATCCCGTTCCTGGCGACCGAGAACGTCCTGATGGCCTCCGCGAGGAAGGGGGGCGACCGGCAGGCCCTCCACGAGCGGATCCGCGTCCTGGCGCAGGCCGCCGGAGACCGCCTCAAGGCCGAGGGGGGCGCCAACACGCTCCTCCTCGACATCGCCAACGACCCGGCGTTCGGGCTCTCGTTCGCGGAGGTGGAGGCGGCCGCCGACCCGCGCCGGTTCGTGGGGCGCGCCCCCGACCAGGTCGACGCCTTCCTGCGGGAGGAGGTGGACCCGATCCTCGCCGCCCACCCCGAGGCGCTCTCCGCCGAGGGGGTGGAGGTGCGCGTCTGAACCGGCGGCGGGGGGCGGCCCCGGGCGCGCGCCTGCCGGCCGTCGCCGCGCTGGTGCTGCTCGTCTCGGCCTGCTCCTCCCGCCCGCCGGCCCGGGTCGGGGCGCCGGTCGCCCCGGCCCCGGGCGACACCGAGCGGGGCCTCGCCTCCTGGTACGGCGACGAGTTCGCGGGGCTCCCGACGGCCAGCGGCGAGACGTTCGACCCGTCGCTCCTGACCGCCGCCCACCGGACCCTCCCCCTCGGCACGGTGGCCGACGTGACGAACGAGAAGAACGGCCGGACCGTCCGGGTGACCGTGAACGACCGGGGACCCTTCGTGGCCGGCCGGATCGTCGACCTCTCGCGCGGCGCCGCCGCCGAGATCGGTTCCGTCGTCGACGGGGTCGTCCCCGTCACCCTCACGGTCGTGACCGTCGGGTCGAACGAGCGGGTCCCCTCGGGCGGGCGGCTCTCGGACCAGCGCTGGGCCGTCCAGGCCGGTGCCTTCGCGAGCGAGGAGAACGCGGCGAGGCTGCGCGACCTCCTGGCCGCCCGCTACCCGAGCCCGTGGCTGGAAGAGTTCCGGGGCCTGACACGAGTGAAGTTCGGCCCGTACCCGACGCGCTCGGACGCCGACGCGGCCCGGGCCACCCTCGGCGACCTGGGCCTGGCGGGAGTCGTCGTCCCCTACTGAGCCGCGCTCCCGGGCCCCGGCTCAGCGGCGCGGGAGAACCGACGGCACGGCCGTCGGGTCGGCGACGAGGTCGATCCCCATCCGGCAGAGGCGCGAGGCGGCCCGGAGCGGGGCGTCGTCCCCCGACCGCGAGAGCGTGAAGGCGCCGTGCTCCACGAGAAGCGCGACCTCGAGCGCCAGGCCGAGCGTCATCGCGAACCGCCGCGCGCCCGCCTCCAGCGCCGCACCTCCCGCGGTCGAAGCGGCAGAGAGCCAGGCCCCCGCGCCCGCCACGGCGTCCCGGGCCATCTCCCCCGCCCGCCGGGCGGCCTCGTCCGGGGCCGCCTCCGTCCGCCGCCCCACCTCGGCGGCGAGGACGTCGAACGCGCGCTCCTTGGCGAGGGCGCGGAGGAGGTCGAGCGACAGGACGTTCGTCGTCCCCTCCCAGATCGGAAGGACCTGGGCGTCGCGGAGGAGCTGCGGGAGGCCCGTGTCCTCCACGTAGGCCGAGCCCCCGATCGCCTCCAGCGCCTCGCTGGCCACCGCGACCGCCTGCTTGCCCGTCAGGAGCTTGGCGATCGGGACGACGAGGCGCGAGAGCTTCGCCTCCTCCTCGCTCAGGGTCCGGGCCTCCTCCTTCCCCATCAGCTCGGCCGCCCGGAAGGCGAGGAGGAAGATCCCCTCGGCCAGCGCCTCCATGTCGGCGAGCGTGGCCGCGTGGAGCGCCTTCTCCGCGATCGGGGCGCCGAAGGCCGACCGCCGCCGGGCGTAGTCGGCGGCGAGCGAGACGGCCCGCCGCGACATCGCGGCGGCGGCGACGGCGTTCCACGTCCGCGTCGTGTTGAGCATCGTCGTGATGTTCTTCACGCCGTCCGTCAGGCCGGCCACCGGGACGGCGAGCGTCCCCTCGAGCGCCAGCTCGGCCGTCGGGAGCTTGCGCGTCCCCAGCTTCTCCTTGAGCCGGTGGACGAGGATCCCGTTCGGTCCCCCCGAGGCGTCGTGCGTCTCGAGGTAGAACATCGCGAGCCCCCGGCCGCCGGGCGGGTTCCCCTCCGGGCGGGCCAGCGTGAGGGCCATGTCGCTCGTGGCGGCCGACGTGAACCACTTCGTCCCCCAGAGCCGCCAGCTCCCGTCCACCTGCCTCGCGACGGTCTCGCTCGTCGCCACGTCCGAGCCGCCGGTCCGCTCCGTCATCCACTGCCCCGACGTCCAGGCCTTCTCCGGGTCGCGGCTCGTCAGGCGCGGCACGGCCCGCTCGCACAGCTCCCGGTTCCCGAGGTGGACGAGCGTCCGGACGGCCCCGTCGGTCATGGCGAGCGGGCAGGAGTAGACGTCCGAGGAGGGCTCGAAGAGGTGGACGAGCGCGAACTGGTGGATCCGCGACAGCTCGCCGTGCCGACGCTCGTGAGCGGTCGCCACCACCCCCTGCTCGGCCGCCACCCGGGCGGCCTCCTTCCAGAGGGGCGTCAGCTCGATCCGGTCGACCCGTCGTCCCCAGGCGTCCCACTGGACGAGGACGGGCTCCTGCCCCCGCTCGGCCTCCAGGAGCCTCCGGAGCCTCCCGGCGGCGGTCTCGGCCATCTCGAGGAGCGAGGGCTCGACCTCGGCCATCACCGGCGGGGGGAGCCGGTGGGCGAGGTAGCCGCGGAGGAACGGGTCGTCCCGCCAGGGGTGGCCCGGCTGCGGGGGGTCCTGGACGAAGGTCATGTCGCCCTCCCGGATCGAGGTGGCGAAAGTCTACGCCGCGCGGCTCAGCGTCCGCGGCGCGGTCGCTGGAAGGCGCTCCTCACGAGGCGGTCGAGGAGGTCCGGGAGCGCCAGGCCCGTCGCCTCCCACATCTTCGGGAACATCGAGATCGGCGTGAAGCCGGGGAGGGAGTTCAGCTCGTTGAGGAGGACCCTCCCCGTCCCCCGCTCGAGGAAGAAGTCGACCCGCGCGAAGCCGGCCCCGCCGAGGGCGTCGAAGGCCGCGACGGCCAGCCGCCGCACCTCCTCCCGCGTCGAGTCGGGGAGCTCCGCCGGGATGACGCTCCGCGAGCGGTCGTCGATGTACTTGTCCTCGTAGTCGTAGAACTCGTGCCCGGGGACGATCTCGCCGGGGAGCGACGCCTCCGTCGGGCCGCCGTCCTCCCCTTCCAGGACGGAGCACTCGATCTCCCGCGCGTCGACCCCCTCCTCGACGATGCCCCTCTCGTCCAGCTCCAGCGCCGCCTCGACGGCGGGCCCGAGGTCGGCGAAGGACTTCACCTTCGAGACGCCGACCGAGGAGCCGGCGCAGGCCGGCTTCACGAAGACCGGGAACCCCAGCTCCTCCACCCGCTCGAAGAGGAGGTCCCGGCGCCGCGGGCGGCCCCAGTCGGACCGCGAGAAGGCGAAGTAGTCGACCTGCGGCAGCCCGGCGGCACCCAGGACGGCCTTCATGACGGCCTTGTCCATCCCGACCGCCGAGGCGGTGACCCCGCACCCGACGTACGGGATCGAGAGCGACTCGAAGAGTCCCTGCCAGGCGCCGTCCTCGCCGAACGTCCCGTGGGCGATCGGGAAGAGGACGTCGGGCCGGCCCTCCTCGAAGGCGGACCGGAACGAGGCGACCACCTCGTCCGCCGGGGCCGCCGGGTCGCTCGGGCGGATCCCGTCGAGGAGGAGGTCGCGCGGGGGGCGGCCGAGCTGCCGGTCCATCTCTGCCGCGGAGGCCGAGGGGCCGTGCCAGAGGCCGTCCTTGCCGACGAAGACCGGGAGCGGCTCGTACCGGTCAGCGGGGAGGTTCGAGAGGAGGCACCGGCCCGAGAGGAACGAGACGCCGTGCTCCCGCGAGGGGCCGCCGAAGACGACCCCCACGCGCAAGCGTCCCCCTTCTCCCCGGCCGGGCGGCACGCTCGCGCTCACGAGAGCGCCGCCGGCCGGACGGAGACGACGTCCGCGAGGGCCGAGAGCGCCCGGACCAGCTCGGCGTCCGGGACTCCCGGGGCGTCGATCTTGACGACCGCGGCCGCCCGCCCGGCCGCGCCGCGGGCCAGGGCGAAGTCCGCGATGTTGACCCCGCGCTCCCCGAGGAGCGTCCCGATCCGCCCGACGACGCCCGGCACGTCCCTGTTCTCGATGAAGAGGAGGCTCCCCTCGGGCGAGAACTCCAGCGGCAGGCCGTCGACGGCCACGATCCGCCCGAGCCGGTCCCCGAAGAGCGTGCCGGAGACGCTCCGTTCGCGCTCCCCGGAGCCGACGGTGACCGTGACGAGGTTCGCGAAGCCGCCGGCGTCGGCGTGGACGGTCTCGCTGACGGTCACCCCCCGCTGCGACGCGAGGGCCGCCGCGTTGACGAGGTTCACGCTCGCCGAGAGCGAGGGTGTCAGGACGCCCTTCAGGGCCGAGACCGCGCTCGCCTTCCGCACCGCCGCCGGGACTCCGGTGAGCGAGACGGCGACCGAGCGGAGGGGCGCGCCCAGGAGCTGGGCCGCCAGCTCGCCGACCGAGGCGGCCAGCTTCATCCAGGGGAGGGCCGCGTGCGGGTCCCCCCCGGGCGGGAAGGGCAGGTTCACCGCGGCCACGAAGGGAGAGCCCTTCAGCGCCTCGACGACCATCTCGACGGTCTCCAGCGCCACCCGCTCCTGCGCCTCGACGGTCGAGGCGCCGAGGTGGGGCGTGGCGACGACCTTCGGGTGCCGCGCGAGCGTGTAGTCCTTCGGCGGCTCGACCGCGAAGACGTCGATCGCCGCCCCGGCGAGCTTCCCCGAGTCGAGCGCGGCGAGGAGGGCCGCCTCGTCCACCAGCGTCCCGCGGGCGCAGTTGACGAGGAGCGCGCCGTCCTTCATCCCAGCGATCCGCGCGGCCGACAGGAGCCCCGTCGTCTCGGGCGTGGACGGGACGTGGAGGGAGACGACGTCCGAGCGGGAGAGGAGCTCGTCGAGGGGCACGACCGTGACCCCGATCTCCGAGGCACGGGCGGGCGTCAGGTACGGGTCGTGGGCGAGCAGCGTGACGTTCCAGGGCGCGAGGCGCGCCGACACGCGGGCCCCCACCTGCCCGAGCCCCACGAGGCCGACGGTCTTCCCCTGGAGCTCGGTCCCCACCAGCTTCGACCGCTTCCACTCCCCCGCCGAGAGCGACGCCCGGGCCTCGGGGATCCGCCGGAGGAGGGCGAGGAGGAGGGCGATGGTGTGCTCGGCGGCCGAGACGACGTTGCCCGACGGGGCGTTCACGACGAGGACGCCCCGCTCGGTCGCGGCTTTCAGGTCGACGTTGTCCAGGCCCACCCCGGCGCGGCCGACGACCCTCAGGCGCGTCCCGGCCGAGAGGAGCTCGCGGTCCACCTTCGTGGCCGAGCGGACGACGAGGGCGTCGAACTCGCCGACGCGGGAGAGGAGGGTCTCGCGGGTCCAGTCGCTTCCGCTCTCTACGACGAAACCGGCCTGGCCGAAGGCGGCCAGGCCGGCCTCGCTGAGCGGCTCGGCGACGAGGACCCGCGCGGGCGCGGGCCCTCGCCCGCTCACGACTTCGTTCCGGCGCCCACCGCGGAGGCGGCGAGCATCCCCTGCGCGACCTTGTCGTAGGCGGCGAGGAGGGCCTTGACGGACTCGAGGTCGACGTCCCCCATGTGCCCGATCCGGATGTTCAACGGCTTGAACTTGCCGTACCCGGAGCCGGGCGTGAACCCCTCCTTCTTCATCGCCTTGTTCAGCTCCTCGGCGTTCACCCCCTCGGGCGGGTAGAGGGAGGAGACCGTGGGCGAGTGCGTGGCGGGGTCCTCGGGGAGGAAGCGGAACCCGGCCTTCGGCGCCCACTCCTCGACGGCCTTCAGCATCGAGTGGTGCCGCGCCCAGCGGTTCTCCAGCCCCTCGGCGAGGATGTGGTCGAGCTGCACGTCGAGGGCGTAGAGGAGCGGGAGCGACGGCGTCGTCGGGTTCTGCTTCTTCTTGCCGAACGCCTCCACGTCGATCAGGTCGAGGTAGAGGCCGCGGTGCTTCTTCTGCCGCGCGGCGGCCAGGGCCTTCTCGGAGATCGAGAAGACGGCGATCCCCGGCGGGAGGGCGAGCGCCTTCTGCGAGCCGCAGACGGCCACGTCCAGCCCCCACTCGTCCGCCTCCACGCGCGTCCCGGCCAGCGAGGTCACGACGTCGGCGAACAGGAGCGCGTCCGAGCCCTCGTGGACGACCTTCGCGATGGCCGGCAGGTCCGAGATCGTCCCGGTGGAGGTCTCGTTGTGGACGACGGTGACCGCCTGGAACTTCTTCTCGGCGAGCTTCTTCCGGACCTCCTCGGCCAGGATCGGCTTGCCCCACTCGGCCTTCAGGATCGTGGTGTCCAGGCCGAGCCGCTGGCTCATCTCGCCCCACTTGTCCGAGAAGGCGCCGTTGCAGCAGCAGAGGACCGGCCCCTCGACGCAGGAGACGAGGGCCGCCTCCCAGACGCCGGTGGCCGAGGTGGCCAGCGTGTGGGCCTGCCCCTTCGTCCGGAAGAGCTTCGGCAGCTTCTCCAGGATGCGGCCGTAGAGGTCGGAGAAGGCCTGGGACCGGTGCGACATCATCGGGCCGCCCAGCGCCTGGAGCACCTGCGGACGCACCCAGACGGGGCCGGGGTTGAAGAAACGGACCTGTCCGGCGCTGCCGGACGTCGAGTCGAACGGTGCGCTGCTCATGGGGCGCATTTTACGCCGCGGGACCCCTCACGTCCCGCCTCGACGGACTCCGTCTCAGCCCCCACGGACCGGGATCCCGAAGAGCGGCAGGAGGCCGCGGAGGTCCTCGAGGAGGTGGTCCGGGCGGGCGCGGGCCAGCTCGTCCCTGGAGCAGGAGCCGCCGGGGACGACGGCCACCGGGAGCCCCGCCCTCCGCGCCGTCTCCACGTCCACGTCCATGTCGCCCGCCATCAGGGCCTCGGCGGGCAGGACGCCCAGGGCCCGGACGAGCCGGAACACCATCTCGGGCTCCGGTTTCGGGGGGATGCCGTCTCCCGGGCCCGCGACCGCCGAGAAGCGGTGGAGCACCCCGAGCTCGTCGAGCAGCTGCCGGCTGAACTCGGCGGGCTTGTTGGAGGCGACGGCCATCGGGATCCCCGAGCGGGAGAGCGCGTCGGTCACCTCGTCGGCCCACGGCATCAGCGTCGTCTTCCCCGGGCCGACGACCGCGTACCGCTCGCGGAAGAGCGCGACCGCGCGGACACGCCGCTCCTCCCCGAGGGCCTGCCGCAGGAGGGCGTCCAGGCCGTGGCCGACCATCCGCCGAGTCTCCTCCGGGGCGACCGGAGGGCTCCCGAAGGCCACGAGGACGTGGTTCAGGCAGTCGTGGATGGCCGCGTACGAGTCCAGGAGCGTCCCGTCCAGGTCGAAGACGGCGGCCGCGTAGGCCGGGCTCACGCGCCCACCGTCAGGACGACCTTGCCGACGTTCTCGTTGGCCGCCATCCGCCGGTGGGCGTCGGCCGCCCGCTCGAGGGGGTAGACCGAGTCGACCAGCGGCCGGAGGCTCCCGTCGGCGAACCCGGGGAGGACCTCCCTGCGGAACGCCGCCGTCAGGGCGATCTTCTCGACGAGGGGCCGGCCCCGCAGCGTCGAGCCGACGATCCGGAGCCGGCGGACGAGGAGCGCCCGGAGGTCGAGCGGGGCGCTGCCGCCCCCCATCGTCGCGATCAGGACGAGCCGACCGCCGCGCCCCAGGAGCCGGACGTTCCCCTCCAGCACCGAGCCCCCGATCGGGTCCAGGACGACGTCCACCGGGTAGCGCCCGAGGGCCTCCTCCACGGCCTGGGCGAAGTCCCCGGCCGAGGAGTCCACGACGAGGTCGGCCCCGAGCGACAGGAGCGCCTCCCGCTTGGCCGCGGACCTCACGGTCGAGGCGACCCTCGCGCGGGCCCTGCGCGCCAGCTGGATGGCGGCCGTCCCCACCCCGGAGGCCCCGGCGTGGACGAGGACGGTCTCGCCGGCCCGGAGCCCCCCCTCGGAGAAGAGGTTCAGGTAGGCCGTGAACCACGCCTCGGGGATCGCGGCCGCCTCCTCGAACGACATCCCGTCCGGGATCGGCATCAGCATCCCGGCGTCGACGGCCACCTTCTCGGCGTATCCCCCGCCCGCGAGGAGGAAGAAGACCCTCTCGCCCGAGCCCTCCAGCTCCCCCGCGGCCTCCAGGCCGAGGATCTCCGACTCCCCGGGAGGGGGCGGGTACTTCCCCTGCGACTGCAGGAGGTCGGCCCGGTTCACCGCGGTCGCGCGGACGTTGACGACCACCTCCCCCGGGCGCGGGTCCGGGTCGGGCGCGTCCGAGTAGACGAGGGCCTCGGGGCCGCCGGGGGTGGGGACCAGGATCGCCTTCATCTCTCCTCCGAAAGGCCCGCGGCCTTCTCGAGCGCCGACAGGACCGAGGGGTCGCCGGGAGCGTACCGGGGGACCGCGGCCGGGTGGGGCGTCGGGACGTCCGTGACGACCGCGAACACCGACGGGTCCCCGGGCGAGACCGGCTCCCGGCCGGTGGCGCCCCGGACCACCTCGATCTTGGGGAACGAGGCCTCGCGGAACCCCTCCACCAGGACGACGTCGGCGGCCGCGAACCCCGGGTCGTCCAGGACGGAGACGAGGTCCGGGGGCGAGGCGAGCCGCTGGTGGCGGGCCACGCGGCTCGCCGCCACCAGGACGACCGGCTCGGCGCCAGCGGCCGCCAGGACCTCGGAGTCCTTCCCCGTCATGTCGGTCGGGTGCTCGTGCCGCGTGTGCTTCACCGCCGCCACCCGGACCCCCTTCGCCACGAGGGCGGCGACGAGGGCCGACGCGAGCGTCGTCTTCCCCGATTCGTGGGCCCCGACGACCTGGACCACCGCGGGCCCGCGCCGCCCGCGATACAGGAGCGCCCGCTCCCGTGACGGCGCGAACCGGAGGAGGTCCGACGCGAATGTGGCGATCCAGGCGTCGAGCGGCTCGCCGCGGTCCACGAGGTCACGGAACCGGCGCGTCCCCGCGAGGAGGTCGATCGCCGGGACGTCGTCCCGGAACTCGTACGGCTCCGTCCGCCAGCGGAAGCTCCCGGGGTCGAGGTCCCGCAGGGCCGCGAGGAGCCGCAGGCCCGTCTCGTAGGGGCGGAACGCCCGCTCGTCCGTCACGTGCAGCTGCACGCCGCCGCAGAGCCTGCCCGCGTGCTTCTGGAAGGCGGGCCGGAAGGAGTGCGGGCGGAAGAGGACCCCGGGGAGCCCGAGGCCGTTCGCCGCCTCGGCCGCCTCTTCCGCGTCGATCCAGGGCGCTCCGACCAGCTCGAACGGCCTCGTCGTCCCGCGCCCCTCGGAGAGGTTCGTCCCCTCGAACAGGCACGAGCCCGGGTAGACGAGCGCGGTCGCGCGCGAGGGCATGTTCGGGGAGGGGAGGACCCACGACGCGGTCTCGCCGATCCTCCGGCGGGGCGCCGGGCGGCTCTCTCCTTCGACGCTCATCGGGACGACGGAGAGCCGCGCCCCGATCCCGCGCTCGGCGTTGGCCCAGATCGCGACCTCTCCCGACGTCATCCCGTGCCGGACCGGGACGGGGTGGAGGCCGACGAAGGACAGGAGCGGCTCCTCCGGGAGGTTCCCCTCCACGTCGAACCCCCCGAGGGGGTTCGGGCGGTCCAGGACGAGGACCTCGACGCCCGCCCGGGCGCACGCCGCGGCGGCGAGGACGGTCGTCCAGACGAAGGTGTAGGAGCGGCTCCCGACGTCCGGGAGGTCGCAGACGAGGAGGTCCAGGCCCGAGAGGTCCTCCGGACGCGGCGAGCACTCCTCGAAGCTCCGGCCGTAGAGCGAGACGACGCGGGCCCCGGCCGGCCGGTCGGGCGCGCCGACCGGCTCCAGGTCCTGCGCGTGCCCGAGGAGCCCGTGCTCGGGGCCGAAGAGCGCCCGGAGGTCGGCGCCGGCCCGCCGCAGCGCGGTGGCGGCCGGGACGAGCCCCCGGGTGACGGAGGCGGGGTTGGCGAGGAGGCCGACCCTGCGGCCCAGAACGCGCTGCGGGTCCGCCAGGAGGACGTCGAGCCCCGTCAGGAGCGCCTCACCGCCGCCCAGAGCCCGCCTCCCCCGTCCCCCTTCGCGGCGGAGCGGACGCCAGCGCCTCCAGCGTCGTCAGCTCCGTCCCGCGGTAGTAGTGCAGCAGGATCCCGTCGCGCGTCTCGCCGCGGGCCGCGCGGCGGATCGCCCCGCGCTGGCAGAGGCCCGCTCCGTGACCCGTCCCGCGACCGGAGAGGAGGTAGGCCGTGGCGGTCTCCCCGGCCACCCGGAAGTCCGTCGACCGGATGGTCGCCCACCCCCACAGCTCGCTGCCGGCCCGCCGGAAGTCGAAGCCGCGGACGACGCGGGAGACTCCCCCGCGGGAGACGATCCGGACCATCGAGACCCGCCCGCTCCCGTCGTGGCCGAAGACCTCCAGGAAGCGTGCCCCCGGGAGGCCCAGGGCCGCGCCCAGCTCGCCCAGCGCTCCCCGCTCCAGCCGGAACGTCCACTCCGAGCCGGGAGCGCCCGAGCAGGCGTCGTCGTCCACGGGCGGAAGGTCCGGCGTCTCCTCGTCGTCCCAGACGTCGGAGGGACGCGCCGTCCTTCCGCCGCAGACCGAGTGGAACGGCGCGGCGATCACCCGCCCCCGCTGGGCCAGGACCAGCCCGCGCGTGGCCTCGGCCGCGCGGCGCGAGTCCCGCGTGGCGGCAGAGGGCCCGCGGTAGACCTGGCAGTGGACGCCGTCGCAGAGGTCCGCGCCGAGGTCCTCGTGCCGCCCCGTCTTGGCCATCGCGTACGAGCGGGCTGCGACGGCCTGGGCCTGAAGCGCCGCTGCCGGGGCGCTCCCGATCTCGCCGGGGAGGACCGCGGCCACGTACGCCTCCAGGGGAACGGTCTCGACCCGGCCGGTGGAGAGCCTGAGGACGCGCCGCGACACGTCGCCCGCGAGCGCCTCCTCCCCCGCCCAGGAGAGGAGGCCCGACAGGAGAGCGAGGAGGACGGCGAGGGGGGGCCGGCGCACGACGGCGGATTGTAGGGGCGCTCGCGGGCCGGGTGCGTCCGCGGCCGCGTCGGCACGGAACGGCGCCTATCATCGGCCGATGGTGCGTCCTGAAGACGGGAAGCAGCTCACGCTGAGGTGGGAGGAAGGCTTCGCGTCAGGCTCCGCGGTTCCAGCGGGTGGAAGTCCCGTCCCGGT
>RHKY01000061.1 GCA_008363385.1 Acidobacteriota bacterium | reverse complement strand
TCCACGTCCTCCAGGAGGGCGCGGAGGACGGGGCGGTCCGCCAGGCGCGCCAGCGTCAGCCTCTCGCCCAGGGCCAGCCGCGGGAGGCGATCCAGGATCTTCAGGCTCGCCGCGCGCCGCACCGGCGCCGGGGTCCTCGCCTCGCGGCTGACGTCGAGGAGGTCCCGCCACCCGAGGTCCTCCACGCACCGGAGCGCGTCCGGCCGGGGCGTGGCCGGGTGGAGCGCGGCCGCCTTCCGGACGGAGGCCAGCGCCGCGAAGCGGCGGTCCCCGAGGACGAGCTCGACCACCTCCGTCGAGCAGAACGGGTGACGGAGGGCCTGCAGCGCCTCCCGCTCCCCGAAGGCGCGGAGGTGCTCCTCGACGAGCGACAGGAGCGAGGCGCGCCCCGCCGCGGCGAGCCGCGCGCTCCAGTCCGCGGGGAGGGACCCGGCCACCGCCGGATTATCGGCGGGTCGCCTCGAAGAGCTCCCGGCAGAGCGCCGCCACGCCGGGGACCGGGTCGCGCCCCTCCCGCACCGCCGCCTCCACTCGCGAGACGAGGGCGCTCCCGACGACGACCCCGTCGCCCAGCCTCGCGGCCTCGGCGACCTGCTCCGCCGTCGAGATTCCGAACCCGATGGCCAGGGGGATCCCCGCGCCCCCCTGCCGGACCCGCGCGACCAGCTCGGGCAGGTCCGGCGGGAGCTGCGTCCGCGCCCCCGTCACGCCGGGCCGGGAGACGAGGTAGACGAAGCCGCGAGACAGGCCTCGCGCGCGCCGGATCCGCTCGGGCGTCGAGGTCGGGGCGAGGAGGAAGACCGTGGAGAGCCCGGCGCGGCGGAGGACCGAGACGAGGCCGCGCGCCTCCTCGGGGGGGAGGTCCGTCACGAGGACCCCGTCGACCCCGGAGGCCGCGGCCCGGGCCGCGAAAGCCGCCTCCCCCATCGCCAGGATCGGGTTGGCGTAGCCGAACAGGACGACGGCCCCGTCCCGGCCCCGGCGCCTGAGCTCGGCGGCCAGGTCGAGCGCTCCGGGCAGCCCGCCTCCCGACGCCAGCGCTCGCTCCCCGGCCCTCTGGATCACGGGTCCGTCGGCGATCGGGTCGCTGAACGGGACTCCCAGCTCCACCACGTCCGCGCCGGCGTCGAAGAGCGCCTCGACGATCCTGAGGGAGGTCTCCCGGTCGGGGTCGCCGGCCTCCACGAACGCCACGAGGGCGGCGCGCCCCTCCGCGGCCGCGCGGGAAAAGGCCCTCTTCAGGCGGCGGCTCACAGGGAGAGCCCTTCCAGCCGCGCGACCGAGGGGACGTCCTTGTCCCCGCGGCCCGACAGGTTGACGAGGATGGTGGCGCTGGCGGGCATCGACCGGGCGGCGCCCAGCGCCCAGGCGACCGCGTGGGCGGACTCGAGGGCGGGGAGGATCCCCTCCAGCTCCGCGAGGCGGTGGAAGGCCGAGAGGGCCTCGGCGTCCCCGACGGAGACGTACCGGACGCGCCCCGCCTCACCGAGGAGCGCGTGCTCCGGCCCCACCGCGGGGTAGTCCAGGCCGGCCGAGACCGAGTGAGTCGGGAGGACCTGCCCCGCGTCGTCCGAGAGGACGAGCGTCCGCGTCCCGTGGAGAACGCCCGGCCTCCCGCCCTCGAACCGGGCCGCGTGCTCGCCGGGCGACAGCGACCGGCCGCCCGCCTCCACGCCGACCATCCCGACCTCGCGGTGCCGGAGGAACGGGTGGAAGAGGCCGATCGCGTTCGAGCCCCCCCCGACGCAGGCCACCAGGAGGTCCGGGAGCTTCCCGTCGAGGAGGCGCCGGCTCTGGCCGAGCGCCTCCTGCCCGATGACCGACTGGAAGTCCCGGACGATCGTCGGGAAGGGGTGCGGCCCCAGGACCGACCCGAGGACGTAGTGGGTCGTGGCGGTGTTCGTCACCCAGTCCCGCATCGCCTCGTTGATGGCGTCCTTCAGGGTCCGCGAGCCCCCCTCCACCGGGACGACCGTGGCCCCGAGGAGCTTCATCCGGTAGACGTTCGGCGCCTGCCGCTCCACGTCGACGGAACCCATGTAGACCGTGCAGGAGATCCCGAGGAGGGCGGACGCCGTCGCCGTGGCGACGCCGTGCTGGCCCGCGCCGGTCTCGGCGACGACGCGGCTCTTCCCCATCCGGGCCGCCAGGAGCAGCTGCCCGAGCGCGTTGTTCAGCTTGTGCGCCCCCGTGTGCAGGAGGTCCTCGCGCTTGAGGTAGATGCGGGCCCCGCCCGCGCTCCTCGTCAGGCGAGCGGCGAAGCCGACCGGTGTCGGGCGGCCCGCGTAGTCGCGGAGCAGGTCCGCGAGCTCGCGCCGGAAGGCCGGGTCCCGCCGGGCCCTTCGGTATTCCTCCTCGAGCTCCTCGAGCGGGCGCATCAGCGTCTCGGGCGCGAACCTGCCCCCGTAGCCGCCGAAGCGGCCGCGCGCGTCGGCCCGCGTGGGCAGCGGGACCTTCCGGTCCGTCATCCGGCTCCTCCTTCGTCCGTCTGAGGGTCGGGGACCCCGCGGACCGCGGCCACGAACGCCTCCATCCTGGCGGCGTCCTTGACCCCCGGGGCGCTCTCGACCCCCGAAGCCACGTCCACGCACGCGGGGCGGACCCTCCGGACCGCCTCCGCCACGTTCCCGGGCGTCAGCCCGCCGGCGAGGACCACCGGCCGTCCCCACCGGCGCGAGGCGGCGACGGACCAGTCGAACGTCGTCCCCGTCCCTCCGGCCTGGCCCGGCCGGGCCGCGTCCAGGACGAAGCGTTCCCCCGGCCAGAGCGCCGCCGCGTCGAGGTCGTCGCGCCCCACGCGGACCGCCTGCCAGAGCGGGACTCCGGGGGCCGTCGCCGCGGGCGACGGCGGTTCGTGGAGCTGGACGGCCGCGGGGCGGACCCGTTCGACCGCGCGGGCGACCTCCTCCGGGGCGTTCCCCGCGACGACGAGGACGACCCCCGCCCCCGCGGCCGCCTCCGCGAGCGCCCCGGCTGCCTCGAGCGAGACCCTTCGCGGCGAGAGCGGGGAGAGGTTCAGGCCGACCCAGTCGACGCCGAGCGAGACGGCCGAGCGGACGTCCTCCGCCCGCGTCAGGCCGCAGACCTTCACCTCGGTCGAGCCGAGCCCGACGAGGCGCCTCAGCGCCCGCGCCGGGTCGCCGGAGCGGAGGAGCGACTCGCCGACGAGGAACGCCCCGTACCCCTCCCCGCAGAGGCGGCGAACGTCCCGCGCGTCCCGGATGCCGCTCTCGGCGACCCGGATCGCCCCGGAGGGGAGGCTCCGTCCGAGCCGGGCCATCGCGTCGAGGTCGACCCGGAAGGTCCGGAGGTCCCGGGCGTTGACGCCCACGAGGCGGGCGCCGGCCGCCGCGGCCCGTTCGGCCTCCGCGGCGTCGTGCGCCTCCACGAGGACCGCGAGCCCCCGTGCGGAGGCCGCGGCGTGGAGCCTCCGGAGCTCCTCGTCGCCGAGGGCGGCCACGACGAGGAGGACCGCGTCGGCGCCGAGAGCCGCCGCCTGGTCGAGCTGCCGCTCGTCGACGACGAAGTCCTTCATCAGGACCGGGAGGCCCGAGGCTCCCTTCGCCACGGGGATCCAGGCCGGGTCACCCCCGAAGAAGTCCTGCTCGACGACGACCGAGATCGCCGAGGCCCCTCCCCGCCGGTACGCGCGGGCCACGTCGGCCACCCGCGAGCCGGCGCCTTCGAGGATGGTCCCGGCCGACGGGGAACGGTGCTTGATCTCCGCGATGACCCGCGGGCCCGGACCCGCGAGCGCCGATTCGAACCGCTCGCCGTCGGGCCTCGGGCCGGCCGGCCTCGCGCCGCCGATCTCCCCCGCCTCCAGCCGCCGCCGCTTGGCCGAGAGGATCGAGGCGAGGACCGTGGGAGCGCCCGCCTCCGTCACCCGCCGCACCGCCCGGCCTTCGACACGGCGACGAGCGTCAGGAGCGCGCGCCGGGCGCTCCCCGAGTCGATCGAGGCGTGCGCGAGCCTCACGCCGTCCCTGGGGTCCGTCACGCGCCCGGCCACGACGAGCGCGGCGGCCGCGTTCATCAGGACCGTGTCGCGCGCCGTCCCCTCCTCGCCGTCGAGGAGTCGGCGGAGGATCTCCGCGTTGCGGGGGGCGTCCCCCCCGCCGAGGTACTCCGGGTCCCCCTCCGGGATCCCGAAGTCGGCGGGAGTCAGGTCGAAGAAGCGGATCTCCCCCCCGCGGACCTCGGCCACGCGCGTCTCGCCGAAGGGGAGGAGCTCGTCGCCGCCCCGCTCGTTCGAGAGGACCCAGGCGCGGTCCGTCCCCCGGAGGCGCAGCGCCCTGGCGACGACGTCGATCCTCGCCGGACGGTCCACCCCGACGAGCTGGCGGGAGACCCCGAGCGGGTTGGCCAGCGGGCCCGCGAGGTTGAAGACCGTCCGGACGCCGAGCTCGCGGCGCAGAGGCGCCACGAGGCGCATGGCCTTGTGGTACGCCGGGGCGAAGAGGAACGTGATCCCCGCGCGCCGGAGCGCCTCCGCGGCGCACTCGGGCGACATCTCCACGTTCACCCCGAGCTCCGAGAGGACGTCGGCCGACCCGCAGGAGGAGGAGACGGCCCTGCCGCCGTGCTTGGCGACCGGGACCCCGGCCCCGGCGACGACGAGGGCGGTGGCCGTCGAGACGTTGAACGTCCCGAGGCCGTCCCCGCCCGTGCCGCAGACGTCGATGGCACTGGCGGCGAGCTCGGGCTCCACCTGCGGTCGGGTGGCTCGCGCGGCCAGGACGTCGACCACCCCCGCCACCTCGTCGGGCGACTCGCCGAGGGCGGCGAGCGCCCCGAGGAGCCCGGCCACGAGCGGCTCGGGAACCGGGCCGTCCAGGATCGCGCCGAAGGCCTCCCGCGACCCCTCGCGCGTCAGCCGCCCGCCGTGAGTGACGATCCGGAGGGCCTCCCGGACGGGGGACGGCACGGCGCTCACGACAGCCTCCCCTCGACGAAGTTGGACAGCAGCTTCTCCCCCTCGACCGTCAGGATCGACTCCGGGTGGAACTGGACCCCGGCGACGGGGCGGCTCCGGTGAGCGAGGCCCATGACCGTCCCGTCCTCCGTCCAGGCCGTGACCCGGAGCTCGGGCGGCACCGAGGCCGCGTCCACGACGAGCGAGTGGTACCGCGTGGCCGTGAAGGGGCGGGAGAGGCCCGAGAAGAGGCCGGTCCCGTCGTGCGAGATCTGCGAGGTCTTGCCGTGCATCAGGACGGAGGCTCTCACGACCTGCCCTCCGAAGACGTGCCCGATCGCCTGGTGCCCGAGGCAGACGCCCAGGAGCGGCACGTCCCCCGCCCTCCGGACGAGCTCGCACGAGACCCCCGCGTCCTCGGGCCGTCCCGGCCCGGGTGAGACGACGATCCGGCCCGGCCGCCGGGCGAGGAGCTGGTCGACCGTCTCCGCGTCGTTCCGGACGACGACCACGTCCGGGTCGAGGAGCGACAGGAGCTGCACGAGGTTCCAGGTGAACGAGTCGTAGTTGTCGACGACGAGGATCATCGCGCGTACTCCGGGGCTTCCTCGACCGCGCGGCGGAGGGCGCGGGCCTTGTTCTCGCACTCGTCCGCCTCGCGCTCGGGGACCGAGTCCGCAACGATACCCGCCCCGGCCTGGACGTGCAGCCGCCCCCCGGCCACCACCGCCGTCCGGATCGCGATCGCCACGTCGAGCGCCCCGTCGAACCCCAGGTACCCGACGGCGCCGCCGTACGGTCCGCGCCGCACCGGCTCCAGCTCCTCGATCACCTCCATGGCGCGGATCTTCGGGGCGCCGGTCAGCGTCCCGGCCGGGAAGGTGGCGGCGAGCGCGTCGACGGCGTCGCGGTCTCCCCGGAGCGTCCCGGCCACGCGGGAGGCGATGTGCATGACGTGCGAGGCCCGCTCGACGGTGAAGAGCTCCTCGGCGCGGACGCTCCCCGGGACCGAGACGCGGCCCAGGTCGTTCCGCCCGAGGTCGACGAGCATGACGTGCTCGGCGCGCTCCTTCTCGTCGGCGAGGAGGTCCCGCTCGTGCGCGAGGTCCTCGGCCCGGGTCGCCCCGCGCGGCCGCGTCCCGGCGAGCGGGACGGTCTCCACGCGGGAGCCGGACGGGGAGGGCGTCACCGCGACGAGCCGCTCGGGGGAGGCGCCGAAGATGGTCGCGAAGGGCGTCCTCAGGAAGTACTGGTAGGGCGACGGGCTGACCCGCCGGAGCGCGCGGTAGACGGCGAAGGCGTCCCCGTCGAGGCCGGCGGACCAGCGCCGCGAGAGGACCACCTGGAAGACGTCGCCGGCCCTCACGTGCTCCTTGCCGGCCTCGACGGCTCGGCAGTACGCCTCCCGCGGGAGCGTCTCCTCGAACTCCCCCGCGCGGAGCTCCCGCGGGGCGGGAGGCACCCGCGACGCCAGCGCCCGCTCCGCCAGCCCCTCGAGCCGCTCGCGGGCCTCCGCCTCGGTCCCCTCTGGGGCGGCCGTCAGGAAGAGGAGCCGGTGCCGCGCGTGGTCGAACGCCACGACGTCGGTGAAGACGCCGAACCAGGCGTCCGGCAGCCCGAGCGGGTCGGGCCGCGTCGACGGGAGCCGCTCCAGCCGCCTCACGGCGTCGTACCCGAGGTAGCCGACGGCCCCCCCGCGGAAGGGCGGGAGGTCGGCGTCGGACGGGGCCTCGACGTGCTCGGGGACGGCCTTCAGGAGGGCGAAGGGGTCGCCCGAGCGGCCGGAGATCTCGCCCACGGGCCCTGCCCCGAGGAAGGACCAGCGGGCCAGGCGCTCGCCCCGCTCGACCGACTCCAGGAGGAAGCAGGGCCCCTCCCCGGCGAGGAGGTTCCTCATCACGGCCACGGGCGTCGTCAGGTCGGCGGGGCGTTCCAGGGTCAGGAGGCGGCGGTTCACGCGTCCCTCCTCGTCCCGCGCCTCTCGTCGAGCCGCGCCTGCACGAGCGACGGCGGGACGTCGCGGGAGGCCATCAGGACCGCCACGTGGTAGAGGAGGTCGGCGACCTCGGAGGCGAGCGAGGCGGCGTCCCCGCTGACGGCGGCGATCGCCGTCTCGACCGCCTCCTCCCCCACCTTCCGCGCCACCTTCGCGGGTCCCTCGGCGAGGAGGCGGTTCGTGTACGAGCCGGGCTCCGGGCGGGCCTTGCGGTCGGCCACCGCGGCGAAGAGGGGACCGAGGTCGAGCGCTTCCGGCCGCTCCGGCGGCGGCGCGAGGGAGACCGACGGCGCGAAGCACGAGCGGAGGCCCTCGTGGCAGGCGGGACCGGCCGGGACCACGTCGTACAGGACGGCGTCGCCGTCGCAGTCGAGGGAGATCGCGGTCACGCGCTGCACGTTGCCGGAGGTCTCCCCCTTCTTCCACAGGGCGTTCCGCGAGCGCGAGCGGAAGTGCGAAAGGCCCGTCCTCACCGTGGCCGAGATCGCCTCGGCGTCCGCCCAGGCGAGCGTCAGGACCTGCCCCGTCGCCGCGTCCCTCACGACGACGGGGACGAGGCCCCGGTCGTCGAACCTCACGCCCGGGACGGCGCTCCCCCCGTCGAGCCGGACCGGGACCCCGGCCTCGGCCATCGCCCTCTTCACGTCGGAGATCGCGTAGACCCGGTCGTGGAAGACCGACGCCGCCAGCACCGCGTCGGCCCCGGCCGCGACCGCCTCGGCGAAGTGCGGGAGGCGCCCGGCCCCGCCCGAGGCGACGATCGGGAGCGGGGTGGCGGCCCGGACGGCTCGGAGCATCCCGAGGTCGAACCCGACCTGCGTCCCGTCTGCGTCGACCGAGGTCAGGAGGACCTCCCCGGCCCCGCGCCGCCCGGCCTCCGTGACCCACTCCGTCACCTCGCGGTCCGACTCCCGCCGTCCCCCGTGGGTCATCGCGACGAGCCGCGTCGTGCCTCCGGGGCCCTCGACGCGCTTGCCGTCCACGGCCACGACGACGCACTGGGAGCCGTAGCGCTCGGCGATCCGCGAGATCAGCGACGGGTCGGCCAGCGCCGCCGTGTTGACGGTCACGCGGTCGGCCCCGGCCGAGAGGAGCCTCCCGGCGTCCTCGACGGCCCGGACGCCGCCCCCGACGGTGAACGGGATCGACAGGACCGAGGCGACCCGCTCGACGAGGTGGACGAGCGTCCCGCGCTCCTCGTGGGAGGCCGCGATGTCGAGGAACGCCAGCTCGTCGGCCCCCTCGGCCTCGTAGCGGACCGCCGCGTCGACCGGGTCGCCCGCGTCTCGCAGGCTCTCGAACCGTGTTCCCTTCACGACGCGGCCGGCGGCCACGTCCAGGCAAGGGATCACCCGGACCGCGAGCGTCATCGTCCCGCTCCTTCCGCCGTTCCGGCCCGGTCGGCCGAGAGCGCCAGCCGCGCCACCGTCGTCCGCCCCTCGTGCAACGCGCGGCCGAGGATGACGCCCCCGGGCCCCCCCTCGAGCGCCGACGAGATTTCCGGCAGGTCCTCCGGTCCCCGCACGCCTCCGGAGGCGAGGATCTCCCCCGTGAAAGCGGACCGGACGTCGGCGAGGAGGTCCAGGTTCGGCCCGGCCATCGCGCCGTCCCGGGCCACGTCCGTCACCAGGAGCGCTCGCACGTCCGTCCCCGCGAGCCGCCGCGCGGCCTCGGCGGCGGTCCCGGCGCCCGCGTCGGCCGTCCAGCCGCGGATCGAGGGGCGCGAGTCGCGGCAGTCGAGCGCCACGACCGTCCGGCTCCCGTGCCGGCGCATCACCTCCTCGAAGGCCGCGGGCTCGGTGAACGGGAGGCTCCCGACGACGACGCGGGCCGCCCCGGCGTCGAGGGCGCGCGCGACGGCCTCGAGCGTCCGGATCCCTCCCCCCACCTGCACCGGCAACGTCGCGGCGCGCAGGAGCCGCCGGACGGCCGGCTCGTTGTCGCCGCGCCCGAACGCGGCGTCGAGGTCGACGACGTGGACGCCGTCGGCCCCCTCCTCGGCGAAGCGGGCCACCAGCTCCCCGGGGTCGGCGTCGTACGTCGTCAGGGCCGACATCTCGCCGCGCAGCAGCCGGACGACGCGCCCTTCCGAGAGGTCGATCGAGGGCCAGAGCGAGAGCCTCACGCTCCCTCCCTCGCGAGGAACCGCCTGAGGACGAGCCTCCCGACGGCAGAGGACTTCTCGGGATGGAACTGGCAGCCCCAGACCTCCCCGCTCTCCACGGCCGACGGGAACGGCCCGCCGTGGTCCGTCCAGGCGGCGACCGCCTCCGAGGGGACGCCCTCGGGGCGGAAGGAGTGGACGAAGTAGACGTAGGAGCCCTCGGGGACGCCCGAGAGGAGGCGCGGCTCGCGGCCCTCCGGGCGCCGCAGGGCGTTCCATCCGACGTGCGGCGACCGGACGCCGGAAGGGAACGCCCGCACCCGTCCCGGGACGAGGCCGAGGCCCGGGGTCGTGCCGAACTCCTCGCTCGACTCGAAGAGGAGCTGGAAACCGAGGCAGAGGCCGAGGAGGCGCGCGCCGGAAGCGACCGCCCGCCGGAGGGCCTCCTCGAGCCCCGTCTCGGCGAGCCGCGCCCGCGCCGGAGCGAACGCCCCCACGCCCGGCAGGACGATCCTCCGGGCGCGCGCCACGCGCTCCGGCTCGCCCGTGAAGTCGACGACGGCCCCGAGCCGCTCGAAGGCCCGGCGGACGGAGGCCGTGTTGCCGACGCCGTAGTCGAGGAGCGTGACGTTCACGCGACGAGGCTCCCTTTCGTGGACGGGACCCCCCCGCCCGCGAGGACGACCGCCTGGCGAAGGGCACGCGCGGCGGCCTTGAAGACCGCCTCGGCGGCGTGGTGGCCGTTCCTCCCGCGGAGGAGGTCCACGTGCAGGTTCAGCTTCCCCCGGAAGGCCACCGACTTCCAGAACTCCTCCACGAGGGCGAACGGGAAGTCCTTCGTCACGAGGAGCATCTCGCGGTCGAGCGGGGACTCGAAGACGACGTACGGGCGGCCCGAGAGGTCCACGACGGCGCGCGCGAGCGCCTCGTCGAGCGGGACGTAGGCGTGCCCGAACCGGGCGATCCCGACGCGAGCGCCGAGAGCCCGGTCGAGCGCCTCTCCGAGCGCGAGCCCCACGTCCTCGACCGTGTGGTGGGCGTCCACGTGGACGTCCCCCTCGGCCGCCACCTCGAGGTCGAACCCGGCGTGCCGGGCGACGGTCTCTAGCATGTGCGAGAGGAAGCCGACCGGCGTCGTCACGCGCGACTCCCCCGTCCCGTCGACGCGGAGCGCCAGGGAGACCTTCGTCTCCTTCGTCTCCCGGCTCACCTCGGCTCGTCTCATCGGACCTCCTCCAGGGCGGCCAGGAAGAGGTCGTCCTCTTCCACCGTCCCGATCGTCACCCTCAGCCACTCTCCCTCCGCGGGGCCGGTCCGGCGGACGAGGACGCCCCGGGAGAGGAGCGACTCGTGGACGCGCCCGGCCGGGACGCCGGGAAGCGAGAAGAAGAGGAAGTTGGACCGGCTCGGGGCCACCCGCGCCCCGCGCGCACGGAGGGCCGCGCTCACGCGCGCCCGCTCCGTCTTCACCGCCGCCACGGCGGCGTCCCGGAGATGGGGCCTTCCCAGGAGCGCGAGCGCCAGCTCCTCGGCCGCGAGGTCGACGTTGAACGGGAGGACCGCCTTGCGCACCTCGCGTGCCAGCGCCGGCGGAGCGAGCGCGTACCCGATCCGGAACCCGGCCGCCGCGAAGGCCTTCGACAGCGTCCGGAAGACGACCACGTTGCCGTGCTCCGACAGGAGCGGCCGCGCGTCGTCCTCCGGCTCGGCGAAGTCGACGTAGGCCTGGTCCACGAGGAGCGCCGCGGAGGCCTCCGCGGCCCGCGACAGGAAGCCGGTGCCGGCGGTCCCGCCCGTCGGGTTGTTCGGCGAGCAGACGAGGCCGACCGCCCGCGTCGTCGAGCCGAGCGCGGAGAGGAAGGCCTCCTCGTCGAGGACGAAGGCGTCGCCCGTCCGCGGGACGGCGGCCTCGCGGGCCCCGGCCACCGCGCAGAGCTGGCCGTAGAGCGAGAACGTGGGCGGGGCCGTGACGACCGTCCCGCCGCCCCCGGCCAGGACGCCGATCGCCGCGAGGAGGAGCTCCCCCGACCCGTTCCCGACGACGACCTCCTCGGGGGGCCGGCCGGCGTGACGCGCGATCGCCTCGACGAGGCGGGGCGATCCGAAGGCGGGATAGCGCGACCAGCGGAGCGACCGGAGCCGCGCGAGGACCTCCTCCTTCACCTCGGCCGGGACGTCGAAGGGCGACTCGTTGAAGTCGAGCTTGGCCCGCAACGAGTCGAGCGGCGGGGGCGTCAGCGAGTAGGCCGGGAAGGCCCGGACCTCGGGCCGGGCGGCACCGGCCCCGCGGGCGCGGTCCACGCTCACCGTGCCCTCCGCGCCAGCGCGCGGGCGTGCGCGTCGAGCCCCTCGAACCGGGCGAGCGTCGCGGCGGGACCGGCGAGGCGCCGGGCGGCCTTCGCCGGGAACGAGACGCTCCGTCCCCAGCGGACGAAGTCGCGGGTCGACAGGCCCGAGAAGCTCCTCCCCGCGCCGCCGGTCGGGAGGACGTGGTTCGGCCCGGCGAGGTAGTCGCCGAAGGCCGTCGGGGTCGAGGAGCCCGAGAAGAGGGCGCCCGCGTGGGCTTCCAGCTCGCCCCGGAGCCGGCCCGCGCCGCGGCCCATCAGCTGGAGGTGCTCGGCGGCGAAGGCCCGGGCCGGGGCGACCGCCTCGCCGAGGGTCCCGAAGACGACGGCCAGAGCGCGCCGCTCGAGCGCGGCGCGCGCCGTGGCGGCCGTGGCGAGGTCCGGGAGCTGGGCCGCGAGCTCCTCGCCCACGCGCGACGCCAGCTCGGCCGAGTCGGTGAAGAGGACGCAGACGGCCTCCGGGTCGTGCTCGGCCTGGGCGAGGAGGTCGGCGGCGACGAGCTCCGGCGGGGCGTCTCCCGAGGCCACCACGAGGACCTCCGACGGCCCGGCGGGAAGGTCGACGGAGACGAGCGCCGAGACGAGGTGCTTGGCCGCTGCGACCCAGCGGTTTCCGGGGCCGACCACCTTCCGGCAGCCGAGGAATCCGACCAGCCCCGCCACGCCGTGGGCGCCCCCGGCGAGGAGCACCTCGCGGATGCCGAGCTCGCGGAGGGCCCAGCGGAGCTCCGGGCTCTCGCGGAAGGCCCTCGGCGGCGTCGCGACGACGACGCGCGGCACTCCCGCGACCTGCGCCGGGACCGCTCCCATCAGGAGCGAGGACGGGTAGAACGCGCGGCCTCCCGGGACGTAGACGCCGACGCTCTCGAGCGGCACCGGCCGCTCGCGGAACGAGACGCCCTGCCGGTCCCGGAACGAGAAGCCCCGCGGGAGCTGCCTCCGGTGGTAGGAGGCGATCCGGCGCCGGGCGAGGCGGAACGCGGCGGCGAAGGAGGGGTCGGGGCGCGGCGCGGGGACGCGCGAGGGGTCCACCACGAGGCCGCGGGCGGAGAGCTTCACGCCGTCGAGACGCTCGACCCACCCGAGGAGCGCGCGCGGCGGCCGCGGGTCCGAGAGGACCTCCTCGACGATCGGGAGCGCCTCGCGCACCGCGGCGAGGTCGGGCGCCCGGCGCGAGACGAGGAGCTCCCGCAGCGCCTCCCGGCCCGCGCGGCCCCCGGCGGCGACGGTCCTCAGCACCGGACCTCCGCCACGAGCGCCACGCGCTCGACGAGCGCGGCGATCTCGGCCCGGCGGGCCGAGAGGGCCGAGCGCCCTGCGATCAGGACCGCCCGGCTCGGGAGGATCGTCTCGATCTCGGCGAGCCCGTTGGCCGCGATCGTCCCGCCGGTCTCGATCAGGTCCACGACGACGTCCGTCAGCTTCAGCGCGGCCGCCAGCTCGACGGACCCCGCGAGCGGCACCACCTCGTGAGCGATCCGCCGCCCGTCGAAGAAGCGGCGCGCCAGCCTCCGGTACTTGGTCCCGACCGTCACCGGGTGGCCGTTCGGCCGGAAGGGCTCCCCTGCCCTTCCGATCAGCGCGACGCGGCACTCCCCGAACGGGAGGTCGACCGGCGTGAAGACCCGCTCGCCCGACTCGGCCACCCGGTCGCTCCCGACGACGCCGAGGTCGGCCCCTCCGTGGGCGACGTACGTCGGGACGTCGTCGTCCTTGAGGAGGAGGAGCTCCACGTCCCCCGGCGTCGACCCGAGGACGAGGCGGCGGCCGTCCGGGTCCGGGAGGTCGACGCCCGCGCGGCGGAACGTCTCCAGCGTCCGCGACAGGAGCCTCCCCTTCCCGACGGCGATCCGGAGCGGCCTCCCGTTCGCGGCCTCCTCGCCGTTCCCCTCCATCGCGGCCGAGAGGGCCTCCACGCCGATCGAGAAGCCGACGGCGGGGGCCGGCGAGCCGAAGCGCGCCAGCAGCCGGTCGTAGCGGCCGCCGGCCGCCAGCGGCGCCGGGACGCCGGCCGCGTCGAGCCCGTACGTCAGGCCCGTGTAGTACGGCGCCGTGGGCGTCCCCGCGAGGTCGGCGACGATCGCGGCCCCGGGGGCCGCTCTAAGCGCCAGGTCGCGGGCGCGCCGCAGGGCCTGCGCCCCTTCCGAGAGGGCCGGGGCCGCGAACAGGGCGGAGTCGGGCTCGAAGCCGACGAGGAGGGCGCGCGCCACGGCGGACGCGTCGGCCGGGCGGGCGCCCGCCCTCGCGAGCGCGGCCTCGACGGCCGTCACCCGCCGCTCCCGGCACCAGCCGGCGACCGTGGCGAGGCGGCCCCCGTCCCGCGCCGTGAGCGCCGGGGCGACCGACGACAGGAGCGCCTCCAGGAGCCCCGCGTAGCCGAGCGTCAGCGTCAGCCTCGTGGCCCCCACGCCCGAGGCGCACGAGAGGAGGAGGCCGAGCATCCTCTCGTCGGACGAGAACGAGCCGTCCCCGTACCGCTCGGCCCCGACCTGCGAGAACTCCCGCGAGCGGCCGACCCCGACCTCCTCGTCGCGCACGACGTCGCCCCGGTAGAACAGCTCCACGGGGAGCGAGAGCCCGGCGAGGCGGGGCGCCAGCACCCGGGCGGCCATCGGCGTGAAGTCCGAGCGGAGCGAGAGGAGCTCTCCCTGCCGGTCGACGAAACGGTACGGCTCGGCGTCCTCGTCGGCGGTGACGCCGTCGTACGGGGCGGCGAAGTCGAGGACGGGGAGGATCACCTCGGCGAGCCCGGCCGAACGGAGGGCCGCGACCGCGGCCTCCTCGGCCCGGCGGCGGCGCTCGGCCCCCTCGAAGAGGAAGGCCTGCACGCCGCGCGGCAGGTTGGGGTCCGGTGTCACGTCGTCACCTCGAAGTCCCGGCGCAGCCTCGCGGGGAGCCTCTCGACGAGGTCTCGGGCCGAGCAGGGCCGGTTCGTGAAGAGGGTCGCCTGGAGCGCCGCCTGGGCGGCGAGGAGGGCGAAGCCGTCCACCGTCGAGGCGCCGCGGAGCCGGGCACGGCGGACCAGCTCCGTTCCTCCCGGGCGGTACGGGGCGTCCACGACGAGGAGCCCTTCCGAGAGGAAGCCGTCCGGCAGCGGGAGCGCGTCCCCGGGCCTGAGGCCGAGGGGCGTCGCGTTGACCACGACGGCGTAGGCGCCCGCCGCCCGCGGCGCGGCGACCGCCCGGGCCCCCGCCTCCGCCGCGAGCTCGGCCGCCCGCTCCGGGTTGCGGGCCAGGACGTCCACCTCGTACCCCCGGAAGAGGAGCGCCTCGACGGCGTTCCGGGCCGTCCCCCCCGCCCCGAGGACGAGGGCCGCGGCCCCGGGAGAGGCCGCGGGGAGGAGCCCTCGCAGCGCGGGCTGGTCCGTGTTCGCCGCGCGGAAGGCCTCCCCCTCGCGGAGGAGCGTGTTCGCCACGCTCCCCTCGCCGAAGAGGGCCACGAGGGTGGCCTCCTCCTTGAACGGGATCGTGACCGAGGCCCCCGACAGCGGGAGCCCGAGGTCCCAGAGCCCGGAGGCGAGCGGGCCCAGCTCGCTG
This sequence comes from Acidobacteriota bacterium, assembly GCA_008363385.1. Lineage (GTDB taxonomy): Bacteria > Acidobacteriota > Thermoanaerobaculia > UBA5066 > UBA5066 > RHKY01. The sequence goes on along the minus strand of RHKY01000061.1, from coordinate 42,011 downwards.
ACGAGGGAGCGGAGCGCGAACGGGACGTAGAGGAGCGCCGACCCGGCCGACTCCAGCCAGCCGTTGTGGAGCGCGGGCGAGAAGGAGTGGGACACGAGCCCCCCGAACAGGGCGAGGAGGCCGTCGACCGGCCTCCGCCGGCCGATGCCGTAGACCTCCGAGAGGTCGAGGACCGACAGCTGGCCCGGGGCCGTGGCCCGGCCAGGGACGAAAGACCCGAACGCGATCGGCGCGCCGAGGTACGGCGAGAGGACGCGTGTCGCTATCCCCGGCTCGCCCATCGCGAACGCCGAGAGGCGGCCGTCCGTCGACTCCCTCTGGAGCGTCAGGACCGCCAGCGCGTCGGCCGACGACCCGGCGGTGACGACCAGCTTCCGGAACGCCGCGCCGGTCGCGGCGAGCTCGCGGGCGATCCCCGCCAGGTCGCGCGGCACCCCGGAGGGGTCGTGGAAGGAGGCCACGCACCGATCCGGGGGGAAGCCGTGGAGGCCTCTTCCGCCGGGCGAGGAGAGCTCCACGTCGACGAGGTCGAACCCGGCCCTGAGGGCCTCGGCGAGGAGCGACACCCGGGCCTCTTCCCCGCCTGCGAAGGCGCCCCCCTCGCGGGCGGAGCGGAGCGTCGCCAGGAGGAGCTTCCCGGAGAAGGCGTCCCGGAGCGCCGGCAGGGCCGGGGGCTCGGACAGGGCGTCCAGCCGGACCTCCACCGCGGGAGCCGACGCGGGGACCGAGGCGGCGGCCTCCACCGCCTCGCGGTTGGTGGCCGGAGCGAAGGACCCGACGACGGTGGTGCGCTCGGCCGTGAGCGACATCGACGAAAAACCCCCTCGTCCGAGGGGGTCGTCGCTGCCTTCCGTCTTCCTCGCGCGCCCCCCGGACCTTTCGGACCCGGACGGACGCTGCGCCCGCCGGGAGCTACCCGTGGTGCCAGTGCCAGCGGACCTGGAAACGGCGCATCGCGCGGATTGAAGCGGCTCCGCCCGCGCCTGTCAAGGCTTTTTCTTCCAGCGGACCCCCTGCGGCGTGTCCTCGAGGACGATGCCCCGGGCGAGGAGCTCGTCCCGGATCGCGTCGGCGGCCTCGAAGTCGCGCCGTTTCCGGGCCTCCTGCCGCGCCGCGATCCGGGACTCGACGTCGGCGTCCAGGGTCTCCTCGGTGGCCTCGGGCAGGACGCCGAGCACCTGGTCCACGTCCCGGAGGAGGCCGCGCGCGGCGCCCGCGTCGCCGGCGGAGAGCCGGCCCGCCTCCAGGTCCGCGTTGGCCTCCTTGACGAAGCCGAACAGCGCGCCGAGGGCGGCCGCCGTGTTCAGGTCGTCCTCGAGCCCCTCCCGGAAGCCGTCCCGGGCCGCGGACAGACGCGCCCGGAACGCCTCCGAGGGCGCCCCGGCGGCCGCCCCGCGCGCTGCCTCCGCGAGCCGCCGGTCGAGCGAGTCGAGCCGCTCGAGCGCCGAGGAGGCCGCCCCGAGCGAGTCGAACGTGAAGTTCAGCTTCTGGCGGTACGGAACCGAGAGGAAGAGGTACCTCACGGCGCGCGGGGCGATCCCCCGCGCGACCAGGTCGGGGAGCGTGAAGAAGTTCCCCTTGGACTTCGCCATCTTCTCGCCGTCCACGATCAGGTGCTCTGCGTGGAGCCAGGTGCGGACGAAGGGCTTCCCCGTCGCCCCCTCGCTCTGCGCGATCTCGTTCTCGTGGTGCGGGAAGATGTTGTCGACGCCCCCCGTGTGGACGTCGATCGTCTCCCCGAGGTACTTCATCGACATCGCCGTGCACTCGAGGTGCCAGCCGGGGCGACCCTTCCCGAGGGAGGTCGTCCAGGTCGCCGACTCGGGCTCCCCTTCCTTCCACGCCTTCCAGACGACGAAGTCGCGCACGTCCTCCTTCTCGTACTCGTCGTCGGCCACGCGCGCGCCCCGCCTCACCGCCGAGAGGTCGACCCGCGAGAGCTTCCCGTAGCCGGGGAACGAGGCGATCCGGAACCAGATCGACCCCTCGCTCTCGTACGTGTGGCCCCGCTCGGAGAGGCGCCTGACGACCTCCACCATCTCCTCGACGTGGTCCGTGGCCCGCGGGTAGCGGTCGGCCGGGGAGACGTTCAGGGTCTTCAGGTCCTCGAAGAACGTCCCGACGTACTTCTCGGTGAACTCCCGGAGCGACACCCCCTCCGCCACCGCGCCGCGGATCGTCTTGTCGTCGATGTCGGTCAGGTTCATGACCTGGGTGGTCCGGTACCCCAGCCACCGGAGCGTCCGGCAGAGGACGTCCTCCCAGAGGAAGGTCCGGAGGTTCCCGATGTGGGCGCGGTTGTACACCGTCGGGCCGCAGGTGTAGAGGCCGACGGCGCCCGGGACGAGCGGCTCGAACGGCTCGACGGAGCGGGAGAGGGTGTTGTGGAGGCGGAGCATGGGCGCCCGATTCTGCTCGTCCCGCCCCCCGGAGCCAAGCCGGGGGGCCCGGCGGCCCCCGCCGGGCCGCTTGACGCGCCTCCCCGCGCGTGGGATACAGGCGCCTCATGTTCAGCGCCGGGCGAAGGACTCCCCTGATCCTCCTCGTGGACGACGACCCCTACCAGTCGGAGATCGCCTCCTACATCGCCTACGAGCTCGGGTGCGAGTTCGAGAGCGCCACCTCGGGAACCGAGGCGCTCCAGAAGGTGGCCCAGCGGGCGCCGGACGTCATCCTGCTCGACGTGAGGATGCCGGACCTGTCCGGCTACGAGGTCTGCCGCCGGATCAAGACGAACGCCGAGACCTCGGGGATCCAGATCATCTTCGTCACCGCCCGCAACGACGAGGAGGACCTCCTCCTCGGCTTCGAGGCCCTCGCCAACGACTACGTCGCCAAGCCCTTCTCGGCCCGCGAGCTGAAGGCCCGGGTGCGCAACGCCCTCCGGACGAAGGAGCTGCTGGACGCGCTCACCCTGCGGACCCGGTTCCTCGAGCTCCAGCACGAGATCGCTTCTCGGCTGGACGAGCCCCTGGCCGGCGGCGACGACGAGCCCCAGCGGACTCTCGCCGCCCTCCTCGACCGGATCCGCGCGTTCTTCGACGCCGACGGAGTCACCCTGAACTTCCGGCGCACGGGCCGGCCCGAGACGAGCCTCGTCACCTCCACGGGCTGGCCGGGCGGCGGCCCGCCGAGCTACCTCGCCGCGCTGGCCCTCTCGGACGACCCGCGCGAGGAGCGCGCTCCCCGCTTGCCCGGAGAGGCGCGTGAGGCCGGGGTCGACTGGGTGGTCTGCTCGGCCCCGCTCTGGGCGGGCGAGGAGCTCTTCGGGACGCTCCGGCTCCACCGGCGGGGAACGCCGGCGGTCCCGGGGCACTCGGCCGAGCTGGAGCACCTGGTGGCGCTGGCCGGCGGGATGGCCCGGGCGCTACGGCGGTCCGAGCTCCTGGGGTGACGTTTCCGGGGAGGGCCCAGCCCGCGCCCCCGGGCGCGGGCCGGACACCGGCCCTCCCCTGGCCCCTCCCCCGGCCGTCGTCGCCCGTTTCCGGGGAGGGCCGGACGGCGCGCGGGGCTACCAGGCGCCGCGGCGCTGGCGCCGGACGACCTTCCGCAGGACGAGCGAGCGCTTCAGGCTGGAGAGCCGGTCGATGAAGAGCCGGGAGTCGAGGTGGTCGACCTCGTGACAGAACGCCCGGGCGAGGAGGTCCGACCCGCGCAGCGTCCGCTTCTCCCCTTTCTCGTCGAACGCCTCCAGCCAGACCTGCTCGGGGCGCTCCACGACCTCCACGACGTCCGGGAGCGACAGGCACCCCTCCTCGTCCCGGACGGCGCCCTCGACCTCCGCCACGACGGGGTTCACCAGGACGAGGACCTGGGAGGGGTCCTTGCCCACCGACAGGTCCACGACCGCCACGCGCCGGTTCACCCCGATCTGCGGGGCCGCCAGGCCGTAGCCGGGCGCCGCCCAGCAGCTGTCCAGGAGGTCGCGTACGAGGAGCGGCAGGGCCGGGTCGTCGAACGCCACGACCGGCTCGTTCCTCTGGAGCAGGCGCGGGTCGCCGTACTTGAGGATCTCGCGGACGGCCATCAGCCCGGTTCGCCCGCCGGGGAGGGCTCTCGGCGGCGCCGGAAGTCGTCCACGACCGCCTCCGCCGTCAGCCGGGCCCTCTCGCTGATCGCCCTCTCCAGCATCTCGCGCAAGCGGGGGTGCGCCGAGGCGAGCTCCTCCCAGCGGGTCCGGTCGATCTGGAGGCACTCGGCGTCGGTGTCGGCGCTGACCGTGGCCGAGCGCGGCCGGCCGGTCAGGACGGAGACCTCGCCGAAGAAGTCCCCGACCGTCAGGGTCCCGACCGGCACCGCGTGCCCGTCCGCCCCCGTCGTCTCGACCCGGAGGACGCCGCGAGTGACCAGGTAGAGCCTGTCCCCCTCCTCCCCCTCGCGGACGAGCGGGCTGCCAGCCGGATAGGCGACGAGGCCCGTCGACTCGATCAGGCCCGTCACCTCGGCGGCCGAGAGCTCCGAGAGGAACGGGGCCTGCCCGGCCAGCTTCCGGAGGCGCGCCGGGTCGCTGGCGGCCGGGCTCGCGTACGTGGCGCTCTGGTCCCTCCGGGCGGCCAGCTGCCGCCCGTCGTCGTCGGGGCTCGCCTGTTGAGACCCCGCGGGGAGCCAGGCGTGGATCTGGTGCCGGACCGCCACGGCGAGCGGGAAGTTGCCGTCCCCCGCCAGGTCGCCCGCCAGGATCTCCAGGACCCGGACGGCCTCTGCCGTCCGCCCTTCCGCGTGCAGCGCTTCCGCCTCGCGCCGGCGGGCCTCGTAGCCCTCCGGCAGGGGTCCCAGCTTCGGCGCCTCCGGAGTCGCTCCCCCGACGATCCTCTTCCAGAGCCTTTCCAGCACCACGGGCCAAGATTGAGGCCCCGCGGTCACCCGGTCAAGCGTCCCCGGCACCGGACGACCGTCCGGTGGCACGTCCGTCGCATCTGCGGGGGTGGAGGACGGCTCCGATGACCAAGCAGACGCGGCACCCCCTCCTCCCGGTCCTGGGGGCCGGGTTCGCGCTCCTCCTGACGGCCGCCCCGGCCGGCGCCCAGCGGCAGGGCTACACGTATCTCAGCTACGTCGGCTCGGACGTCGCCCTCGTCTCGGCCGGCGAGGACGACACCACCGCACGCCTGAACACGCCCGTCCTCGCCGGGGACCGCCTGGTGACCGGGACCCGCTCCCGCGGCGAGGCGGTCTTCGCCGACGGGTCCGTCCTCCGCGTCGACGCTCAGACGTCGCTCCGGTTCCAGTCCCTGGCCCGCACCTACGAGTCCGAGGACGACCGGAACCTCGTCTACCTCGAGCGGGGCGCCGTCGCCCTCGAGACCCGCGCCTCCAGCCCGCGCTCGCTCGCCAGCCGCGTCGACACGGCGGACGTCACCGTCGTCCTTCCCGACCCGGCTCTCGTCCGCGTCGACACCGGCGTCCGCGGGACGGAGGTCTACGTCGCGGAGGGGCGGGCGGAGGTCCTGAGCGAGCGGGGGCGCGTCGACCTCGGGGCCGGCGAGTACGCGTTCTCCAACGGCGCCGACGAGCTGGAGACGGGAGAGGGGGAGCTCCCGAACGACCGCTTCACCCGTTTCGTCGACGAGCGGCGGGAGCGGGCGCTGAGCCGAGGGGGGACCCGCTACGTCGACGACGAGTACGCCTACGACTACGATCTCGCCTCCTTCGACGACTACGGCTCGTGGGTCTACGTCTCGACGTACGGCTCCTACTGCTGGCGGCCGCAGGTCGTGACCGACTGGCGCCCTTACTGGAACGGCTACTGGCGCTGGACTCCGGCCGGGATGACCTGGGTCTCGTACGAACCGTGGGGTTGGCTCCCCTACCACTACGGCACGTGGCTGTGGGACGCAGCGTTCGGGTGGTGCTGGCGCCCCGGCGTCTGGTACTCCCCCGCCTGGGTCTACTGGACCTACACGCCGTCCTGGGTCGGGTGGTGCCCCATCGGCTACTACGGCTACCACGACTGGTGGCGCCACTCGCACAGGCCCTACCGCGGCTGGGAGGCCGGCATCCCGTACCCCCACCTCAACGGCCGTGTGGACGTGACGCGCATCGACCCCCGTGGCTGGAGCTACACGCCAGTCGGGCGGCTCGGCAGGCGGCTCGAGCCCACGGACGTCGTCCGCGCCGACCGGCTGGGGCTCCGTCCCGGGCAGGTGGGCGTGGTCGCGACCGCTCCGCTCCGGATCCCCCGGAGCGGGGGCGCTCCGGCCGCCGTCGCCGTCCAGGACGCCGTCCGGCGAGTCGTCTCCGCCTCGGAGCGGGAGGCCCGGGGATCGGCCCGGGTCGACGAGGGCCTGGTCGGCATCCTCCGGCGCGACGCGACCCTCGACGCCCGCTCGCGGGCGGTCCTGGACAGGACGACGGTCCGCGCGGGAAGCGACCCGGCTTACCGGCCGGCGGACGCCGCCGCGATCGGAAGCGGGCGAAGGTCGGAGCTCGGGAGCTCCGCGCCCGCCGACGGCTCCCGGACCGGCCAGGCCGGCGGCGCGCCGGTGACCGGCCGGTCGGCGGCCGACGTCTGGCGGGAGCCGTCGGGCGACACCCGGGTCGTGGGCCGGGAAGGAGCAAACAGCCCGACCGGGGCGCCGGTCCTGAGGGACGACCGTCCGGCCGAGCCGCCCCGCCTGACGCCCAGGAGCGACGACGGCTGGAGGTCCCCGTCGACGGGCTCGCGGTCCGGCCGCGACGCCAGCGTGTCCGGCACGACCGCCCCCCCCGACCGCCGCGAGACGTCCGCGCCCCGGGCCTCGGAGGCCTGGCGGAACGATTCGCCGGCGCGCCCAGTGGCCCCGCGGACCGAGGAACCCGCGCCGCGACGGTCGGAAGGCTGGCGGACGCAGGACGTCCCGCGCCGCGAAGCTCCGGCCTCGCGGTACGAGGCCCCCTCCCCGCGGTACGGGTCCGCCCCCCGCGCGTACGACTCCGACGCGCCCCGCCGGGAGTCCTCGGGCTCGTCTTACGGCGCCCCCTCTCCCCGCTCCTACGACTCTCCCCGGTCCGCCTCGCCGCCGTCCCGCGGGCCGTCCTCGTACTCCCCGCCCTCCTCCGGCCGCGGCTCCGGGTCGACCACCTCCCCGCCCTCCTCGGGCCGCAGCTCCGGATCGACGTCCTCGCGCCCGTCGTCCTCCTCGAGCCACGGCTCGTCGTCGTCCCCCTCCCGCTCCTCCTCGTCCTCCTCCTCCGGCGGATCCCACCGGTCGCGAGGGCCGGGCTGACGCTTCGGGGCCGCCGGGCCACTAGAATGCCCGGGTGGTGCGGCACCCGTTCGTCTCGCGGCTCGTCCGCGTCGTGGTGGCCGTCTACTACCTCGAGATCGGGGCGTTCCTGGTCCTGGTCCCCTGGAGCCGGATGTGGAACGAGCGAGTCGCCGGCCGCAGCCCGCGGGCCGTCGCCGACGCGGTCGCGTCCCCGTTCTTCCGCGGGTTCGTGACGGGGCTCGGGTTCCTCCATCTCGCCGGCGCCGTCCGCGAGATCGAGAGCTGGCGGCGCGGGCGGGAAGGCCGGCGCCCCCGGGGAGTCCTCTCCCCCGTCCGAGGGACCGGGAGCGGAAGGGTCGAGTGAACGGCGGCGACGCGGCGACGCTCCTGCTCCGCTCCGCGCTGCCGCACGGGCCGGCGGTCGCCGGGATCGGGATCGACCTCTGCGAGATCGACCGGGTCCGGCAGGTCTGGGAGCGGCACGGGACCCGGTTCCTCGCCCGCGTCTTCGCGCCCGGGGAGGTCCGCCGGACCCCCGCGTCGCCCGCCTTCGCCGAGCACCTGGCCGGGCTCTTCGCGGCCAAGGAAGCGGCGATGAAGGCCCTGGGGACCGGAATGCGAGGGGTGGCGTTCCGCGAGGTGGCCGTCGCCCGCGAGCCGGGCGGCCCTCCGAGGCTCGCCCTCTCCGGGCGCGCGGAGAGGCTGGCCCGGCGGATGGGAGTCTCGGCCGCGCACGTGAGCATCACTCACGGGCGCCAGACGGCCGCCGCGGTGGTCCTCCTCCTCCGGGAGCCGCCCACGTCCGGCCCGGGGCCCCGAGGGGGACGCGCGTGACGACGGAGACCGCCGGGCTGGCCGGGCGGCGGGTCCTCGTCGTCGACGACGAGCCCTACATCCTGAAGATCCTCTCCTTCAAGCTCCGGCTGATCGGGATGCTCCCGTTCGAGGCGACGACCTCCGAGGAGGCTCTGAGGGTGGTGCGGGAGGAGAGGCCGGACGTGGTCCTCCTGGACATCTCCCTCCCCCACGGCCTGACGGGGTTCGACCTCTGCCGGATCCTGAAGGAGAACCCCGCGACGTCCCCGGTCCCGATCGTCATCCTGACCGCGCGGACCCACCCGTCCGAACGGGACCTCGGGCTCTCCCTCGGCGCCAGCGCGTACATGACCAAGCCGTTCTCCACGAAGGCGCTGATCGACGCCATCCGCGAGGCGATCGGCGGCTGACGCCCGCCCCGCCCGAAAAGCAAGGGCCCCGGGGGTCTCCCGGGGCCCGGAGTCCAGCGGGACGGGTGTGGGGTCAGTCCCCGGTCTTCCGGGGCGTGGAGCGCTTCGCGGCGGGGGCCTTGGGCGCCCTGGGCGCCGGGGCCGGCTTGGCGGCTCGCGGGGCCTTCGCGGGCTTGGGCTCCTTCGGGGCTCCTGCCTTCTTGGCGGAGGTCTTCTTCGCCGGCTCGGCCGCCGCGTCGGCGGCGGGCTCGGCCTCGGCCTTGGCGGGCTCGGCCTCCGGCTTTCCCGACGCCTTGCCGGTCACGAGCCGCTTGGCCTTCTCCAGGAGGCTCTCCTTCTTCTCGGACGCGGCCTTCTGGGCGGCAGCCTTCTCGGCGCGCCTCTGGGAGAAGTCGAAGTCGACGAACTCGATCAGCGCCGTCTCGGCGCCGTCGCCGGCGCGGCGACCGAGCTTGAGGATCCGCGTGTAGCCACCGGGGCGCGAGGCGAACCGCGGCGCCAGGACGTCGAACAGCTTCGTCACGGCGTCGCGGTCGGGAAGCTGCTTGAGGGCCAGGCGGCGGGCGTGCAGGCCCCCCCGCTTGCCCAGGGTCACGAGCTTCTCGGCCAGCGGGCGGAGCTCCTTGGCCTTGTGGAGGGTCGTCGAGATCCGCTCGTGCGCGATCAGCGAGGAGAGCTGGTTGCGGAACAGGGCGCGGCGGTGCGCGGTGGTCCGGCCGAGCTTGCGGCCCGCTCGGTTGTGCTGCATCGGCGTCCCCTCAGCGACCCGCGCCGGCCGGGGCGCCCAGCTTCATGCCGAACGCCAGGCCCTTCTCGCGCAGGATCTCCTTGATCTCGTTCAGGCTCTTGCGCCCGAAGTTCTTCGTCTCGAGCATCTCCTTCTCCGTCTTCTGGACCAGCTCCCGGAGGCTCCGGATGCCCGCGTTCTTCAGACAGTTGGCCGAGCGCACCGAGAGCTCCAGCTCCTCGACGTTCGTGTCGAGGAGGGCGTCGAGCTCGCTCTGGGGCATCTCGACCCCGGCGGCGGCGGTCTCCTCCGGCGACTCGACGTTCACGAAGATCGCCAGGTGGTCGCGCAGGAGGACGGCGGCGTTGCCCACCGCGTCGCGGGGGGTGATCGTCCCGTTCGTGAAGACCTCGAGGATCAGCTTGTCGTAGTCCGTCGCCTGCCCCACGCGCGCCGCCTCCGTGTGGAAGTTCACGCGGCGGACCGGCGAGTGGGCCGAGTCGAGGAAGATCGTCCCGATCGGGGCCTCGGCGTCGACGTTCCGGTCGAGAGGCACGTAGCCGCGCCCGGAGGCGACGACGGCCTCGAGGCGGAGGCGCCCCCCGTCGGCCAGCGTCGCCACCGGCTGGGCCGGGTTCAGGATCTCGACCTGGGCGTCGTCCTCGAAGGCGTCGGCGGTGACCAGCCCCTTCGTCTTGACGTCGAGGACGAGGGTGCGCGGCCCCTCGCCGTGGAGGCGGATCGCCAGCGACTTGAGGTTCAGGATGATGTCGGTGACGTCCTCGACGACCCCGGGGATCGAGCTGAACTCGTGGGTGACCCCCTCGATCCTCACCGCGGTGATGGCCGCTCCCTCGATCGACGACAGGAGGGCCCGGCGCAGGGCGTTGCCGATCGTGGTCCCCCACCCTCGCTCGAGCGGCTGGGCGGTGAACCGTCCGTAGGTCCCGGTCTCCTCCTCGACCTCGAGGCGGTTCGGGTGCTGGAAGCCTTTTACGAACATCGCGTGCGTTCTCCGTTCGCGTCCAAGGGGACGCCGGACGTCCCGTTACTTGCTGTAGAGCTCGACGATCAGCTTCTCGTTCACGGGGACCGAGACGTCCTCGCGCCGCGGAAGGGAGAGGACCTTGCCCTGGAACTCGCCTGCGGAGAGCTCCAGCCAGCCCGGCACGCCGCGTCCCTTCGCGGTCTCCACCGCCGAGGCGATGAGGGGGTTCTGCCGGCTCTTCTCCTTGATCGCGATCACGGCACCCTGCCCCAGGGTGAGGCTCGGGATGTTGACCTTCCGGCCGTTCACGACGACGTGCCCGTGCCGGATCAGCTGCCGGGCCTGCGCCCGCGAGGCCGCGAAGCCGAGCCGGTGGACGACGTTGTCCAGGCGCCGCTCGAGGAGCGAGAGGAGGTTCTCGCCCGTGACGCCCTTCATCCGCTCCGCGCGGCCGAAGGTGAGCCGGAACTGGTTCTCGACCAGCCCGTAGTAGCGCTTCACCTTCTGCTTCTCGCGGAGCTGGATGCCGTAGCCGAGGATCTTCGTCCGGCGGCGGCCGTGCTGCCCGGGCGGGAAGTTGCGGCGCTCGATGGCGCACTTGTTCGTGAAGCAGCGGTCCCCTTTCAGGAACAGCTTCATTCCCTCGCGCCGGCAGAGCCGGCACACCGACTGTCGATGGCGAGCCACGGGAGCGGACCTCCGTCTTCGACTCCGTCGTTCGGTCTGTCGCCCTTCGTCCCGGCCCGGAGTCGGGAGCCGGTTTACGGGCGCCGGCGCGCGATCGGGCGCCGGGATCTGTCACGGCGCCCGGAGCGGGCGCCGCGGCGGGAAGGAGCATTGTAACCGAAGGACCCGGCGGGCGCCCCGCACGAGGCGGGGCGCCCGGTCCGGGCCCTCGAGCCGGGGCCGGCCGCGCCGGCCCCCGGCCGGTCAGACGCGGCGGCGCTTGCGCGGCCGGCACCCGTTGTGCGGGACCGGCGTGGCGTCGCGGATCGACCGGACGTTCAGGCCGGCGGCCGCCAGGGCGCGGATGGCGCTCTCCCGCCCGGCGCCGGGCCCCGTCACCTTGACGTCGAGCGACCGGACACCGTGCTCCTGGGCGAGCTGGGCCGCGTTGGCCGCCGCCAGCTGAGCCGCGAACGGGGTCCCCTTGCGGGAGCCCTTGAACCCGATCCGCCCCGCCGAGGACCAGGCCAGGACGTTCCCGGCCGGGTCCGTGATCGAGACGATCGTGTTGTTGAACGACGCCTGGACGCTCGCCAGCGCGTGCGGGACGTTCTTCCGCTCGCGCTTGCCGCCCTTCTTCTTGCCCTTCTCGGTCGCCATAGGTCTTGCCGGCGACCGCGCCCTTCCGCGGGCCCTTGCGGGTACGGGCGTTCGTGTGGGTCCGCTGTCCGCGGACGGGGAGGTTCCTCCGGTGGCGCAGCCCGCGGTAGCAGCCGATGTCCATCAGCCGCTTCACGTCCTGGGCCACCTCCTTGCGGAGGTCTCCCTCGACGACGAAGTCGTCCTGGATCGTCTTGCGGATCCGGGAGACCTCGTCCTCGGAGAGGTCCTTCACCCGCGTGTCGGGGTTGACCCCGGTGGACGCGAGGATCTTCTGCGCGCTGGTGCGGCCGAGACCGAAGATGTAGGTCAGACCGATCTCCACGCGCTTGTTCGGGGGCAGGTCGACGCCGGCGATGCGTGCCATTCGAAACTCCTGGTTATCCCTGGCGCTGCTTGTGCTTCGCGTTCTCGCAGATGACCCGGACCACGCCGGCCCGGCGGATCACCTTGCACTTCGAGCAGATCTTCCTGACGGAGGCGCGGACTTTCATGAGCGTTCCTCGTTGTCCTTCCCGGGGCTTCGCCGCGGGGTCACTTGTAGCGGTAGATGATCCGACCCCGGCTCAGGTCGTAGGGGGAGAGCTCCACGAGGACCTTGTCCCCGGGGAGGATCCGGATGAAGTGCTTGCGCATCTTGCCGGAGATGTGCGCGAGCACCTGGTGCTTGTTCTCGAGCTCGACCCGGAACATCGCGTTCGGCAGCGGCTCGATCACGGTCGCCGTCACCTCGATGGCGTCTTCCTTGGACATCCGCTCTTCTCTCCGCTCCCGCTCCCTCAGGCGCTCGCCCGCTTCCGCGAAGCTTCCGCCAGAGGATACTCGTCGTAGCCGGGCACGCCCGGGACGACCCGGTCCTCGCCGTAGCGGCCGAAGCCCAGGACCACGGGCCCGTCGACCGTCGCGACCACCGTGTGCTCGAAGTGCGCGGACGGCCGCCCGTCGAGGGTCCGGACCGTCCACCCGTCGGAGGCGACGCGGACCTCCCGCGTCCCCAGGTTCAGCATCGGCTCGATGGCCAGCGTCATCCCCTCGCGGATCAGGTCACGGCGCCCGGCGGGCCCGTAGTTCGGGACCTCCGGCTTCTCGTGGAGGGCCGTGCCGATCCCGTGGCCCACGAACTCCCGGACGACCCCGTAGCCGTTGCGCTTGGCGACGGCCTCGACCGCGGCGCCGACGTCGCCGATCCGCCCGCCCACCCGGACGGCCTCCACGCCCGCGACGAGCGCGGCGTGGGTGTTCTCCACGAGGCGCCGGACCCGCTCCGGGACCTCCCCGACCGCCACGGTCCGGGCGGCGTCGCCGAAGTACCCCTCCACGACCGCGCCGAGGTCGAGGCTCACGACCTGCCCCGCCCGGAGCTTCCGCTTCGGGGACGGGATCCCGTGGACCACCTCGTCGTCCACCGAGACGCAGATCGTCTTCGGGTAGCCCCGGTAGCCCGGGAACGCGGCCTTGGCGCCGCGCTCGCGGATCGCCGCCGCCGCCACCTGGTCGATGTCCTCGGTCGTGACCCCGGGGGCGACGACGGCGAGGCACTCGGCCAGCGCCTCCTGGACCACGCGGGTCGCCCTCTCCATCCTCAGGATCTCCGGCCGGGACTTGCAGGTGATCATCCGCGGGACGCCGCCTCCGCGACGGTCCGGTCGACCGCCGCCTTCACGTCCGCGGCCACGACGTCGACCGGCCGGTCGCCGTCGATCGACACGAGGAGGCCCGCGCTCCGGTAGCGCGCGGCCAGGGGCGCCGTCTTCTCCCGGTAGACGCGGAGCCGCTCCCGGATCGTCTCCGGCGTGTCGTCGGCGCGCCCCTCCAGGGCCGCGCGCTTCACGAGGCGCTCGACGATCGGCTGGTCGGGGACGTCGAGGAAGAGGACGGCGTCCACCTTCCTCCCGCCCTCGGCCAGGACGGCGTCGAGGGAGTCGGCCTGGGCGAGCGTCCGCGGGTAGCCGTCGAAGAGGGCTCCGCCCGCGGCGTCCGGCTCGGCCAGGCGCTCCCGGAGCATCCGCGTCACGAGGTCGTCGGGCACGAGAGCGCCCGACTCCATGATCGGGCGCGCGACCCGCCCGAGCTCGGTGCCCCGCGCCACGTGGCCGCGCAGGAGGTCTCCCGTGGAGACCTGGGGGATCCCGAGGGAGGCCGCCAGGCGGGACGCCTGCGTGCCCTTCCCCGAGCCGGGCGGGCCGAAGAAGACGACCGTGACCGCCATCGCCGTCAGCCCCGCCGCCCGCGGATGCGGCCCTTCTTGAGGAAGCCTTCGTAGTTGCGCATGACGAGCTGCGACTCCACCTGCTGGACCGTGTCCATGGCCACGCCCACGACGATCAGGAGGGAGGTGCCGCCGAAGTAGAACGTGATCCCGAGGCCCTGCGTGACGAAGGCGGGGAGGTGCGTGTCCAGCCAGGGCCCGACGAAGGGCAGGCTCTGCACCTTGAAGCCCATCAGGAGGAACTCCGGGATCAGGGCCACGACGACGAGGTAGCACGCCCCGATGAGGGTGATCCGCGTCAGGACCGTGTCGACGTACTCGGCCGTCGCCTTGCCGGGCCGGATCCCGGGGATGAACCCGCCGTACTTCCGCATGTTCTCGGCGGTGTCGGTCGGGTTGAAGATGATCGAGATGTAGAAGTAGCAGAAGAAGACGATGCCGGCCGCGTAGAACAGGTTGTAGAGCGGCTGGCCGACCGAGAGCTGGCCGGCGATCTTCTGCATGAAGTCGCTCTTGAACGCCGAGGCGAGGTACTGCGGGAACTGGATGATGGAGACGGCGAAGATGATCGGGATCACGCCGCCCGTGTTCACGCGGAGGGGGAGGTACGTGTTCTGGCCGCCGTAGACCTTCCGGCCGACGACCCGCTTGGCGTACTGGACCGGGATCCGGCGCTGCGCCCGCTCGACGAAGACGATCGCCGCGACGACGGCGACCATGAAGACGAGCAGGATCAGCATCGTGAAGAGCGACATCTGGCCCCGCAGGATCTGCTGGAGGGACTGCCAGACGGCGCTCGGGAAGCCCGCGACGATGCCGGCGAAGATGATGAGCGAGATGCCGTTGCCGATCCCGCGCTCGGTGATCTGCTCGCCGAGCCACATGACGAAGGCCGTCCCGGTGGTCAGCGTCAGGACCGCGAGGAGGACGAACGCCGTCTTCCCGATCCCTTGGTGGACGAGCGGCGCGCCGCTCGGGGCCTTCGACGCCCAGAGCCAGATCGCGATGCCCGAGCCCTGGACGATCGACAGGAGCATCGTCCCGTAGCGGGTGTACTGCGTGATCTTCCGCCGGCCGAGCTCGCCCTCCTTGGAGAGCTTCTCCAGGTAGGGCCAGACCACGGTCAGGAGCTGCAGGATGATCGACGCGGTGATGTACGGCGTGATGCCGAGCGCGAAGACCGACAGCCGGCGCAGCGCGCCGCCCGAGAAGATGTCGAGGAAGCCGAGGAGGCCCGCCGCGTTCGTCTTGAAGAACTCCTCGAAGGCCCGGGCGTCGAGGCCGGGCGTCGGGATGTGCGACCCGATCCGGTAGATCGCGAGCAGCCCGAACGTGAACAGCACCCGCTTGCGCAGGTCGGGGACCGCGAAGATGTTCCGGAACGACTCGACGATGTTCACGCCCCGACGACCTCGCAGCGGCCGCCCGCCGCCTCGATCTTCTTCTTCGCCCCGTCGGTGAACTTCGCCGCGGAGACGACGAGGGCCTTCCGGATCTCACCGGTGCCGAGGACCTTGACCCCCGCGCCGACGCGCCCCTTCAGGAGCCCCGCGCGCCTCAGGCCGGCCTCGTCCACCTGCGCCCCGGCGGCGAAGGCGCGCTCGAGCGCCTCGACCGTGACCGTGCGCCAGGCCGAGCGGAAGATGTTGGTGAACCCGCGCTTGGGGACGCGCCGGTGGAGGGGCATCTGCCCGCCTTCGCGGCCGCGCTGGGCCGAGTAGCCGCTGCGCGACTGCTGCCCCTTGTTGCCCCGGCCGGACGTCTTCCCGAGGCCGGAGCCGGGCCCGCGCCCGACGCGCTTGCGGGCGGCCGTGGCGCCCTTCCGCGGTCCGAGCGTGTGGAGTCCCTGCGTCATGGTCTCTCTCCTGTCCTCTCCGGTCTCACTCGACCACGGTGACGAGGTGCCGGACCTTCCGGATCTGCCCCCGCACCGACGGGGAGTCGACGAGCGTCGACTCGCTCCGGGGGCCGCTGAGCCCGAGCCCCTTCAGCGTCCGCTTGTGGTCCTCCGGGGTGCAGATCCCCGACTTGACCTGCCGGACGAGGATGGTCTTGCGCGCCGCGGGCGCCGCGGCCTCGGGGGCCTTCTCCGCGGCCGCCTCCGGCGCCGGCTGGGGGCGCGGGGCCCGCGCCGGCTTCACCTTCGCCGCCGACGTGACCTCCGTCAGGAGGGCGTCGACGTCCGCCGCGGCGCGCGACGGCTTGTCGGCCTTCTTCTCGCTCATCCCTTGGCCTCCGCTCCGGCCTCCTCGGGAGCCGCCGGGGGCGCGACGGGCTCGGCCGTGCCGTTGCCCCGGCCGCGCGCCCGGGCGATCGACTCCTCGAGGTGGAGGTTCTTGAGCGCGTCGAACGTCGCCTTGACGACGTTGTGCGGGTTGGTCGTCCCGAGGGACTTCGTCAGGATGTTCTGGACGCCCGCCGACTCGAGGACCGCGCGGACCGCGCCGCCGGCGATGACGCCGGTGCCGTCGGACGCGGGCTTCAGGAGGACGCGCCCCGCGCCGTAGTGGCCCACGACGGAGTGCGGGATCGTCTTCCCCTTCAGCGGGACGCTGATCATCGACTTCTTCGCCATCTCGATCCCCTTCTTGATGGCGACCGGGACCTCCTTGGCCTTGCCGGCCCCGTAGCCGACGCGCCCCTTGCCGTCCCCGACGATGACGAGGGCCGAGAAGGAGAAGTTCTTTCCGCCCTTGACGACCTTCGTGACGCGGTTGATGTGGACGACGTGGTCGATCAGGTCGGCCCCCGCGCGGCCCTCGCCCAGGGCGCCGGCCGGGCGCGGCGGGGCGGAGGAGAGGCCGGGGCCGCGGCCGGGCGGCCGGCCGCCGGGACGGGAGGGACGGCTCGGTGCGTTCGTGCTCAAAACTTCAACCCCTTCTCCCGCGCGGCGTCGGCGAGAGCCTTGACGTTGCCGTGGTAGAGGTGCCCGCCGCGGTCGAACACGACCGCCGCGATCCCCTTCTCCTTGGCACGCTCGGCGATGAGCGCGCCGACCGCCGCGGCGGCGCCCTTGTTCGCCGCGCTCTTCTTGGCGCCGCGCACCGCCGCCTCGCGCGAGGAGGCCTGGGCGAGCGTGCGCCCGGCGGCGTCGTCGATCAGCTGGACGGAGATGTACTTCAGGGAGCGGTAGACGGCCAGGCGCGGCCGCTCGGCCGTGCCGGCGACCTTCCGGCGGATCCTGGCGTGGATCCGCTCTCTCGCCTCCACCCGGGCCTTGGCCTTGTCCATGAGCGTGCTCCTTACTTGCCCGTGGCCTTGCCGGCCTTCTTCTTCAGGACCTCGCCCACGTAGCGGAAGCCCTTGAGCTTGTACGGGTCGGGGGGCTTGATGGCCCGGATCTGCCAGGCCGTCTGGCCGACCCTCTGCTTGTCGGCGCCGGTGACGACGACGTGCGTGACGTCCTTGGCCTTGGCGTCGGGGGCCACCTCGACGGTGACGCCCTCGGGCATCGGGAACTCGACGACGTGCGAGTAGCCGCAGCTGAAGTGGACCGTGCGGCCCTTGACCTCGGCCTTGTAGCCGATGCCGACGAGGTCGATCTCCCGCCGGTAGCCCTGGGAGACGCCGGAGACGGCGTTGGCCAGGAGCGCCCGGGTCAGGCCGTGGAGGGCGCGCTGCGCCTTCTCGTCGTTCTGGCGGGTGACCTCCACCTTCCCGTCCTTGACGGAGACGCGGATCCCCTCGGCGACCGGCGCCTGCAGGCTCCCCTTCGGCCCCTTCACCGTGACGGCGGCGGGGCCCACCTGGACGTCGACGCCCTTCGGCAGGGGGATGAGCTTCTTTCCGATACGAGACATCTCGGCTTCCCTCCCGCCGTCCTCACCAGACCGAGCAGACGACCTCGCCGCCGACCCCGCGGCGACGGGCGTCCTGCCCGGTCAGGAGGCCCTGGGACGTCGAGACGATGGCGATGCCGAGGCCGCCCAGCACCTCGGGCATCTCGTCCTTGCCGCGGTAGAGCCGGCGGCCGGGACGCGAGACGCGGGAGAGCCCGTGGATGGTGGGCCGCCCCGACTCGTCGTACTTGAGGTAGAGGCGCAGGAGCCCCGCCCCCTTGTCGTCGAGCACCTTGAAGTTCTTGATGTACCCCTCGTCCTTGAGGATGCGGGCCAGCTCCACCTTCAGGCGCGAGGAGGGGACGTCCACCTTCTCGTGCCGGGCCGAGAGCCCGTTTCGCACCCGGGTCAGGAGGTCGGCGATCGGGTCGTTCGCGTTCACGGGCCCCTCCTACCAGGACGCCTTGGTGACGCCCGGGACGTAGCCCCCGAGCGACAGCTTCCGGAAGCAGATGCGGCAGAGCGCGAACTTCCGGAGGAACGCCCGGGGGCGCCCGCAGTGGCGGCAGCGGTTCCGGTGCCGGATCGCGTACTTCGGCTTCCGGGACGTCTTTACGATCGAAGAAAGGCGAGCCATCGGCAGTCTCTCCCTAGCGCCCGAACGGCATGCCGAGCTCCCGGAGGAGCACGCGGGCCCGGTCGTCCGAGCCGGCCGTGGTGACGATGGTGACGTTGAGCCCGCGGGACTTCTCCACCTTCCCCGCGTCGACCTCGGGGAAGATGAGGTGGTCCCGGATCCCGAGCGTGTAGTTCCCGCGCCCGTCGAACGCGCGCGTGGGGACGCCGCGGAAGTCGCGCACGCGCGGCAGGGCGATGTTCATGAGCCGGTCGAGGAACTCGTACATCCGCTCGCCCCGCAGCGTGACCCGGCAGCCGATCGACATCCCCGCGCGGAGCTTGAAGCTCGCGATGGACTTCCGCGCCTTCGTGACGACGGCGCGCTGGCCGGCGATCCGGGTGAGGTCGTCTGCGGCGGCCTCGACCAGCTTCGAGTTCTGGATCGCCTCGCCGACGCCCATGTTCAGGACGACCTTCTCGATGCGGGGCACCGCCATGCGGTTCGTGATCCCGAACTCCTTCTCGAGGACCGGGACGACGTCCTTCTTGTACTTCTCCTGCAGACGCGCTGCCATCGGCTACCCCTTCGCCCCGGAGACGGTCGACACGGAGGTCCCGCTCCGCCGGGCGAACCGGACCCTCTCGCCCGACTCGGTGCGGACCCCGAGGCGGGTCGGCTTGCCGGTCTCCGGGTCCTTCAGCATGACGTTGGACATCGAGATGGGGGCTTCCTTCTCGACGATCCCGCCCTTGATGTTCTTCTGCGGGTTCGGGCGCGTGGCGCGCTTGATCAGGTTCACGCCCTCCACGACGACCCGCCCGGACTCGGGGTGGACGCGGAGGACCTTGCCCGACGCGCCCCGGTCCGCGCCGGAGACGACGACGACCTCGTCGCCGCGGCGGATCCGCGCCTTGCCGGTGAAAACGTACTTCTTCTTCTTCATCGCCGACGCCTCAGAGCACCTCGGGGGCCAGGGAGATGATCTTCATGAAGCGCTTCTCCCGGAGCTCCCGGGCGACCGGGCCGAACACGCGGGTGCCGATCGGCTCCTTGTCGTTGTTGATCAGGACCGCGGCGTTGTTGTCGAAGCGGATGTAGCTCCCGTCGCGCCGCCTCTGCTCGTGGCGGGTCCGGACGATGACGGCCTTCACGACCTTCCCCTTCCGGACGGCGTCCGGCGCGTCCGGGCTCGACTCGCGCACGGCGCAGGTGATGATGTCCCCGAGCCGGCCGTAGGCGCCCATCGAGCCGCCCTTGAGGCGGATGCACGACAGCCGCCGGGCGCCCGAGTTGTCCGCGACCTCCAGGATCGTCCCCATCTGAATCACGGTCTGGCCCTCCGTTCTCCCCGGCCGCTCACCCGCGCCGCCCGGACGGCCGGACGACCGTGCGGACGCGCCAGCGCTTGCGGGCCGAGAGGGGACGCGTCTCCTCGATCTCCACCACGTCCCCCGGCTTCACGCCGAGGACGCGGTCGTCGGCGAGGAAGCGCGACGTCCGCTTGACGAAGCGGCCGTACCGGGGGTGCTTCACCGTCCGCGTCACCTCGACGACGACGGTCTTCTGCATGTTCGCCGAGACGACGGTCCCGGTCTTCCGGGTCCGCCGCTCCCTCGCCGCCTTCGGGGCGGCCGTCGGTGTCTCGTTCACGTCGGGGCTCATCGGTCGTCCTCAGTCCTTCCGCGCGGCGCGCGCGGCCTTGGCCTCGGCGGCGCCCAGCGTCTTCAGCCGCGCGATGTCCCGCCGGAGGTCCCGGAGCTTGATCGGGTTCTCGAGCTGCCCGGTCGCCTTCTGCACCCGCAGGGTGAAGAGCGCCTGGCGCCACTCGCGCTCCTTGGCCGCCCGCTCCTCCGGGGTCCAGTCCTTCATCTTCTCGGCCTTCATCGGCTCACCTCACCGCCTCGAGGAAGGCGCGCGACACGAAACGGGTCGGGATCCCGATCTTGTCGCTGGCGAGCTTGAAGGCCTCGCGGGCCGTCTTCTCGTCCACTCCCTCGATCTCGAACAGGACCCGCCCGGGCTTGATGACGCAGACCCAGGCCTCCGGCGCCCCCTTGCCCTTCCCCATCCGGGTCTCGGCGGGCTTCTTCGTGATGGGCTTGTCCGGGAAGACCCGGATCCACATCTTGCCGCCGCGCTTGACGTGGCGCTGGATCGCGACGCGCCCCGCCTCGACCTGCCGCGCCGTCAGCCACCCGGCCTCGAGCGCCTGGAGACCGAAGTCCCCGAACGACAGGTCGGAGCCCCGCCACGCGGTGCCGCGACGGCGGCCCTTCTGCTGCTTGCGGTACTTGACCTTCGCGGGCATCAGCATGGCCGGGCCTCCTCAGACCGCCTTCCGGCGCGACTTGGCGCGGTGCAGCTCGCCCTTGTAGATCCAGCACTTCACGCCGATGCGCCCGTACGTGGTGCGCGCCTCGGCGACGCCGAAGTCGATGTCCGCCTTCAGCGTGTGGAGGGGCAGGCGCCCGTCCTGGTACCACTCCGAGCGCGCGATCTCGGCGCCGTTGAGCCGGCCCGAGCACCGCACCTTGACGCCCTGGGCGCCGAAGCGGAAGGCCGACTCCATCGCCTTCTTCATCGCGCGGCGGAAGGCGACGCGGCGCTCGATCTGCATCGCGATCGACTCCGCCACGAGCTGGGCGTCCGTCTCCGGGCGCTGGATCTCCACGATGTTGACGTGGATGTCCTTCCCGAGCCGCTTCTGCAGCCGGTCCCTCAGCAGGTCGACGGAGGCGCCCTTCTTGCCGATGATGACGCCCGGGCGGGCCGTCATGATGTTGATCTTGAGCTTGTTCCCGCGCTCGATCTCGATCTCCGAGACGGCGGCGTTGGCCAGCTCCTTCTTGAGCTCGGTGCGGAGCTTCAGGTCGTCGTGAAGGAACCGGAGGTAGTCCTTCTCCGCGTACCAGCGCGAGTGCCAGGACCGGTTGTAGCCGATCCGGAAGCCGTAGGGGTGTACTTTCTGGCCCATTCTTCCCTCTTCTCCTGACGGCCGGACCGGCCTAGTCCTTCTTCTCCGGGGCGGCCGCGGAGCCGCCCTTCTTGGCGCGCGGCTTGGCCGCGGTGGCCTCCGTCCGGGCCGGCTTGGACCCGGCGGCCTGGACGGCGGCCGCCGCCGCGCCGATCCGCGACGTCCGCCGGCGGCGGGCGACGGGGCTCGGGGCCTCGGCGGGGAGGCCGGCCTTCTTGCGGACCTCCGGGTCGTCCGACACGGCCACCGTGACGTGGCAGAAGGGCCGCGCCACGAGCCACATCCGGCCCTGCGGCCCGCTCATGAACCGGGGCCGGGCGAACCGCTTCTTGTAGTTCGAGACGGACCGGATCATCGAGTTCCGCTGCAGCGGCTTCTTCCCCGCCTCGTCGACGTGGATCTTCGAGACGACGAGGGCGTCCGGGTCGACCCCGGAGCCGTTCTGCTGCGCGTTGGCCACCGCCGACTCGAGCAGGCGGACGAGGTCCGGGGCGCAGGACTTCCGGGTCGCCTTCAGCGTGGCGAGGGCGCGGCCCACCGGCTTCATCCGGATCAGGTCGGCGACCAGGCGGACCTTCTGGGCGGCGCCGCGGTACTGGCGGAGGCGTGCGACGGCTTCCATCGGCGGCGCTCCTACTTCGCGGGCGGCGGCGCCGGCGCGGGCGCGGCGCCCTTCTCGACCTTCTTCCCCGAGTGCCCCTTGAAGGTGCGCGTCGGGGAGAACTCGCCGAGCTTGTGGCCGACCATGTTCTCGGAGACGTAGACCGGGATGAACTTCTTGCCGTTGTGGACGGCGAGCGTGTGCCCGACCATCTCGGGGACGACCACCGAGCGCCGGGACCAGGTCTTCAGGACCTTCTTGTCGCCGGCGGCGTTGAGCGCCTCGATCTTCTCCATCAGGGGGCCGTCCACGAACGGCCCTTTCCTCGTCGAACGGGACATCGCGTTTCTCTCTCCGCTCGCCTACTTCGTCCGGCGCTTCACGATGAAGCGGTCCGTCCGCTTGTTGTTCCGCGTCTTGAAGCCCTTCGTCTTCCAGCCCCAGGGCGAGCAGGGGTGGCGTCCGCCGGACGTCTTGCCCTCGCCCCCGCCCATCGGGTGGTCGACCGGGTTCATCGCGACGCCGCGGTTGTGCGAGCGCCAGCCCAGCCAGCGGTTGCGCCCCGCCTTGCCGATCGACACGTTCTCGTGCTCGAGGTTCCCCACCTGCCCGATCGTGGCCCTGCAGTCCACGAGCACCCTCCGGAGCTCCCCGGACGGGAGCCTGAGGAGCGCGTAGCCCTCCTCCTTGGCCATCAGCTGCACCGCCGTCCCGGCGGCCCGGGCGAGCTGCGCGCCGCCGCCCGGCCGGAGCTCGACGGCGTGCACGACCGTGCCGAGCGGGATCGCCCGGAGCGGGAGCGCGTTGCCGGTGACGATGTCGGCCTGCGGGCCGGCGACGACCGTCTGCCCCACCGCGAGGCCGTCCGGCGCGAGGATGTAGCGCTTCTCGCCGTCGGCGTAGTGCAGGAGGGCGATCCGGGCCGAGCGGTTCGGGTCGTACTCGATCGTGGCGACCTTGGCGGGGATGCCCGCCTTCTCGCGGCGGAAGTCGACGGAGCGGTAGCGCCGCTTGTGGCCTCCGCCGCGCCACCAGGCCGTCAGCTGCCCGCGGTTGTTCCGCCCGCCGGTCTTCCTCTTCCCCTCGGTGAGGGACTTCAGGGGCGTCGAGGCGGTGATCTCCGCGAAGCTCGACGTCGACCGCTGCCGCATCCCCGGGGAGGTCGGCTTGTAGGTCTTGACGGGCATGGGTCAGACTCCTTCGAAGATCGGCGGGAGCTTCTCGCCGGCGGCCAGCTTCACGTAGGCCTTCTTCCCGTCGGAGGTCCGCCCGATGGAGCGGCCCACCTTCTTGATCCGGCCGACCGTCTTGGCGACGCGGACGTCGGCCACCTTCACGGAGAAGAGGACCTCGACCGCCTTGCGGATCTCGATCTTGTTGGCGTCGCGCGCCACCTCGAACGTGATGACGTGGTGCGCCTGGGTCAGCGCGGCGCTCTTCTCGGTCACGATCGGGCGGAGGATGATCGACTGCGGCGCCTTCACGCGAGCACCTCGGTGACGGTCTTCAGGGCGTCCTCGGTCAGGACGATCGTCCCGGCCGAGAGCGCGTCGTAGACGTTCAGGCCGAGGGCGTCCACCGCGACGAGCCCCGGGTTGTTCGCGGCCGCGCGCAGGAGGTTCTCGTTCCCCGCGCGGTCGACGAGGAGGGCCTTCCCGGTGACGCCGAGGCCGGCGATCACCGCGGAGAGCTCCTTCGTCTTGTGCGTCGGGAGATCGAGGCTCTCGAGCAGGACGAACTTGTTCTCCCGGACCCGCTCGGACAGGACGCACTTGAGCGCGGCCTTCTTCGTCCTCACGTTCGTCTTCAGCGCGTACGAGCGGGGGACGGGGCCGTGGACGGTGCCGCCGTGGCGGTGGATCGGCGGCCGCCCGCCGCCCTGCCGGGCCCGGCCCGTGTGCTTCTGCTTGAACGGCTTCCGCCCGCTCCCGGACACCTCCGAGCGCGTCTTGGTCTTGTGGGTGCCGGCGCGCAGGCCCGCCCGGTACGCCTTGACGGTCTCCCAGACCACGTGGCGCCGGAACGGGACGGCGAAGATCTCGGCGGGGAGGCGGGCCTCGCCCACCGTCTCGTTCCGGAGGTTCCGGATCGGGACGGTGATCGGGCCGGTCGTCTCTTCGGTCCTGGCCATCTCGCGCCTCACGCCGCCTGCCCGGCGCCGCCGGCGGCGGCCCCGCGCTTGACGATCTTCACGACGGTGTTGCGGGCCCCGGGGACCGCCCCACGGATGTAGAGGAGGTGGTTCTCCGCGTCCACCCGGACCACGACGAGGTTCTTCACCGTCGCCTGCCGTCCCCCCATCCGCCCGGAGGACCGCGTGCCGGGGTAGACCCGGGACGGGTAGGCCGAGGGCCCGATGGAGCCGGGGGCGCGGTGGAACATCGAGCCGTGGGTGGCCACGCCGCCGCCGAAGCCGTGCCGCTTCACGACGCCCTGGAACCCCTTGCCCTTGGAGACGCCGACCACGTCGACGTGCTCGCTCTCGCTGAAGATGTCGCAGAGGACCCGGTCGCCCGGAGACAGCGGGTCGCCCGCCTCGCAGCGGACCTCCGCCACCGTCTTCGTCGGCGGCACGCCGGCCTTCTCGAAGTGGCCGCGCCGCGCGCGGTTCAGCCGCCGCGGCGAGACGCGGCCCACGAGGCCGAGCTGGACCGCCTCGTAGCCGTCCGACGCGGTCGTCTTCCGCTGGACGACGAGGCACGGGCCCGCCTCGACGACGGTCACGGGCATCACCGTGCCGTCCTCGGCGAACAGCTGGGTCATACCGAGCTTGCGCCCCAGAATTCCGTTGATCATCGGTCGCCGTTCTTTCGTCTCGACCCGTCCCGTCGCCGGTCCGGGCTCACTTCCCCATCGTCCGGATCTCGACCTCGACGCCCGCCGGCAGCTCGAGCTTCGTGAGGGCCTCCACCGTCTGGGGCGTCCACTCGAAGATGTCGAGGAGCCTCTTGTGCGTCCGCATCTCGAACTGCTCGCGCGACTTCTTGTCGACGTGCGGCGAGCGGTTCACCGTCCAGCGGGAGACCGCCGTCGGCAGCGGGATCGGCCCCGCCACCTTCGCGCCGGAGCGCCGAGCGGTGTCGACGATCTCCGTCGTGGACTGGTCGAGGAGGCGGTAGTCGTACCCCTTCAGCCGGATCCGGATCTTGTCGTTGGCCATGTCGCTTCTCTCGTGCTCCGCCCCCCGCCGCCACCGGCGCGCGGGGCGCGCCGGCGGGAGGGGGACAACCTCAGGCGATGATCTCGGTCACCGTTCCGGCGCCGACCGTGCGGCCGCCCTCGCGGATGGCGAACTTCATCCCCTTCTCCATGGCGATCGGGGAGATCAGCTCCACCTCGAGCTCCACGTTGTCGCCGGGCATGACCATCTCGACGCCCGCCGGCAGCTTGGCCGCGCCCGTCACGTCCGTCGTGCGGATGAAGAACTGCGGCCGGTACCCCGCGAAGAACGGCGTGTGGCGGCCGCCCTCCTCCTTGGAGAGGACGTAGACCTTCCCCATGAACTTCGTGTGCGGCTTGATCGAGCCGGGCTTGGCGAGGACCTGGCCCCGCTCGACGTCGGTCCGCTCCACGCCGCGGAGGAGGACGCCGATGTTGTCGCCCGCCTGGCCCTGGTCGAGGAGCTTCTTGAACATCTCGACGCCCGTGACGACCTTCTTGGTCGTGTCCCTCAGGCCGATGATCTCCACCTCGTCCCCGACCCTCACGATGCCGCGCTCGACCCGGCCCGTCACGACGGTGCCGCGGCCGGAGATCGAGAAGACGTCCTCGATCGGCATCAGGAACTCCTTGTCGATCTCGCGGAGCGGCTCGGGGATGTAGTCGTCGAGCGCCTTGGCGAGGTCCCAGATGCACTGCGCGTCCGGCCCGGTCGGGTCGGTCAGCGCCTTGAGCGCCGAGCCGCGGATGACCGGGATGTCGTCGCCCGGGAAGTCGTACTTGGAGAGGAGCTCGCGGACCTCGAGCTCGACGAGGTCGAGCAGCTCGGGGTCCTCCATCAGGTCGCACTTGTTCAGGAAGACCACGATGGCCGGGACGTTCACCTGCCGGGCGAGGAGGACGTGCTCCTTCGTCTGCGGCATCGGGCCCTTCGGCGCCTCGACGACGAGGATCGCGCCGTCCATCTGGGCCGCGCCGGTGATCATGTTCTTGATGTAGTCCGCGTGACCCGGGCAGTCGATGTGGGCGTAGTGGCGCTTCTCGGTCATGTACTCGACGTGCGCCAGGGCGACCGTGAGGATCTTCGTCGCGTCGCGGCGGAAGGTCTTCGCGTCGGCCTTGGCGACGTCGTCGTACGCCTTGGCGACGGAGAGGCCCTTCGTCGAGAGGACCTTCGTGATCGCCGCGGTGAGCGTCGTCTTGCCGTGGTCGATGTGCCCGATCGTCCCCACGTTCACGTGGGGCTTGGTGCGAGCGAACTTCTCCTTGGCCATTCGTTCCTCCGTTTCTCCTAGCGAGTCGTGCTCAGCCCTCTCGGGGTCCCTTCGTCGTGCCGCGCCGGCCGCCTCAGACCGACACCTTCGCGATGATCCCCTCCGCGATGGCGCGGGGGATCTCCTCGTACCGCTCGAACTGCATCGTGTAGTTGGCCCGGCCCTGCGTGAGCGAGCGCAGCGTCGTGGCGTAGCCGAACATCTCGGCGAGCGGCACGCTCGCCGTGATGACCTGGAAGCTGACGCGGGGCTCCATGTGGTTGATCTTCCCGCGCCGGGAGTTCAGGTCGCCGATGACGTCGCCCATGAACTCCTCCGGGGTCACCACCTCGACGGCCATCGTGGGCTCGAGGAGGTGCGGGTCGGCCTTCTTGGCGGCGTCCTGGAAGGCGAGCGAGCCCGCGATCTTGAACGCCATCTCGGACGAGTCGACCTCGTGGAACGACCCGTCGTACAGCTCGACCTGGATGCCGACCGTCGGGTACCCGGCCAGCACGCCGGTGAGCATCGACTCGCGGATCCCCTGGTCGATCGGCTTGATGAACTCCCTGGGGATCGACCCGCCGACGGTGGCGTTGACGAACTCGTAGTCCTTGCGCTCCGGGTGGGGCCGGAGCCGGATCTTGCAGTGCCCGTACTGCCCCTTGCCGCCGGTCTGCCGGACGAACCGCCCCTCGCCGGGGACGTCCTTCTTGATCGACTCGCGGTAGGCGACCTGGGGCTTCCCGACGTTGGCCTGGACGTTGAACTCCCGGACCATCCGGTCGACGAGGATCTCCAGGTGGAGCTCCCCCATCCCCGCGATGATGGTCTGGTTGGTCTCCTTGTCCATGGAGACCTTGAACGTCGGGTCCTCCTGCATCAGCTTCGCCAGCGCCATCCCCATCTTCTCCTGGTCGGCCTTGGTCTTCGGCTCGATGGAGAGGGTGATGACGGGCTCCGGGAACTTCATCGACTCGAGCACGACGACGTCCTGCTTGTGGCAGATCGTGTCGCCCGTCGTGACGTTCTTCAGGCCGACGGCCGCGGCGATGTCGCCCGCCC
This sequence comes from Acidobacteriota bacterium, assembly GCA_008363385.1. Lineage (GTDB taxonomy): Bacteria > Acidobacteriota > Thermoanaerobaculia > UBA5066 > UBA5066 > RHKY01. Next base: position 14,898 of record RHKY01000061.1, on the reverse strand, counting down.
AGACCTCCTTGATCTCCTCGCGCTTGTTGGCGTGCATCTTGAGGAGGCGGCCGACGCGCTCGTTCGTCTGCTTCGTGGAGTTGTAGACGGCCGAGCCGGCGTCCAGGTGCCCCGAGTAGACGCGGAAGAAGGCGAGCTGCCCGACGAACGGGTCGGTCATGATCTTGAAGACGAGGCCCGCGAACGGGGCGTCGTCCTTCGTCTCGCGGTGGACCTCCTTGCCGTCCTCGTCCACGCCGCGGATCGGCGGGATGTCGACGGGCGACGGGAGGAACGCGCAGATGGCGTCCAGGAGCTGCTGGACCCCCTTGTTCTTGAACGCCGAGCCGCAGACGACCGGCTGGACCTTCCCCGTCACCGTGGCCCGGCGCAGCGCGGCGCGCAGCTCGTCGGCCGTGGGGGGGTGGCCCTCCAGGTACTTGTGCATCAGGTCGTCGTCGGTCTCGGAGACGGACTCGATCAGACGCTCGCGGTACCGCTCGAACTCGGCCCGGAACGCGGGCGGGACGCCCACGGTCTCGAACTCGGCCCCGAGCGTCTCCTCGCGGAAGTCGTACGCCTTCCCCTCGATGAGGTCGATGACGCCCTCGAAGGTCTCGGCGGACCCCCACGGGATCTGCACCGGGATGGGGCGCGCGCCGAGCTTGGCGACCATCTGCTCGAGGCACTTCTCGAAGTCGGCCCCGACGCGGTCCATCTTGTTCACGAAGGCGATCCGGGGGACCCCGTAGCGGTCCGCCTGGCGCCAGACGGTCTCGGACTGCGGCTCGACGCCGGAGACCGCGTCGAAGACGGCCACGGCGCCGTCGAGGACCCGGAGCGAGCGCTCCACCTCGGCGGTGAAGTCGACGTGCCCCGGCGTGTCGATGATGTTGATCCGGGTCCCGTTCCAGAAGCACGTCGTCGCGGCGGAGGTGATCGTGATCCCCCGCTCCTGCTCCTGGACCATCCAGTCCATCGTCGCGGTGCCGTCGTGGACCTCGCCGAGCTTGTAGTTGACCCCCGTGTAATAGAGGATCCGCTCGGTGGTCGTCGTCTTGCCCGCGTCGATGTGGGCCATGATGCCGATGTTCCGGCACTTCTCGAGGGGGTGAATTCTCGGCATGCTCTTTCGTTTCCCGAGCCGGGCGTTCTGCGCCGTCGAACCCGCCGGGCCGTCGGGGCCCGTCCGTCGCGCCCTGTCCGCCGACGACCGGCGGGGGGCGCTCCCGGGTTCCGCACGCGTGAGGCGTGTCCGGGGCTGGCTGCGGGACCTACCCGGCGAACCGGGCGGTTTCCCGCTCCCCGGAAGGCGACCCGGCCGGACGAAGGGCGTCCGGACCGCGCCGCCGGAGCAGTCTTACCAGCGGTAGTGCGCGAAGGCCTTGTTGGCCTCCGCCATCTTGTGGGTGTCCTCCCTCTTCTTGACCGCGTTCCCGCGGTTGTTGGAAGCGTCCAGGATCTCGCCCGCGAGCTTGTCCTTCATCGTCTTCTCCCCCCGCGACTGCGAGTAGGAGATGAGCCAGCGGATCGCGAGCGACGTGCGGCGGTTCGGCTTGACCTCGACCGGGACCTGGTAGGTGGAGCCGCCGACGCGGCGGGACTTCACCTCGAGGACCGGCTTCACGTTCTCGAGGGCCTTCTTGAAGGTCTTCAGGGGGTCGTCGGAGGTCTTGACCTCGATCTCCTTCATCGCCCCGTAGAAGATCCCCTCGGCGGTCGACTTCTTGCCGCGCTCCATGACGCAGTTGATGAACTTCGTCACGAGCTGCGACTGGTAGACCGGGTCCGGGAGGACTTCACGCTTCGGAACTTCGCGGCGGCGCGGCATGGAACGTCTCGATTCCCTTCTCGGAGTCTCGCGGGGCGGGCCGGGCTCAGCTCTTGGGCCGCTTGGCCCCGTACTTGGAGCGCGACTGCTTGCGGTTGGCGACGCCGACGGCGTCGAGCGTCCCGCGGATGATGTGGTACCTCACGCCCGGGAGGTCCTTCACGCGGCCCCCGCGGATCATGACGATGGAGTGCTCCTGGAGGTTGTGGCCGACGCCCGGGATGTACGTGGTCACCTCGATCCCGTTCGTGAGCCTCACGCGGGCGATCTTGCGGAGCGCCGAGTTCGGCTTCTTCGGGGTCGTGGTCTTCACCTGCGTGCAGACGCCGCGGCGCTGCGGGCAGCTCTGGAGAGCCGGCGACTTCGTCTTGTACCGGACGGCCTCGCGGCCCGTCCGGACGAGCTGGCTGATGGTGGGCATCGGACTCCTATCTCCAGTCGTGGCGTCGGGTGGTTCCGGTCGGCGCCCCCGCGACCCGGCCGCCGGGGGCACGCCCGCCCCCCGCCCGATCCGCGGACGGTCCCGGCCGGAGGCGAACCCTGCAAGGGTAAACCCGACCGCGACTTCCTGTCAAGCGCCCGCCCGCCCGCGACTTACCCCTCCCCCGCCCCCCCGGCCCTCCCGCGCGGTCCCGGGTTCCTCCGAAGACGCGGCAGGCCCGCGACTGCGGGCCCACCTTGCCGCCGCGGAGAGGGAGCCGCGCAGCGGCGAGGGAGAACCCGGGCGGTCCCGGGTTCCCCCGAAAACTCGGCAGGCCCGCGTCAGCGGGCCCACCTTACCGCCCGAGGGAGAACCCGGGCGGTCCCGGGTTCTCCCTGTCCACTCTAGACTTCGTCGTCGTTCAGGTCCGAGATCACCGGCGTCTCGTCGTCGAAGTAGAGCTCCTCGCTCTCCTCCGGCGACGGCGGGATCTCCTCCCGCTCGAGCTCGACCCGCCGGTAGTGCTCCATCCCCGTCCCGGCCGGGATCAGCCGGCCGACGATGACGTTCTCCTTCAGGCCCCGGAGCAGGTCCACCCGCCCGGAGATGGAGGCCTCGGTCAGGACCCGGGTCGTCTCCTGGAAGGAAGCGGCCGAGATGAACGAATCGGTGGAAAGAGAGGCCTTCGTGATCCCGAGGAGGAGCGGCTCGCCCCGGGCCGGCCGGCCGCCGGCGGCGATGACCCGGTCGTTCTCCTCCCGGAAGCGGAACTTGTCGACCTGCTCGTCGATCAGGAACTCGGTGTCCCCGACCTCCTCGATCTTCACGCTCCGCATCATCTGCCGGACGATGACCTCGATGTGCTTGTCGTTGATGGCGACGCCCTGCGAGCGGTAGACCTCCTGGATCTTGTCGGTCATGTACCGCTGCAGCTCCTTGACGCCGCGCACCCGGAGGATGTCGTGCGGGGACGGGTCGCCTTCCGTCAGGGGGTCGCCCGCCTCGACGCGCTCGCCCTCCTGGACGACGACGTGCGCGCCGCGCGGGATGAGGGACTCGGGCCGCTGGCCGTCCTCGGACTCGACGACGAGCTTCTGCTGGCCCTTGAAGGTGCCGGCGTGCCGGACCAGGCCGGAGACCTCGGTGATGACCGCGGGCTCCTTCGGGCGCCGCGCCTCGAACAGCTCGACGACGCGCGGGAGGCCGCCGACGATGTCGCGCGTCCGCTTCTTCTCGACCGGCTTCTTGGCCAGGACGTCGCCCGCGGAGACCACGTCCCCGGTCCCGACCATCAGGTGCGACGGGATCGGGAGGGGGTACCGGCGCTCGGTGCCGTCGGCCGCCGTCACGACGATCATCGGGCTCCGCTTCTCGGTCGTCCCGGTCGTCTCGACGACGATCTTCTGCGTCAGGCCGGTGACCTTGTCGGTCTCCTCGCGCAGGTTCTCGCCCTCGTAGATGTCGCGGTACGAGGCCTTCCCCGCCGTCTCCGACAGGATGGGAGAGGCGAACGGGTCCCAGATGACGAGGACCTGGCCGGGCTTGACCTCGTCCCCCTCGGCCACGTTCAGCTCGGAGCCGTAGGCGAGCGAGTAGCGCTCCTTCTCCCGCCCCCGGGCGTCGATCAGGACGAGCTTGGAGTTCCGGTTGACGACGACCTCCACCTCCTTGCCGTCCGGCCGCTTCTTCCGGACGGTGGTGGCGTTGACGAGCCGGACGGTGCCGGGGTTCTTGGCGACGTGGCGCGCCGCCTCGGAGACGCGCGCCGTCCCGCCGTAGTGGAACGTCCGCATCGTCAGCTGCGTGCCCGGCTCGCCGATGGACTGGGCCGCGATGACGCCGACCGCCTCGCCGATGTCCACGAGGCGTCCCGTCGCCAGGTTCCGCCCGTAGCAGAGCTGGCAGACGCCGCGCTCGGTCTCGCAGGTGAGCACGGAGCGGATGGTGACCCGCTCGATGCCGGCCTCCTGGATCTTCTGGGCGATCTCCTCCGTGACGGGCTCGCCGACCGCGACGACCTGCTCGTTCGTGACCGGGTCGAAGACGTCCTCCTGGGAGATGCGGCCGACGACGCGGTCCCGGAGGGGCTCGAGGATCTCGCCCCCCTCCTTGATGTCGGTGACGACGATGCCGTCGATCGTCCCGCAGTCCTCGCGCGTGATGATCACGTCCTGGGCGACGTCGACGAGCCGCCGGGTCAGGTAGCCGGAGTCGGCCGTCTTCAGCGCCGTGTCGGCGAGCCCCTTGCGGGCGCCGTGCGTCGAGATGAAGTACTCGAGGACCGAGAGCCCCTCGCGGAAGTTGGAGATGATCGGCTGCTCCATGACCTCGCCCGACGGCTTGGACATCGGCCCGCGCATCCCGGCGAGCTGGCGCACCTGCTCCTTCGAGCCGCGGGCGCCCGAGTCGGCCATCATGTAGATCGGGTTGAAGTCGTGCCCGGCGACGCCGTCCGTCGCCTTCATCTCCTTGAACATCTCGTCGGACACCTGCTCGGTGGCGCGGTGCCAGATGTCGATGATCTTGTTGTGGCGCTCGCCGTCGGTGATGGCGCCCTGCTGGCGCTGGTGGTCCACCTCGAGCGCCTCCTTGCGGGCCTTGCCGACGATGTCGACCTTCTTCTTCGGGATCCGCATGTCCTCCATGCCGATCGAGATCCCGGCCCGCGTCGCCACGGAGAAGCCGAGGTCCTTGATCAGGTCGAGGATCTGCACGGCCCGCTCGAGCCCGAGGTGGACGAAGCAGTAGTTGACGAAGTCCTGGAGGCCCTTCTTCCGGAGCGTCCCGTTGAGGAACGGCAGGTCGGAGGGGAGGTTCAGCGACAGGAGGACGCGCCCGACCGTCGTCTCGATCCGCGTGTTCACGCAGTCGATCGGCTCGGCGTGGACGATGTCCTGGTCGTTCAGGACCTGGCTCTCCAGGTCGACCAGCCGGCCCGTGAAGCGGACCGAGATCCCGGCGTGCGTGGCGACCTCTCCGGCCGCGTGGGCCAGCGCGACCTCGTCGAAGCCCGCGAAGACGCGCCCTTCGCCCTTGCACCCCTCCTTGCGGCGGGTCAGGTAGTAGAGGCCGAGGACGAGGTCCTGCGACGGCACCGCGAGCGGCTTGCCGTGGGCCGGCGAGAGGATGTTGTGCGCCGAGAGCATCAGGACCTGGGCCTCGACCTGCGCCTTGGGCGAGAGCGGGACGTGGACCGCCATCTGGTCGCCGTCGAAGTCCGCGTTGAACGCCGCGCAGACGAGCGGGTGGATCTTGATCGCCTTGCCCTCGATCAGGACCGGCTCGAACGCCTGGATGCCGAGCCGGTGGAGCGTCGGCGCGCGGTTGAGGAGGACCGGGTGCTCCTTGATGACCTCCTCGAGGGCGTCCCAGACCTCGGTGCCGGCCTGCTCGACGAGCTCCTTGGAGGCCTTGATCGTCGACGTGAGGGACTTCTGCTCCAGCCGGTGGTAGATGAACGGCTTGAAGAGCTCCAGGGCCATCTTCTTCGGCAGGCCGCACTGGTTCAGCTTCAGCTCGGGCCCCACGACGATGACCGACCGGCCCGAGTAGTCGACGCGCTTGCCGAGGAGGTTCTGGCGGAACCGGCCGGTCTTCCCCTTGAGGGTGTCGGAGAGCGACTTCAGGGGGCGGTTGTTGGAGCCCTTCAGGACCCGGCCGCGCCGCCCGTTGTCGAACAGGGCGTCGACGGCCTCCTGGAGCATCCGCTTCTCGTTGCGGACGATGACCTCCGGCGCCCGCAGCTCCAGGAGCTTCTTCAGCCGGTTGTTCCGGTTGATGACGCGCCGGTAGAGGTCGTTGAGGTCGGACGTCGCGAAGCGCCCGCCGTCGAGCGGCACGAGGGGCCGCAGCTCGGGCGGGATGACCGGGATGACGTTGAGGATCATCCACTCCGGCCGGTGGCCCGAGCGGCGGAAGGCGTCGACGATCTTCAGCCGCTTGGCGGCCTTCAGCCGCTTCAGCGCCGACGTCTCGGTCTTCATGATCAGGCGGAGCTCGTCCGCCAGGTCGTCGATGTTGACCCTCTGGAGGAGCTCCTGGATCGCCTCGGCCCCCATCTTGGCGACGAAGGTGTCGACGCCGTGCTTGGCCTTCAGCTCGCGGAAGCGCTCCTCGGAGACGAGGTCCTTCTCCTTGAGGTTCTCCTCCTCGACGAGCGGGCCCGGGTCGACGATGACGTACCGCTCGAAGTAGAGGATCTGCTCCAGGTCCCGGAGGGTCAGGTCGAGCAGGTGCCCGATCCGGCTCGGGAGGCCCTTGAAGAACCAGACGTGGGAGACGGGCGCGGCGAGCTCGATGTGGCCCATCCGCTCGCGGCGCACCTTCGTCTTCGTCACCTCGACGCCGCACTTGTCGCAGACGACGCCGCGGTGCTTCATCCGCTTGTACTTGCCGCAGAGGCACTCCCAGTCCGTGATCGGGCCGAAGATCTTCGCGCAGAAGAGGCCGTCCCGCTCCGGCTTGAAGGTGCGGTAGTTGATCGTCTCGGGCTTCGTGACCTCGCCGAAGGACCAGGAGCGGATCTTCTCGGGGCTGGCGAGCGCGATCTTGATCGCGTTGAAGTCCCGGGGCCCGGGGCTCCGGAAGGGCGAGAAGGCGGAAGACGCCGCGGTGGGGGCGTAGAAGTCCATCGTCGTTCCTCCTTGCGCCTCAGATCTTCAGGAGCTCGACGTCGAGGCAGAGCGACTGCAGCTCGCGGACGAGCACGTTGAACGACTCCGGGAGGCCCGGCTCCTCGGGGACGTCGCCCTTGACGATCGCCTCGTACACCTTCGAGCGCCCCTCGACGTCGTCGGACTTGACCGCGTGTAGGCGGCGCCGTACGCCTCGAGCGCCCAGACCTCCATCTCGCCGAACCGCTGGCCGCCGAACTGCGCCTTGCCGCCGAGCGGCTGCTGGGTGATGAGCGAGTAGGGGCCGATGGAGCGCGCGTGGATCTTGTCGTCGACGAGGTGCGAGAGCTTCAGCATGTAGATGTAGCCCACCGTCACCTTCTGCTCGAACGGCACGCCCGTCGTCCCGTCGTAGAGGACCGTCTTGCCGGAGCCCGGGAGGTCCGCCTTCTCCAGGAGCTTGCGGATCTCCTCCTCGGTGGCGCCGTCGAACACCGGCGAGGCGATCGACAGGCCCAGGGCCCGCGCGGCCCAGCCGAGGTGGGTCTCCAGGATCTGGCCCACGTTCATGCGCGAGGGGACGCCGAGCGGGTTCAGGACGATCTCGACCGGCGTGCCGTCCGGCAGGTACGGCATGTCCTCCTCGGGGAGGATCCGGCTGATGACGCCCTTGTTCCCGTGGCGCCCGGCCATCTTGTCGCCGACCTGGAGCTTGCGCTTCATGGCGACGAAGACCTTGACCCGCTTGTTGACGCCCGGCTCCAGCTCGTCCCCCTCGGAGAGCTTGGCGACCCGCTCGGCCGTCACCTTCCTCACGACGTCCACCTGCGAGTCGGCCCGCTGGAGGGTCAGGCGGACCGCGTCGCGGACCTCCTCGTCCTTCAGCTTGAGGTTCTTGAGCATCCGGGGGGTCAGGAGGGCGATCTTCTCGGCCGTCAGGCGCGAGCCCTCCTTGACGACGACGCTGCCCTGCGAGTCCGCCACGTCCTCCAGGAGCGTGCGGTTCAGGAGGAGCCGCTCGATCTTCTCCTTGGCCTCGGTGCGGATGATCCGGATCTCGTCGTCGGCGTTCTTGTTGAGCCGGCCGATCTCCTCGTCGAGGATCTGACGCGAGCGCGTGTCGCGCTGCTTCTCGTCCTCCTTGCGCGTGAAGATCTTCACGTCGACGACGACGCCCTCGATCCCCGGCGGGCACTTCAGGGAGGCGTCGCGGACGTCGCCGGCCTTCTCGCCGAAGATGGCCCTCAGGAGCTTCTCCTCCGGGGTCAGCTGGGTCTCGCCCTTGGGCGTGACCTTGCCGACGAGGATGTCGCCGGGCCGGACGTTGGCGCCGATCCGGATGATCCCGGACTCGTCGAGGTCCCGCAGGCTGTACTCGGCGACGTTCGGGATGTCCTTCGTGATCTCCTCGGGACCCAGCTTCGTCTCGCGGGCCTCGATCTCGAACTCCTCGATGTGGATCGAGGTGTAGTAGTCCTCGCGGACCGCCTTCTCGGAGATGAGGATGGCGTCCTCGAAGTTGAACCCGCGCCACGGCATGAACGCGACGAGGACGTTTCGGCCGAGAGCCAGCTCGCCGCCCGAGGTGCAGGGGCCGTCGGCCAGCACCTGCCCGGCCACGACGCGGTCGCCCTCGCGGACGATCGGCTTCTGGTTGATGCAGGTGTTCTGGTTCGACCGGCGGAACTTCAGCAGGGGGTAGATGTCCGCGCCCAGCTCCGGCGGCTTGCCGTCGGGCCCCGGCTCGTCGAACAGGACGATGATCCGGCGCGCGTCGACCGTGTCGACGAGCCCGCCGCGCTTGCAGATGACGACGGCGCCCGAGTCCCGCGCGACCGCCCCCTCCAGGCCCGTCCCGACGAGCGGCGACTCGGTCTTCAGGAGCGGCACGGACTGGCGCTGCATGTTCGAGCCCATGAGGGCCCGGTTCGCGTCGTCGTGCTCGAGGAACGGGATGAGGGCCGCCGCAACCGACACGAGCTGCTTCGGGGAGACGTCCATGAACTCGACGCGGTCCCGGTCGACGGTCAGGAACTCGCCGGCGTGCCGGGCGACGACCCGGTCCTCGACGACCCGGCCCTTCTCGTCCACCACGACGTTGGCCTGGGCGATGACGTAGTTCTCCTCCTCCCACGCCGGGAGGAAGAACGACGTCGGCCGCCCGACGGCGAGGCGCTTGCCCGCCGGCTTCAGCTTCGCGTTCGCCTTGGCGAGCTCCTCGGCCTCGACGACCGCGCCCTTGGGCCAGCCCGCGTCGCCCACGGTGACGACCTCGACGTGGTCGAGGACCCGGCCGTCCCGCACCTTCTTGTACGGGGACTCGATGAAGCCGAACTCGGAGATCCGCGCGTAGCACGACAGCGACGAGATCAGGCCGATGTTCGGCCCTTCAGGCGTCTCGATCGGGCAGATCCGGCCGTAGTGCGTGGCGTGGACGTCCCGGACCTCGAACCCCGCCCGCTCGCGCGACAGGCCGCCCGGCCCGAGGGCCGAGAGCCGGCGCTTGTGGGTCACCTCGGAGAGGGGGTTCGTCTGGTCCATGAACTGCGACAGCTGCGAGGAGCCGAAGAACTCCTTGATCGCGGCCGTCACCGGCTTGTGGTTGATCAGGTCCCGCGGCATCGCCGAGTCGATGTCCTGGTGGACGGACATCTTCTCCTTGATCGCCCGCTCCATCCTCACGAGACCGATCCGGAACTGGTTCTCCAGGAGCTCGCCGACGCAGCGGACCCGGCGGTTGCCGAGGTTGTCGATGTCGTCGATCTTGCCGATCTCCCGCTTGAGCCTCAGGAGCGTGTCGACGACCGCGAAGAAGTCCTCGGCGGTGAGGGTCTTCTGGTCGAGCCGCTCGTCCTTCGGGAAGCCCATCCGGATGTTGAACTTGAACCGTCCGACGCGGGAGAAGTCGTACTTCCGCGGGTCGAAGAACATCCCCGCGAAGAGGTTCTTGGCGCTCTCGTCCGTCGGCGGGTCGCCGGGGCGCATCCGCCGGTAGATCTCCAGGAGCGCGTCGCGCTTCGTCTTGACGCTGTCCTTGCGGAGGGTGGCGACGAGGGTCTCCCCGATCGGCTCCCACTCGGGGAAGAAGACCTCGAGCGGGGTCGTCTGGCGCTCCGACAGCTGCTCCGGCAGGTCCTCGGGGACGTCCGTCCCCGCCTCGAAGACGACCTCCCCGCTGCCCAGGTCGACGACGTCGGCGGCGAAGAGGGCGCGCCCGAGCTTCGCCGGGTCGACGGCGACGCGGGCGCTCTCGCCCCGCGCGAGGGCCTCCCGGACCTCGGGCGTCAGCTTCGCGTCGGCGAAGACCTTCCCGTCCCGCTTCAGGCCCCGCAGGTGCTTCTGCCTCAGGTCCTCCTTGGCGAGGACGTCGGGCGGCAGCGTGAGGACCGCCTTGCCCTTCTCGTACGAGAGGCCGACGGCCGAGTAGAAGCGCTTGAGGATCTGCTCGTCGCTCTCGAGCCCGAGGGCCCGGAGGAAGAACGTCCCGGGGAACTTCCGCTTCCGGTCGATGCGGACGTAGAAGAGCCCCTTGGCGTCGAGCTCGAACTCCACCCAGGAGCCGCGGTACGGGATGATCTTCCCGATCCGCGTCTGGGCGCCGTCCCGCGTGAAGAAGACGCCCGGGGAGCGGTGGAGCTGGGAGACGATGACCCGCTCCGTCCCGTTGATGACGAACGTCCCGTTCTCGGTCATCAGGGGGATCTGGCCGAAGAAGACCTCCTCCTCCTTGATGTCGCGGATCGGCCACTCGCGGGAGGCGCCGCGGCCGGAGGGGACCGCCTCCTTGTCGAAGACCTTCAGCCGGAACGTGACCCAGAGGCCCGCCTCGTACGTCTTCCCGCGGTCCTGGCACTCCGTCACGGAGAACGGGACCTGGAGCTCGACCGGGGTGCCGCAGACCTCGTCGATCGTGACGCGGTTCGGGTTCGGGTGGCCGCAGGCCTGGCACTCGACGCTGGCCGCACGGGGGTTGCCCACCCGGACGACCTGGGCGCAGGCCTCGTTCTCGCACCGGAACCGGAGGTGCTTCAGCCCCTCCAGCCGGCCGCTGCGCGACTTCCACTCCCCGATCCGGTAGGAGACGTACTCCAGCTCGCAGGTCTCGCGGAAGTCCCGGAAGGGGAAGACGCTCCGGAACACGTACTCCAGCCCCACCTCGGGGTTCCTCTCCTCCGGGAGGAGGTCGATCTGGAGGAACTCCTCGTACGACGTCTTCTGGACGTCGATGAGGTTCGGCAGGGGAAGGTACGTGCGGATCCTCCCGAACGGGGTCCGCGGGGCCTGGCCGGGGGCGAGCATGCGATCGTTCATCCGTCTGCGCTCCGTCACTTCGGGCTGGGGGACCGTCTAGAGACACGACCGCCCGGACGGCGCGGCCGGTCCGTTCCCCGGGGGCGAGGCCCCGGGGCGCGCGCGGAGCGGGAGGAATCCCCCGTCCGCGGACCGACTCGCGCCATCCGGTCGGAAACCGAGAGGCGCTCCGGACTACTTGATCTCGACCTTCGCGCCGGCGTCCTCGAACTTCTTCTTGATGGTCTGGGCCTCCTCCTTGGAGACGCCCTCCTTGATGACACCCAGGTTCTCGACGAGGTCCTTGGCCTCCTTGAGCCCGAGGGAGGAGTTGACCTCGCGGACCGCCTTGATGACGTTGATCTTGTTGGCGCCGGCCTCCTTCAGGGTGACCGTGAACTCCGTCTGCTCCTCGGCGGGGGCGGCAGCGGCGGCGGCCGGGGCGGCGGCGGCGGCCGGGGCGGCCATCATCGCCGCCGAGACGCCGAACTTGGTCTCCAGGGCCTTGACGAGGTTGTTGAGCTCGAGGACCGTCATGCCCTCGATCTCGGTGACGAACTGCTCGACGGAAAGGGCCATCTCTCGTTTCTCCTTGGTTCTTTCGGGTCTTCGCTCTGTCGGAGTCTTCGGAAGCGCCGCGAGGCGCTCGTTCTGCGGGTCTCGGGGACCGGGAGCCTCCGGCCTCAGGCCGGCGCCCCCTCCTCCTTCTGCTTGGCGACCGCCGCGATCGTCCCGGCCAGGCCGCGCTGGGGCGCGGAGAGGACCGTGACGAGCCGCCGGAGCGGCGACTGCATCAGGCCGAGCAGCCTGGCGACGAGCTCGGCGCGGGACGGCATCGACGCGAGGGCCTCGAGAGCCTCCGCGGGGGCCGGACGGCCGTCCACGAGGGCGGCCTTCACGCGGGCCTTCGGGTTCGTCTTCCCGAACGTGTGGAGGACCTTGGCCAGGGCGACGATGTCCGTGTCGCTGTAGGCGACGGCGGTCATCCCGGTGAAGTGCTCGGAGAGGGCGGCGAGGGGGCTCCCGGCCAGCGCCCGGATCGCGAGCGTGTTCTTGACGACGACGTACCGCGAGCCGGCGCTCCGGATCTGGCGGCGCAGCTCGGTGACCGCGGGGACGGTCAGCCCGGCGTAGTCGACGAGGAAGGCGTGGGGCGCCTTGCCCATCGCGGCGGCCATCGCGGCGACGGACTCGGTCTTCTCGGCGCGGTTCATCTCAGACTCTCCCCGCGGCCTTCTCGACCACGGCCGGGTCCACCGGGACGCCCGGGCCCATCGTCGAGGAGAGGAAGACGCTCTTGACGTACTTCCCCTTCGCCGCCGCGGGCTTGGCGCGCTGGATCGCGGCCAGGAGGGCCTCCGTGTTCTCGACCAGCTTGGCCTCGGTGAAGGAGACCTTGCCGACCGGGCAGTGGACGATGGCGGTCTTGTCGACCCGGAACTCGATCTTGCCGGCCTTCAGGTCCTTCACGGCCTTGGCGACCTCGAAGGTGACCGTCCCGGCCTTCGGGTTGGGCATCAGCCCCCGGGGCCCGAGGATCTTCCCGAGGCGCCCGAGCGACTTCATCATGTCGGGGGTGGCGACGAGCGCCTCGAACTCGAGGTACCCGCCCTGGATCTTCTGGACGAGGTCGTCGGCGCCGACGACGTCCGCGCCCGCCTCCTCGGCCTCCCGCACCTTGTCGCCCGACGCCACGACGGCCACGCGGACGGACTTGCCGGTGCCGTGGGGCAGGACGACGGTGCCGCGGACCATCTGGTCCGCGTGCTTCGGGTCGACGCCGAGGCGCATCGCGACCTCTACGGTCTCGTCGAACTTGGCGAACGCCGACGACTTGACGAGCGCGACGGCCTGGGGCACGTCGTAGAGCTTCGTCCGGTCGATCTTGCCGGCCGCCGCCGTGAACTTCTTTCCTGACGTCATCGTGTCTCCGCTCGGGGGGGCGGCGGGGCGTCCCTGGCGTCCGCGGAGAGAAGCCCCGGCGGCAGCACCGGGCTCCGCGCCGCCGGGCGCCGGGAGAGGTCCGGCGCCGGAGGCCCTGCGTGCCTTCAACCCTCGATCTCGATCCCCATGGAGCGCGCGGTCCCCTCCACCGTCTTGACGGCGGCGGGGAGGTCCACGCAGTTGAGGTCGACCATCTTCAGCCGGGCGATCTCCTCGACCTGCTGGCGGCTGACGCGGCCGACCTTCGTCTTGTTCGGGACGCCGGAGCCCTTCTCGAGCTTGGCGGCCTTCTTCAGGAGCACGGACGCCGGAGGCGTCTTCGTGATGAAGCTGTACGAGCGGTCCGAGTAGACCGTCACGATCACCGGGATGATCAGCCCCTGCTCCTTGGCCGTCTTCGCGTTGAAGGCCTTGCAGAAGTCCATGATGTTGACGCCCTGCGGCCCGAGGGCGGTGCCGACCGGGGGCGCCGGGGTGGCCTTGCCGGCCTCGATCTGGAGCTTGACCTGCGCGACGACTTTCTTCGCCATGTTCCCTTCCTAACGCCTCTTCCCTCTCCCCGCGGCCCCGCCTACAGCTTCTGGACCTGCATGAACTCGAGCTCGACCGGCGTCGGCCGCCCGAAGATGGTGACGAGGACGCGGAGCGTCGACCGCTCCAGGTTGACGTCCTCGACGACGCCCGTGAACTCCTTGAAGGGGCCGTCGATGATCTTGACCTGCTCTCCCCGCTCGTAGACGTACTTGGGCTTCGGCTTCTCCCGCGACTCGGCGGTGTGGTGGAGGATCGCGTCCACCTCGTCCTGCGTCAGCGGGACCGGGGCGCGGGACGAGCCGCCGACGAAGCCCGTGACCTTCGGGGTGTTCCGGACCAGGTGCCACGCCTCGTCCGACATCTCCATCTGGACGAGGACGTACCCGGGGAAGAACTTCCGCTCGACGTTCCGGCGCTTGCCGGACTTCATCTCGACGACGGTCTCCTTCGGCACCCGGATCTCGCCGAAGTGGGCCTCCATGCCGAGCGCGCGGATCCGGTTCGACAGCTCCTGGACGACCCGGTCCTCGAAGCCCGAGTAGGTGTGGACGATGTACCACTCCATCGGCCCGCCGGCGGGCGACGCCGCCGCCTCGACGCCGGGCAGGTCCTCGCGGTTCTCCTCGATCACGTCCCTGGTCCTCGCTCGGGGCCTCAGCCGCCGAAGGCCGTGAAGAGCTGGTTGAACAGGGGCGTCACCGCCGCGTCGACGAGGAAGAGGAAGACGCCGACGAGCGCCGTGTAGACGATGACGACGGTCGTCGTCCCGACGACCTCGTCGCGCCCGGGCCACGTCACCTTGTCGGCCTCCTTCCGCACCTCCCCCAGGAAGTGGCGGAACGTCCTGAGCCTCTCGGCCACCGTCATGTTCGTCGCGTCCTCTCGTTCGTCGTCCCGGGGGGCCGTCGGGGGGGGCGGGTCTGGCAGGGGTGCGGGGATTCGAACCCCGAACCTACGGTTTTGGAGACCGCCGCTCTACCAATTCGAGCTACACCCCTGCACGTCCCGACCCGTCCTAGACCTTCCCCTCCTTGTGGGGCGTGTGCTTGCGGCAGTGCCGGCAGAACTTCGAGAGCTCCATCTTCTCCTGATGGGCCTTCTTGTTCTTCGTGGTCGTGTAGTTCTTCCTCTTGCACTCGCCGCAGACCAGGCTGATCAGTTCTCTCGGCATCGTTCTCCCCGTGAGTTGGAGCGGGAGACGGGATTCGAACCCGCGCGGCCCGCGCTCTCCGAGCGCGCCCGGTCGCTTCGCTGGGCCGCGCTTCTTGGTTCCGTTCGGGGGCTCC
>RHKY01000060.1 GCA_008363385.1 Acidobacteriota bacterium | reverse complement strand
AAGCCGTGTGCGGGAAACCCGCACGCACGGTTTGAAAGGGGGTCTTGTGACGACTCTTGCGGCTCCGCCGCGAAAGGACTAGCAGGATCTACCAATGCCCGCCCCTCTCCCGGAGACGCCCGGCCGGCGCCCCTTCCCGGCGGTCGTCGTCGTGCCGCCGATCGTCGTCCTCGTGGCCTTCGGCGCCCTGGCGCTCGGCCCGGCGCCGTCGGGGCTGCGCCTCATGACGGTGGGGCTCCTCGCCGCGGCGGCGGTGGCGGCGGCCGGCCTCCTCCAGCACTCCCACGACCGGCGCGCCCGAGAGGCCACGCGCGACGCCCTGCAGCGGACCTCGGCCGGGGACCTGACGCTCTCGCGGCGAGAGCTCCGCCGCTCGGGCGACCCGGACCTGGCGCACGCGCTCCACGGCCTCCTCGTCGGGATGGAGCGGATCCTGGGCTCGTTCGTCAGGCTCTCGGAGGCCGTGTCGGGCGTCGCCCGCGAGTTGTCGGCCCGCGGGCGCGACCTCTCGCACGCCGCCGCGATCCAGACGGGGCGGGCCGAGGAGACGGCGCTGGCCACGGAGAGGACGGACGCCGCGGTCGGCTCGCTGCGCGCGTCGATGGAGACGCTCGCCTCGGCGGCGGAGAACGCCGGCGCCTCGCTCCACGAGATGTCGGCCTCCATCACGCAGGTCTCGCGCTCCACGGCGGGCCTGAGGTCGTTCGTCGACGAGACGGCCGCCTCGCTGAACGGCATGCTCGGGTCGCTCCACGAGGTGGCCGGCGCCGTCGAGAACCTGGCGCGGCTGGCCGAGGAGACGGCGCGGGCCACCACCTCGATCAAGGAGGCGACGCTCGAGACCGACCGGCAGACGAAGACGGCGGCGCGGCTGGCCGAGCGGGTCGCGGCCGCGGCCCGGGCCGGGAAGGGGGCGGTCACGGGGACCGCCGCGGGGATGAACGCCATCCGCGAGGCGGTCGCGGGCGCCGACGAGGCCGCCACGGCCCTGGGGGAGCGGTCGGAGCGGATCGGCGAGATCCTGCGCGTCATCGAGGAGATCGCCGGCGAGACGAGCCTCCTGGCGCTGAACGCCTCCATCATCGCCACGCAGGCCGGCGAGAGCGGGCGGGCCTTCTCGGTCCTGGCCGACGACATCCGGGACCTCTCCGAGCGCTCGGCCGCCTCGACCGAGGAGGTGCGCGGGCTCGTCCTGGCGGTCACGGGCGGCGTGACCGAGGTGCGGCGCCTCCTCGTCGACGCGCGGCGGCGGACGGAGGACGGCGTCGACCTGGCCCGGACCGCCGACGGCACGCTGGACGACATCGAGCGGCTGACGGCCGAGTCGCGGCGGGCCTCCGAGGGGATCGCCGGCTCGGCGGCGCAGCAGGCGGTGGAGGTGGCGCGCGTCTCCGAGGCCTCCACGCACGTCTCCGAGGAGGTGGAGCGGATCTTCAAGGCGACGCGCGCCCAGCTGGAGACGGCCCGCGCCGTCGGCGCCAGGGCCGAGCGCGTGCGCGAGCTGACCGAGCAGCTCTCCCGCGCGATGGACGAGCAGGCAGCCGGGAGCCGCGCGCTCCTGGGCTCGATGAGCGGCGTCACGTCCACCGTCGGCGACATCGCCCAGGCCACGGCGACTCTGGCGGACGGCTCGGCCCAGGTGGTCCGGTCGATGGAGGGGATCCGGCAGGCGACCGCGCAGAACCTCTACGCCGCCACGGCGATGAACCAGACCGCGCTCGCCCTGGAGCAGGAGGCCGTCATGCTGAACATGAAGGCCTCCGCGTTCCGCCTCTCGCCTCCGGTCCCGGGGGGGCGGCTGCGCGCCGCCCTGCGCTACTTCGACGAGGAGGACTTCGACCCGGCCTTCTCCCAGACCGTCCCGCAGGCGGCCCTCGTCAAGGCCTGGGGCGAGTGCCTCGTCCGGTTCGCCGAGGGGACGCGCGTCGTCCCCGAGCTGGCCGAGCGGTGGGAGGTCGACCCAACCGGGACCCTGTACACCTTCCACCTGCGGCGCGGCGTGAGGTTCCACGAGGGGGGGACCCTCTCCTCGACCGACGTGAAGGCCACGTTCGAGCGCTACCTCTCCCCGGCCCTCGCCGCGCCCCTGGCCGCGCTCTTCGACGCGGTCGAGGGCGTCCCGGAGTTCCGGCTCGGGAACACGCCGTCGGTGCCCGGCATCGAGGCCCCCGACCCGGCCACGGTCCGGTTCCACCTCGACCACCCGGTCCCGTTCTTCCTCCAGCTCCTGACGCTCCCCGACGTGACGGTCCTCCCGCCGGCGCTCCTGGACCGGCAGAAGGCGAGGCTCTCCCCGTCGGGGACGGGCCCCTTCGTCCCGCGCGAGATCCGGTTCGGCCAGGTGGCCCGGTTCGACCGGTACGAGGCGTACTGGGACCGGGCGCACGTCGCCCTGGACGGCGTCGACCTGGACCTGGCCGAGGACTCGGAGGCGGGCGTCTTCCAGCGCTTCCTGGACGGGCAGCTGGACGTGATCTGGGACGTGCCGTACCCCGAGGCCGCGCGGCTGTCCGCCGACCCGGAGTGGCGCGCGTACCTGGAGTCCTCCGTCCAGCTCCACACGTCGTTCGTCACGTTCCGGTGCGACCGGGCCCCGCTCGACGACGTCCGCGTGCGGCGCGCGCTGAACCTGGCCGTCGACCGGCAGAGGATCAACGAGCGCTTCTTCGCCGGGCTGACGGTCCTGGCCTCCTCGATCCTCCCGCCCCAGCTCCTCGGGCACGACCCGGCGCTCCGCCCGTACCGGTACGACCCGGACCGGGCGAGGGCCCTCCTCACCGAGGCGGGCCACCGGGAGGGGCTGTCGCTGAAGGTCTGGATGGCGCCGCGCGACGCCCGGGACCCGATGAACCCGCTCCACGCCGTCCTCGAGGACTTCAAGGCGGTCGGCGTGACGGGCGAGGTGGAGGTCCTGACCGGCGAGGAGATGGCGGCCCGGACCCGTGCGGGGACCTTCCCGCACCTGAGGCTCCGCCGCTGGTTCGCCGACTTCCCCGACCCGGACAGCTTCTTCAGCTCCCTCTTCCACTCGAAGACCGAGGACGTGATCGAGCTGGGATTCCGCAACGAGCAGGTGGACCGGCTCGTCGAGAAGGGGGCGCGGGCGACCGACGGGCGGGAGCGGGAAGCGATCTATCGCGAGCTGAACCGCCTCGTCCAGCTCGAGGCGCCGCTCCTCTTCCTCTTCCACAACCGCGGGTTCGTCCTCCACAACCCCGCGCTGAGAGGCGTCCGGAGCTACCTCCTCCCGCCGCCCGTCCGCTTCAACGACCTCTCCTTCGAGGGCTGAAGCGGCGCGTCCCGGGTTCCCGAAAACGCAGCAGGCCCGCGCAAGCGGGCCCGCCTTACCGTGGCGGAGGGGTTCCCTGCGACGCGGGTCCCAACCCACGTCGCAGCCCGGCAGGACCCGGGTTCCCGAAAATGCAGCAGGCCCGCGCAAGCGGGCCCGCCTCTCCTGCGCGGAGGGGTTCGGGGAACCCGGCAGGTCCCGGGTTCCCCGAGACCAGACTCAGTGGAAGCTGGTCAGCGCCTCGGCCTCGGTGTCGTACACGTCGAACACCGTGATCAGCTGCGTCACCGTCAGGACGTCGTTGATCTTCGGCGGGAGGCTGACGAGCTTCATCTTCGCCCCCTTGTTCGTGGCGGTCGTGTAGCAGCCGACCAGCTCGCCGACGCCCGAGGAGTCGATCGTCGTCACCTCCTGCATGTTGACGACCAGCTTCCGGGCGCCGGCGGAGAGCGCGTTGTGGATCGCCTCGCGCATCTGCAGGTCGCCGGCGCCGATCGTGATCTTCCCCTTCAGGTCGATGATCTTCACGTCACCGGCGTCACGGGTTGCGATGGAGGTCTTTCCCAGCGGCATGTCTGTCTTCTCCCTTCGTATCAGCTCGTGCTGGCCTTCAGGCTCTTTCGCATCGTCAGGACGGTCCCGCCCCCGTCCCCGCGGGAGAAGGCGACCTCGTCCATGAACGTCTTCATGTAGAAGATCCCGCGCCCCGAGGTCTTCAGGGCGTTCTCCGGGGCGAGCGGGTCGGCCACGGCCCCGGGCTCGAACCCCTCCCCCTCGTCGCCGACGACGATCACCAGGTCGTCCTTGGCCGTCCCGATCGAAACGTAGACGCGGCGGGAGGGGTCCTGCCGGTTCCCGTGCTTGATCGCGTTGGCCATCCCTTCCCGGAGCGCCATGCCGATCCAGTGCTCCGTCTCCGAGTCCAGGCTCCGCTCCCGGCAGACGTGGTCGAGCGCCGCCTGCGCCAGCTCGATGTTCTCGTAGCGGCTCGAGACCCAGAGGACGACGCTGCCGGGCGGTGGGACTGTCATCTCGGCGCCGCCTGGGGGCGCAGGCCTCCCGCTCCGGGCCCGACCGAGGCCCCAGGAAGGGGGAAGCGCCTGCTAATCTCCGCCCCCGATGCTCACCTCCGCGAGGAGCCAGGAAACCGCCCGATGATACTGGCAAAGCTCGCGGAGCGTCCACCCGTGTCCCGGAAGGCCCATGCGGCCCTCCTCGTGGCGCTCGCCGCCGGGCCGTTCGCGCCCTCCGCGGCCGCCGCCCCGCCGGAGCCCCTCTCGCGGAGGCTTCCGGCCGCCGTGGCCGACGCCCAGCGGATCGTAGAGAGGATCCGCGGGGTCCCGTTCCGCGCGCCGGTGGCCTCGAGCCTCCTCCCCGAGCGGGAGCTCCCGAGGGTCCTGGAGAAGAAGCTCCTCGAGGACCTGCCCGTGGCCTTCGACAAGTACGCGGCGGCCTTGACGGCCGTCGGCCTGATCGAGCCGACGCCGGACCTGGCCCGCAAGGTCGTCAACCTCTACTCGCGGCAGGTCGTCGGCTTCTACGACCCGAAGGAAAGGCGCTTCTACGTCGTCCCGGAGCGGGCCGGGGCCTCGCCCCCCTCCGCCGAGGAGGGCTCCGCCGAGGCCAGCGCGATGGTCGAGGAGGCGCTCCTCGTCCACGAGCTGACCCACGCCCTCCAGGACCAGCGCCTCGACCTCGCGCGCCGGATGAAGGGGCTGCGCGAGTCCTCCGACTCGCTCCTCGCCCTCCAGGCGTTCCTGGAGGGGGAGGCCACCGTCGTCATGGCCGAGGCCCTCCTCGACCGCGTCCCGCCGGAGTCCCGCGCCCTCCTCCCGGCCGACTCGCTCGCCCAGATGCTCCAGGGGCTCTCGGCGACGGGCGCCTCGGCGATGGAGGAGGGGGACGGCGTCCCGGAGTACTTCGTCAAGGAGCTCCTCTTCCCCTACGTGGCCGGGACGGCGTGGATCCAGGGCCGGCGGGGCGCAGGGGCGTCCCGCTCGCCCGCCGACGGGTGGGCCGCCGTGGACGCCGCCTACCGCAGGCTCCCGCAGACGACGAGCGAGATCCTCCACCCGGACCGGGCGGTGGCCTTCCGGCTCCGCCTGCCCGACGCCAGGCGGCCCGCCCCCTCGGAGCTGCCCGAGGGGACCCGTCCGCTCTTCCCGGACACGTTCGGGGAGTGGGTCCTGAAGACGCTCCTGGAGAACGCGGGCGCGGGCGAATCGGCCCCGACGCTCGCCGCCGCCTGGCAGGACGACCGGATCCTCTTCTTCGAGCGGCCGGGGACCACCGGCCACCAGATCGGCTTCCTCTGGAGGATCCGCGTCTCCACGCCCGAGGACGCCGCCCGCCTCGCCGAGGCGCTGGAGCCGCTCTACACGGACCGCCCTCCCTCGGTCCGCCCCTCGATCCGGACGGACGGGGACGTCGTCGAGGTCTGCCGGGGGGTCCACCGCGCCACCGCGGCCCCCCCCGTCACGGAGCTTCCAGGACCCGCATCACCGCCGGCAGGATCAGGAAGAGCTGGATCGCGTTGAACGCGCCGTGCGCGGCCATCGGCGCCAGCGTCGAGCGCGTCTTCTCGTAGGCGACGGCCAGAACGGCGGTGATCCCGAGGAGGCCGACGAAGAAGAACGGCTCGCCGTAGCCGGCGTGCGCGACGAGGAAGAGGCCCGAGGCGGGGAGCGGGCCCAGGCGCCTCTGCAGGAAGCCCCGGAAGTAGAGCTCCTCGACCGTCATCGCCGCCAGGACGATCAGGAGGCGCTCCAAGAGCGGGAGCGCGGCCATCCACCGGACGAGCGGGGGGACTCCCTCCGGGGCCGGCAGTCCGGCGGCCGAGACGAGGAGCGCCACGAGGACGCCGAGGAGGAACGTGAGCGCCCAGCCGATCGGCCCCAGGCAGAGCCCCGCCCCGACCTCGGCGAGCGGCCGCTTCGACCGGAGCGAGAGGAAGTCGGCCACGTCCGGCCGCCCCGCAAGGAGCCACCAGGCGAGGAGGAATGCCGCGAGGACCCCCTGCGTCAGGAAGAGCGAGGCGAACCGGAGGCGGGAGACGTCCACCTCCCGGCCGGCGGTCGTGGCCGGGAGGAGCGCGGTGGCGACGAGGACGAGGAAGAGGAGGGAGAAGGCGAGCCGCCGGCGCCACGGCCGCGGGAACTCGTCGGAGAGGAACGCCCCCTTCCGCGACGCCAGGACCAGGGCCGAAGCGAGGAGAGGAAGCCCCGCCCCGAACAGCAGCGCCCGGTCTCCTCCGCTCACGATCCCGGCATTCTATTCGCCCCCCGTGAAGGGCGCGTGAGCGAGGACACCATCCGTCCGTCCCGGCGACGTAATCTCCCCCCGTCGTGCGCGCGGGACTGACGCTCCACACGTCCAACCGGACGGAACGCCTCCTGGAGGCCCTGGCCGGGGCGATCGACGCCCGAAGGCGGGAGTCCTCCCCGCTCGAGCCGGTCACCGTCGCCGTCCCGGGGCCGGTCGTGGAGACGTGGCTGAAGCTCGGCCTGGCCCGCGCCTCGGGGCTCCTGGCCAACGTCCGCCTCCGGTACCTCTCCGGCCTCCTGGACGACGAGGTCTCCCTCGCCCTGCCCGGGGCCCGCGTGGCCGACGGGCCGATGCTGCGCGGCCTCCTCCTGCAGGCCCTCCACGACGACGGGCTCCTCGCGCGCCCAGGGCTCCTCGCCGTGCGCGGATACCTCCACGCCGCCGGCGAGGCCCCCGACGCCGTCGACCGGCGCCGGTACCAGCTCGCCGACCGGCTGGCCCGGCTCTTCGAGGAGTACGGCTTCTCGCGCGCGGAGATGCTGGCCGCCTGGCCCGGCGGCAGCGTCCTCCCCGGGGAGTCCCCCGTCGCCGGGGTGGAGGCCTGGCAGCGAGAGCTGTGGCTCGCCCTCTTGGGGCCGGGCGGCCTCGCCGAGGCCGAGGGGAGCCTCCGAGGCGAACGGTGGCTCCCGCTCCCCGAGGCGCTCGACGCCCTGGCCGCGGCGCCGGTGCCCGCGGGGGCGTCCGCCCCCGTCCACCTCTTCGGCTTCTCGTACCTGGCCCGGTCGTTCCACCGTCTCCTCGTCCTCCTGGCCCGGCGCGCCGAGCTGCACGTCTACTCCCTGAACCCCTGCCGCGAGTTCTGGGAGGACGTCGAGACGCCGGCCGAGCGCGACCGCCGGCTCCCCCGGCGCGGGGAGAGGCGGCTCACCTCTCGTGACGACTGCGGGGAGGAGGCCGAGGACCCGTTCGACCTCCTCGAGGAGGCGACCGAGAACCCGCTCCTGTCGCTCTGGGGGCGGCCCGGCCGCGAGCACGCGCGCCTCCTGAACGAGCTCACCGACTGCGACTTCGACGACCGGTACGAGGACCCCTCGCTCGCGCGCCCGACGCTCCTCGCGCGCGTGCAGGCCGGCATCCTCGACCGCGCGCCGCTCCCGCAGCCCCCGGCCGGCGCGCAGACCGCCGACGCGACGCTCCGCCTCCTCGCGGCCCCCTCCCTCCCCCGCGAGGCCGAGGCGATCGCGGGCGAGATCCGCCGCCTCCTCGACGAGGCCGTCGAGCCCCCGCTCCGGCTCCACGAGGTGGCGGTCGTCGTCCCCCCCGCCTCGGCCGAGGCGTACCGCGGCGCGCTCGCCTCGGCGCTCGGCGGGGCGGGGATCCCGTGGAGCGCGCTCGAGCTCGCCTCGGCCGCGGCGCGCCCGCTCGCCTCCGCGTTCCACCTCCTCCTCGGCCTCCCCTTCACGGCCCTGACTCGCCGCGACGTCCTCGCCGCCGTCACGCACCCCTGCCTCCTCGCGCGCGTGCCGGGGGCCTCGCCGGCGGACCTCGGCCGCTGGTGCGAGGAGCTGGGCGTCGTCCGCGGCGCCGACCGCGAGGACCTCGAGGAGGGCCTCGGCCGGGACCTCCTCTCCTGGGACCAGGGCCTGAGGCGCCTCGCCCTCGGGGCCTTCCTCTCCGGCGAGCGGAGCGGCGAGACGCGCCCGTTCACCCGCGGGGGCGAGCCGTACCTGCCGCTCGAGCTCTCCCCCGACGCGCTGGCCCCCGCCTCGGCCTTCGCCCTCCTCGTCCGCTCGCTCCTCGCAGACGCCCGCCACGCGCGGACGGCGCGGAAGACGGCGGCCGGGTGGGCGGCCTTCCTCGCCGGCCTCCTCGACACCTACCTTCCGGCCCGCGACGAGGAGGAGGAGCGGGGCCGCCTCGACTGCCTCGCGGCGATCCGCGCGCTCGCCGACCTGCCGCTCTCGGACCTCGTCTTCGGCTACCGGATCGCCTACGAGGCCGTCTCCTCGGCGCTCCTCGGAGCCGGCTCGGGGCGGAAGGGGGCGCCGCTCTTCGACGGCGTCTTCGTCTCCACGTTCGTCCCGGTCCGCGCGGTCCCGTTCCGCGTCGTCTTCGCGGCGGGGCTCGACGCCGCCTCCTTCCCCGCCCGCGACCCGCGCGACCTCCTCGACCTCCGCCTCTTCCGCCGCCGCGCGGCCGACGTGACGCCGCGCGAGCGGGACCAGTACCTCTTCCTCGAGACGCTCCTCTCGGCCAGGGAGCGCCTCGTCCTGTCGTGGGTCTCGGTCGACCCGAAGACGGGAGACGCCGTCGAGCCCTCGCCCCTCGTCCGCGAGCTCCAGGCGAGCGGCGTCCCGCTCGGAGAGGAGGATGTCCCCCTTCGCCGCGACGAGGAGCCCCGGGCCCGCGGCGCAGGGGAGCCCGGGGCCGACCGCGCCGTTCCCCTGGCCGCGCGGCGCGAGGCGCACGCCCGCCTCCTCGGCGAGAGCCTGCGCGCCCACCTGGGAGGCCGGGAGCCCGACCTCCCGCCGTCAGGGCTCGCTCGCTCGCTCGACGCCGTCCCGGCCGCCCGTCACGTCCCGGCGCTCGCGGCGCTCCCCGAAGCGACGGTGGAGGCGGCGGTCCCCGCCCCGGCACGACCGGTCGTCGCGCTGACGCTCGACCGCTTCGCGGCGTTCCTCCGCTGCCCCGTCCAGGCCTCGGCCCGTCTCCACCTCGGCCTCCCCGAGGAGGAGGACGCCGAGCTGATGGAGCGGGAGGAGGAGCCGTTCGAGACCCCGTACCTTCCGCGGCTCCTCCTCCTCCGCGAGACGTTCGCCCGGGCTCTCGCGCTCGCGCCCGAGGGAGACGACGAGGCGTTCGACCGGCGGCTCTCGGAGGGGCGGGAGGCGGGGGCAGAGCGCCTCCGCTCGCGCGCCGCGAGCCCCGCGGGCCCGCTCTCCGACCGCGAGGGCCGCGTGCAGCTCGGCCTCCTGCGCGACCTCGCCGACGCGCTCCGGGCCGAGCGGGGCACGCTTCCCAGGGGCCGGAGCGTCCGGTTCGGGCGCGCCGTCTCGGAGGCCTCCTCCGAGGAGGTGCACGACCCGCTCGTCCTGCCCGAGGTCCCGCTCCCCGACGGGCGGGTCGTCCGCGTCGAGGTACACGGCACGACGCGCCCGCTCCTGGTGGGCGCGGGTTCCCTGGTGGAGGTCGCCGCCTCGCCGCCGAAGAAGCTCGGCGACGTCCCGGCGGCGCGGGCGGCCCTCGTCGCCGCCGTGGAGCACGCGGCGCTCGCCGCCTCGGGCGCCGGGCCGGCGGGGCCGCGCGACCTCCTCGTCCTCCACCCGCGAGGGGGGAGGCAGCCGGGGGCGAAAGCCACGCGCGTGAGGCTCGCCGCCTTCTCGCGCGAGGCGGCGCTCGCGTGGCTCACGGACCTCGCGGCCGACCTCCTGGGCGGCGTCTCCACCCGGCTCCTTCCGTGGGAGGCCGTCCTCGAGAGCCGGCGGGCGGGCGGGGCGGGAAGCGTGGAGGAGGCCGTCGAGTCCCTCTTCGCCAAGGGGCGGAACGAGTACGACGTCGACCGCGGCCCGGTCCCCGTCCCGCGCTCGCTCGCGGTCGTCCCCGACGGGGAGGCCGGAGCCCTCGTCGAGCGGCGCTTCGGGCCGTTCCTCTCCCGCGTCGGAGGCGCCCCGTGAGCGCCGCCCGCCCGCTCCGCGTGGAGCGCCCGGAGGTCCTCCGCGGCCTCCCGGCCTCGGGGCACGCCGTCGTCGAGGCTTCGGCCGGGACCGGGAAGACGCACACGATCGAGAGCCTCGTCGTGGAGCTCCTCCTCGTCCGCGGGCTCCCCGTCGAGAGCCTCCTCGTCGTGACGTTCACCGAGAAGGCCGCCGCCGAGCTGACGAGGCGGATCCGCGACCGGCTCCGCGGACTCTCGAGGCGCGAGGTCCCCGAGGCCCCCGCCTCGCGCGACGCGAGGGACTGCTGGCACGTCGGCGAGGAGGAGCGGCGGAGGCTCCGGCGAGCGCTCGCGTCGTACGGCAACGCCTCCATCTCGACCATCCACGCCTTCTGCCGCGGCGTCCTCGGCGAGTACGCCTTCGCCGGCGGACAGCTCCTCTCGCTCGAGACGGTGCCCGAGGAGGCGGCGCTCCGCCGCGCCGTCCTCGACGTGGCGCGCGGGCGGCTCGCGACGGACCCTGCGCTCTCGCCGTGGCTCGAGGCGTGGTTCGCCTCGAGCCCGGCCCCCCGGGACGGGACCCGCCTGGACGGCCTCGTCACGCTCCTCTGCGGCCTGCGCCGCGTCCGCGGCGAGCCGTACCCGGTCCTCGACCGTCCCGCGCTGGCCGAGGCCGTCCGCTCCTTCCCGCCCCCGCCCGCGAGCGAGGCCGCCCTCCGCGCCACGCTCGGGGCGGGGGGGCTCAGGGACCGGTCGATCGACGCCGTCCTCGACCCCCTCCTCCGGATCTGCGAGAGGGTCGACGAGGTCCGCCACGACGCTCACGCTCCCGACCTCTACCTCCGCCTCGCCGGCGACGGCGAGCTTTCGCAGGACCTCGCCGTGGTCTTCTCGAAGGCCTTCGGGAAGAACCCCCTCCGCGACCCGGAGGCCGCCGCGCTCCGCGACGCCTGCGCCGCCCTGAGGCGCCAGCTCGTCCCGCTCCCGGCCGCCATGGCGTCCGTCGTGTCGCCCCTCGTCGACGAGCGCCTCCGGAGCCTGAAGTCCGAGGAGGGGCTCGTCGACTTCTCCGACATGCTCGCCCTCGTGGAGGAGGCCCTCGCCGGCGAGCGCGGCCCGGAGCTCCGCCGCGCGCTCCGGAGCCGGTACCGCGCCGCCCTCATCGACGAGTTCCAGGACACGGACGAGCTCCAGTGGTCGGTCTTCTCGCGCCTCTTCCTGGACGACTCGGAGGGCCACTCCCTCTTCCTCGTCGGCGACCCGAAGCAGGCCATCTACCGTTTCCGCGGCGCCGACGTGGAGACCTACCTCACCGCACGGGGCGTGATCGCGCGCGGCACGGAGCGGCGCCTCGTCCTCTCGACCAGCTGGCGCGCCACCCGCGACCTCGCCGAGGCGCTCAACCTCCTCGGCGAGGACCGCGCTCCCGCCGCCCTCCTCTCCCCGCCGATCTCGTACGGCGAGCCGCTCACGTCCGCGCGGGAGGAGAAGTCCCTCGTCGACGCGACGGGCGCCCCGGCCCCCCCCGTCCTCCTCCTCGAGGTCCCCGCGGACCCGTCGCGGGGGGCGGCCGACACGAAGCGGCTCGTCGGTCGCGCGCTCGCCCGGGAGGTCCGGGCCGTCCTCGAGGGCTCGCTCGCGTACGGCGACCGCGGCGCCGAGGCGCGGATCCTGCGGCCGGACGTCTTCGTCCTGACGCGGACCGGCGCCGAGGCCGCGGACGTGGCCGGGTACCTCGGGGAGGAGGGAGTCCCCTCCTCGCTCGTCAGGCGCGAGGGGCTCTTCTCGGGCGCGGAGGCCGACGACGTCCGGGCGCTCCTCCTCGCCCTCGACGACCCCGACGACCCCGCCCGGCGCGCCCGGCTCCTCCTCTCGTCCTTCTCCGGCCTGTCGCTCGACGACGTGGCCCGGGCGGGAGGCCGCCCCTCGGACGCCGGCTGGCTGGCCCCGCTCCGGGCCTGGCACCTCGCGGCGCGGGGAAGAGCGTGGGAGGCGCTCCTGCCCGGGATCCTCGACGAGAGCGGGCTGGCGCGGCGGGCGCTCTTCGTCGGCGGCGCCCGCGAGCGATCGCTCGCGCGGATCGAGCAGCTCCTCGAGCGCCTCGTCGCCGAGGGGGTGCGGACGCGCGCCTCGGCCGGCGAGCTCGCGGCGTGGCTCTCCGAGCGCCGGCGGGAGGACGAGCTGGCCCGCACCGACGAGCTGGCCGAGCGGGCCCCCTCGCAGCTCGACGCCGTCCCGGTCCTGACGATCCACGCGTCCAAGGGGCTCGAGGCGACGGTCGTCTTCCTCTTCGGGGGGTTCACGCGCCGGACGGGCGGGGACGACGTCTCCGCCGTCCACGACGCCGGCCGGCGCCTCGCGGTCGTGGGCCGGCCCGAGGACGCCGCGATCGCCGCAGCCCTCCAGCGCGAGGCGGACGAGGAGGAGCGCCGCCTCCTCTACGTGGCGGTGACGCGGGCCAAGGCGCGCGTCGTCCTGCCCTACTTCCCCGCGGGCTCGGGGGCCGCGAAGGGGAAGGACCACCTCGACGGCGGCTACGAGCCGCTGAACCAGCGCCTGCGCGCGCTCGTCCCAGGCCTTCCGGGCAGCTCGCACGCGCGCTCGTTCGCCGTGACCCGCCTGGCCGCGGCCGCGCCGCCCGCCCCGCGCCGCCCGGGCCGCCCGCTCGCGGAGTGGACGCCGCCCGCGCTCCCTCCGCTCCCCGACGAGGAGGCCGAGCGCGAGCGCGAGACTCGCTTCCTCGCCTCCCGCTCGGGCCTCGTCCTGACTTCCTTCTCCGGGCTCAAGGCGACGGCCCGCCGCCACGCGAAAGCCGATCGCGAGGCCCCGGGCCGGCTCGAGTCGGACGCCCCGTCCGACGCCCCGCGCGACCCGGCCTTCGTCCTCCCCGAGGGGGAGCTCCCGCCCGGGATCCCGACCGGCCTCCTCCTCCACTCGCTCCTCGAGGAGGCGGACCTCGCGGTCGTCGCCGCGAGCGCCTCCGCGGCGGAGTGGGCCGGGAGCCCCGCCTTCGCGGGCCGCGCCCGCGCCCTTCTCTCGCGCCACGGCCTGCCCCCCTCGTCCCTCCCGCACGCG
Source organism: Acidobacteriota bacterium (assembly GCA_008363385.1). Lineage (GTDB taxonomy): Bacteria > Acidobacteriota > Thermoanaerobaculia > UBA5066 > UBA5066 > RHKY01. The sequence continues at coordinate 13,736 of RHKY01000060.1, read as the reverse complement.
GCCGAGCTCGTCCACGCCGCGCTGACGACCGGCTTCGAACTCGGCGAGGGCCGCTCACTGCCGCCTCTGGCGCGCGCCCCGCGTGTCGTCCGCGAGATGGAGTTCCTCTTCCCGCTCCCCGAAGCGGAAGGGGTTGAGCGGGGCTTCGTCCAGGGCTTCGTCGACGCCGTGGTCGAGAGCGACGGGAAGGTCTTCGTCCTCGACTGGAAGAGCGACCTGGCCGCGCGGTACGAGCCGGAGGAGCTGGCGTCGCACGTCGAGTCCCGCTACGCGCTCCAGGCCCGCCTCTACTCGGCCGCCGTCGCGCGCCTCCTCGGCCTCGGGGACGAGGCCGCTTACGAGGCGCGGTTCGGCGGGTGGGTCTACGTCTTCCTCCGCGCCCTCGGCCCGCTCGGCCCGCGCGCGGCCGTCTCGGGGCGCGTGCCGTTCCGCGAGATCGCGGACCTCGACGCCGACCTCGCGCGCCTCCTCGACGAGGCGGAAGGGGAGCCCGGGCGGTGAGCCTCCCCCTCTCGCCGCTCGGCGCCGCGCGATTCCCCGCGGGCGCTCCCGCCTTCCCGGGCTGGGAACCGGCGCTCTGTGCCGCGCTCGCCGACTCCGACCTCCCGGCCGACGCCCTCGTCCTGGCGTGGGAGGTCTCGCGCCTGCCGGAAGGGGCGACCGAGGGCGAGCGGGACGCCCTCGCCCTCCTCGCGCTCGCCCTCCTCCTCTCCGTCCGCGACGGCTCCACGCGCCTCTCGCTCCGAGCGGACCGGGAAGGCCCCGCGGCGCTCCCCCTCCTCCTCGACCGCCTCCGCGTCGGCGAGGAGGGACGGGAGGCGGCCCTCGCGCTCGCCGAGCGCCTCGTCGCCGGAGAAGTCTCGGCGCTCGCGCCGGCCACCGGCACGCCGGACGCCTTCGCCCCGCTCGTCGTGGACGGGGACCGGCTCTACGCGCAGCGCTGGCACGCCTGCGAGACGCGCCTCGCGGCCTCGGTCCAAAGGCGCGCTTCGGCCGGCGCCCCGCCCCCGTTCGACGCGGCGAGCGTCGAGGCCGCGGTCGGCGACGTCCTCGCCCGTCCCGCCTCGCCCGGCGGGCGCGAGCTACGCCTCGCCGGCGAGCAGCGCGAGGCGGTCGCGGCCTCGCTCCTGTCGCGCCTCGCCCTCGTCACGGGCGGGCCCGGGTCGGGGAAGACCTCCATCGTCCTGGCGATCGTGAGGGCGCTCGCCCGCCTCGGCGTCCCGGCGGAGGCGATCGCTCTGGCCGCCCCGACCGGCAAGGCCGCCAACCGGGTGGAGGAGTCGATCGCGGCGGGCCTCGCCTCGATCGCGCGGCCGTCGGAGGAGGACGCGCGCCTCGCCCTGGCGCCGCCGTCCGCGCGGACGCTCCACCGCCTCCTCGGCGCCTCGCGGGAGGGCGCGCGCTTCCGGCACGGCGAGTCGAACCTCCTGGCCCCGCGCTTCGTCGTCGTCGACGAGGCCTCGATGGTCGACCTCTTCCTGATGGACCGGCTCCTCCGCGCGCTGGACCCGGGCGCGAGCCTCGTCCTCCTCGGCGACGCCGGGCAGCTGCCGGCCGTCGACGCAGGAGCGGCCTTCCGGGACCTCTGCGCGGCGGCCGGGCGCGAGGGCTCGACGGTGCGGCTCGCGAGGCTCGTCGAGAGCCACCGGATGGACGCCCGCGACCGAGAGGGACGCTCCGTCCTCCTCGCGGCCCGCGCCGTGGAGGCGGGCGACGCCGGGGCCCTCCTGGAGGGAAGCCCCGGACTCGGCCCTCTCTTCGGAGGAGAAGCCCCGCTCCTCTCCGTCGTCCCGGCCGGGAGCTTCCCCTCCTTCTCGGGCGCCGAGCTCCTCCCGGCCGCCGACGCCGACGGGGTCGCCTCCTTCCTCGACCGGTGGTTCGACGAGCGGCACGCCCGCCTCCCCGACCTCGCGCGCCTCGTGAGGAAGGAGTACCGCCCGGCGCGCGACGGCTTCCCGCCGCACGACGAGGCGGACCTCTCGGCGCTCCTTTCGCACCTCGCCTCGTTCCGCCTCCTCGCCGTCACGCGCGGCCCGGCGCGGCCGACGGGCGCCGCCGCCGTGAACGCGCGCCTCCACGCCCGGGCGCTCGCGCTGGCCGGCGTCTCGGGCGAGGAGGTCCCGGCCTTCTGCCCGGGCGAGCCCGTCCTCGTCCTGGCCAACGACCCCGCGCGCGGCCTCTTCAACGGCGACCAGGGGGTCGTCCTCCGCGTGGCGCCCGCGGGCGGGGCGCAGCGGTTCCACGCCGTCTTCCCGCGCGGCGACGGCTTCGCCGCCTTCCCGCTGGAAGGCCTCCGCGAGGACCTCGACCTGGCCTGGGCGACGACGGTCCACAAGAGCCAGGGCTCGGAGTTCGCGCACGTGGCGCTCCTCCTCCCCGGCGAGCCGATCCCCCTGCTGACCAGAGAGCTCGTCTACACCGCCCTCACCCGCGCCCGCCGCTCGGCCGTCGTCGTCGGCCGCCCCGACGTCCTCCGCTCCGCGCTGGCCACCCCCGTCCGCCGCGACACGGGGCTCGAGGAGCGGCTCGCGCCCGTGACGTCCCAGGGGCGCCCGAGCGGGAACGGCCCGGAGAACGACGCCTTCGTACCTCTGCGATAGAGTCGAACGAGCGGACCCCGTCGAGGCGCCCGAGGGGGCGGGAAGGAGGACGGTGTCATGGTCGTCGAAGGCGAATGGAGCGAGGAGCTCAAGTTCCCGCCGTCGGGCTCGAGTCCAGCCTACCTCCCGGCCGGGCGCTGGGTCGGCTACTCCGTCAAGGTCTCCCGGAAGGCCTTCGGGGCCGGCGAGAAGCCGAAGGTCGCGGTCTCCTTCAAGAAGGACGGCGTCAAGGCCGGCTACAACTTCCAGCTCAGCCCGGACGTCAAGATCGCCCTCGCCGGGAAGCTCGAGAAGGTCACCCTGACGGACTTCATCGAGGCCCTCAGGACCCGGAGCACCGCACCGCTGGCCAAGAAGGTCTTCGGGCTGGAAGCGGTTCTGAACGGGAACGTGACGGAGAGCCTCGTCATCGGCGGGGGCGCCGAGCTCGCCGAGCTCCCGTTCATCTTGAAGGCGGAGGTCAAGGACGCCAGGCGTCTCCTCGGCCCGGCCGCGGCCGGGATGAAGGTCGCGGTCCAGGTCAACATCGGACCCAGCGCCGCGGGCTGGGTCGAGATCGTGAAGCGGGTCGGCGCGACGTTGCTGCGCACCTGGTCGTACGCCGCTCGGATCCCGGCCTTGATGGGGAAGCTCGCCGCCTCGGGGGTCCTGGGCGCGGCGGGAATCGTCACCGTCTCCATCGTCGCCGCGTTCGGCGTCCTCGCGGGGACGGCGAGCTACGTGGGCTACATCAGCCGGCGCGGCCGGGCGGCGGGCCTGGCGACCTTCTACGGGAGCGCGTACGCCGCGCGCGTGAGGGGCCGGATGCCGCCGGAGGCCAGACACTACGACCCGGCGGTCAAGCAGAAGCAGCAGGCGCTCGTGGACCAGGCCCTGAGGGACGTCCTCCAGGACGCCCGGCGGCACGTCGCAAGCCGCCAGATCCTCCTGGACGACCCGGACAACGAGGCCCAGGCCGTCCAGGCGTACGCCGGCGCCCTCTCCGACAAGTTCGGGGACGTCTACGAGGACCCGGGCAACAACGCCCTCCGGGACTACGTCACGGACCAGGCGTTCGCCATGCTCCGCGCCGGCCAGCTGTAGCCCGCCAGCGCCGGTCGCCGCGCGCTCTCTCCCCGGGCGCCCTCCGCGCCGACGGTCCTCCCGAGCCGTCAGAACGCGTGGCCGAGCGCGAGGTGGAAGACCGGCGACGGGTCCCCCTCGCGGCGGTCGAGGAGCCAGCCGACGTCGACGCGCAGCGGCCCGACAGGCGTCCTCAGCCGCGCGCCGAGCCCGGCGGCGAAGCGCAGGTCCGTGACGTCGATCCGCCCCTCGTACGCGTTCCCGACGTCGAGGAACGCCCCCGCCTCGAGCGACCCCCAGAACGGGACGCGCGCCTCGACGTTGAGGAGGACGTACGAGGTCCCGCCGAGCGGCGAGCCGTCCGCCCCCTTCGGCCCCAGCTCCTTCTCCTTGAAGCCGCGGTGCGTGCTGGCGCCGCCGACGAAGAACCGCTCGCCCGCGGGGAGCTCGGTCCCCCCGCCGGCCTTCGCGTACCCGAGCCTCCCGGCGAGCGCGAGCGTCCCGACCCCCCGGTACGTCCGGAACCAGCGCCCGTCCAGCTCCCACCGGTCGTAGTCGACGTCGCCGCCCAGGAACGTGCGGGAGACCTTGTCGCGGGCCATCAGGTACCACCCCGTCGTCGGGAGGAAGGGGTCGTCCCTCAGGTCGAGGGAGAGGGCCGGCGTGATCGAGCCGATCCGCACCCGCTCCGGCGCGAGCTCCTCGTCCACGTCCGGGGCCACCTGCCTCGGCTCCTGCCGCTCCAGCCGGTACGTCGTCGTGACCCGCCGCTTCGTGTCGAACTCCCAGGCCAGCCCCAGCTCCGCGGCGATCGTCGTCAGCGCGAACCCCTCGTACGTCTCGTCGTACGTGTACGAGGCCTTCACGGCGTTGTAGAGGCGCAGCCCGAGGAGCGACGGCCGCGCCAGCTCGCCGGAGAAGCTCTGCCGCTCCTTCCCGAGGAGGGTCGAGACGCTCCCCGAGAACGCCCGGCCGAAGAGGTCCCGCTCGCCGAGGGTGCCCGCCAGCTCGAGGCCGCGCTGCGTGTTGAGGTCGACGCCGTACTCCACGTACCCCGTCGGCCGCTCCGACACCTCGACGACGGCCGCCTTCTCGCCGGGGGCGGCCAGCGGGCCGGCGACGCTCCGCACCGCGACGGAGTCGAAGACGCCGAGGTTGGCCAGCCGCGTCTGCAGCTCCGCGAGCGCGGCCGGGTCGAGCGGGTCCCCCCGGTCGGCGCCCGCCTGCGCGAGCGCGACCGAGGAGCGCGTCTTGAAGCCGCCGCTCACCACGGTCGGCCCGAGGCGGTAAGCCTCCCCCTCGGCCACCTCGAAGGCGAGGGACACCTTCCCGTCCGCTCCGAGGACGGCCCGCGGCGTCACCGTCGCGGCGTCGTACCCCTTCATCGCGTACGCGGTCGTCAGCTCTTCGGCGGCGTGGGAGGCGCCCGCCGGCCAGTACGGCTTCCCCGCGGCGACCCCGGCGGCTCCGGCGACCTCGCGCAGCTCCCTCTCGGGGATCGCCGAGGCCCCGGGGAACGTCACCGACGACACGAGCTGCCTCGGCCCCTCGGCCAGCGCGAAGACGACCGTCCGGTCCTCCCCCGCTCCCTCGACCCGCGCCTCCACCTTGGCCGAGGCGAACCCCTCCTTCGCGGCGAGGGCGAGGATCCCCGCACGGCTCTCCTCGATCGCCTCGGGCCCGGGCCGCGTCCGCTCGAGGCCCAGGAGGCGCGGCGGCGCGACGACGACGGCGCCGGCGAGCGCCTTCTCCGTCAGCGTGGCGTTCCCCTCGAAGCGGACCGCCGCCACCTTGGCCCGCTCGCCGCGCGCGGCCGTCAGGACGAGCGTCCGCTTCCCCTTCTCCTCGCGGACGGCCGGGACGACCTCGGCGTCGAGCCAGCCCTCTTCCCTCATCCCCGCCGTCGCCACGCGCGAGAGGCGAGTGACCACGCCCTCGCTCAGCGGGACGTTCCGGCGCTTCCAGGCGGCCTCCACCTCGCGGAGGACCTTCCGCGGGACCCCCTTCCCCTTTATCGCCTCGCGCGGGCCGAGGTCGAGCGAGACCTTCGCCCGCACGCCGCCCTCCGCCGCCTCCTTCTCGACGCGCGTCCCGGCCCCCTTCCAGCCGGCGGTCCGGAGGCGCCGCTGCTCCTTCCGCAGGAGCTCGGCGAGCTTCTTCTCGTTGTACCCGCCGAGCTTCGCTCCGATCCGGAAGCCGGCCAGCTTCAGGCGCGTCGAGAGGCTCGTCACCCACGGCAGCCCGCCCAGGTCCTTCTCGAGCCCGCGCAGCCTCGGGAGCGGCGTCTCCTCGACGAGGAGCTCGACCGCCACCTCGCCCCGCTCACCCGGGGGCGAGACGAGGAGGGCGACCTGGGGCCCGGGGAATCCCTCCCGCTCGTAGGCCTCCACCACCTGCGCGGGGGCGGAGAGGACGGCCTCCTCGCCGAACGCCTTCCACGTCCTGAGGTCGAGCCGCTGGAGGAGGTCCTGCCGGTGGACCTGCTTCGCCCCCCGGACCCGGATGGACCGGACGAACGGCCGCGGGACCGCGCGGAGCGAGAGGACCTTCCCGTCCCCGGCCGGGGGCAGGGCCTCGACGTCCTCGAAGCGCCCCGTGGCGTGGAGGAGGAGGCGCGTCCGCTCCACCGCCGCCTCGTCCCAGCTCCCCGGGACGGGGGCCGCGAGGAGCCCGCGCAGCTCGCGCGACGGCACCAGCCCCTCGGGCGTCACGACGACCGACTCCACGCGCCGCGCGGGGAGCGGGGCCTCGCCGGCGCCCGCCGGGAACGCCGCCGCCAGAGCGAGCAGGACGCCCGCGACCGCCGCCCGGCGAGCCGCCCGCCCGCTAGTGGAACTCACGCCGGATCCGGAAGCCGCCCGAGAGCGTGCCGTCCTGGTTCTGCCGGACGCGGCCCCGCGTCCGCGAGGAGAGCCGCCAGCGGAGCTCGAAGGCGTCCCCCGAGTCGGCGCTCTCTCCCTTGAAGTACGTCGCGGTCACCCCCTCGCCCAGCTCCTTGCCGACGGAGAAGAGGAACTTCTCCCCCTCGGGCGTCGTCGGGAGCGGGACGAACTCGAGGTCCACCTGCGTCCCGAGCTGCCCCAGGATCGAGGCGGAGGCGCCCTGGACGGCCATCCGCGCCGCGGCGTCCGTCAGGGCCGCGCCGCCCCCGCTCAGCTGGGCCAGGATCTCGGCCTGCGAGAGGCCGCGCGCCGAGGAGAACGAGAGCTGGGCCTTCGAGGCCCTCCCCGTCACCCGCATCGTGATCTCGTCCTCGCCGCGCGTCGCCGTCCCCACGACGTTGACGTCCGGGTCGATCCTCACAGCGTCGTCGAAATCGAGGCGCGCGCGCGTCAGCTCGAAGCTCGTCCCGAGGAGGTTCACCGTGCCGCGGGTGGCAGCCACGTTCCCGAGGACGACCGGAGCGTCGAGAGTCCCCTGGACGTGGAGCGTCCCCCCCAGCTCCGCCTCCGCCAGGCTCCCCTCCACGTGGATCGCCCGCGGGGCCACCACCGCCACGTCGAGAGCGACGCGCGGCCCGCCGGACGGGGCGGGCGCCCCGGCGACGACGCGCTTCTCGGGGCCGAGCGCCTTCATCAGCCCCATCAGGTCGACCGAGGGGACGTACGTGGCGTCCTCCACCCGCACCTCGCCGGAGACCGAGAGGTCCGGCCAGCGCCCGGAGGCCGAGAGGTCCGCGCCCCCCTTCACGTCCAGGTCCGCGCCGAACGGCAGGTCGACGTCGCGGGCGCGCAGGGTCGCCCGGAGCGTCGTCGGCGAGAGCCCCGAGAGGCCGAGCGACCCCACGAGCGCCACCGTCCCGCCGCCCAGGCGCGCCGAGAGGGACTCGACCTCGGCCCCCTCCGGCCGGAGGAGGACGCTCGCGGCCAGCGCCTCGACCGGCGCCGGGAAGGACGGCCCGTCCAGGAGCCCGCCCGCGAGCGTCGCCTTCCCCGAGAAGGACGGCGAGGCGAGGCTCCCCGTCACGTCGACGCGGGCCTCGAGGACGCCCTCGGCCCGGTCGAGCGCGTGGACGAACGGCAGGAGCGCGCCGAGGTCGAGCCGGGCCGACACCTCGAGCTTCCCCCCCGCGCGTCCCCCGGCCGGGAGCCCGCCGACGACCGAGAGGGAAAGGCCGTTCCCCGCGAGGTCGAGCGAAGGCATCTCCAGGCGCGAGCCCGCCCACGCGGCGCGGACCGGCCGCTCGTTGCGGACCTCGCGCCCGTCGAGCCCCACCCGCACGTCCGACAGCTCCGCCTCGACGGCGAGGTTCGCGGGAGACAGCAGCGGGCCCCTCGCGCGGACCCGCCCCGTGACCGAGGAGGTGATCCCCTTCCGCCCCTTGCCGAGCTCCGCGAGCGCGGCGGCGTCCAGCTCCTCGAACGAGAGCGTCAGGTCCGCGGGCCACTCCCCGGCGGGCGCGGCCTCGCCGCGCAGCGTCAGCCGCCCGTCGAGCGCGCTCCCTTCGAGGTCCACGCGCTCCCCGCTCCGCTGCGCGGCGAGGACGACCGTCCCGGGCACCTCGCGCCCGCCGACGCGGATCCCGGAGGCGGCGAAGCGCCCCGCCGCCTCGCCGTCCTCCCCGGGCGAGAGGTCGACCTCCGCCGTCGCGACGGCGACGTCGCCGAGGCGGAGGCCGCTCCCCCTCACCGAGCCGCGCGCCGAGGGCCGCGCGAGGCTCCCCGCCACTCTCACGTCCGCCGAGACCGAGCCCGCGACCCCGGTCCCCTCGGGGAGGAACGCGCTCCACGCCGCGAGCGAGGGCACCCCGGCGACGAGGTGGACGTCGAGGGCCGAGCCGTCGAGCGTGCCGTGCCCCGAGAGGGCGACGTGACTCCCGTCGTCGGCGGCGAGAGCGACCTCGCCCGCCTCGACCCGCCCGTCGCGGAGGAAGAGCTCGACCGGTCCCCGCGCCTCCACCCTCCGCCCGAAGGCCGCGACGGAGAGGCGCGAGAGGACGAGCTCTCCGCCCGGACGGCCCGAGGCCGGAAGGCGCGCCTTCACCCGCCCCGACATCTCGCCCTCGAAGCCCGCGCGGCCGTCCGCGACCGGCGCGGGGAGGAGCGCGGCGAGGCCCCCGAGGTCGAGCGCGTCGAACGTCGCCTCCCCCGAGACGTCGCCGCGCGTCGTCCGCTCGACCGCCGCCTGGAGCCTCCCGTCGGACGACGCGAGGGTGGCGCGGAGCGTCTCGCCGAACGTGGCCCGGGCGGTCACATCCGGGTACGGCACGCCGCAGTACGAAGGGCGCAGCAGCCGCAGCTCGGCCGACGGGGCGGCCCCCGCCCGCGGGAGCGTCCCCTCCGCCTCCACCCCCGCCTCGAGGCCCGAGGCCGCGAGCCTCCCGTCGCGCACCTCGACCCGCTCGTCCGCGAGCGACGCCGTAAACGAGAGCTCCTCGGCCCGGAAGCCCTCGAACGAGAGGGCCCGCGCGCGCAGGCGCCCCGAGAGCGCGGGCCGCGCGAACGGCCCCTCGCCCGCGAGGTGGACCGAGAGGCTCCCGCCCCCCTTCCACCCGAAGAGGGCGAGATACGGCCCGATCCGGGGGGCCTCCAGGTCGACGCGCCCCGAGAAGGCCGAGCGGAGGAGGTCGACCGTCCCCTCCGCCTCCGCCGTCGTCGCCCCGTCCGCGAGCCTCAGCCCGGTCACGGTCACGACCCCCCGCGAGAGCGCCGCCTGCGCCTCGACGCGCGGGGAGAGGACGGGCCCGCGCGCGGGCCCCCGCGCGGGCTTCGGCCCCGTGCCCCGCCCGGAGCCCGGCACGAGGAGGAGCTGGGCCGTCGCGGTGACCGCCTCGAGCGCCGGCCGCGCGAGCGTCCCCTCCACCGTCGCGTCGAGGGCGCCCGCGATCCGCGGCCCCCCCGGCCCGGGCGGCAGGAGGAGCGACGGGTCGACCCCCTCGGCCCGCGCGCGGAACCTCACGTCGCGCGGCTGGGGCAGGAGCGTCCCCGAGGCCTCGGCGCGCACCCGTCCCCCGGCGAGCGAGGCCTCGAGCGTCGCCGCGCGCATCTCGCCGCCGGAGAGGTCGGCGGCGAGCCGCACCTCCTCCGCCGAGCGCCCCGCCGCGCGCAGGCCGCTCGCCCGGGCCTCCAGCCGGATTCCGGTCACGTTCCCGTCGCGGAGCTGGGCCGAGGCGTTCGCCGTCACCTCGCCCTCGAGGCCGAGGTCGGGGAAGAGGCGAGCGCCGAGCGGCCCGAGCGTGCCGCGGGCCGAGAGCGCCGCCTTCCCCGACGGCTTCCCGGCGAGGCCCGACAGCGCGGCGTCGACGTCGAGGGCGATCCGCGCCTCTTCCCCTTCGACCTTTCCCGAGACGCGCCCCGCGCCCTTCCGCACCTCCCACACGAGGGAGAGCGACGTCCCCGCCAGCGGCTCCTTCCCCCGCGCGGCGACCACCACCTCCGCCACCGAGAGCGTCCCGGCCGCGTCGACCGACGGGAGCGCCAGGTCCGAGGCGAGGGCGATCCCGCGCGCCGAGACCTCCCGCGACGGCTCCCCGTCGACGGCGAGGTCGAGGGCGCCGTCCACCCGGACCCGCCCGACCGCCACGTCCGGGAGCGGACCCTTCTCGCCGGGCTCCTCCTCCGGCAGGGAGAACGGGAGGACGAGCCGTCCCTCGCGGTCGATCGCGAGGCTTGCCGCGAGCCCCTCGACGGCCGCCTCCGCCACCCGCACCTTCCCCGCGAGGAGCGGGAGGACCGAGGCGTCGACGCGGACGCGGCGCGCGGCGATCGACGCCCTCGCCCGTTCGCCCGTCCCGCGCAGCTCGACCCCCTCGAGCTCGACGGTCCCCGCGAGGAGGTTCCAGCGCGCCGACGCGATCGTCACGCGCGCGCCGAGCGCCGAGGAGGCCTCCCTCTCCGCCAGCCGGAGGAGGCTCGCCCGGACGGGGGGGAGGTGGAGCGCGCCGAGGACGGCTACGAGGAGCGTCGCCAGGACGGCCGCGACGCAGAGGACACCCCGCCGCAGACGGCGCCACGCCCGCCCGCGGGCCCGCCCTTCCGCCTTCACGGGCGTCTCGTCCATCGATTCCCTTCCCTCGTCCTCCCGGCGACGGCCCGCGCGAGCTTAGGACGCCTTCCTCGCCTTGACACCTCGCGTCTATGGCCGTAAGTTAGACGCAAGTCAACACGGAGGCGAACATGCCGGACGACCGACCGTCCCTTCCCGGTCCCGGCGGCGCGCAGCCCGCCGCTTCCCCGGGTCTCCGCGTCGTCCCGGCGCGGCGCCCCGCGCCCCCTCCGCTCCCGATCCGCCCCCCGGGGCCGATCGTCCGCCCGGTCCCGCCGCCCCCCTCCGGGCCGGAGCCGCTCCCCGTAGACCCGGGCTTCGTCGCGGCACCCCCCGAGGCGTACGACGACGGCCCGCCCGCCCCGCCTCCGTGGACCCAGCGCGCGATTCGCGCGGACCGCACGCACGTCCGCTCGCTTTCCCCGGCCTCGCCGCCGGCTCCGAGACCCGTCCCGCCTCCGGTCGCCACCGAGGCGCTCCGCATCCCGGTCGACGTCCTCCTCCACCAGCTGAAGGTCGCCCTCCGCTCGCGCCGGTACAGCCTGAGGACCGAGGAGGCGTACCGCGGCTGGGTCCGCCGCCTCCTCGCCGCGCACCCGGGGCGCCACCCGGCGGAGCTGGGCGAGGCGGAGATCGGCGCCTTCCTCTCGGCCCTCGCGGTGCGTGGGAACGTCGCTGCCTCGACGCAGAACCAGGCCCTCTCGGCCCTCCTCTTCTTCTACCGGAACGTCCTCGGCGTCCCCCTCCCCGTCGGCGGGAACGTGGTGGGCGCCAAGCGGCCCCAGAAGCTCCCGACCGTCCTCTCGCGCGAGGAGGTGCGCGCCCTGCTCGGCTGCATGGAGGGGACCTGCCGGCTCGTCGCCACGCTCCTCTACGGCACCGGGATGCGCCTCCTCGAGGCGCTGCGGCTCCGCGTGAAGGACGTCGACTTCGCGCTCAACCTGATCGTGGTCCGCGAGGGGAAGGGGCAGAAGGACCGGCGGACGATGCTCCCGGCTGCCCTGAAGGAGCCGCTCCAGCTCCACCTGCGGCGGGTCCGCGCCCTCCACGACCGCGACCTCGCCGAGGGGCTCGGCGCCGTCTGGCTCCCGAACGCGCTCGCCCGCAAGAGCCCCGAGGCAGCGACGAGCTGGGCCTGGCAATACGTCTTCCCTGCCGCCGCGCGCAGCCGCGACCCCCGCGGCGGCGCTCTCCGCCGCCACCACCTCGACGAGTCGACCGTCCAGCGGGCCGTCCGCGCCGCCCTGGCCGAGTCCGGCATCCCCAAGCGCGCCAGCTGCCACACCCTGAGGCACTCCTTCGCCACCCACCTCCTCGAGGCCGGCTACGACATCCGCACCATCCAGGAGCTCCTCGGCCACAAGGACGTCGCCACGACCATGATCTACACCCACGTCCTCAACGCCCACGGCGGCCGCGGCGTCAAGAGCCCCCTCGACGGCCTGTGACCCGCCCGCGTCGCGCCCGGAAACACCCGCCGCCCCAAGTCAGCCCCGCGCGCCAACCCCGCTCCCGCCACGCCCGCGCGTCACGGGCCTGCACTGTCCCCACCGCGCCCGCGACCCCCGCACCGCGAACCCACCGCGCCCACCGCGCCCACCGCGAACCCACCGCGCCCACCGCGCCCACCGCGCCCACCGCCGCGAGCAAGAAGCCCGATTCCACCGCGAACGCAACCCTGCCGATTCCCCGCCGACTCCCCGACGCCGCTGGGCCCGGAACCGTACGCACCGTCAGGAGGTCACATCGAGAGGGAGGAATCCGCCTCACCGTTCGAAGAGAGCCCTCGGGATCGGACGGACGCGACGACGCGCAGGACCCCATCGGCTCCAACCAACGCGACAGGGTTGCAGGATGTCCGCCGGGCCGAACGATCGCGACAGGGTTGCAGGATGTCCGGCGGACCAAACGGACGCGAACGACCCGATCCAAGGAGGTCGATCCAAGGAGGTCCACCTACTGGAAAACCACCCTCCCCGCCCGCTAGAATTCGCGAACTCGATCGATTGAACCGCGACACGGACGGCACCCCGGCGCACGGAGCGAGGACGCCAGGGCCAGCCGGTCCCGGATCCTCGCCCCCATCGCGGAGACCCGCCCGTCGGCCGACGCACCCTCGATGTCGACCGAAGGGCGCGGAGCGCGAATGCCCCCCGAACTCCGGGCACGACCCTACCGCCCGACACCTCGGTCACCGTGCCCCGCAGCCACCAACCCGCCGCCCCTGGATACGCCGGCACTCCCCGCGCCTCTGCAGCCTAAACACCCCGACACGCTCCCCGCGCCTCTGCGCCCAGGAAGGAAACCGCCGCCTCCATCCCGAGCGCTCGACCAATCGACACTGAACCCCAACATCAGTCCACTCAGGCGCTTTCCCACCCTCCCCCAACCTCGAAACCAACGAGGCAACAACCCTCCCACCCCTCCCCACACCGCTCCTTCGCCTCCTATCCCCCCCGATCCCACCCAACAACCCACCGCCCCTCCCGCCCCTCTCCCCCTCCCAACTAGTCCACCCAATTCCCGTTGGGCTGCGAGAGCCATCTCACAGGCCCGGTGCTTCACGCGCTTGCCTGCGAGGCTTCGAACAGCGTCCTCGTGGACATGCGCGAATGCCCCGAAGGAGGGTCTTCTGGACGCCGGCCTTCGCGCCTCGACCATACTCGGCGTCCGGTCGACGTACGTAGCCTTCTCTTCTCGTTCCTCAGGCTGTCATCCGGCACTCCAGAAGACCCAGAACCGTTTCCCTTCTCCCTACCTCACGCAGTCGCACTTCCCTTCCTCGATTAGGTTCAATGGCTGGCTCGCCTTTGAGTCTGTCTGTCGGGAAACGGTTCTAAGTCGGGCATTCGCTTTGGCTGGCACTCCTCACTCGGCCGGCGTAGTCCCGGCGCCGTCTGACCGCGGGGTCACGCCCGGCCTGCAGCCCAACAGGGCGTTGCAGCTGACAGTCACGCGCCGGCCGGCGCGTGCCTGCAGCTGAACGCCGTCTCGTTAGGCGTAGCGCGACAGTGGGCCTCGCGTCATCCGTCACGCAGTCGCGCGTCACGCCACCCGCAGCACCCCGTGCCACTGGCGTTCTGTCGTCGG
>RHKY01000011.1 GCA_008363385.1 Acidobacteriota bacterium | reverse complement strand
CCACGGGGGCGGCCGGGGCGTGGGCCGGGGCGTAGGCGGGCGCCGGGGCCAACGGCGGCGCTGCGGCCGGCGGAGGGGCGAGCGGGGACCCCGCGCGGGCCAGGACGTCGGCGACGGTCGTCCAGTCGCTCATCCCCTCCGACCAGGCGGCGTCGGTGGGGAGGATCGACCCCTGGGCGACGTAGGACTTCAGGTCCTCGAGCGTGTAGGGCCCGTACTGCGCTCCGTCTCGGCTGACGTGGACGTTCATGACGTTCCTCCTCCTGGGGGGCGTCCGAGGGGTGGTGCGGCGCAGTATTTCACGACCCGCTCCCGGGAGGCGCGGGGCCGGGCGCGGGTCGTAGACTCGGCCCCGTGGAGGAGACCCGATGCGAGCTGTCCGCTGGAGCCTCGCGCTCCTGTCCCTCGTCCTCGTGACCCTCGTCCCCGCCGCAGCCCCCGCCCAGGGGACGCCGGCCCCCGCGGAGCCGGCCTGGCTCGCCTCCGCGGCCCCGGCCCTCGAGGCCGAGCTCGTGACCCGGTACGGCGAGGCCGAGCGCGAGCGCCTCTCGCGCGGGATCCGGCAGGCGGCGCGGCTGTGGCGGGAGTCCGACGGGGACGAGAAGGCGTTCGCCGCCTTCGTGAGGGAGTCCTACCTCCCGCTGGGGCCGAGGCTCGACGCCTTCCTCTCGCGGATGGAGCGGATCCTCGAGTCGCTCGAGGGGCACCTCCTCGAGGTGACGCGGGACCTGCGCTGGCAGACCGACCTCGACCTCGGCCCGATCGAGCCGTTCGACGAGACGCTCGCGGGGTGGGACCCCGGCGCGCACGTCACCGACGACCTGTTCGAGAACCGGGTCGCCTTCACGGTCCTCCTGAACTTCCGCCAGACGACGCTCGCCGACCGCCTGAGGGAGGGGGACGGCTGGAGCCGGAGGCAGTGGGCCGAGGCGCGCCTCGTCGACCGGTTCGCCAAGCGGGTCCCCGCCGACGTCAACCAGGCCGTCGCCAAGGCCACGTCGGACGCCGACCGCTACATCGCCGGCTACAACGTCTGGATGCACCACCTCGTCGACGCGAACGGGACGCGCCTCTTCCCGCCGAAGCTGCGGCTCCTGTCGCACTGGAACCTCCGCGACGAGCTGAAAGCCGCCTACGCCGACCCGAAGGACGGCCTGGCCCGGCAGCGGACGATCCGCAAGGTGATGGAGCGGATCGTGACGCAGACGATCCCGAAGGCGGTCGTCGACAGCCCCTTCGTCGACTGGGACCCCTTCACGAACGCCGTGACGAAGGCCGCGGTCGCCGACACGGACGCCGCGCCGCCCGCGGACCTCGCCGTCTCCTCGGACCCCGAGCCCGACACCCGCTACGCCACGCTCCTCGAGACGTTCCGGGCCGCGCGGAAGGTCGACCCCTTCTCGCCCGCCACCCCCACGCTGATCGCCCGGCGTTTCGAGGAGGGGCGCCAGATCCCCGAGGCGCGCGTCAAGCAGATCCTCGAGGAGGTGGTCGGCTCCCCGCTCGTCAAGGAGGTGGCCAGGCGGATCGAGAAGCGCCTGGGCCGGCCGCTGGAGCCGTTCGACGTCTGGTACGGCGGCTTCCGGCCGCGCGCCGCCCACAGCGAGGCCGAGCTGGACGCCCTCGTCAGGCGCCGCTACCCCACCGCCGAGGCGTTCCACAAGGACCTCCCGAACCTCCTCGTCAAGCTCGGCTTCACGCGCGAGCGCGCCGAGTGGCTGGGGGCGCGGATCGAGGTCGACCCCGCCCGCGGCTCGGGCCACGCCTGGGGGGCCGCCCGGAAGGGGGACCGGGCACGGCTGAGGACGCGCGTGGGCAAGGACGGGATGGACTACAAGGGCTTCAACATCGCCGTCCACGAGCTGGGGCACAACGTGGAGCAGACCTTCTCGCTGGAGCTCGTCGACCGCTGGCTCCTGCAGGGGGTCCCGAACACCGCGTTCACCGAGGCTCTGGCGTTCGTCTTCCAGGGGCACGACCTGGAGCTCCTGGGCCTGTCCCGCCCCGACGAGGAGAGCCGGGCGCTCGCCACCCTCGACGCCTTCTGGGGGACGTACGAGATCGCGGGCGTGGCGCTCGTCGACATGGCGGTCTGGCACTGGATGTACGAGCACCCCGGCGCCACGCCCGCGCAGCTGAAGGAGGCGACGCTCGGGATCGCCCGGGACGTCTGGAACCGCTTCTACGCCCCGGTCCTGGGGGAGAAGGACGTCGTCCTCCTGGGCGTCTACTCCCACATGGTCGACGGCTTCCTCTACCTCCCCGACTACCCGCTGGGGCACCTGATCGCCCACCAGGTGGAGCGGCAGGTCGAGAAGGCCGGCAACCTCGGGGCCGAGTTCGAGCGGATGGCCCGGATCGGCAACGTCGCTCCGGACCTCTGGATGAAGGAGGCCACCGGGGCCCCCGTGGGCGCCGGGGCCCTCCTGGCCGCCACGCGGGAGGCGCTCACGGGGATGGAGGGCGGGCCCGGGCGCTGAGCGAGGGGCCTCCGGCGCCGGGAACGGTCACGACGGGCCCCGCGCGGTAAACGGAGTCGCGGGGGCCCGCGTCTTTAGGGCGGGACCGGGAAAGGGGAGCCAGGACGCCTCCCGATCCCGGCCGGAGAGAGGACAGCAGCCATGAGAACCAGATTCGTCGTCCCCCACACCCTCGCCGGAGTCGCCCTCGCCGGCGTCCTCTTCGCCGGCCTGGCTCTGCCGGCCCTGGCGGGGCCTCCCGGGCGCGGGCCCGGGTTCCCCCTCCGGCGTGCCCTCCGCCAGCTCGACCTGTCGGACGCTCAGAAGGAGCAGCTGCGGACCGCCCGCGAGGCGCAGAGGCCGGCCTTCGAGGAGCTGCGGGGCCGGATGCGGACGGACCGCGAGGCCCTGAAGGGGCTCCTCGCCGCGCCGGCGAAGGACTACGCCTCCATCGGGAAGGCCGTCGTCAGGCTCGACGAGACCCGCAAGGCCCTGAAGGCCGAGCGCGAGAAGGCCAAGGCCACGCTGGAGCGGGTCCTCACGCCCGAGCAGAGGTCGAAGCTCGAGAGCTTCTCCCGGGGCTTCCACGCCGGCCGCCGGACTGGTTTCGGCCGCGGACCGGCGGGCCGCCCCGGGCCGGGCGGACCCGGCGGCTCCCCGGACGCTCCGCCCGACTCCCTGCCCGAAGCGGACGAGTAGCCCGCGCCCCGACGCCGAGGACGAGACGCCCCCCGGGGACCCCGGGGGGCGTTTGGCGTCCTGGGAGAGGCCGGGCCGGACCGGGGCTCGCCGGGCCTGCCCGCTACGCGGCGCGGGAGGCGGCCCCGCCGCCGCGCGGCTTCATCTTCCAGGAGACGTAGGGCCTCGCCAGGCGCTTGAGGACCGCCAGCTTCATCTCGTAGAAGCCGGGCGAGGGGTCCGGCAGGAGGTCGCGCCCCTCCTCCGGCTGGACGACGAGGGAGACCTCGATCGGGAGCGCCCCGATCGGGATCCCCGCCCGCCGGCAGGCGGTGTACTGGTACGCCATGACCTCCCGCATCTCCGAAGGCTCCGGCGGCGGCGTCGCCTCGAGGTCGGCCCCGACCAGCGGGCGGAAGACGCAGACCGTCGGGAAGGCCCCCGTGTCGACGATCCGGTCGATGGCGCGCTTGGTCGTCTCGATCGGCTCGATCCCCGCGATGATCTCGCCGGCCACGCGCCCCTTGCCGAGCTTCTTCGCCGTGTACTCCATCGCCTTGAAGAAGGCGTCCTGGCCCACGGTCGACTCCTTTCCGGGGCAGACGCGGGCGAAGACCTCCGGGTCGAGGAACTCGACGCAGAAGGAGAAGTGGTCGACCCCGGCCTCGATCAGCTCGTCGTACTCGTCGTAGCAGGACGGCAGGACCGGGACCGACTGGAGGCCGACGAAGCCGCCGACGCGCTTCCTCACGGCCTCGACGTACGGCTTGGCCTGCATCAGGCCGTGGAGCGCCCGCTTCTCGGGCTTGTCCTCGAACTGGTAGCCGGTGTTGAAGTGGGTGAAGACCGAGCCCGACTCCTGCTGGGCGGCGCGGGCCACCTCCACCACGTCCTCCACGTCCTTCTGCTTGATCTCGTTGACGCCGACGTTCTTGCCGCTCGTGCAGAACTGGCAGTTCTGTGCGGAGGGGCGGCTGTACCAGTAGAGGCAGGTGTTCGAGACGAAGATCCCGAGGTAGGTCCCCTGCAGGACGCCGACCCGCGCCATCTCGGTCCCGTTCGACGTCGTCCGGGAGTACCAGGCCGGCTCGGGCGGGATCCGGACCGGGTACGCGAGGCCGTCCAGGCGGTCGTCCTTGAGGACCGGCTGGTCGCCGTCGAAGGCCAGGTGGAGCGGGGAGCGGGCGGCGAACTCCTCCTCGACGGGGACGTTGACCCAGATCTCCTTGCGGCCGCCGGGGAGGACCAGCTCCAGGCCGGAGCCCAGGCCGGCCCGGGTGCGGGCGATGCGACGGGCCTCCAGCTCGACGCGAGTCTTCTCGTCGACCCGGATGCCGCGGCAGAAGAGCTCGATCTCGAGCTCGACGGGATTGAGGGGGCGGGGGTTGCTCATCTCGCGGCGATCTTAGCGCCTGGCCCTCCCGAGGCTATGATCCGGCGCACCCGGGCCATGCCGAGCTCCCTCCCTCACCTCGACGCGGTGCCCCTCTTCTCGTGCCTGAACCCGGCCGAGCGCGCGCTCCTGTCGCCTCTCTGCACGGTACGCCCCTGCGCCCGCGGGGAGGAGCTCTTCCGGGAAGGGGAGCCGGCCAGGGCCCTCTTCTTCGTCATCCTGGGCCGGGTCAAGGTGGTCAAGGCGGCCCACGGCCGGGACGTCATCGTCGGCATCTTCGGCCCCGGCGAGCCGGTCGGCGTCCTGGCCGCCTTCGAGGAGAAGACCTTCCCCGCGACGGCGGCGGCGCTGGAGCCGAGCACGGTCCTGGAGGTCCCGGCCCAGGAGTTCTTCGCGCTCGTGGACGCCCACCCGGAGATGACCCGCCGCCTCCTCCAGGGGCTGATCGTCCGGCAGCTGGAGGTGACCCGCCGCCTGGCCGACCAGTCGGGCTCGGTCGAGTACCGCGCCGCCAGGCTCTTCCTCACGCTCGCCGAGCGGGCCGGGACGCGGGCGGGGGAGGGCGCCGAGATCCCGATCGCCCTCACCCGGCAGGAGATCGCCGACCTCTGCGGCACGACGGTCGAGACAGCCATCCGGACCATGAGCCGCTGGGGGAAGGAGGGGCTCGTGCTGACCCGCCCCGACGGCTTCTCCATCCCGGACGTGGGAGCCCTCCGCCGCCTGGCGGCGGGGTGAGGCGGCGCCGGCCGGCGGCCGGGCGAACTGACGGACCTCATACCAACCTCGGGGGCATAATGACGGCCGTCAGCCCGGCGTGGAGCCGTCCGGGCAGGTGGCCGGAAAGATGACCGTCTCGCCCACGCTGGCTCACCTCGACGCGCTCGGCTTCTTCCGGAGCCTGAGCCCGCAGGAGAAGGCCCAGCTCGCGGCCGTCTGCAAGGTGGCCGTCCGGGAGCGCGGCGAGTCGCTGTTCCGGCAAGGGGACCCGCCGACCCACTTCGTCTTCCTGGCCCTGGGCTTCGCCAAGCTCGTCCGCTCGGCCCCGGGGCGCTCCGCGATCGTGGCCATCGCCGGCCCCGGCGAGCCGCTCGGGGTGGTCGCGGCCTTCGAGTCCCGCCCCTACCCCGCCTCGGCCGTCGCGCTGAGCCCGGCGACGACGGTCGAGGTCCCGGAGCGCCCGTTCCTTTCCGCGGTCGACCGCCACCCGGAGCTGGTCCGGCTGATCCTGCGCGTCTCGGCCCGGCGGCAGTTCGAGACCGCCCGGCGGATCGCCGACCTCGCCGGCCCGGTCGAGGAGCGGATGGCCCGCGTCCTCCTCTGCCTGGCCGAGAGGCACGGGCGGATCGAAGGCGGCAGGACCCGCCTCCTCCTCCCCCTCCACCGTCAGGACCTCGCCGAGCTGACCGGGACGACCGTAGAGACGGCGATCCGCGTGATGAGCCGCTGGGCGAAGGAGGGGGTCGTCACGACCGAGGAGGACGGCTTCACGTTCCACCGGCCCGAGGTCCTGAGGGAAGTCGGGCGGGGCGAGCCTTCCGAGGATTGACCGGGGGCCTCGGGGCTGGAAGGATGGCGGAACGGAGGCCCCGATGACCCGTGCCGGCTGCCTCGCCCTGGCTCTCGTCCTGCCCCTCGTCCAGCCCGCCGGGGCCGCGCCTCCCACGGGCGGCGCGCCGGCCGCGTTCGACAGGAACGCCACGAAGCTCGCGCCGGGCTTCTCGGGCCTGGAGCCGGAGGGCTTCTACTGGAAGCTGCCGGACGAGACGCGGGACCCCGGCGAGAGCGACGCGGACTACGCGGAGAGGACGGCGAAGGAGAGGGCCCCCTTCGCCGGGGGCCACGCCTTCGCGGTCCACCTCCGGCCGGGAGCGGGCGCCGAAGGCGAGCCGTGCGCCTGGCGAGCCCGCTACGACGAGGGGGCCGGGAAGCTCGTGGTCGTCACCTCGGCCCTGGCGAAGGACCGGGTCTGCCTCGTCTACCGGACGAACGCGCCGCCGTTCTCGAAGCCGAAGGGGCCGCTCGCCCCGGGCGAGAAGGAGCGCAAGGACAAGGCGATCGAGCTGAAGATCGCCTCCGGCACGGGACGCGAGGGAGCCGGGCCGGCGGGGGTGACGGAGCTCTCCGTCGCCGGGGTCGAGCCGGCGGCCGGCAAACGGCTCGCCGCGGGAGACCTCCGCGTCGTCGTCGTGGCCGACACGACGGGCTCCGGGGACGTGGATCTCTACCGCCTCCGTCCGGGCACGAGCACCGAGCCGGAGATCTGGGTCCGCAGCTACCGGATCGTCGTCGCCAGGCCGGAGGCGTGGCTCTTCGACCGGAAGACCGGCGAGATCTTCCTGAAGGAGCCCCTCGAGAAGTAGGCCTGGCCGGGCCGGTCAGGGTCCGGGGACGGTGGCCAGGGCGCGGATCAGGATGTTGGCGGGGGACTGGTGGCCCTGGGAGTCGACGAGGACGAGGGGGCCCAGCCAGGTGAGGCCGCCGTCGGTGGAGTAGAAGCCGCGCTGCCTCGGCGTCCCGTTCGTGTCGGCGGCGAAGCCGAGGCCGGAGGGGACGTTGGCCTGGAAGCCGACGTAGAAGTCCCCGGCGGTCGAGGGCGGCAGCGCCGGGAAGTCGAAGTCGACCCACCTCCCACCGGCGGGAATGGTCGGGAGGGAGAGGACCTGGTCGAGGAGGACCGGGGGCGAGGCGGGGGGCCTGCCGCCGTTCCACGGGTCGGTGA
The DNA here is from genome assembly GCA_008363385.1 of Acidobacteriota bacterium. Taxonomy (GTDB): domain Bacteria; phylum Acidobacteriota; class Thermoanaerobaculia; order UBA5066; family UBA5066; genus RHKY01. Next base: position 115,130 of record RHKY01000011.1, on the reverse strand, counting down.
AGGCCAGGAGCCGCACCTGTGCGAGCGAGGGGTTCGGCTGGCCGGTGAAGGGGACGACGTAGATCCGGACGGTCTTCAGCGTGGCGGGGTAGCCGCTCGGGGTGAGGCGGTTCACGATGTAGAGGCCGCTCTGCAGGACGCCGGTCTCCACAGTGCCGTCGTCGGTGGCGAGCTCCTGCGTGACGGTCGAGGCGGACGTCCCCGTCCCCGAGAGCGCCACGGAGGCGTTCCCGCCGTTGCTCGCGAGCGTGAGGGACCCGGACGAGGCGCCGGCCGCGGTCGGGGCGTAGCGGACCGTGACGGCCTGCGTCTGGTTCGCGGCGAGGCTGAAGGAGCCGCCCGAGGTGACGGAGAAGGGGGCGGCGGCGGTGGCGGTGCCGGTGAGGGTGCCGGTCCCCTTGTTCTTGACCGTGACGGTCAGGCTCTTCGTCTGCCCGACGGCCACGCTCCCGAAGGAGAGGCTCGCGGGCGTCACCTCCAGGGACGGCGCCTGGGCCGCCTGGTCGGAGAGGTCCATCGCCACGAAGGCGCCGTCGTCGCTCCGCTGCTTCGGGACGCCTCCGTCGTTGACGACGGCGTAGCAGAGGAAGGGGTTGGTGCCGGCCGTCCGCGTCACCTTGGCGTAGGCGTTCCGGACCCCCGGGGCGTGGTTCTTCAGGACCGCGTCCATCTGCGTCCAGCCCTTCGCCGGGACGGAGATCCCCCCCACGGACGTGACGAAACCGCCCGTCTCCCCGTCCCAGATCTCCACGCGGAACGCCGAGGGGCTCGCGTCGGCCTCGCCCGTGTTGACGACGGCCAGGTTCGTCCGGTTCTCCTCGTCCTGCTGCAGGCCGTAGAGCCAGGCCGAGTCGGTGGCGGCGCTCCCCGCCGGGACGCCCGTGTAGAAGAGGCCGTACCGCCCGCCCCCGCCGGGGGCCGAGGTCCGTCCCCCGATCGAGAGCCCCGAGACGTCCCCGCCCGGGACCGTCAGGAAGACCGCCCCGGCGTAGGTCGTCCCCGCCGGGCCGATCCCGGGGGCCTTGGCGTCGCGAAGGGCCTTCACGAAGGCGGGGAGGACCTTCTGCTCGCCCGCGGCCAGCGTCAGCGTGATCGAGGTCTCGTTGCCGGCGGCCTGGACGGCCGAGGCGACGTAGGAGAGCTTCACCGTCTTGGCGGCGGTCCCGAAGTTGGTGAGGACGACCTCCGTCGAGTAGGTGCTCGTCTCGACGGCCACCGGCAGCGAGATCCCCTTCTTCCCGGAGAGCGACGAGGCCACGACGGGCGGGACGAAGGAGCCGTCGGAGTTGGCCATGTCGTTGACGACGGCGTAGGCGTAGAAGGGCGCCGTGCCTGAGACCCGCTCCACCTTCACGTAGCCGGCCGTCAGCGAGAGGCCGTTGGAGACGAGGATCTGGTCGACCTGGGTCCAGCCGCCCGGGTCCAGGCCCACGTCGGGCAGGACCTTGGTCACGGGGGCGGCGGGGTTGCCGGAGTAGACCGTCGGGCGAAGGACGATCCGCCCGTCGGTCTCCGAGCCGGCGTTGACGAGGGCGACGTTGGAGCGGTCCGAGCCCCCTTGCCTCAGGCCGCAGAGGTAGACCGCGCCGGACAGGACCGCCGGCGGGATGGCCGGGTACGAGAGCCCCGCCCGCCCCTCCGGCACCGGCGTCGTCGTCCGGATCGTGGCGGCCCCGGCCGTGGGGGAGGAGAGCCCGTAGAACCGGATCCTGAGGGTGCCGCCGCGATTGCCGGTCGTCGGGATCGGCAGGCCCGCCTGCGTCAGGTACTCCACGGCGTCCGGCAGGATCACCTGCCGGCCCGGCGGCAGGCTCTCGTAGACGGTTCCCGTCCCGGCCCCCGCCGGGAAGGCCGCCGTGTAGTCCATCCGCGCCACGGCCGTCGCCGTCCCCCGGTTCGTCAGCGTCAGCTCCGAGGTGAAGTGCGACCCCGACAGCCCGCCCGCCGTCAGGACGATCGGGGCCACGACCGTCGCCGAGGGCGTGGCCGGCGGCGTGAAGACCGAGACGGCGACCGACGCCGTCGAGCTCACGCCGGAGGCGTTCGTGGCGGTGACCGTCAGGACGTGGTTGCCGGTCGAGAGCGTGGCCGGGAGCGGCGAGCCGGTGCCGAGGCTGCCGTCCTTGCTGGAGGAGAAGCGGAACGACCCGGGCGGGAGCTCGCCGTCGGTGGGGTCCCAGCCGAACGCCTCGAGGACGACGGTCTCGCCGGGGGCGAAGACGGCGCCGTCCCTCGGCTCGGTGATCGACAGGAGCGGCGCCTGGGCCCCGATCGAGAAGAACCCGGCCGAGTCGGCGCTGGCCTGGTTGACCCCGTCGCTCGTGACGACGCGGACCTTCCCCTTCGTCGTCTTCGGCAGGAGCGAGACGTCGAAGGAGCGGCTCGTGCCGGTCACCCCGAGCGCCAGAGGGACGAACGTCGTCCCGTCCGTGGAGACGAAGACGTCGTGCGTGAGGGCGTCGCCGTCCGGGTCCGACGCCGTCCAGGTGGCCGTGACCGTGCCGGAGAGCGTCTCTCCGCCCCGGGGGTACGTGACCGCCACGACCGGCGGTCGGGCCGAGACCGCGCGGGAGGTGAGGACCTGGCTCCCCTTCTTCAGGACGAGCCTGGCGGCGCCGGCCGCCCACGGGACCGAGCGGGCGAAGACGCCCAGGTCCGACTCCGGGGCGTGGACGACCCGGAAGACCGGGACGAGCTTCGAGGAGCCGAGGACCTGGCCCGAGGCGCCCTGCAACTCGAGCGCGTATTCCCCTTCCCGGGTGTCCTCGTCCAGGCTGGCGCCGGAGTAGCGCGTGGCCGTCGCGAAGGACGCCGCGCCGCTCTTCTCGACGGTCCCCGAGACCCGCAGCCACTCGGTGGCCGAAGGGGAAGGAGCGGTCACCGGCGCGCCAGACGTCCCGAGGTGGAGCTTCCGGTAGAGGTAGCCCCAGGTCCTCCGGTCGACCCAGCTCGACCCCCGCATCGCGTTCCCCATGAAGTCGAGCATCTGCGTCGAGAAGACGGTCCCCCCCGGAGGGGGCGAGACCGCCACGGTCCCCGTGTCGAAGTGGAAACCGCCGTCCTCGACCACGCACCCGCTCCCCCCGGAGCACGCCGCCACGCCGACCGGCGAGTTGACGGGCGAGTAGTTGGGAGGGGTGTCGACGTACGTGTCCCCCAGCCCCATCTGGTGCCCCAGCTCGTGCGCGATGGTCTTCGGCACCATGTCGAAGTCCCGGAGGCTGACGATCGAGTCGGGAGAGCTGACCGTCCAGGTCGTCCCGTTCCCGTCCGCGTTGGTCGTCCCCCGGGAGGCCATCCACGACGAGTCGGTGAAGAAGAACGAGCCGTCGACCCGCGTGGAGAAGAGGTTGATCCAGAACCTCAGCTGCCGCTGCTTGACGAAGGTCTGGAGGATCGAGCCGGTCTCGGTGCCGACCTGCCCCGCGCTCAGGAACGTCAGGGCCGAGCTGGTGGGGACGGCCTGGATCCGGTCGCGGTCGGCGGGATACGCGGACCGGACGTACCTGAAGGCCGACAGGACGCGCTGCCACCCGTCCTTCCCTCCCCCCTCGAGGAAGACCGCGATGCGTCGCGCGGAGGTCGTCACCGACTTCGTGAACGTCAGCGGCCCGAGCTTCGTCACGAGGTTCCGCTTCTCGTCCGGTGCCCCGGCCTGCGCGAGCGGCTGGGCGAGCCGTCGCGGGTCCATCTCGAACGCCAGCTGGTACGTCCCCTCCGGGAGCGCCGGGAGCTGGAACTGGAAGTTCAGCGCGTCCTGGGCCTTGTACCGGCGGAGCTGCTCGGCCTGCGAGATCGGCGTCGTGGCCGTGGCCTGCACCGTCATCGTCGCCGGGGTCGCCGGGTACGGCGAGGCCATGTACGGCGAGCCGTTCCGCGTCACGAAGAGCCGCCCGTGGCTGGAGCTCTTGCCGGTCGCGCAGCCGGAGCCCCGGCACGAGACCTTCGCCCGCACGACCGTGTCGTGGTTCCCCACGCACGGCTCGGCCTGCGAGCAGCTCATCTTCACGCCCTGGTTGACCTCCAGCGGCTCGACCACGAGGCTGGTGACGAAGAAGAGGTCCTTGCTCGTCTGCCTCGTCCCGTCGGGCCTGGTCAGCTCGACGTCGCGCGGCCCCTCCGGGAGGTTCGAGTAGCCGCCGAGGACGACGTCGATCGCGGTCCCCGCCGAGACGGTCGCGCTGATCACCTTCACGTCTCCGGTCCCGATCTTCACGGTCGTACCGGACGCGAAGGTGCCGCCGGTGATCCTCGACCGGAGCGGCTCCTGCGTCGTGACGGTGTTCGGGGAGACGGACGGGGTCATGACGAGGGCCGCCGTGTGCTCGTACCAGGCCGTGAGGCTCGTCGAGAACCGCGACAGGCCCCCGACCCGGCGGAGGTCGACGGAGGCCGTGATCCCCGCCCGGCGCGTCCCGTAGACGTCGTTGGCCCGGAGGGTCGAGAACGTGCACGAGACCTCCAGGGCGAACGTGGCGCTCGCGCCGTTCGGGACGGCCTTCGTCTGGACCTGCTCGCACGGGGTCGCCCCTCCGGAGTAGAAGTCGAGGAGGGTGATCCTCAGGGCGACGGTCTCGTCCGCGCCGCTCGTGTTCCGGTACGTCAGGTCGTCCGTCGAGACGCGCAGCGAGAGCGGCGGAGAGTAGGTCATCTGGTACGAGCCGCTGGCCGACGCCTCCGCCGACGCCTCGAGGAGGAGGGAGCCCGTCGCGCCTCCCTTCGCCGGGTAGGTCGCCGTCGGCGTGGTCGCCACCCAGCTGCCGGTGACGGACTCGCGGAACTCCAGGAACCGGGCGGCCCACGAGTCCTGGGCGGCCGCGGGCGGCGCCGAGGCCGCGAGCCACAGGAGAGCCAGTGCCAACGGCAGACGCGGTACGACGGCCCCTCCGTGCATCTCGCCACCTCCGCACGGCGTCGCGGTCCTACGCCGGGAGGAGGCTACCACCGCGGAGCTTCCCCGGGGGGCGGGCGGCCGCCGCCCCAGGGCCGGGGGAGCGTCTCGGAAGGGCCCGGGGAGGCCTCAGCCGTCGAGGGCGCGCATGGCCGCCTCGGGGTAGCGCGCCCCTGCGGTGGCGCCCTTCGGGGCCGCCGCGTCGATCCGGGCCAGGTCGGACGCCGAGAGGGCGACCGAGAGGGCGCCGACGTTCTCCTCGAGCCGCGCCCGTCCCTTCGTCCCCGGGATCGGGACGACGTCGTCGCCGCGGGAGAGGAGCCACGCGAGGGCCAGCTGCGCCGGCGTGCACCCCTTCTCGCGGGCGATCTCCTCGACCCGCGCCACCAGCTCCAGGTTCCTCGCGAAGTTCTCCCCCTGGAAGCGGGGCGACATCCTCCGGTAGTCGTCCTCGGGGAGGTCCTCGAAGCGGCGGAAACGCCCCGTCAGGAAGCCCCGGCCGAGCGGGCTGTACGCCACGAAGCCGATGCCGAGCTCGCGGCAGGCCGGGAGGACCTCGTCCTCGGGGTCGCGCGTCCAGAGCGAGTACTCGGTCTGCAGGGCGCTGACGGGATGGGTGGCGTGGGCGCGCCGGATCGTTCCGGGCGAGGCCTCGGACAGGCCGAGGAAGCGGACCTTCCCGGCGCGGACCAGCTCGGCCATCGCGCCGACCGTCTCCTCGATCGGCACCGTCCGGTCGACGCGGTGCTGGTAGTAGAGGTCGACGTGGTCGACGCCGAGGCGCGCGAGCGAGGCGTCGCACGAGGCGCGGACGTACTCGGGCCGCCCGTTCACCCCCCGGAAGCTGCCGTCCTCGCCGCGGACGTTGCCGAACTTCGTGGCGAGGACCACCTCGTCGCGCCGCCCGCGGATCGCGCGTCCCACGAGCCGCTCGTTCTCGTGCGGGCCGTACATGTCGGCGGTGTCGAGGAACGTGACGCCGATGTCGAGCGCCCGGTGGATCGTCGCGACCGACTCCGCCTCGTCGCGCCCCGAGTAGAACTCCGACATCCCCATGCACCCGAGCCCCAGCGCCGGGACCGCGAGGCCCTGAGTCCCCAGCTTCCTCGTCTCCATCGCTCGAACCTCCCTGCCGGATCCTACGGCCGCACGGGACGCGAGGCGGGGTTCCCCCGCGGCACTTCAGATGTCCGTCCGCTCCACGCGCCGCGCGGCCAGCCAGGCCGGCACGGCGACCCAGAGGAGGAGCGAGAGGGTCAGGAGCGTGGCGGCCGACGCCGGGCCCTTCGTCACGCGCAGGAAGGCGAGCGAGGCGCTCCCGAAGGCGGTCGTCCCCTGGATGCCGAGGAGGGCGCCCGTCCGGAACGCGCTCGCCGGGTTCACGAGGCAGGAGGCGATCAGGACGCGCGAGGCGGCCGTCGAGCGGAGGAGCGAGGCGACGCCGAGGGCGGCCACGTCGAGGAGGACGACGGCCACGAACCAGACGACGAGGGCCACGGCCAGGGCGCGCGTCCGGCGGCGTCCGACGGCGCCGGCCGACAGGAGCGCCGCGATCGCCAGGAAGACGGCCGTCAGCGCTGCCGCGCCGGCGAACAGGAGCGAGAAGCCGGCGAGCCCCTCGCCGCCGGCGTGGGAGAAGATGACGAGACCCGCCGCCCCGAACCCGAGCGCCTGGGCGGCCACGAGGGCGACGAAGAGGCCGAGCGCCTGCCCCAGGAGGATCCGGGACCGCGGGACGGGCTGCGAGAAGAGGAGCTCGGCGGCGCCCCGCTCCGGCGAGAGCGAAAGGACCCCGATGACGAGGGAGGCGAGCGGCACGAGGAGGACGACGAGCTGGACGAGGGAGACCGCGGTGCGGGAGAAGTCCTGGAAGCCGCTGCCCCCCGACAGGACGTAGCCCGACGAGGCGACGGCCAGCGAGAGGGCGCCGAAGACGACCGCGAAGATCTGCGTCCAGCGCGACCGGATCGCCAGGAGGAGCTCCTGGCGGGCGCAGAGGAGGAGCGGCGAGGTAGGGCTCACGTCTTCCCTCCTGGGAGGCCCTTCTCCGCGAACAGCTCGGCGACGGGCACCGGGGCGCCGCCCATGGCCTCGGGGTCGGCGTCGCGCGAGGCGGCGTCGGCGTGGGCCACGAGGTGCGAGTCCATCGGCGTCGCCAGGCCCTCGACCCTCGTGTAGACCGCCGTCGTCGCGGGGACCCACTCCTTCGTCCGGTGGTCGGCGACGAAGGCCGTCCACCCCTCGACGGGGTCGGGGGAGCCCGCCAGGAAGTCACGCAGGCACCCGACGTCGTCGAAGAAGCGAGGCTCCTCGCCGGGGGCGGCCAGCTGCGCGGCGAACCGGACGTCCGAGACGGACATCCGGCACCAGGCGCAGGCGTCGTTCTTCGTGTCGACGGGGCGCGGGCGGGCCACGGGGTCGGAGCAGGCGGCCAGGGCGAGCGCCATTAGGAGCGGCGCGGCGCGGAGGAGGGCGCCCCTCACGGCTTGCCTCCCACCAGCTCGCGGTACAGCTCGTCGAGCCGGCCCTCCTCGGCGGTGAGCCCCCGGATCTCGGCACCGGCCTGCCTGACGGCGTCCAGGATCGCCGGGCGGTCGTGCGCGGGCCCGGGGGCGACCAGCTCCTCCCCGGCCCACCGGGCCTCGGGGGCGATCGGCAGGACCCGTTCGAGGACGCCCGGGGGCCGCCCCGGGAGGCGCAGGCGCATCAGCCCCCGCCGGGCCAGGCGGTCCGCCATCTCGCCGGCCGTCAGCGTGGCCACGAGGCGCCCCTCGACGAGGACGGCGAAGCGGTCGGCGAGCCGCTCGGCGTCGCCCAGGTGGTGCGACGTGAAGAGGACGGCCTTCCCCTCGGCGCGCCGCCTCTCGACGAGGCCGTAGAAGGCGGTCAGGCCGTCCGGGTCGAGGGCGGCGGTCGGCTCGTCGAGGAGGAGGACGGGGGCGTCGGGGAGCGTCGCGACCGCCAGGCCCAGCCGCTGGACCATCCCCCCCGAGTAGGTCCCGACCGTCCGCTTCGCCGCGCCGTTGAGGCTGGCGAGCTTCAGCACCTCGAGCGACCGGTCGGGGCGGCCGCCCCTCAGCCGCCGGTAGAACTCCACCACCTCGTGCCCCGTCAGCGCCTCGGGGAACGAGACCTTCTGCGGGAGGAAGGAGAGGACGGCCCGGGCCGCGGGCTCGGACGCGGGGCGGGGCGGCTCGCCGACGCGGACGCTCCCGGAGGTGGGGTGGATCAGGCCGGCCGCGGCCTTCAGCGTGGTCGTCTTCCCCGACCCGTTCGGGCCGATCAGGGCGACGACCTCGCCCGCGCCGACCGCGAGCGTCACGTCCCGGGCCGCCACGTGCTCGCCGTAGCTCTTGCAGAACGCTTCGAAGCGGATCATCGGCTTCCCTTCAGCTCGCGGGGAGCTTACGGCCGGCCCCCAGGAGGAGCCCCCCCGCGGCGAGCGCCACGGCCGAGCCCGCCAGGCCCGGCAGGCTCGCCTCGCGGCCGGCGGACGACGGGCGGGGGACATCCGGGAGGGCCGGGGGGCGGGCGAGCGGCGCGCGGTCCACGGCCGAGACGTGCTCGAGGACGGGCAGCGCGCGCTCGGCCACGCCGAGCGCCGTCGCCGCGAAGCTCTGCGTCAGGAGGTCCGCGGCGAGGAGGTTCCCGCGGACGTGGTCGAAGACGTTCTCCAGCCGGAAGGGACGGTCGCTCCTGCCGTCCCCGTCCAGGTCGGGCTCGTCGTTGTCCGACCAGTAGTTCCCGTCGAAGAGCGTGTCGGTCCGCTTGCCGACGAGCGTCAGCGGCGTGAGGTTGGCGACGAAGGAGTTCCCCTCGAACCGGTTCTCGCCGCAGCCGCCGTACAGGACGATCGCCACGTCCGACTCGGCGACGACGTTCCCGCGGAAGACGTTGCGGTACGAGTCCTCGAGGAAGACGCCGCGCGCGTTGTCGGCGAGGAGGTTCGACTCGGCCACGACGTCCTCGCAGGTCTTGAAGAGGAGCCCGACCGAGGCGAACCCGCGGTTCCTCAGGAACTGGTTCCTCCGGAACGCGATCCGCTTGGAGTACATGATGGCGCTCCCGGCGGCGCCGTTCTCGAAGACGTTGTCGGTGAACGCGTTGTCGTCCGAGAACATGTAGTGGATCCCGTACCGGATGTTCTTGGCGACGTTCCCCTCGACCCGGCCGTGGAAGGAGGACTGGATGTAGAAGCCGTCCCTCACGTCCACGATCTCGTTGTCCCGGAAGAGGAAGCCGTCCGTGTTCCAGACGTGGATGCCCGAGCCCTTCTCGCCCGGGTCCTTGCCGGGGATCCCCTCGATCCGGACCCGCTCGACCACGCCGCCGGGCGCCTCGCGGAGGTAGACGCCGAAGAGCGACCGGACGATCCGGCAGTCCCTCACGGTCGTCCGCGGCGCCGAGGTGTGGACCCCGGCGGAGTCCTTCCCGAGGTCGCCGCCGCCGACCCCGTCGATCTCGAAGCCCTCGACGGTGACGTCGGCGGCCCGGACGCGGACGACGCTCCCGCTCCCCGAGCCGACGAGGCGGGGGCGCCCCTGTCCCACGAGCCGGACCGGCCGGTCGAGGTAGAGGTCGCCCGGGTAGGCCCCGGGCGGCACCGTCACGACGGCGCCGGGGGGGGCCGCGTCGACGAGCTTCTGCAGGGGAGAGGCCTCCGCCGCCGGGGGCCGCCCTTCGAGGTTCCCGGGCGCCACGGCCGCCATCTCCTCCCCCCGGGCGAGCGCCGGGAAGGCGAGGAGGGCGAGGGCCGCGGCCCGCGTCGTCCGGCCGCGCATCCTCAGGCGGCCTTCGGCTCCTTGCGGGCGTCGCGCCACGCGACGACGAGGGCCACGAAGACGAGGAGCGCCGCCACGCCGAGGGCGTAGGAGCCCGCGCCGGGGTAGGAGTAGACGCCGAAGTTGGCGAGCTGCTTGAAGCCGAACATCGGCGGCATGAACGGGTCGATCTTCACGGACGCCGTCGGGGCCAGGTCGTGGCCGTACGACCAGAGCTTGTAGCCGAACGACCAGAGCGAGAAGAGGCCGAAGTAGCAGAAGAGGACGAAGACGTCGAGGACCCCGCCGGCCTTCCCCATGACGGCCGCGCGGAGGAAGAGGAGGCCGAGGATGCCGACGACGAACGGGATCCACTTGAACTCGGTGAAGTCCTTCGTCTCGATGTCCTTCATCCCGATGTAGTGGTTCAGGACGTTGATCTCCTTGACGTCCTGCCCGTCGTTCCCCCCCTCGAGCTTGTAGCTGTAGATCCCCATCCTCAGGCCCTCGGGGTACTGGGGGGCGAACATCGTCAGCGTCCAGAGCGGGAAGAGGTACGCGCCGAGGAGGCAGACGGTCGCGGCCAGGAGGAGGAGGCGGGGCACCAGGTCCAGCGGCGCGTCCACGAACCGGTTCGACCTCTCGAAGAGCGCTCTCATGTCATCGGCCCTCGTCGGGGGGTGAGGCACCGGGTCGCGCCGGGCGGACCCCCCGGGCCGCCGCCGGACGCCGTGCGGGAAGAGGGGGCCGGGCGGCGGACGTCCCGCCGCCCGGCCGGAGGGAAGGAGGTCAGCCCTTCGGCTTGACGATCATGTAGCCCTGCATCTCCTGGTGGAGGGCAGAGCAGAAGTTCGTGCAGTAGAACGGGAAGACGCCGGGCTTGTCGGCCTTGAAGGTGACCGTCTTCGTCTCGCCCGGGTCGACGACGACGTTGATGTTGTAGTCGAGCAGGCCGAACCCGTGGAGCTCGTCGGTCGTCTGCTCGATGTTCGTCAGCGCGACCTTGACGGTGTCGCCCTCGTTCACCTCGAAGGAGGTCGGCGTCATCGTGGAGCGGACGAGGACCATCTTCACGACGGTCTCGCCCCCCTGCTTCGTGAGGCCCGCGTCCTTGACGTCCCAGACCGCGAGCGGGTGCTTGTTCTCCTCCTTGGGGTAGACCTCGATCGCCTTGACCTTGTCCGCCTTCATCATGACCGCGTAGTGCGGCTCGGGCTCGGTGAACGCGTCGTAGAGGAGCTTCATCTTCTCCTCGGTGATGTCCACGAGCTGCGAGGACTCCGGCTGCGAGGGGCCCACGGAGAGGTGCCGGCCGTGCGAGAGCTTGTTCAGGCCGACGAGGTAGTTGCCGTCCGGCGAGACCGTGTCGCCCTCGGCGGCGCAGAGGTGGCCGATCGAGTAGGACATCGGGATCTTGTCGACGACCTCCCAGGTCCCGAGCTTCCACTTCGCCACGGCGCTGTCGACGAAGAGCGACGTGTAGGCGAAGCCCTTGTCGTCGAACTGCGTGTGGAGCGGCCCGAGCCCGACCGGGACCTCGGCGTCCTTGATCGACTCGTACTTCAGGACCGGGATGCCGTCCTCGTCGCCCGTGAAGTCCTTGTTCTTGATGGCGGTGAGGACCTTCTCGAAGTTGAAGGCGGTCGTGACGCCCTGGAGCTTGCCGGAGCCGATGACGTACTTGCCGTCCGGCGAGACGTCCACGCCGTGGGGCGACTTGCCGCACGGCATCAGGTAGACGATCCCCGGGACCTTCTTCGGGTCGAGGACCTTGACGCCGCCGACGACGTCCGCCTTCCCCTCGGCCACGGCCTTCTCGGCCGCCTTCCAGTCGACGGCGGCGATGTAGTCGCGGTCGCGCTGCGAGGCGGTCACCTCGAGCTTGCCCGTGGCCCGCTCGGAGTTGTAGCAGGTCCAGAACATCCAGCCCTCGGAGACCTTCTTGCCGGCGTCGCCGAGGTCCCAGTCGAAGGGCGGCGTGACGATCTGCCAGCCGAGGGACATCTCGCCGGACTTCGGGTCGATCTTGATGGCGGCGAGGATCCCCTTGTAGTCGGTTGCGTACTTGTCGATCGCCGCCACTGTCCCCTTCGGGACCGGCACGCTGAAGCGCGAGCCCATCATCGCGTACTCGGTGTTCGGCGTGACGAAGGCGCCCGAGTGGTTCCCGGAGACGTTCGCGACGGGCCCGAGGACCTGCTTGGTCTTGAAGTCCTTGAGGTCGATCCGCGCGATCCGGCCGTTCATGTCGTTGATGAAGAGCCAGCGGCCGTCGTAGTCGCCGGCGGTCTCGGACGGGGCCGGGTGGTGCGCGTCGCCCCACGTCAGGCCGCCCAGCATCGCCTTGGACTCGTCGTCGAAGCCGTACCCGGTGGCGGGGTAGGGGGTGAAGACCGGGATCGTCGACAGGTGGCGCATCGACGGCACCCCGTAGACGTAGACCTGCCCCGAGTGGCCGCCCGAGGCGAAGAAGTAGTACTCGTCGAGGTCGCCGGGCGCCACGTACGTCTTCTGGGCGGCGACGGCGATGTCGGACTGCCCGGCGGCGCCCTTCTTGGCCCCCTTCGGCGCCTTCGGCGCGCAGCGCCCGGCCAGGACGCCGCCCAGGAGGACGGCGCCGAGGATTCCCCAGGTCAGGAAGCTCTTGTTTCTCTGGCTCATCAGGAACCTCCTCGTTCCCAATGGAGGCCGGCCGTCGCCGGCCGGCGGGGACGGCGGTGGGGCGATGGCTCGCCGGGCGTCAGGAGCTGTCCACGGCGTGCCTCGGCCGGGCCGCTCCCGCGGCCCCCTGGGGCGTTCCGAGGGAAGGGGGCGGGGCCGCCGGGGAGGAGTCCCGTCCTCCCGGGCGGCTCGTGCCCCGGTGAGCGTCGCGTGTCATCTCAGTGCCCGGTCGCGACCGGGGCCCCTTCGCCCTTGGCCTTCAGCGCCTCGTGGGCCGCGTAGGCCTCGCGAAGCTTCTGGACGGCGACCTTCTTCTCCTCGGGCGAGAGGACGATCTGGCGGGAGAGGACCACCGACATCGTGCCGGTGGGGTTCTCGATGAAGTCGTCGACGGTCTTGCCGAAGCGGCTCTGCGTGTCCTCGACCGCGGTCGAGAGGTCCGGCCCGATCTGGGCGGCGCTCTTGACGCCGAGGGCTGCGACCGAGTGGCAGATGAAGCAGCCGGTCTTGACGAACCAGGCGCCCGGGCCGGTCTTCATCCGCTCCTCCTCGGCCTTCTCCTCGGGCGTCTGCGGGTCGGTCCGCGGGACGCCGGGCCGGTAGTCCGCCGGGACCGGGGCCTTCCGCCAGGAGAGGACGAGGGCGGCGACGGCCTGGGCCTCCTTGGTGCCGAAGCCGAAGTTCGGCATGACGGAGTCCGGGACGAGCTCCTTGGGGTTCTTGAGGTGGGCGACGTGCCACGCGAAGGCCGTCTTCTGGCCGCCGAGCCGGCTCATGTCGTACTGCTCGGCGGCCTTGTCGCCGACGTACGTCAGGTCGGGGCCGATCGTCCCGCCCCGCCCGTTGACGACGTGGCAGGCCCGGCAGCCCTTCTCGTTCACGAGCTTCTTGCCGAGGTTGATCATCTCGGCGCCGGGGGTCTCCCGGTCGTAGCGGTGGCAGACGTTGCAGTTCATCTGGAGGAGGGCGCCCTTGTCGTCGCCCGCCAGCGAGTACGCCTCGCCCATCGCCTTGCCCAGGACCGGCTCCTCCCAGAACTTCACGGGGCCGTGCGCCTTCTCCGACTCGACGGCCCAGCCCTGCCCGCCGTGGCACGACGTGCAGCCGTAGCGCTCGACCGGGTGCGTCCTCAGGATCTCGGGCGGGTGCGTCCGCCACGGGTGCTCGGCCGTCTCGAAGCCCTTCCACGGGACGCCCTGGTGGCAGGTGACGCAGCGGTCCGCGCGCCCGAGGTCGGGCACCCAGACCTGCTGCATCCCCGACGGGACCCGCGCCGCCTTCTCGGCGCCCAGCTTCTCGGCGACCATCTTCTTGAACTCGTGCTGGTAGTAGCGCCAGTCCTTGGCGTGGTCGCTCCAGGCGAAGATCGCCGTGGAGACGACCAGGAGGAGGCCGATGCCGCCGAGGACCGGCAGGTCGCGGCGCGGGTAGGGCGAGTCGGTGCGCTTCTCGCTCATGGTCAGATCCTCGTCGGGATCTCGGGCCAGGCTTCCCACGGCCAGTAGAAGTTCCAGTAGGGCCCGCGCAGGAACGTGCCGATCACGGTGAAGGCCAGGACGACGAGGGCGAGGAGGAGGAAGACGAGGTTCTGCCTCTTCCGGCTCGACGCGAACCAGACCCCGGTCGCGGCCGCGGGGCTCCTGTCGAGCCACGGCCAGACGGTGAGGAGGCCGAGGAGGAGGCCGGGGAGGATCACGCCGCCGAGGAAGGCGCCGTTGACCGTGAAGGAGCCGATCTTCACCGTGGTGTCGGTGACGATCTCCTGGAGCCAGAGGAAGTACCACGGCGCCTTCGCCGGGTTGGGCGTGATCATCGGGTTGGCCGGCTCCTCCAGCGGCGACGGGACGAAGCAGGCCAGGATCGAGACGACGCCGATCGTCCCCAGGACGACGATGTAGATCCGCCGGACGAGGTCGTTGGCGGAGTTGACCGTCTTCTCCGGGGCCTCCAGGGAGGCGGTCGTCACCCGCGGCGAGGTGCCGCGCGCGATCCCGAGGAGCGTGTAGGTCTTCGTCGGGACCGGCGCGCTCTCGGCCTTCTCGGCGAGGAGGACCTCGCGGTCCGTGCGGGCGAGGCCTCCGTCCTTTCGGATCCGCCACATGTGGTAGGCGAAGAGGGCGCCGAGCGCCCCCGGCAGGAAGATGACGTGCAGGACGTAGAAGCGGATCAGCGTCGCCTGGTCGATCGCCCGCCCTCCGATCAGGAGCTCGCGGACCGACGGGCCCACGAGCGGGATCGAGGAGGCGATGTTCGTCCCGACCGTGACCGCCCAGAACGCCAGCTGGTCCCACGGCAGGAGGTAGCCGGTGAAGGAGAGGAAGAGGGTCAGGACGAGCATCACGACGCCCAGGACCCAGTTCCACTCGCGCTTCTGGCCGCGCTGGACGCCGGCGTTCTTGTAGGCGCCGCTGAGGAAGACCCGGACCATGTGGAGGAAGACGACCGCCACCATCAGGTGGGCGGCGATCCGGTGGACGGCCCGGATCCACCAGCCGAACGTGACGACGAACTCGATGTCCTTCACCGAGCCGTAGGCCCGCTCCACCGACGGCACGTAGAGGAGGAGGAGCGGCAGCCCGGAGAGGATCAGGACGAGGAAGAGGGCCGCCGAGGCGGTCCCGAGCCAGAACGAGTAGCCCCAGTCGAGGGAGGCCTTGTAGGCCTTGGCCGGGAACCAGTGGAGGACGAAGTTGGAGACGATCGCGTCCCCCGCCTGCCGGTCGGAGGCGGGGCGGAAGCTCCAGAACGGCTTCGGGTGGACCCCGGGGGCCTGGGCGGGCGGCTCGGGTCGTGCGCTCACGTCCGGCACCTCACGCCACCGTCAGGCGGAAGTCGTGGCCGACCTCGCGCGCCAGGTCGACGACGAGCTGCCCGTCGTCGGCGGCCACGGTCAGCTCGTACCAGGCGAGCGGCTTCGGCGCCGGGCCCGAGACGTTCGTCCCGTCCCCCTCGTACGTCGAGCCGTGGCAGGGGCAGAGGAAGCGGTGCGTCATCCGGACGGGCTTGCCCTCCACGTTCTTCTCCTCCACCCGCGACAGCGCCTCGGCCCGCACGGTGCAGCCGAGGTGGGTGCAGACCGCCGAGACGGCGTGGAACGTCTTGCCGTTGCGGAAGACGAAGAGCCGCTCGTCGGGGAGGAACTTCAGCCCGTCGGGGAAGTCCGCCGGCAGCCCGAGCTTGACGGTCGTCGGCGCGTCGTACGAGACGTTCGGGACGAGGGAGCGGAGCGAGGCGGCCGTCTGGCCCGCCAGCGCCGCGATCCCGGTCCCCAGCCCGAGCTTCATCAGGAAGTCGCGCCGGTCGGGCCCCGCGGCCTTCGGCTCGGGGGCGCCGGGGGCGCTCCCCTCGGACGTCTTCGTCATCGGTTCACCTCCGAAACGAAGCGCTCCGTGATCGTGAAGCGCTCCATGGTCATGGCGTCGGTGGGGCAGCGGACGGCGCAGAGCCCGCAGCGGATGCAGCGGTCGTCGTCCTTGACCATCGCGGCCAGCGGCAGGCCGGAGCCCTCGGCCCGCTCCTCGAGCGCCGCCCGGGTCTCCGCGTCGAGGTCGAGCGAGGAGGCCGGGACGAACGCCAGGCAGCTCTCGGGGCAGACGTCGACGCACCGGTTGCAGATCACGCACTTCTCGGGGTCGTAGATCGTCTGGACGTGGCAGACCAGGCACCGGGCCGCCTGCTCGCGCGCCTGCGCCTCGGCGTAGCCGGTCTCCACCTCGGCGATCCCCGAGCGCCTCCCGAGGTCGAGCGTGGGCGGCGCCTCGCGGTCGGGCAGCTCGAAGCCGGCGATCATCCGGTAGGTCGAGGTCGGGATCTTCTCGATCGCCAGGAGGGTCTCCAGCCCCGCGCGCTCCTCCTGCAGGTGACGGTGGATGGAGCGCGCGGCCCTCTTCCCGTTGGCGATCGCCTCGATCAGGTTGCGGGGGCCGAAGGCGACGTCGCCTCCGGCGTAGATCCCCTTGCCGGTCGTCGCGAGCGTCTCGGGGTCGGTCCGGACGGTCCCGGCGGGCGTCAGCTCGACGCCGTCGGCGGGGGAGAGGAACGAGAGGTCGGCGCGCTGCCCGATGGCCAGGATGCAGGTGTCGGCCGGCAGCGTGACGACGTCCTCCTCCTCGTACGTCGGGGCGAACCGCCCGCTGGCGTCGAAGACGGAGAGGACCTTCTTCAGCTCGACGGCCGACAGGCGCCCGCTGCCGACGAAGCGCTTCGGCCCCCGGCGGGTGAGGAAGGCGACCCCCTCGCGACGGGTCTCCTCGAACTCCTCGTGGCCCTGGGTCGACTTCAAGGCCGGCATCTCGTCGAAGGTCTCCAGCGAGACGATCGTCACCTCGGCGGCCCCGGCGCGGAGCGCGGCGCGGGCGGAGTCCATCGCCTCCTTGGCGCTCTGGAGCGCCTCTCCCTCGGCCTGCGCCAGCGCGTCCAGCTCGTCCTCGCGCGAGAGCCTCAGCGCCGTCCGGGCCGCGTCGAAGGCGACGAAGCCGCCGCCGATGACGACCACCTTCTGCCCGAGCGGCATCCGGAAGCCCCGGTTGACGTTGAGGAGGTAGTCGACCGCCTTCACGACCCCGTCCAGCTCGTGGCCGGGGATGGCGAGGTCGCGCCCCTTGGTCACGCCGACGCCGAGGAAGAAGGCCTCGAAGCCCTGGCGCTTCAGCTCGGCCACGCCGAAGTCCGCCGTCAGGGGCGTCCCGAGCTTGAGCGTCACGCCGAGCGCGAGGACCTTGTCGACCTCGGCCCGGATCAGCGTCCGCGGGAGGCGGTACTCCGGGATCCCGAACCGCATCGCGCCGCCCGGCTCGGAGTTGGCCTCGAAGACGGTCACGTCGTACCCGAGGAGGGCGAGGTCGTGCGCGGCGGCCAGGCCGGCGGGGCCGGAGCCGACGACGGCGACCTTCCGCTTCGGCGCGGCGGCGCCCGGGGCCGAGAGGGGGTGGACGGGGAGGTGCCCGGCGTAGCGGTTCCCCTCGGAGACGAGCTCCGTGAAGAGCCGGTCCTGCGTGTCGGGCCGGACGGACTCGACACCGTACCGCTCGGTCACGAACCTCTTGAGGGCCCGGATCGAGATCGGGGCGTCGATGCTCCCGCGGCGGCAGGCGTCCTCGCACGGGGCGGCGCAGACCCGCCCGCAGATCGACGCGAGCGGGTTGGGGGCGCGGGCGACGAGATAGGCCTCCTCGTCGCGCCCGTCGGCGATCAGCTGGACGTACCGCCCGGCGTCCGTCGAGACCGGGCAGCCTGCCTGGCACTTGACCTGCTTCTTCCAGTCGTCGAGGTCGGGGAGGCGGACCCGGACGCTCACGGGCGGCCTCTGGAGGCGGGGCCTGCGCCCCGGTGTTCGGCAACGGCCATCTTTCCCTCCGGCCGGGAAGATGTCGCGGTCCGCCCGCCGTGGGTATGACGGTTGTCAGTCCCGCCGCCTTTTCCGGCGCGATCCTTCGGGGAGCAAGCAGTCGATCGGTGACGGGACACGTCGGCGGGAGGGGCCTCCGGGCCCCTCCCGCCGACGGCTCAGTAGCGGTAGGTCGCCGTCGCGAAGTAGGCCCGGCCCGGCTCGTAGACGAGCGTCCCGGACCGGAACGGGTCGCGCTGGTACGAGAGGTGCTCGCGGTACGTCCGGTCGAAGACGTTCGCCACCCCGGCCGACAGGTCCACCGGCCCGATCGCCCCCCCGAGCTTCAGGTTGAGCACACCCCAGCCCGGCGTCGGGCTCTCCAGGAGGGAGGCGTCGACGTGCCGCTGGGCCGAGGCGAAGACCCCCTCCGCCTCGCCGTAGAGGCTCCCGGTGTCGTACCGGAGCGCCGCGCGGCCCGAGAGCGGCGGCATCTCCGGGAGGTCGCCCGCGGCGATCCCCCTGGCGCCGTTCCCGTCCTGCGTCCCGCGGACGTACGAGACCGAGCCGCTCGCGAAGAGCCGGTCGAGGACGGCCACGACGCCCGACAGCTCGAACCCCGCGAGCGTGGCGTCGACGTTGGCGTACGAGCGCGCCTTCTGGTTCATCACGCCCGGCACCGACTCGACCTTCGGCTGGTCGTGGACGGCCACCCAGTCGGCGACCCGGTTCCAGAAGCCGCTGGCCGACAGCGAGAGGCCGGCGCGGCGGAACGCGAGCGCGAGGTCGGCGCCCGTGTTCCGGCTCGGCGCCAGATCCGGGTTCCCGACCCAGTCGGTCCCCATCCGCTTCAGGGCGAAGTACCGCTCGTTCGGCTCGGGGACGCGGGTCGTGTGGCCGACCCCGGCCGAGGCCTCGAGCCCCTCGGCCACGCGCCAGGAGAGCCTCAGGCTCCCCGAGGGGAGGACGTCGGCGGCCGAGGTCTCGCGGGTGCCGTTGTAGGCCTGCCAGAGGTCGGTGTTCGCCTTCTCGGGGTCGGCCTCCGTCCGGGTTCGCTCCAGCCGGGCCCCCGCCGACAGGGAGAGGCGCTCGCCGAGGGGCTGCGTCAGCTCGGCCCAGAGGCCGGCGCTCTCGGTCTTCGCGGCGGGGACCGAGTACTGCGTTGCGTAGGCCATCCCGGCCAGCTGCGTCCGCGCCTCCCAGAACCGCTGGAAGGCCTCGACGCCGAGGGCGACCGGGCCGACGCGGCCCTCGACGCGACCGCCGGCGGTGCGCGTGTCGGCCATCGTCCCCATCGACCAGCCCCGGGGGGCCGTCGTCGAGGTGGTCCGGAACGCGTCCGTCATCCAGTGCGAGACGCGGGTGTAGTAGCCCTGCGCCCGCACCGAGGAGACGGTCCCGCCCGGGAGGTCGGCCTCCCACGAGACGTTCACGCGGTCCGAGTCGTCGTACTCGGCGTCCATCTGGAGGTACGGGTAGAACGTCGTCCCGGCGTCCTGCCGCGTGTAGGCGACCTGGACGGTGTGCCCCGCCGCCGGCGCGAGGACGAGCTTGCCGAAGGCGCTCCCGACGGAGAAGGCCGCCTCCTCGCCCGCCCCGGGCCGGTAGTTGGCGAGCTCGGTGAACCGGCGCCCGTCGCCGTCCGCGAAGACGTCCCCGCGGCGGTACGAGTAGCCGGCGAGGAGCGACGCCGCGGACGTCCCGTAGGAGGCCGTCACGACCGGGTTGACGTAGCCCCACGACCCGCCCGCCACCGTCGCCGAGGCGTGGAACCCCGCCTCGGGCTTCCGCGTCACGACGTTGACGACGCCGCCGAGGCTCCCCTGGTTCCTCACGTCGAACGGTCCCTTCCCCACCTCCACCCGGTCGACCTCGGCGAAGTCGACGTGGAACGCGGGGGGGTCCATGTGGTTCGGGCAGGCGCCGTAGACGCGCTGGCCGTCGACGAGGACGTTTAGGTCCTTCGTCTGGTAGCCCCGGACGACGACGTCGCTGGCGATGCCGCCCTTCCGGAGCTTGGCGACGCCCGGGACGCCGGAGAGGGCCTCGCCCACGTCGCGCGCGGGGCTCTCGCGGATCTCCGAGGCCTCCAGCGTGTCGCGCGGGGCGCTGCCGAGGACCGTCAGCGCCTCGCGGACGGTGGCCACCTCCAGGCGGACCTCGACCGTGAGGCGCTCTCCGGCCGAGAGGAAGAGCGGGTCGAGCGTCCGGGGGAGGAAGCCGGCGAGCTCGGCCGTCAGCGTCCAGGTGCCGGGGGGGAGCGACGACGCGCGGAAGACGCCGTGGTCGCCGGACGTGACGCGGACGGTGAGGCGGCGGGTCGGCTCGACGAGCGTGACGCGGGTGCCGGGGAGGGCGCTGCCGTCCAGGGCGCGGACCGTCCCGGAGACGGCCGCGGGGTCCTCGGCGAGCGCGGGGAAGGCGGACGCGAGGGCGAGGGCGGCGAACGCCAGCGCCCGCGCGGAGCTGCCGCGGGAGTCCTTCATGTCTGACCTCCTGGATGCCTCGAGGGGCCCTCCGCGGCCGGGACGCCGCGGAGGGCCGGAGGAGGGGCGGTGTCTCCTACCGGCCGAGGCGGGGTGGGGGGACGCCCGGCCGCGGCCTCTCGAAGGCCGGGGCGTCCGGGGCGACGGAGGGGAGCGCGCGGGCCGTCGCGGGGGGCGGCAGCGCCGGGCGGACGAACGCCAGCGGGAGGAGGAGGACGGACGGAGCCGACGCCGTGGCGTGCGTCTCCGGCCGGCACCCGCAGGACGAATCGGCCGCGCAGGAGCAGCTGCCCGCGCCGCAGCAGGCGCACTCGTGCGCCGTTCCCTCGCACCCCGCGCCGGGCGGCGCGGCGGCACCGAGCGCCACGGCGCAGAGGACGACGAGGAAGACCGCGAGGCGGGCCCTTCGTCCCGCCTCCCGCGCTCGGGTCCTCGCCGGGTTCCGCGTCGCGCTCATGCCGGACCGGCCCGATTCTCCCTCTCCCGGCGCCGCCCGACATGACGGACGTCAGCCCGGCGGCGGGTTCCCCCAGAACGCGTCGCGACGAGCGGTTTGGCAAAATGGAGGTCCAGCGACCCCGCGGAAGGAGAGATGGCCCACACCGTCGTCGGAGACCGGATCGCCCGCCGCTACCGTCTCGTCCGATTCGTGGCCCAGGGGGGGATGGGCGAGGTGTGGGAGGCGCTCGACGAGACGCTGGGGCAGCGCGTGGCGCTGAAGATGATCCGGCGCGACCTCCTCTCGCGGCCGGTCGTCATGGAGCGACTGAAGCGCGAGACGAGCCTGGCGCGCCGGGTGACGCACCCGAACGTCTGCCGGCTCTACGACATCGGCGAGCACGAGGACGCCCGCACGGGGGAGCGCGTCACGTTCCTGACGATGGAGCTCCTCGACGGCCCGACGCTCGAGGAGACGATCCGGACCCGGGGACGGCTCTCCCCCGCGGAGGCGCTCCCGCTGGCCGTCCAGATGGCCGAGGGCCTCGCGGCCGCGCACGAGGCGGGGGTGGTCCACCGGGACCTCAAGAGCGCCAACGTCCTCCTCGTCCCGACGAGCGACGGGAGCCGCGCGGTCATCACGGACTTCGGCCTGGCGCGCTCGAGCCTGGAGGACGGGACGAGCCTCGGCCTGACGTCGGCCGACGCCACGGTGGGGACTCCCGCGTACATGTCCCCCGAGCAGGCCGAGGGCCTCCCCGCCGGGCCGCGAGCGGACGTCTACTCGCTCGGCGTCGTCCTCTACGAGATGGTGACCGGGCGCTGGCCGCACAGCGGGCCGACGCCGATGTCGACGCTCCTGAAGAGGCTCCGCGAGCCGCCCCCCTCCCCGCGCGACGTCGTCCCGGACCTGGACCCGCGCTGGGAGGCGGTCATCCTCCGCTGCCTGGCGGTCTCGCCCCAGGACCGGTTCGCCAGCGCCCGCGAGGTCGCGCTCTCGCTGACGAGCCCCGACGGACCGACGCCGCTGTCGACGCCCTCGCCGGGCCCCGTACCGAGCCCGGCCGTCACGCCGACCGTCCGGCTGGCGAGGCCGTCGCGGCGACGCCTCCTCTTCGTCGCGGCCGGCGTGCTCGTCCTCGCGGCGGTCTCCTCCGGCCTCCTCTGGCGGTCCCGTCAGCGGGGCGTGAACGTGGAGGCGGGGGCACCACAGTCCCGCAAGGCGGTCGCCGTCCTCGGCTTCAAGAACCTCTCGCAGCGCCCCGAGGCGGCGTGGCTCTCCACGGCGATCTCGGAGATGCTCACCGCCGAGCTCTCCGCCGGGGGGGCTCTGCGGACGATCCCCGGGGAGTCCGTGGCGCGGATGCGCCGCGACCTCGCGCTCCCCGAGACGGAGTCCTTCGCGCGGGACACGCTCGAGAAGATCCGGGGGCACGTCGGCGCCGACGTCGTCGTCTCCGGCTCCTACCTGGCGGTGCCGGGACCCGCCGGCGAGCAGCTGCGGCTCCTGGTGACGCTCCAGGACGCCGGCGTCCCGGAGACGGAGCGGACCGTCTCGGAGACCGGGACCGTCGGCGAGATCCTCGTCCTCGTCTCCCGCGCGGGAGCCAGGCTGCGCGAGGCGCTGGGGGCGACGGAGCCTTCCGGGGAGCAGGCGACGCGGGCGCGGGCCGGGTTCCCCCGCGACCCGGAGGCCCTGCGCCGCTATGCCGAGGGGCTCCGCCACCTGCGTGAGCTGGACCCCCGCGCCGGGCGCGACGAGCTCCTCGTCGCCGTCGAGCTCGACCCGGGGAACCCGCTCGCCCACGCGGCGCTGGCCCAGGCCTGGGCCGACCTCGGCTACGACGCCCGGGCGGAGGCCGAGGCCCGGAAGGCCTTCGAGCTCTCGGGGGGGCTCTCGCGCGAGGAGCGCCTCTTCGTGGAGGCGCGGCTGGCGGAGCGCTCGCGCGACTGGGAGCGCGCGATCGAGAGCTACCGGACGCTCTTCGGCTTCTTCCCGGACAGCCTCGAGTACGGGCTGAGGCTCGCCGACGCGCAGGTCGCCACGCGCCGCTCGGCCGAGGCGCTGAAGACCGTCGCGGCGCTCCGGCGGCTGCCGCCGCCGGCCTCCACCGACGGCCGGGTCGATCTCGCCGAGGCCGGAGCGCACCTCGGCCTCTCCGAGTACGAGGCCGCGCGCGCCGCGGCCAGCCGCGCGGCGGAAGCCGGCGCGCGGCAGGGCGCGCGGACGCTGACGGCGCAGGGGCGAGGTATCGAGTGCAGCGCGCTGATCCGGCTCGGCCGCGAGCGCGAGGCGCGCGCCGCCTGCGAGGAGGCCCGGAACCTGTTCGCCGCGGCCGGCGACCGAGGGGGCGAGGCCCGGACGCTGAACCGCCTCGGCGCGATCGACTTCGAGGAGGGGAGCTACGCCCGGGCCCGGAAGCTCTTCTCGGAGGCGCTCGGGATCTGGCGTCGGATCGGCTACGCTCCCGGGACCGCGTCAGCCCTGAACAACGTGGCGGACACCCACCAGATGGAGGGCGACCTCGCGGCCGCAAAGCCGCTCTTCGAGGAGGCGCTCGCCCTCTACCGGGAGGTCGGCGACCCTGGCCACGAGGCCGTCGGCCTCGTGAACCTCGCTGCCGTCGCCTTCCAGTCGGGCGACCCGGCGCAAGGGGCCACCCTCGCCAGGAAGGCGCTGGCCGTGGCCGAGCCGACCGGGATGCGCTACGCGACGACGATGGCCCGGTTCATCCTCGGCGAGGCCGTCCTGGCACGGGGCGACCCGGCCGGGGCCGCCGTCGAGTACGAGGCAGCGCTCGCGGCTGCCCGACCGAGCGGCGACCAGCGCCTCGTGGCCTACTCGCTCGCCGGCCTCGGCGACACGCTGCTGTTTCGGGACCGGCTCGACGAGGCGCGACGCCGACACGAGGAAGCGCTGTCGATCCGTTCCTCGATCGGAAACAGGACGGAGGAGGCCGAGAGCCGGCTCGCCGCGGGACTCCTCGAGCTCGCCGCGGGGCGGCCCGAGCCGGCACTGGCGTCCCTCGAGAAGGCGGCCGGCCTCTTCGCCGAGCGCCACGTGACGAGCCGAGAGGCCCGCTCGCGCGCCGCCCTGGCGCTCGCCCTGGCGGAGGCGGGTCGCGCCGAGGAGGCGGCCCGTGCCCTGGAACGCGCCACGGCCCTCCTGCCGAAGGCCCAGCACGTCCCGCTCCGGCTCTCCGCCGCGGCCGACGCCGCGCGCGCGGCTGCGAGGCTGAGCCGGGCGGCCGAGGGCCGTCGCCTGCTGGAGCCGGCCCTTGCCGAGGCCGCGAGGCGCAGGCTCGCTCTTGCGCAAGTGGAGCTCCTCCTCACCCTGGGCGAGACCCAGCGCCTCTCCGGGGACTTCACCACCGCGAAGGAGGCCCTTGCCCGGGCGGAGCGCGCCGCGGCCGCGCTCCCGCTCCTGGCCCGGCGTGCGCGCGAGGAGCGGGAGAAGATCCGCTAGCGCTTCAGCCGCCCTTCTCGGGCTCCGGCTTCTCGGGTGTCGGTACGGGTGTGCGCGTCGGCTCGGGCTCGGGCGGCGGTGCCGGGGCCGGTGTCGGACCCATCCCGATCTCGCGCTCCGGCGGCGGAGCGGGCGCCGGCGTCGGCCCCATGCCGATCTCCGGCTCGGGCGGCGGGGCAGGAGCGCGCGTCGGCCCCATGCCGGTCTCCGGCTCCGGCGGCGGCGCGGACGCCGGGGTCGGGCCCATCGGCGTGGGGCCCATCCCGACGCTGATCCGCCCGGAGCCGTCCTGCGGCGCACCGAGGACGACGAGGGCGTGCGCCGGCTCTCCCGACGGCGCGCTCGGCGAGAGCGTGAAGACCGAGAGCGGGACGTCGGTGAGCTCGCCCTTCGGCCCGATCCGCTCGATCTTCAGCGTGGCCCCGGTCTTGGCGTCGACCGTGACGAGGAACTTCAGGACGTCGGCCATTCACTCCTCCGGTGTGTCCTTCCAGTCTATTCCGGCGTCCGTCCCGAGGCGACAGCCATCGTCGAGAACGGCCAGCGTCACGAGGCGGGGGCCGACGGCGGCGACGGCGTCGCAGGACAGGAGCCGGTCGAGGGCTCCCCCGAGCGCCGGCACGGGAACGCCGGGGAGCGCGCGCGACGCCCGGGCGAGGACCGACTCGCGCGTGCCGGGTGCGTCCGCCGCGAGGAGGATTGCCCGCTCCTCGTGCGACAGCGAGACCTCGGACGGCTCTCGCGTGAAGCGGGTGTCGAGGAGGCGGCACGGCCCCGGGGGCGCGCCGAGGACGCGCAGCTCGCCGCGCGTCCCCACCTCGCTCCGGCGCCGCCACTCCCGGAACAGAGCCGCGAGCGGGGCTCCCTCGGCGAGGACGCCGGCGAAGCGTGGGTGGCGGTAACGGAAGTAGACCGCCATCCGCGCGAGGCTCTCCTCCGGCAGGCCGAAGACGTGGCGGTAGGCGGGCATCGGCGCCACCTCGGTGAACCCGTGGGCAGCCGGGTCCTCGAAGTGCGGGCTGAACCGGTCCAGCCGGATCGGCGCGACCGCGGTCGGCGGGCGGAGGTGGACGAGCTTCTTCATCAGGGCGAGCGTCGCGGGGTAGTCCGCGGGGTCCTCTCGGGGGAAGCCGTACAGGAGGTTCCAGAGGGCGACGACACCCAGCTCCTCGCACCAGCGCAGGACGGCGACGTTCCGGGCCCCGGTCACCCCCTTTTGCATCAGCCTCAGCGTCGAGTCCGAGAACGACTCGATCCCGGGCTGCAGGCTGGCGACGCCCGCGTCGCGCAGCCGAGCCAGCTCTCCTCGCGAGAGCGTGGCTCGGACCTCCACGAACGAGCGGGGCGGGGCCGTCCGCGAGGCCCAGGCCGGGACGACGTCGCGGAGGAAGGGCTCTCCGGCGACGTTGTCGGCGAGGTGGAGGGGAAGGGGTCCGTGGCGGGAGAGGAGGGCGTCGGCCTCTGCGACGACGCGCGCTCCGCTCTTGGCGCGGAAGGCCCGGGAGTCGCCGTTCAGGCCGCAGAACGTGCAGGGCGAGCGCTCTCCCCAGAAGCAGCCGCGCGAGGCCTCGAGCGGGAGCCAAGGGAGGAACCCCTCGGAGCGGGCCGGGCCACCGACCGAAGCGAGCACCTGGAAGTAGTCGTCGTAGTCCGGGACCGGGAGGGCGTCGAGGTCCGTGACGGCCGCCGGTGCGGGACGCGCCGGGGACGGGGCCTCGATGCCCCTTCGGCAGAGGATCCCGGGAGGCACGTCGTCCCGGCCGTCCCGGAGGGCCTCGCAGAGAGCCGGGAAGGAGTGGTCGGACTCGCCCGTCGCGACGTAGTCGACGAACGGGAAGGCCTCGAGGTACGGGCGCCCCATCGGGCCCTCGAAGTTCGCCCCCCCGAGGGCGATCGCCACCCCGGGGTGGCGCTGCTTGATCGCGCGGGCCAGCCAGAGCGAGGCGGCCGTCTGCTCGAAGGTCGACGTGAAGCCGACGAGCCGGTACTCGCCCCAGTCGCAGGCCTCGAGGGCCACGCGCAGGAAGACCGGCGCCGTCCCGGCCAGTGCCAGCACGTGGCGGTCGTCGTCGCGAGAGATGCCGAAGACGGGGTCGCGGAGGACCTCGTCGCGATACGACTCCCAGGTCGACGTCTCCGCGCCCCCGAGGAGGCGCGAGAAGGCCCACTCGCCGGCGAGGGCCGGCGTCGAGACCTCCTGGGAGAGATACCGGTAGGCCTCGGCCCCCAGCATCTTCCAGAGCGTCAGGTTGAAGTACTTGACGTCGCACTCGACGCCGCGGCGGCGGAGGCCCGCCTTCAGGAGCCCCGCGGCGAGGCTCGGCCGGTCGGCCGCCGCCAGCGGCATGACGACGAGGGCGACGCGCATGGAGGCGCGCTACGTCACCCCTTGGCGAAGACCCGGAAGTCCATCTCGTTCCAGGCGAAGATCGTGTCGGCCGCCTCGATCGGCTCCAGGTACGAGAGCTCCACGTGCCCCGACTCGGCCTGCCGCAGCAGCTCGCGGGCCCGGTCGAGGTGGGTCGTCACCTGGACCTCCGAGTACCGCACCGCCTGGCCCGTCGAGATCAGGAAGCCCCAGTCCGAGGCTCCCGCGAGCACGAGGCAGCGGGCCGCCTGGTTGAGGGCCCGGCGCCGCAGCGTGTCCTCGGTGTCGCGGAAGCGCGTCGCCAGCTCGGACATCTTCTGCGAGAGGCGGAAGAGGTGCCGGTAGACCCACGCGTTCGGCTGGTAGGCGCGGTCCTCCACCCACGTCTGGAAGTAGTCCTCCCGCCCCCACGAGGTCGCGCCCGGGACCATCCGCTGGTGGTGCGGGTTCTCGGCGAGGTACTCGGCCGGGGTGACGGGGCGGACCTCGCTCTGGTCGTACAGGAGCCTGCGGAAGACCGACTCCACGAAGTCGGGCCCCTCCTCCCACCAGTGCCCGAACAGCTCGGCGTCGTAGGCCGAGACGATGCAGGGCTTGTGGCCGCCGTCGAGGCCCCGGTAGTAGTTCGCCTGCGCGCCCCGCTCGAAGACGAACTGGCCGGCCTGCGCCTCGAGCGTCTCCTTGGCCCAGGAGGGGACGTAGGGGGGCTTGCTCCCCAGGCCCGTCCCCTTCGTCCCGATCCGGTGGAGCTTGATCCCGGTGTTGCGCCTCACGCCGGCCGTCTTCCAGTAGTCGGGCAGGTCCTCCCAGGGGAGGTCGTAGCCGAGGTCCCGGTACCACTCCTTGTAGTTCGGGGCCCCCGGGAAGCCGTGCTCGCGGGACCAGATCCGGTACCGGGTCTCCTCGTCGATCGGGAAGACGGCCACGCCGGCCGGCGTGACGACCGGGGCGGCCCCGCCGTAGAAGGGGCGCGTGTCCCCCTCCTTGAGCCCCTTCGTCGTCACGAGCGTCCAGCGGATCCCCGCCTCGGCCAGCCGCTCGTCGAGGCCCGGCGTGAAGGCGTTCTCGGGGAGCCAGATGCCGCGCGGCGGGCGGCCGAAGGCCCGCTCGTACTGGCGGACGGCCAGGCGCAGCTGGGCCCGAACCGACTCCGGCTGGTGGACGTGGAGCGGCAGGAGCCAGTGGGTCGCCGCGCAGGTGATGACCTCGAGCTTCCCCAGGTCCTGGAAGGCGCGGTAGCCCTTCGTGACGTCTCCGTCGTAGGCGTCGAAGACCTCGCGGGCGGCCCAGAGCCGCCTCAAGACCTCGTCGAGGGCGTCCTGGTGGGGGCCTCCCGAGGCCCGGTCCCGCTCGCGGGTGGCCAGCGCGAGGAGCTCGCGGATGTGACGCGCGGTCCGGTCCTTCAGGTGCGGGTCCTGCATCATCGCCAGGAGCGGCGGCGTCAGGCTGACCGTCAGGCGGAAGTCGACCTTGTCCCGCTCCAGCCGCCACATCATGTGGATCAGCTGCGTGTAGACGGAGACCACCGCCTCGAAGAACCACTGCTCCTCGAGCGAGACCTCGTGCTCGGGGTGGCGGACGAACGGGAGGTGCTGGTGGAGGACGAGCGACCAGTACCCCTTCTCCTCGGCGGCCGCGTGCGTCCGCTTGCGCCAGTAGTGGTACTGGTTCAGGCGCCACTGGTCGGGGCCCACGGGGACCTCGACGAAGTTGCCGGAGACGTTCACGTCGCCCCAGGCGGCGTACCGCTCGGCCGGCTCCTCGACGCCGCGAGGGACGAAGGCCGTGTTGGACCGGGCCACCTTCTCGAAGTAGGTCGTCCCCTTGGCCCGGAACCCCAGCTCGGCGACGTAGTGGCGGCCGGGCGCCACGCCGACCCAGTACGAGGTCTTGTCGTTCAGGAAGTCGTCGACCTCGAAGGAGGAGAGGGCGTTGTACCCGTTGAAGTCGACCCCGGTGACGTCGTAGACGCGCAGGACGAGGAAGTTCTCCCGGAGGAAGTCCGGCCCGAAGATCCCCTCGAAGTGCTTGCGGCTCCCCTCGCCCACCTCCCAGAGGACGTACAGGCTCGCCGGGTCGCGGGGGACGAGGTAGACGTACGTCTCGTTGTAGTGCGGGTCGAGGAACGGGAGCTCCTTGAGGAGGGCGAGGCGCTCGGGGGAGGAGGCCCGCGCGAGCGACTCGGCCTCCGTCGGCTCGCCGGGCCCCTCGTCGGTGGCCGAGGGGCGGCCGACGGGGGCGTGCCCGTCGAGCGGGGCCGCCCCTTCCGGCGCCGTGTGCTCGGCCGGGTCCCACGGGGCGTCGGCGATCGCGGTCTCCGCCTCGGGGCCGGGCATCGTCGACTTCTTGGCGGGGCGCTTCGGGCTCTCGGAGCGCGAGGCCGCCTTCTTCGGGGCCTTCCCGGACGCCTTCGCGGACGCCTTGCGGGTGGTCTTCTTCGGGGCCTTCTTCTCGGTCATCGTCGTCGCCTCGTCTCCCCGCCCGGCGGGGGAGGGGTGGGATCGGCGCCGGGCGCGGCCGCCTCACGGCGGCGCACACGAGCAATGCCCGGGGCCGCGCGGTCGTAACGGGCGCCAGCGGCGCGGTGGATCGAGGGTCAGGATAGCACGCGGCGCCCCGCGCCCCGGCCCTCTCAGCGGAGCTTCAGGCCGAACCGGACGCCGGAGCGCTGCGCGATCGCCTCGCCGATCCGGATCGAGGCCGTGGCGGCCGGCGATGGGGCGTTGAGGACGTGCACCATCCCCTCGGCCTCCACGAACGCGAAGTCGTCGACGAGCCGCCCCGCGGGGTCCATCGCCTGGGCCCTCACGCCCGCGCCGCCGGGGACGACGTCGGTCTCGCGGAGCGCCGGCACGAGCTCCTGGAGCGCCCGGACGAAGAGCCGGCGGCTGAAGGAGCGTCCCATCTCGCCGATCCCGGTCCTCCAGTGCCGCCTCACGAAGGGCCAGAAGCCGGGCGTCGTGGCGACGCCGATCGCGTCCCGGAGCGAGAAGCTCGTCCGCGAGTACCCCTCCCGCGCCAGGGCCAGGACGGCGTTCGGCCCCGCCTCGACGGCTCCGTTCAGCTTCCTCGTGAAGTGGACGCCGAGGAACGGGTACGCGGGGTCGGGGACGGGGTAGATCAGGTTCCGGACGAGGAACCGGCGCGCGGGGCCGAGGTCGTAGTACTCGCCCCGGAACGGGACGATGGCCAGCCCGGGGTCCACGCCGCACAGCCGTGCGAAGCGGTCGGCCTGCAGCCCCGCGCAGGCGACGACGAAGCGGGCCGAGACCTCCCCGGCGGGCGTGAAGAGGACGGTCTCGCCCGAACGCCGCAAGACCTTCGTCACCCGGGCGCCGGTGGCCACGGTCCCCCCGGCGGACTCGACGTCCTTCTGGAACGCGCGACAGACCTCGACGTAGTCGACGATCCCGGTCTCGGGGACGTGGAGGGCGGCCTGCCCGGCGGCGTGCGGCTCCAGCTCCTTCATCTCGCCGGCCGACAGCCGCCGGACGCCGGCGAGGCCGTTGGCGCGCCCGCGCGTGGCCAGGTCGTCGAGCTGGGCGAGGTGGGCCGGCCTCGTGGCGACGACGAGCTTGCCGGAGACCTCGTGCGGGATCCCCTTCTCCTGGCAGTAGGCGACCATCGCCCGCCGCCCCTCGGCGCAGAGCCGGGCCTTCATCGAGCCGGGCTTGTAGTAGAGGCCGGAGTGGAGGACCCCGCTGTTGTGCCCCGTCTGGTGGGCGGCCACCGAGCCCTCGGTCTCGAGGACCGTCACGGTCGCGTCGAAGCGGAGGAGGAGGGCCCGCGCGGTGGCGAGGCCGACGATCCCGCCGCCCACGACGGCGAGGTCGGTGGCCGGCGGGAGCGGGGAAGTCGGGGAAGGGGGCAGGCCCGCGCTCCTCTCCGGAGTCTACTCCGGGGGCGAGGCCGCGTTGCGGCATCATGGCCTGGCCGTGGAATGCGCTCCAGACGCGGCGAGGCCCGCGCCCGAATCGCCCGGGTGGCGTGAGCCGCGCCGCCTCCTCCTGGCGTTCCTCGCCCTCCAGCTCGCGCTGAAGCTGGCGCTCCTCTGGCAGTACGCCGCGCGGGACCCGTTCTTCTCGTATCCGTTCTCCGACGCCCGGGTCTACGACGTCTGGTCCGACCGGATCCTCGCCGGGGAGCCGTACGGCCCCCGCGCCTTCTACCACGCGCCCGGCTACCCGGCCCTCCTGGCGGGAATGAAGCTCCTCACGGGCGGGTCCCGCTCCGGTGTCCTCCTGATCCAGCTCCTCGCGGGGACGGCGACGCTGGCGCTCCTGGCCGCCGTCGCCACGCGCCTCGCCGGACCGTGGGCGGGGCTGCTCTCGGCGGTCCTCGCGGGACTCCACGGTCCCCTCGTCTTTCACGAGCTGAAGCTCCTCCCGACGACGTGGGTCCTGCTGGGGGACGGCGCGGTGGTCCTGGCCGCGGTGCGCCTGAGGGATCGGCCGACGGCGCCCGCCGCGGTCGCGACCGGTCTCGCCTCGGGGCTCCTGGTCGTCCTGTACCCGGCCCGGCTCCTCCTCGTGGCCCTCGGAGCGGCAGCCTGGCTCCTCTCGGCCCGGGGGCTCCCGCGGGCGCGGCGAGCCGGGCTGCTCGTCTTCGCCCTGGCCGCTTCGGCCTCGATCGTCCTGCCCGTCGCGGTCCGGAACCGGGTCGTCGACGGGAGCTGGGTCCTCGTCAGCGCCAACTTCGGTGACACGCTCTACCAGGGGAACAACGCCTGGGCGACGGGGAGCGTCGGCACGACCCCGGAGCTCCCCGCCAACGTCGCCACGCAGAGCGCCGTCTCGCGGCGGGTCGCCGAGGAGGCGCTGGGCCGTCCCGCGACCTCGGCCGAGGTGAACCGCTTCTGGGTCCGCCGGACGCTTCGCTGGATCGCCTCGGACCCGGGCGCCTTCGCCCGGCTCCTCGGGAACAAGGTCCTCGTCAGCGTCTCCGGGCTCGACTACTTCGACATCTACTCGGTGAGGATGGAGCGCGAGAGCTACCTCCCGCTGCTCGCCCTCTTCCCGGTGGGTTTTCTCCCGCTCCTCGCCCTCTTCCTCCTGGGCGCCGCCCTGCCGGGGTCGAGGCCCGGCCTCGGCACGGTCTGCGTGCCGCTCCTGGCCAACCACGCCGTCCTCTGGCTCGTCTTCTCCCAGACCCGATACCGGCTCCCTTCGGTCCCCTGGCTCGCCGCGGCGGGGGCGATCCTCCTCGTCTCGCCACCCCCCCGCGAGACGTGGCTTCGCGCGAGGACGGTCCTCGCGGCCGCCGCGGCCCTCCTCCTCACGGGGCTGGTTGCGGCGCGGGACAGGGTCCAGGGGCCCCGGATGCCCGTCGACGCCTTCTTCGTCTCGGCCGGCGACGCCCACGTCCTCCAGGGCCGGTGGGGCGAGGCCCGCCGCCTCCTCGAGGCCGGGGTCGCTCGAACCGGCGAGCCCAGGCTCCTCTTCAAGCTCGCGCAGGTCTGCTACGCCGGCGGCGACCCGGCGGCGGCCGAGGCGGCCCTCGGCCGGAGGCTCGAAGCGGCTCCCGCCGACCTCGACGCCCTCGACCTCCTCGGTCGGATTCGCTGGGGCGCGGGGGACCTGCCCGGGGCGGAGGGGGCGCTGAGGCAGGCCGTGGCGCTGGACCCTCGGAGCCGCTTCCACCGGCTGAAGCTGGCGGAGACCGTCGCGCGTCAGGGTCGGACGGGCGAGGCGCTCGTCCTCCTCGACGGGTTCCTCGCCCGCTGGCCGGGCGACGCGGAGGCCCTCGCCCTCAGGACGTCGCTGGCGACCCCGGGAGCTCCCGGGCCAGCGCCAGGATCTCCTCCCGGATCGACTCCCGCTCGCTGAGGAGCCGGGAGAAGGCGCGCTCCCGGAGGGCGAGGAGGCCGAAGGCGCGGGCCCCGGCCGCGAAGGCCTCCAGCCGCTCCTGGACGGCGAGGGCCGCGAGCGCCGAGGCCGGAAGGAGGAGGAGGAGGGCCGCCGCCGCCCACGGACCCGCGGCGTGGTACCCGGCGAACGCCGCCAGGGCCCAGGTGAGCGGGTAGAGGAGGAGGGCCGCGGCGAGCTTGACGGTGGCGACGACGGCCTCGTCGGCGCCGAAGAGCCGCCGCGAGAGGAAGCCGCAGAGGTGGTAGGCCGGGGCGTGGAGGAGCGCGCCCGGAAGCGCGAGCGGCAGGAGGAGGAGGACGAGGGCGGCCGTCCTCGCCGTCGCCAGCGCCACGCGCGCGGGACGGTAGCTCCCCGGCGACAGGTCGCGGGCCGAGAGGCCGGCTGCGTCGAGCGTCGCCGAGAGGCGCCGGAGCCGGCGCAGGAGTCGCGCGGTCTCCGCGGGGCGCCGGGCGCGGAGAGCGGCGTACCCCGCGAGGAGCCGCCGCTGGAGGTCGAAGCTCTCGGAGAGCCCCGGCTCCTCGCCCGTCAGGACCTCCTCGGCGCGGGCAGCGAGGTCGAGGGCCTCCCGCTCGTCGGCCTGGAGCGTGACGGCGTCGAGCGCCTCGCGGATCCGCCCGGTCAGGTCGCGGACGGGCCCGGCCGGGGGCTCGCCCGTCTCCTCCTCGAGCGGGACGTGCGGAGCCGGGAACGGCTCGCCGACGACGAGGAGGGCGTCGCTCCGGAAGACCGATTTCCGGGTGAAGAAGAGGCCGATCGGGACGACGAGGAGGGGCGACCCCTCCCCGAGCGCGGCGGAGGCGCCGAGGGCGATCCGGGCGGCGCCGGTCTTCAGGGGCTTCAGCCGCGCCTCGTCGTGCGACGTCCCCTCGGGGAAGAGGGCCAGGACGCCGCCCGAGGCCAGGACGCCGCGGGCCCTCTCGAACGTCTCGCGGTTCCGGGCCGGGTCGCTCCCCTCGTCCTGCCGCCGGAAGACCGGGATCGAGTCGAAGGCGCGGACGAAGAAGCCCACCAGCGGCATCCGGAAGAGCGGCGCCTTGGCCAGGAACGAGACGCTCCGGGGCACCTCGCAGAGGACGAGGAGCGGGTCGAGGAGCCCGTTGGGGTGGTTCAGGACGAGGACCGAGGGGCCCGAGGCGGGCAGCCGGTCGAGGCCGGACGTCTCGACGCGCCGGAAGAAGAGCCTGACCGCGGCCCGGAAGAGCCGGACGAGGAGGGCCCTCACGCGCGCGTGGCGGCGCGGGCGTGCCGCTCGCCGCGCAGGGCGGCCCCGGTCCAGATCAGCCCCGCGACGAGGATCGCCACGGGGACGAGGAGGACCGCGGTGCCGAGCGACGTGGCGTCGGAGAGGGCGCCGATCAGGGGGGGAGAGGGGACGTCGCCGAGGAGGTGCATCACGAGGATCGAGAGCGCGACCGCGGTGGCCCGCTCGGTCGGCGCCACGACGTTGACGATCGCCGAGTTCACCGGCCCGGTCGAGACGAACATCAGGAGCTCGGCCACGATCACGGCCGGCAGGAAGACGGACTTGGCCGGGGCCACCAGCGCCACCACGGCGAACGGCACGGCCAGGAGCGTGGCGACGCCGGAGACCCAGAGGTAGGCCTCGGGCGTCCGCCTCAGGAAGAAGTCGCCGAGCCAGCCGCCCGCGAACGTCCCGACGAACCCGGTGACGACGACGATCCCGCCGAACGTGACCGTCGCCTCCGACTGGGGGAGGCCCCGGACGCGCTCCAGGAACGACGGCATCCAGAACGCCATCCCGCCGATGGCGAAGGTGTAGGCCGCGTAGCCGAGGACGGTCAGGGCGAAGGGGGCGTTGCGGAGGAGGTCCCGGTAGGCCGCGAGGACGCGCGGCGCGGGGCCTCCGGCGTGGGCGGCGGATTCCTCGCCGTCCTGGGCCCCGCGCGGCGGGTCCGGGAGGAAGAGGCAGAGGAGCGCGAGGGCGAGGCCCGGGAGCCCCGCGACGTAGAAGGCGGCCCGCCATCCGAACCGCTGGTCCGCCCAGCCGCCGAGGACGTAGCCCAGGGCCGACCCGATCGGGATCGCGCTGAAGAAGACGGCGAAGACCCGTCCCCGCTGGCTCTTGGGGTAGCAGTCGGCCAGCAGGCTCGGCGAGATCGTCCCGTAGGCCGCCTCCCCGATCCCGACCGCCGCCCGCGAGACGAAGAGCCCCAGGTAGCTCGTCGCCCGGCCGGCGAGCGCCGTCGCCACGCTCCAGATCGCGACCCCCAGGGCGATCAGGCGGGGGCGGGACTTCCGGTCCCCGAGCGTGCCGAAGAGCGGGGAGGTCGCCATGTAGACGACGACGAAGCCCGTCATCAGCGACCCCGCCTGCGCGTCGGTCAGCCGCAGGTCCGACGCCTTCAGGCTCTCGACGAGGGCCGAGACCACGAACCGGTCGAGGTAGTTGAAGAGGTTGACGAGCGTCAGGACCGCGAGCGCCCGGGCGGCCAGGCGCCGGTCGAGCGGGGCGGGGAGGCCGCCCGCAGGGGGATTCGGTCCGGTCATGGGCGCGCCGATTCTCCGCGCGGAGGCCCTCGGCGCCAAGGGGCCTCCCGGGGCGGGCGCCTTCCGGCTTGACGCCCCGCGGGGCGGAGCGGATAACGGGGCGTCCCTGCGGAGGAGGTTGCGTGCATCCGGACCGGCCCGCGCTCGTCGTCCACGGCCACTTCTACCAGCCGCCCCGCGAGAACCCCTGGACCGGCGCCGTCGACCGGGAGCCCTCGGCCGCCCCGTACGAGAACTGGAACGAGCGGATCCACGCCGAGTGCTACCTGCCCAACGCGTGGGCGCGGGTGGTGGACCAGTGGGGGCGCGTGGGGAGGATCGTCGACAACTACGCCCGGACGAGCTTCAACGTCGGCCCGACGCTCATGGCCTGGCTCGAGCGGCACCACCCGCGGACGCACGAGCGGATCGTCGAGGCCGACCGGAGGAGCGTGAGCGAGCACGGCGGGCACGGCAACGCGATCGCCCAGGCCTACAACCACGCGATCCTGCCGCTCATGAACGCCCGCGACCGGCGGACGCAGGTCCTCTGGGGGCTCGCCGACTTCCGCCGCCGCTTCGGCCGCGAGGCCGAGGCGATCTGGCTGCCGGAGACCGCCTGCGACGACGCCACCCTGGAGATCCTCGTGGACGCCGGGATGCGGTTCGTGATCCTGGCGCCCCAGCAGGCCCAGCGCGTCCGCCCGCTCGGCGGCGGCCCCGACTCCTGGCGGGACGTCTCCGACGGCTCGGTCGACCCGACGCAGGCCTACCGCTGGCTCTCGCGCGACGGGTCGGGGCGCTCGATCGCCCTCTTCTTCTACGACGGGCCCATCGCCCGCTCGATCGCCTTCGAGGGGGCCCTCTCCTCCAGCGAGGGGCTCGTGGGCCGGTTCGCCGCCGCCTCTCGTGGCCCGGGGCGGGTCGTCCACGTGGCCACCGACGGCGAGACGTACGGGCACCACTTCAAGTTCGGGGACCGGTGCCTGGCCTACGCGCTCGACGTGGAGGCCCCGGCGCGCGGCTTCTGGCGGACCAACTACGGGGAGTTCCTGGACCACTTCCCCCCGGCGATGGAGGCCGAGATCCGGCCCGGCCCCGACGGGGAGGGCACCTCCTGGAGCTGCGCCCACGGTGTGGGGCGCTGGCGCCGCGACTGCGGCTGCCAGACGGGAGGGCGCGAGGGGTGGAGCCAGGCCTGGCGGGAGCCGCTCCGCACGGCGTTCGACCTCCTCCGCGACGGCGCCGCCGCCTTCTTCGACGAGGCCGCCCGCGACTTCTTCGACGACCCGTGGGCCGCGCGGGACGCCTACGTCGAGAGGGTCCTGGAGCCGTCGGCGCCCGCCGCGCGCTTCCTGGAGGCTCAGGCGGGGCGGAAGCTGGACACGGCCGCCCGCGCCCGCGCCCTCCTCCTCCTCGAGTCGCAGCGGCACGCGATGCTCATGTACACGAGCTGCGGCTGGTTCTTCAACGACCTGGCCGGGATCGAGACGGTGCAGGTCCTGAAGTACGCGGGACGCCTCGTCGAGGAGCTGAAGGCCCTGGGCGCCGGGTCGCCCGAGGAGGGCCTCCTGGACGTCCTGGCCCAGGCCCGCAGCAACCGGCCGGGGGAGGGGAACGGGGCGGACCTCTTCCGGCGGACGGTGGTGGCCTGCCGGGTGGCCCCGCAGGGGGTCGCCGCGCACCTCTCCTTCGCCAAGCTCGTCGACCACCACCCGGTCACGGGCGACCTGGCGGGGTACCGCTTCGTCCTCTCGCGGCTCTCCCGGCACGAGGAGGGGCGGCTGAAGCTGGCCACGGCGCGCGTGGAGCTG
Source organism: Acidobacteriota bacterium (assembly GCA_008363385.1). Classification (GTDB taxonomy): domain Bacteria; phylum Acidobacteriota; class Thermoanaerobaculia; order UBA5066; family UBA5066; genus RHKY01. The sequence continues at coordinate 78,566 of RHKY01000011.1, read as the reverse complement.
GAGGAGGTGGCCACCACGCGCCGGTACGACTTCGCCACCGCGGCCGTCCACCTCGGGGGGGTCGACTTCTACTGCGCCGTCCGCGGCTTCCCGGGGAACCGCGCGTACGACCGGATGACCGACCGGCTCGGCGACGACTGGCGGTCCGCCTCGCTCCCGGCCGTCCTCCGGAGGGTCGCCGAGGACTTCGGCGCCGAGGAGTTCGGCGTCGAGCAGGTCCTCCCCGAGGGGCGCGCCCTCCTGTTCGAGACGGTCTTCGGCGACCTGGACCGTGGCGTCTCGGAGCAGTTCGGGCGCCTTTACGACGACAACCGGCGGATCATCGAGCTCCTCCGCAAGGGGGGCTTCGAGCTGCCCCCGGCCCTGAGGACGGCGGCCGAGTTCGCGCTGGCGCGGCGGTACGAGGACGAGGTCCTGCGGCAGGACGGGTCCACGGACCCGGCGGCGTACGCCGAGGCGATCGCCGTGGCCGAGCAGGCCGACCGGCTGGGGGTGACGATCCGGCGCCGGCGCGTGAGGGAGGCCTTCGAGGCGAGGGTCCTCTCGGCCGTCGACGAGCACGTCTCGGACCCCGGCCCCCGGACGGCCGAGGCCGTGGCCACCCTCCTCGTCCTGGCCGAGACGCTCGGGGTCTCCGTCGGCCTGGAGAGGGCGCAGGAGGCGCTCTGGCCGCTCGTCTCGGCCGGGGGGCTCACCGAGGAGCAGCGGGCGCTGGCGACGCTCCTGGGGTTCGCCGTCTGAGGGAGACGCCGGCGCCCCCTCGCGCGATCGGCCGGGCCGAGGGAAACTCGGCGCATCGGGGAGGACACAGATGGCTCTCGACGTCTACCACCAGGTTCTCGAGGGGATCCACGAGGCGTGCGGCGGCAGGACCGGGCAGCTCGTCCACGTGGTCGAGGTGCTGCGGAAGCTGAAGCTGATCGGGAACCGGGAGATGATCCTCTCCCACCTCCTGCACGAGGGGTGGATCGCCGACGCCCCGAAGACCGACCACGTCTTCCTGACGCCCTGGGGGGCCGAGGAGCTGGAGAAGACGCGGCGGAAGCCGTCGGCCGGCGGCTCGACCCCGGAGGACAGGGCTCGCGAGGCCGCGCGGATGGCGCGGGAGCTGGTGGGGCTCCTCGAGGAGTGGGTCGAGAGGGGACCGAAGAAGCCGCTCGTCGAGAAGACGAGGAAGGCCCTGGCGGCCCTTTCCGAGGCCGTCGAGGACCTGGCGAGGTGAGGCTCCGGCCGCTCGCCCTCCTCGTCTTCCCGCTCCTGGCCGCCCGGGCCGTCGCCACGGAGCCGCCGGCCCCGGCGCCCCCTGCCCCAGACGCCGAGGCGGAGACGCTCGCCTCGTGGATGACGGGGACCTTCGACACGTTCGACCAGGTCGCGCGCGACGAGGCGGCGAAGGCCCCGTACCGCCACGTGCGGGCGGTGATGCAGATCCTCCCCCTGGACCTCCCGGGCCTCACGGCCGGGACGAACGAACGGGCCTTCTACGTCGAGCAGGCCTCCGCCGACGCCCTCGACAGGCCGTACCGCCAGCGCGTCTACCTCCTCTTCCGGCGGGACGGCGCGCTCGTGAACCGGATCCACCGGCTGAAGGACCCGGCTCCCTTCGCCGGCGCCGCGGCCGACCCCTCGAAGCTGAAGGCCCTCGCCGCGGACCAGGCCCTCCCCGAGGAGGGGTGCGACCTGGTCTGGGCCCGCGCCTCCGGCGAGCTGTACGAAGGGGCGGCCGGGCTCGGCGGCACGTGCCGCACGGCCTGGCGAGGCGCCACGCGGGCGGTCTCGCTCGTGAAGATGACCCCCTCCTCGATCACGAGCCTCGACGTCGGCTTCGACGACGCCGGCGTCCAGAAGTGGGGGCCGCCCCCGGGGAACGTCGGGCACGTCTTCGTGAAGCGGGGAAGCGCGCCCGTCACGAAGGCGCCGTAGGCGCGGCACCCTCCTTCGGCCTCTCCAGCCGGGCGACGGCGTGGGCGAGGTCCTCGTGGGCCCCGACGAGCAGGAGCGTGTCCCCGCTCGCGACGACCAGGTCCGGCGGCGCCGGGGCGTACGGCTGGCCGTCCCGCAGGACGGCCGGGACCGCCACGTGGTCCGCCTCCAGCCTCAGGTCCGAGAGCGCCACCCCGTCGGCCGCCGTGTCGGGGAGGACGAGGAAGAGCTCCGTCGTCCCCGCCGCCATGATCGCCGAGAGCCTTCGCCCCGGCACCACGCGAGCCTCGGGGTCGCGCAGGCGGCGGTAGGTCTCGTCGCGCAGGAGCCGGATCTGGGCGGCGACCACGTTGCCGGGGACGTGGAGGAGCCTGAGGACCCGCGCGACGATCTCGATGGAGGTCTCGAACTCCTCCGGGATCACCTCGTCGGCCCCGGCCTTCCGGAGGGCGTCGACCTCCGAGAGGTAGCGCGTCCGGACGATGAGGCGCGCGTCGGGGCCCCTCTTGCGGCAGGCCAGGAGGACCTGACGGGCCGCGTCGGGCTCCGGGATCGTGACGACGACCCCGAGGGACTGCTCGACGCCGGCGACCTCCAGCCACTCGGCCCCCGTCGCGTCGGCCCGGATGACCCTGACGCCGTCGTGCCGGGCGAGCGAGGCGCGGTCCGGGTCGGCCTCGACGACGAGGTGCCCGACGCCGGTCTCCAGGAGCGTCCGCGCCACGCTCCGTCCCGACAGGCCGTACCCAACGACGACGACGTGCCGGCGGAGGGGCTTCTTCTCCTCGGCCTCCTCGCGCGGGGCCTCGCCGACCGGCTCGGGGAACCGCGGGGCCAGCGCGGAGCCGAGGAAGACGAGGAGGGGCGCCAGCGCCATCGTCAGGACGGCCACCGCGACGAAGACCTGCTGGTCGGACGGCGTCAGGAGGCCGAGCGGCCGGCCCGCCTGCGCCAGGACGAAGGAGAACTCGCCGACCGTCGAGAGGGCCAGCGCGGCCCGGAACGCGACCCGGTGCGTGGCCCCGGAGGCCCGGAGCGCCAGGCCCGCGAAGAACGCCTTCAGCACCAGCACGGCCGCCGTGACGCCCGCCACGAGGAGGGGCTCGTCGAGGAGGAACCGCGGCTCGAGGAGCATCCCGATCGAGACGAAGAAGAGGCTCGACAGGACGTCCCGGAAGGGCCCGAGCGTGGCGGCCACCTCGTGGACGTGCTCGCTCTCGCCCAGCACGATCCCGGCGGCGAAGGCCCCCATGGCGGCCGAGACCCCCGCCTCCTCGGCCAGCGCCACCAGCGCCAGGACGACGACGAGCACCCCGCCTGTGAAGCCTTCGCGGCTGCCGAGCCGGGCCAGGGCGTCGAGGACCCTCGGAGCGACCGTCCGCGCGACGGCCACGAGGGCGACGACGCCGAGGAGGGCGAGCCCGACGCGCCCCAGGACCGAGCCGAGGCCGGGCGCCCCGGGCGAGGAGGGGGAGAGCGCGGGGAGCAGGAGGACGAGGGGGATGACCGCCAGGTCCTGGTAGAGCGAGACGGCCAGGAAGCGCCGGGCGTACGGGGCGGTCGACTCGTCGCGCTCGGAGAGGATCGGCAGGAGGACCGCCGTCGAGGAGAGGGAGACGAGGATTCCGAAGAAGACCGCGATCCCGGGCCTCTCGCCGGCGAGGACCGCGATGCCCGCCACGGCCGCGGTCGTCAGCCCCAGCTGGAGCGTGCCGCCGACGAAGGCGGTCCGGCCCAGGGTGAGGAGCTTCTCGAGCGGGAAGTGGAGGCCGACGAAGAAGAGGATCAGGACGACGCCCAGCTCGGCGATGACCGAGACCCGCTCGGCCTCCTCCAGCCAGCCGAGGGCGTGCGGGCCGATCGCGACCCCCGTCAGGAGGAACCCGACGATCGACGGGAGCTTCAGCTTCCGGCAGACCCAGAGGACCGGGAAGGAGGCGACGAGGACGACCGCCACGTCGCGCAGGAAGGGGCCGCCGAGCACGAGGGCAGTATAGGAGCGGCTTCCTTCGCGTCCGGGGGCGGCGCGTGGGATCCGGGGCCCGTGCGACACTCCCGGGCGTGAGGGAGGGCGAGGTGTGCGCGCAGGCCTCGGGCCGCCGGGCGCGGACGGCGGGGCTCGCCGCCGTCTTCCTCCTCGCCCTCGCCCTGCCGGCCCCCGCGCCGGCCCAGTGCCTCCTCCAGGGGGCGCCGTACTTCTTCGACCCGCCGTCGCCCTCGGGGTGGCCCCCGAACGGGTTCGAGAGCCGCTCGGACGCCTACGGGCTCTTCCAGACCTCCGCGGGCCGCCGCCTGGCCGTCCGGGCGACGTACGGGTACGTCGTCTACGACCTCGCGGTCCCCGACCGCCCCGCGCAGCTCGACTTCCACGACATCCACGTCGTCCCCGGCTACGAGCGGAGCGGCGACGGCCAGTCCACCGTCAACAACATCGGCGTCGCGGCCGACGGCTCGCGCCTCCTGGTGGCGTACAACGACACGCACGGCACGCTCGTGATGCCGCCCGACCAGCTGAGCACCTCGCGGTTCACCTTCGGCGGCGACTTCTTCCCCTCCTGGACCACGTTCGGCGGGGGCCTCGCCGTCGACGTCCTGCCGTCCGGGCGGACCCTGGCCTACGCGCTGCCCCGCGGCGGCCTCTACGTGGCGGACGTGACGGTCCCGCTCACCGGCGGCGCCCAGTACACGCCCGGCGCCTTCCCCCGCGAGGCGGTCTCCACGACGATCGCCCCCGTCGGCGTGCAGCTGAACAGCCTGCAGGCCGTCACGGCCGGCGGCAAGCACTACGTCCTCTACTCCACCGGCGCCAGGGTGGTCCTCCTCGACGTCACGAACCCGGGGCCGCCGCCGGCCTCCATGTCGTCGGGCTTCCTCTCGCGGGTCTTCGAGGCGGCCGACTTCGGCTTCCCGCTCGGGACGACGGTCCTGAACCTCTCCGCCGCCGAGCACCCCGTGAGCGGGGAGCTGCACCTCCTGGCCGAGGGGCGCCTGTCGACCGGGCCGTCGGGGGGCGTGGTCCTGGCGAAGGCCTCCGTCGGCTCCGGCCTCGCCGTCCTCTCGCGGTTCGACCCGCCCTCGCCGTACGACGTCTCGCCCGCCCAGCCGTTCGGCGCCTCCGTCCTCCTCCCGACCGCGGACGACCTCCTCGGCTTTTTCTGGGAGAAGGCCACGGACGGGACGATGAAGCTCTTCTCGCTGGCCGCGAGCGCCTGGGAGTCGGACCTCTCAGAAGACGTCGCCTTCACGACGGCCGACGGGCCGTACGAGAAGGCCAGCGTCATGCGCGGCTTCCGGAACGGGAGCGCCGTCTACCTCTACACCGGCAACTACTCCAAGTCGTGGGCGATGAAGCTCTCCTGCGTCTCGCCGACGGCCCCGGCGGCGCCCGAGCTCCGGGTGGAGCCGGACCCCTGCCCCGGCGCCTCGCCCTGCCCGCTCGCGGAGGGGGCGACGGTCTACCTCGGCGACCGGCTGAAGGTGAGCGCGTCCGTCTCCCCGCCCCCGGACGTCACGCCGCTCGAGGACTGGCGGTTCGACTGGGACTTCCACGTGGGCGACCCGGAGGACGACGGGGCCGCGTACCCGCGCCTCGCCGCTCCCGACCTGGCGTTCCCGGGGGACGGCGCCAAGCCCCCGTCCAGCCTGACGCTCGTCGGGCCCTGCGACCCGAAGGGGAACCCCTCCGCCGTCCCAGCGACCGGAGCGGGCTGCTGGGCCTCGGTGCTGGGGAACGGGGACCACGGCGGGCCGGACTTCGTCGCCCCCGTCACGCGCGAGCAGGAAGGGACCTACCGGACCCTCTCCGTGGCGCTCGAGGCGAGGAACGCGAACAACGCCGCGGGAACGGCGGGACTGACCCGGCGCGGCCTGCGCTTCACCGTCCCGCGCGTGAGGCTGGCCGGCTCCACGGTCCTCCGGGGCGAGGCGCTCGTGGACGGCTCCGACGGCCACCCGGTCGCCGCCGGCCACCGGTGGCACTTCGGGTCGGACCCGTCCGCCCCGGCGGGGGAGACCCTCGTCCGCGACACCGCCTGCGACGACTCGCTCTCGTGCGCCCACGTCTTCGCCGCCGGCCCTGGGAGCTACAACTGGTGGCTGGAGGTGCCGTACGCCAACGGCTACGTCAGCGAGGCCTGCGGGAGCCCCTGCACGAGGAGCCGCGGCACCGTCACGGTCTCCGACGTGAGGCTCGCCTTCACCGCCCCGTCGACGTTCCCGGTCACCCAGACCGCCTTCACGGTGACCGACCAGAGCGTCCGGGGCTCCGGCGTCTCCTCCTGCCCGGCCGGGTCCTCGGGCTACGAGTACAGCCTCTGCGACGCCTCCGCCGGGAGCTGTCCGGGGTCCTCCTTCAGCCCCCTCGACTTCGCCGGCGGCGCCGCGTCGGTGAGCGCCCCGGGGGTCACCGGGACCTACTGGCTGAGGGTCCGGTACGCCTACACGACGACGGGCGCCTGCGGCGCTCCCCGCGTGGAGACCTGGAGGCCCTCGGTGGCGGGCGTCTCCGACCCGACGGCGTGGCCGATCGCCGTCACCGGGATCGTGCCGACGATCTGGCTGAAGTTCGCCGGCGCCGGGGACGTCTGCCCGGCCGGCTTCACCTGCCCCCCCTTCGAGGTCCGCCGCGAGGACGCCCTCGTCGCCTACGCGCTCGTCTCGGGGGTCCCGGACCCGAGCCCGCCCGCCGGCGTGACGTGGGACTTCGGGGAGGGAGCCGCCCCGGCGACGGGGGCCGGGACGCCCTCGAACGGGTTCCGGTACACCACGATCGGCGCCAAGACGATCACCTTGAGCGGCTACTCCCAGCCCGTGACGGCGGTCGTGAACGTCGCCACGTGCGACGTCAGCTGTCCCGACCCGCCCGCCGCGACGGTGGCCGCGGCCCCGAACCCCGCCGCCGCGGGCGAGGCGGTGGCCTTCACGTGCAGCGCCAGCGGCGGGACGGGGCCCTACACGTTCGCCTGGACGTTCGGGGACGGCGGCACGGCGACCGGCGCGCGCCCGTCGCACGCCTACGCCGCGGCGGGCACGTTCGAGGCGGCCTGCACCCTCACGGACTTCGTCAGCCGGACCGCCACCGCGAAGGTCAGCGTGACCGTGAACCCGGTCGAGACGGCCGCCCCGCTCCGCTTCCACACGCTCGAGCCGTGCCGCGTCCTGGACACGCGGCTTCTGGACGGCCCGCTCGGCGGCCCCGCCCTCGCCCCGCAGTCGCAGCGGACGTTCGGGATCCTCTCGGTCTGCGGCGTCCCGGCCACCGCCCGCGCCATCGCCGCCAACGTGACCGTCGCCGGAGCCTCCGTCCCCGGGAACCTGCGGGTCTTCCCCGGCGGCGGCGAGGTGCCCCTGACGAGCGTCATCAACTTCGCCGCGGGCGCCGTCCGGGCCAACAACGCCGTCATCTCCCTCGGGCCGGGCGCGACGTTCGGCGTCCAGAACGACGCCGGCGGGGCCGTCCACCTCCTCGTCGACGTCGTCGGCTACTTCCGCGAGTAGAGGGCGGGGCCGAGGGCGCGGAAGACCGTCAGCGGCTCGCGCTTCCCCTTCACCACGAGCGGCGGGAGCGGGACGAAGGACGGGCACGCCGGACCCGCCGAACAGGCGTCGCGCACCGCCTCCGTGACCAGGACCTCGCCGGCCGAGGCCGCGCCGACGAGCCGTGCCGCGGTGTTCACGACGTCGCCCATCACCGTGAAGTCCATCCGGGCGGGGGAGCCGACCGAGCCGGCCACGACCTCGCCGAACGCCACGCCCACGCCGACGCGAGGCTCGTCCCCTCCGCGGCGGGCGCGGTCCACGGCGTCCACCAGCGACAGCGCGCAGAGGACGGCCCTCCCCGCGGCGTCGGGCCCGTCGAAGACCGCCATCAGCTCGTCGCCGACGAACTTGTCCACGTCCCCCCCGTGGGCTCCCACGGCCTCGGCCTGGGCGGCGAGGTAGCGGTTGACCAGCTCGACGACCGCCTCCGGCGCCACCCGCTCGGAGAAGGCGGTGAAGCCCCGGACGTCGGAGAAGAGGACGGCCATCGGCCGCCGCTCGCCGGAAGGGGCCACGGAGGCCAGGGACGGCAGCCGGGCGGCCCCGTGGGCGGCCTCGGCGGTGGCGCGCGAGACGTACCGGGTGAGCACCTCGCGCGTCCTCAGCCCGACCACCATCTCGTTGATCCGGCTCCCGAGCCGCTGCACCTCGTCCCCCTCCTCGCGCGCGCTCCTCACGGACGCCGAGAGGTCGCCGCGCCCCACGGCCTCCGCGGCGCCGCCGATCTCCCGGACGGGCCGGAGGACCAGGACGTGGAGGAGGAGGGCGAGCGTGACGACGGTCAGGACGAGGACGGCCCCGGCGAAGGCGAGCGTCCGCCGGATCGACTCCTCGCGCGCGGCCCTCGCCCCGGTGGGGAGGCTCACGGTGACGACCCCCCGGATCGGCGGGTCGGCGCCGTGGCACCGGGCGCAGTCCGGCCCGTTCCGCATCGGCTCGGCGACGAGGACCCGCTCGTCGTCGGGCCCGGCCGTGACGGCCAGCCGGCGGACGCCCCGCGCGAGCGGCTCGCGGACCTCCTCCGGCGGGACGCCGTCGACGCTCGTGAAGGCGCGCCGCCCCGAGTCGTCCCAGAGGGCGGCCTCGGTCGCGGCGCCGGTGCCGACCACCTCGCGCAGGAACGCGAAGGCCAGCCGCCCGAGCGAGGAGACCATGATCGTCCTCACCGAGGCGTCGACGGAGGCCTCGAGGGCCTCCCCGGCGCCCGCGGACAGGCGGCCCGGGGCGAAGCCGACCGCCAGGACGCCGCGCACCGCCGCGCGGTCTTCGTGGCACGCCTGGCACCGGCGCTCCGCCGGGAGCGGCACGAGGGCGACCCGCCCCTCCCTCGTCTCCACCAGGCGGAACGCCGCCCCGGGGACGAGGGAGGCCTCCGTCTCCGCCCGGGGCAGCGCGTCGACCCGCCTCCCGAAGCGCACGGCCCCCGTCGCGTCGTGGACGGCCACGCCCGTGAGCCCCGGCGTCGCCTCGACCAGCTCGGCGAAGTAGTCGTCCAACCGGGCGGCCTGCCGGGCCGTCATCACGTGGACGAAGCCGGAGTGGACGACGGCCGAGAGCGCCCGCTCGTGCGCCCCGTCGGGGAGCGCGGCGGAGGGTCTCGCCTCCCACCCCGGGGCCGGGACGAGCTCCAGGACGCCCCGGACCTCCCGGGAGGCGTCGTGGCACGGGTGGCAGCGCGCCTCGTTCGGCATCGGGCGGTAGACGCGCGGCCCGGGCGCGGTCCTTCGCGTCCCGGTGGAGAGCGCCTCGCGGACGGGAGCCGGGAGGGAGCCGGGGAGCGGGGCCGGCGGGGTCGGGCCGAAGACGGGCGCGCCCCAGGGGTCGAAGACGCGCACCTCGGCGCCCGGCAGGCGCTCGCGCAGGCCGCGGATCATCTCCTTCACCGCGATCCCGTTCCCGAGCAGCATCGAGTGCTCGACGCTCCCCGCCACGACGCCCGCCAGCCGCTCGGCCGAGCCGGCCGCGCTCCGGCGGAGGCTGTCGATCTCCACGGCCCCGTGGTGCCACGAGAGGCCCACGAGGAGCGCGCCGACGGCTCCGGCCACGCCGAGCGAGAGCTTGGCCACCATGCTCCGCCGGATCGCGTCGAGGAGCCGGCTCAACGCCGGGAGTATAGGAACGCGCCGCCCCGGGGCGGCCCGTAGACTCCGGCCCCGATGGCCGAGCCCGGGCGTCCCTACCGCGCTCTGAAGCACCGCGACTTCCGGCGGCTCTGGGTCGCGCAGCTGGTCTCGGTCACCGGCTCGCAGATGCAGACGGCCGCCATCCACTGGCACGTCTGGCTGCTGACCGGCTCCCCGCTCGCGCTCGGGGTCATCGGCCTCGTCCGCGTCACCCCGATCGTCGCCTTCTCGCTCCTGGGCGGCCTCCTCGCCGACCGCAGGGACCGGAGGCACGTCATGTTCGCGGCGCAGTCCGTGATGACCGTGGCCGCGGCGCTGCTCGCGCTCGTGACGCTCCGCGGGCAGGAGCCCGTCTGGGCGGTCTACGCGCTGACGGCCCTCTCGGCCGCCGGGAGCGCGTTCGACTCCCCGGCCCGGCAGGCCCTCCTGCCGCGCCTCGTCCCGGTCGGGGAGCTCGCCGGGGCCGTCTCGCTCAACCTCGCGATGTTCCACGCCGCGATGATCGGCGGGCCGGCGCTGGCGGGCGTCCTCCTCGGCGCCCTCGGCGGGGGACCCGTCTCCGCGAGCGCCGTCGCTCCCGGGACGGTCCACGCGAGCCTCGTCCTGATCTACGGCCTGAACGCCCTGTCGTTCGCCGGGACCCTCGGCGTCCTCGTCTCGATGAGGACCTCGGGAGCGCCAGAGCCGGGCGCCCCGGGAGCGCCGGCGTCCCTTCGGGGAGCGCTCGCCGAGGGGCTCCGTTTCGTCTTCCGGACGCCGATCATGGTCGGGACGATGACGCTGGACTTCTTCGCCACGTTCTTCGCCGGCGCCCTCTCGCTCCTCCCCGTCTTCGCGGACCGGATCCTGGGCGTGGGGGCCCGCGGCTACGGCCTGCTCGCCGCCGCCCCGGCTCTGGGCGCCCTCGTCGGCTCCGTGCTGACCTCGGTCCGGCCCCTGCCCGAGCGGCAGGGGCGCGTCCTCCTCGGCGCGGTCGCGGCCTACGGCGCCTCGACGGTCGTCTTCGGCCTCTCGCGGAACGCGGCCCTGACCTTCGCCGCCCTGGCCTTCGGGGGCTTCGCGGACCTCGTCTCCACCGTCATCCGCCAGACGCTCCGGCAGCTCCTGACGCCCGACGCCCTCCGCGGGCGGATGACCTCGGTCAACATGGTCTTCTTCATGGGGGGGCCGCAGCTGGGCGAGCTGGAGGCGGGCCTCGTCGCCTCCCTCTTCGCCTCGGCCGCCCTCGGCGCCACCGTCTCCGTCGTCTCGGGCGGCGTCGCGACTCTCGTCCTGGCCGCCGCCTTCTGGGCCGCCGCCCCCGTCGTCCGCGACTACCGGGAGTCGGACGCGCTCCGCGCGGGCGGGGGGTGAGCGACCGGCCTCGTCTCAGGCCGCCGCGGTGCGCCGGAGGACGAGGAGCGAGAGGTCGTCCTCCCTCGTCGGGGCGTGGGCGTGGAGGTCGGCCAGGCAGACCGCGACGACGTCGGCGGCCGTCCGGGGCGAGAGGCCGGCGAGGAGCGCGGCCAGACGCTCAGGGCCGTACTCGACGCCCTGCGCGTCGCGGGCCTCGGTCAGGCCGTCGGTGTAGAGGAGGAGGAAGTCCCCCTCGGCGAGCGACAGCTCGTGGTGCCCGTACGCCGTGCTGTAGAAGGCCCCGACGGGGAGCCCCGTCGGCGGAAGCTCCCTCACGCGCCCTCCTACCGAGAGGAGGGGCGGCCAGTGCCCGGCGTTGCAGAGCTGGAGCGCCCCGTCGGCCGAGGCGTGGCCGCAGACGAGCGTCGCGAACGAGCGGGAGACCGCGGAGCTCCGGAAGACCCGGTTGGTCCGCTCGACGAGGCTGCCGGCGGGGACGCCCGGGCCAGCCAGGCTCTGGATCGTGGCCTGGAGGCTCGCGGCGAGCATGGCGGCGGGGATCCCCTTCCCGGAGACGTCCCCGATGCCGAACGTCAGGAGCCCGTCCCCCTCGTGCGGCAGGACGACGCAGAAGTCGCCGCCGACCGGCCCGGCGGGCTCGAAGGCGAACGCGAGGTCCCATCCCGGGACGGCGGTGGCCCCGCGGGGGAGGAGGGCCCGCTGGATCCGGGCCGCGGCCTCCATGTCCTCCTCGAGGGCACGCCGCTCCGGCGCCGAGAGGTGCTCCAGGCAGAACCGGCCGAGCGGATCGCGCTCGAGCTGCTCTTCCTCGATCGCCTCGTGGCAGGTCTCGCAGATGCCGTACGAGCCGGACTCCAGACGGCCGAGGGCGGCGTCGACCTCCCCGAGGAGCCGGGTGAGCCCCTCGTCACCGGGGCGGGTGCGCGCGACGGCGGCGAGCCGCTCGCGGCGGTCCAGGAGCTGCGGGGCGAGGTCGTGCGGTGCCATGGCGGGAGGATTCTCCATCGGGGCGCCGGATTCCATCTGCGTGGTACGTCCCCGCGGGGCGGGGGTTCTGGCTCCGGGACGGCCGGGTGCGCAGGGGCTGAACGGCGGCCCGGAGTTCCGTACACTCCCGGGGCATGACCACCCGCGAAGAGCTCGCCTCGACCTACGACGACCTGCCGTACGGGGGGATCGCGTTCCGCGAGACGCACCCGGGGCGCCTTGCCGCGATCGCCCGGCTGCTGGGGCTCTCGCCGCCGCGCGTCGAGACCTGCCGGGTGCTGGAGCTTGGGTGCGCCGAGGGGGGGAACCTCCTGGCGATGGCGGACTCGCTCCCGGGGGCCCGGTTCGTCGGGATCGACCTGTCGGGGCGCCAGATTGCGACGGGACGCGCGAGGGCCAGGGCCGAGGGGATCGGCAACGTCGACCTCCTCCACATGGACCTGATGGAGGCCGACGACTCGATCGGGGCGTTCGACTACATCCTGGCGCACGGGGTCTACTCGTGGGTGCCGCCCGAGGTGGCCGACCGGATCCTCCACCTCTTCTCGCACCACCTGACGCCGCACGGGATCGCCTACGTCAGCTTCAACGTCTACCCGGGATGGCACCAGCGGCGGATGGTGCGCGACATGCTGAAGTGGCACGGCCGGCAGACGCACTCGCCGGAGGTGCAGGTGGCGCGCGCGCGGGCGACGCTGGAGCTGATGATCCGGATGGCCCGCGACGAGACCGACACGTACAAGCGGATCCTCCTCGAGGAGCAGAAGTGGACCGAGGACCTGACGGACGGCCACTTCTTCCACGAGGTTCTCGAGCCCGACAACCACCCCTGCTGGTTCCACGAGTTCCTCGGCCGGATCGCGCGGCACGGGCTGCAGTACGTCGGCGAGGCGGGGCTCCTGTCGATGCCTCTCGGCCGGTTCCGGCCGGAGCTGGACGAGATGCTCGACCAGTTCTCGAGCGACCCCCTCGAGAAGGAGCAGTACGTCGACTTCCTCCGCGCCCGCCGCTTCCGCAAGTCGCTCCTCTGCCGCGAGGGGCTCGCCGTCTCGCGCGAGCCCGACCCGGAATCGCTCGACGACCTGCTGCTCCTGGCCCGGGGCCGTCTGACCGAGGCCCCGGACGTGACGCCGGGCGTCGAGACGACGCTGAGGTCGCCCGACGGCCGGTCGCTCACGACGAGCGACGGGCTCCTGAAGACCGCCGTCGCGATCCTCTTCCAGGAGTGGCCGCGCTGCGCCTCGTTCGACGCGCTCTACGAGGCGGCCCGCGAGGCGACGGGCGCCGCCGGCGTGCCGGTCGGCTTCGCGGAGAAGGCGCGCCTGAGGGACGGGATCCTCCGGGCGCTCTCCGCGGAGATCCTCGAGGCCGTCACGTGGCAGGCCCCGTTCGTGAAGGTCCCCGGGGAGCGGCCCGCCGCCCCCGCCTCCGTGAGGATCCAGGCCCGCGTGGGGCTCCCGGTCACGAACCTCTGGCACATCCCGGTGGACGTCGAGGACATCGGCCGGATCGTCCTCGCGCAGCTGGACGGCACGCGGGACCGCGCGAGGCTCCTCGAGGACCTGGTCGCCGAGGTCGTGAAGAAGGAGTTCCTGGAGGGCCCTTCGGGGACGCCGGTGAAGGACCCGCAGGTCGTCCGGAGGATCCTCGGGCCCAACCTGGACGCCATCCTGGGCCGCCTGGCCGACAACGCGTTCCTGGTGGCCTGAGAGCGCCGCGGGGAGCGGACGGCCGCATCCCGTAGACTGCGCGGGCATGTCCAGGAACCGCCTCGCCGAGACGTACGACGAGCTGCCTTACGGCAGCTTCGCCTTCCAGCAGACGCACCCGGGGAGGCTGGCCGCCGTCGGGCGCCTCCTCGGCATGACGCCGCCGCCCGTGGCGACGTGCCGGGTCCTGGAGGTCGGCTGCGCCGACGGGGGGAACCTCCTGCCGATGGCCGCGACGATCCCGGGCGGGCGCTTCCTCGGCGTGGAGCTGTCGGCCCGGCAGGCCCGGCACGGGCAACGGAAGATCGCCTCGGCCGGGCTGACGAACGTCGAGATCGTCCACGCGGACCTCCTGGACGTCGCGGCATCGCTGGGCGAGTTCGACTACGTGATCGCCTACGGTCTCTTCTCGTGGGTCCCCGAAGCCGTGCGCGAGGCGCTCCTCGGGGTCCTTGGCCGCTGCCTGTCGCCGCAGGGGATCGCCTACGTCAACTACAACGCCTGGCCCGGCTCCTCGGCGCGGAACGTCCTCCGGGGCGTCCTGCGCTGGCACCTGCGCGACGGCGGCCCTCTGGAGGGACAGGTGGAGAAGGCCCGGGCCTTCCACGCCCTGCTCCTCGAGAGCGCCCGCGACCGGACGGAGAACTACCAGCGCCTCCTCCGGGCCGAGAAGGAGTGGTCCGACAAGCTCTCCCCCTCCAGCTACTACCACGACCTCCTCGAGGTGGAGAACGTCCCGTTCTGGTTCCACGAGGTGGCGGCCATGGCCGCCCGGCACGGGCTGCAGTACCTGGGGGAGGTGGACCTCGCCGCGATGCCGACCGCGGCGTTCCACCCGGCGATGGACCGGCTCATCCGGAGCCTGGGCGGGACCCGCGTCGAGCGCGAGCAGTACGCCGACGTCCTGAGGAACCGCCGCTTCCGCGAGACCCTCCTCTGCCGTGCCGGGGTCGAGGTCCGCGAGGAGCTCGAGCCGTCGGCGGTCGAGGAGATGTTCTTCGCCTCCCTCGCGAGGGCGTCGGAGGGGACGCCGGACCTCTCCCCCGGAGTCGAGGCGAGGTTCACGAGCCGGACCGGCCGGTCGCTGTCGACGGACGACCCCGTGATGAAGGCCGCGCTCGTCGAGCTGGCGACCGTCTGGCCCCGGGCGCTGTCGCTGGACGAGCTCCTGCCGCGGGCGCTCGGGCGCCTGGGAGAGGCGGCGGAACCGCCGGGGCCCGCCCGCGAGAGGCTCCTCGGCTACCTCCTGAGCGCCCACGTCGCCGAGATCGTGGAGGGGCTCCTCTTCCGGGTGGACGTGTCGCCCGAGGCGACCGCGCGGCCCCGCGCCCTCGCGTCGGCCCGCGTCGAGGCCGAGGAGTCGCGGTTCGTCGGCAACGCCTGGCACATCGCCGTCGAGATGGGAGACATGGAGCGCGCGGTCTTGACCCTCCTGGACGGCACCCGGGACCGGCCCGCCCTGGCCGTGGCGGTCGCGGAGCGGGCCGTCCGGGAGGGGATGCTGAAGGACGCCGAGGGGCGGGTCGTCACGGACCCGCGGAAGGTCCGGGAGGTCGTGGAAGCGAACCTCGAGGGCGCCCTCGGCCGGATCGCCGAGAGCGCCCTCCTGGTCCCCTGAAGTCCCGGGCTCCCGCGGGCCTGGCTCAGGGAGCGTCCGGGGCGAGCTTCAGCAGCCAGAACCCGTCCGGGCCGCCGCCCACCCCGCCGAAGTTGGTCAGGAAGACGGTGGTCCCGTCGATCCAGACGAACTGCGGGTACTTGAAGTCGTCGTCCCCCTCCACCGAGAGGCGGTGGCCGTCGAGGGAGAGGTGGCACTTGTCGTCCATGTAGCCGCACTCCTCGCTGCTCCGGACGATCTGGTGCTTCCCGTCCGGCGAGAAGTCGGCCGGCCCCTCCTCGTCGCTCGTCACCTTCGTCCTCGGGTTGGTGCAGGGCGGCGGGTCGTCGGTGAAGCGGCCGGTCTTCACGTCCAGGGTGTGGTGCTCGGTCCGGCCGAAGGCGTGGCGCGTCTGGACCCAGACCTGGCCGGGGACGTCGCAGGGGTAGCGCAGCTCGTCGATGCAGCAGACGTCGCCGAGCTTCCTCGTCTCGACCACCCGCAGCCTCCCCGCGGGCGAGCGGTCGGGGTCGGGCGCGGGCTCGGGGCGCCGCTCGGCCCTCGGCTCGGCCCGCGGCGCCTCCGGCGCCCGTGCGGGGGCTGCCGCCTTGGGCTTGCCCGTGGCCGGCGCCGGGCGGGCCTTGCGGCACTCCATGGCCGCCCTCAGGACCTCCTTCGGGAGCTCCTTCGACAGCTCGGCCAGGTTCTCGCCCGTCACCTCGAAGTCGACGCAGTCCTGCTCGACGAGCGAGACGATCAGGGCCGTGTCGACCTTCTGCCGGGCCATCTCGGCGAGCTGGGCCCGCGAGACGGGCTTGCCGGCCGAGGCCGGCAGCGCCAGGGCGAGCGCCGCGAGGAGCACCACGAACCCGGACCGTCTCATCGGGACCTCCTCCTCCGCCCCGCGGTCCCCCGCCCGGCGCAGTTTGGTCCCGGAGCCTTCCCGAGGCAACGGGAGGGCGGTTCCTCAGCCCTTCTTGCCGGATGCCGGGGCGGCGGTCGGGCGGGGGGCGGCCTTGGTCGGGCCGGGGGTCGGGACTCCTTCCGGCCAGGCCGGGACCTCGCCGACCGAGTAGGCCTGCGTCAGGGACCCCGTGACGTCCTTGACCGTGACCCGCTCGTCGACCGGGCCGTAGCAGCTGACGGAGATCCTCAGGCGCGCCTCGTGCCCCGGCATCAGGTCGGGGAGCGAGTGCGTCGTGGGGCGGACGAGCTCCACCTCGCCGTCCTGCCGGTGCATCGGGACCTCGAGGTGGACCCGGATCTTCTTCACCCTCCAGCTGGAGACGTTCCGGAAGGTCAGCGTGGCGTCGCACCAGCGGTCCACGACGAGGTTCGTCAGCTGCACGTGCTTGAGGACCGAGTCGGCCGAGAGCCCCGTGGCGTCCGACTGGACGACGACCTCGGTGCCGTCGGCGCCCTTGATCTTCCCGTAGTCGGTGTGCTTGGACGTCGCCTTGTCGTCGTCCACCTTCGTCGACTTCGCCACGCCCTTGAGGGACTCCTCCCCGGCCAGGTTGGCGCGGTCCCACGACGAGATCGTGGGCGTCGGCTTCGGGCCGGCGTTGGCCTTCTCGGTCGCGGGCCAGTCGATCTTCGAGACCGGCACGGTCGAGCGCTCCCCCTCCGGCCAGAGGAGGACGAGGGCGAGCTTCCCCTGGACGGTCGGCTTCTGCATCGCCTTGACCGTCTCTCCCGACGTCAGGACCACGACGTAGGGGTGGTCCTCCTGGGCGGAGAGGGGGGAGAGGAGAGCCGCGGCCAGGACGACGAGCGCCGCGGTGAGGAGGGCGGTCGGGGTGGGGCGGGGCCGGCTCATGAGGACCTCCGACGGATTACTGATTCTGTCACGGACGCCCCCCCGGCGCGCCCCGGTGCTAACCTGACCCCCATGAGCGCCGTGACCCGCACCGCTCCCCGCCTCTCCCGCCGCGGGGAGGAGATGCCCCCCTCGCCGATCCGGAAGCTGATGCCCCACGCCGACGAGGCCCGGCGGCGGGGGGTCCGGGTCTACCACCTGAACATCGGACAGCCGGACCTCGAGACCCCGGCGCCGATGCGGGCGCGCCTCCACGAGCTGAAGGACCCCGTCTACGCCTACACGGCGTCCCAGGGGACGGCGGAGTACCTCGACTTCCTCGTCGGCTACTACGGACGGATGGGGCTCTCCCTCGGCAAGGGCGAGCTGATCGCCACGACCGGCGGGAGCGAGGCGGTCCAGTTCGCCTTCATGGCCTGCACGGACCCGGGGGACGAGGCGCTCCTCGTCGAGCCCTTCTACACGAACTACCGCTCCTTCGCGACGATGGCCGGGATCACGCTCGTCCCGGTCGTCACGCGGGGCGAGGACGGCTTCCACCTGCCGGCGCGGGAGGCGTGGGAGGCGAAGCTCACGCCCCGGACGCGACTCGTCGTCCTCTGCAACCCGAACAACCCGACCGGGACGGTCTACTCGAAGGACGAGCTCTCCGCGGTCGCGGCCTTCTGCCGCGACCACGGCCTCTTCCTCGTCAGCGACGAGGTCTACCGGGAGTTCGTCTACGACGGGACGACGGCTGTCTCGGCCCTCACCCTCCCGGGGTACGACGACCTCGTCGTGATGGTCGACTCCCTCTCCAAGCGGTACAGCGCCTGCGGCATCCGGCTCGGGGCGCTCGCCACCCGCAACGCCGACGTCTACCGCGCCTGCCTCCACATGGCGCAGGGGCGCCTCTCGCCTCCCGGGCTCGCCCAGTGGATCGCGCCGGGCGCCGCCGCCCTCGGCCCGGAGTACGTCGCGGGCGTCGTGACCGAGTACCAGTCCCGCCGCGACCTCCTCTTCGAGGGGCTGACGAAGCTCCCCGGCGTCTTCCTCCGGAAGCCCGAGGGGGCCTTCTACTTCGTCGCGCGCCTCCCCGTGGACGACAGCGAGGAGTTCGCCCGCTGGCTCCTGACCGACTTCCAGCTCGACGGCGCCACGGTCATGGTGGCGCCCGCGCCCGGCTTCTACCTGACGCCGGGGCTGGGGAAGGACGAGGTGAGGATCGCGTACGTCCTCAAGGAAGCCGACCTCCGCGCCTCGGTCGCGATCCTCGCGGCCGCGCTCCCGGCCTACCGGAAGGCTCGCGGGCTCGCGTAGGGCTCCGTTCGCAGGGGCGGACCGGCTCCCGGCTCCGGATGAGCCGGACGTGCCCAGGCGCTGATCCCGATGCATCAGGAGGGTCCGGGGCGCCGTTGCGGGCCGTAACCTCCGTCCGGAGGCCCCGTCAGCCGGGCCCCCGCGAGGAGAGTCCGTGACGGACTTCCGGATCCGTGAGCACCCGGTCCTGCCGGTCCCGGCGAGGGCCGAGATCGGCTTCACCTGGAAGGGCGAGCGCCTCCCCGCCCGGGAGGGGGACGTCCTGTCGAGCGCCCTCTTCGCCAACGGCGTCCGGGTCTTCGGCCACCACGCCAAGGACGGCTCGCCGCAGGGGATCTTCTGCGCCAACGGCCAGTGCGCGCAGTGCACCGTGATCGCCGACGGCCTGGCCGTGAAGTCCTGCATGACGCCGGTCGTCGACGGGATGGCCGTCGAGCCGCTGGAGGGGCTGCCGGAGCTGCCGGAAGCCGGCCGGCCGGTGTCCTTCCGCGACGTCGAGACGGTGGAGGTCGAGTGCCTCGTCATCGGCGGCGGGCCGGCGGGGCTCTCGGCCGCGCTGGAGCTGGGGAAGGCCGGGGTGAGGACGCTCGTCGTGGACGACAAGCAGAGCCTCGGTGGCAAGCTGGTCCTGCAGACGCACAAGTTCTTCGGCTCGACCGACGCCTGCCACGCGGGGACCCGCGGGATCGACATCGCGACGCGCCTGGCGAACGAGGTCGCCGCCTTCGAGAACGTCAAGGTCTGGCTCTCGACGACGGCGCTCTCGGTCTTCTCGGACCGCAAGGTGGGGGTCCTCCGCGACGGGCGGTACGTCGTCGTCTCCCCGCAGGCGCTCCTGGTGGCGGCGGGGGCGCGCGAGAGGTCGCTCGTCTTCCGGGGGAACACGCTCCCGGGCGTCTACGGCGCCGGCGCGTTCCAGACGCTCGTCAACCGCGACCTGGTCCGGGCGGCGGGGCGGCTATTCGTGGTCGGCGGCGGGAACGTCGGCCTCATCGCGGCCTACCACGCGCTGCAGGCCGGGATCGAGGTGGCGGGCCTCTGCGAGGCGCTGCCCGACTGCGGCGGCTACAAGGTCCACAAGGACAAGCTCGTCCGGATGGGCGTCCCGATCCACGTCTCGCACACGATCCTCTCGGCCAACGGGAAGGAGGAGGTCGAGTCGGTCACGATCGCGGCCATCGACGCCTCCTGGCGCCCGATCCCCGGGACGGAGAAGACCTTCCCGTGCGACACGGTCCTCGTGGCGGTCGGCCTCGAGCCCGTGGACGAGTTCACGCGAAAGGCGAAGGAGTACGGCCTGCTGACGTGGGCCGCGGGGGACTCCGAGGAGATCGCCGAGGCCTCGGCGGCGATGTTCACGGGGCGGATCCGGGGGCTGGAGATCGCGCGCGCCCTCGGGCGCGACGTCGGCGAGGTGCCGCCCGAGTGGCACCGGACGGCCGAGGTCCTGAAGTCGCGCCCCGGCGCCGCCGTCACCGAGGAGATCCCCGAGGACGAAAAGGGGGTCTTCCCGGTCTTCCACTGCGCCCAGGAGATCCCCTGCAACCCCTGCACGACGATCTGCCCGCAGCACGCCATCGTCATCGAGGGGGGGGACCTGATGGGCCTCCCCGAGTTCCGGGGCGAGGCGTGCAACGCCTGCGAGAAGTGCGTGGCGGTCTGCCCGGGGCTGGCGGTGACGCTCGTGGACTTCCGCAAGGAGGGCCCCGACACGGCGCTCGTCACGCTGCCGTACGAGTTCGCGGCCTCCTCGATCCGGGCGGGCGACGTGGTGACCGTCCTCGACACGGAGGGGATGGAGCTGGGGAACGTGGAGGTCGTCCGCGTCCGCGAGCCGAGGTTCGCCGACCGGGCGCTCCTCGTGAAGGTCCGCGCGCCGCGGTCGATCTCCAAGCGGATCGCCGGGATCCGCGTGCAGCAGCCGTGGGTGACGGAGCCGGCGGGGGAGTGGGTGGAGCGCCTCGACGACGACGACGTCGTCTGCCGGTGCGAGCGGGTGACCGCCGGGGAGCTCCGGAAGCTGATCCGCGAGGGGGCGCGCGACTTCAACCACCTCAAGGCCGCCACCCGCGCCGGGATGGGGGCCTGCGGCGGGAAGACCTGCCCGAGCCTCATCCTCCGCCTCTTCCGCGAGGAGGGCGTCCCGCCGTCGGAGGTCACCCCGCCGGTCCGGCGCCCGCTCTTCATGGAGGTCCCCCTCGGCGCCTTCGCGGGCGTCGAGTCGGGCGAGGGGCCGGAGCCGGAAGCCCCCTCGCCGCACGCCACCGACGCGCACACGGGAGGCCTGTGATGACGACGCAGACCTTCGACGCCGTCGTCGTCGGCGCGGGGAGCGTGGGCCTGCCGGCCGCCGTCGAGCTGGCCCGCGCGGGCGTGAGGACGCTCGTCGTCGACCAGTTCCCGAGCCCCGGGCAGGGAAGCAACAAGGCCGCCATCGGCGGCATCCGCGCCACGCACTCCGCACCCGCCAAGATCCGGCTCTGCCTCGACTCGATCCGCGTCTTCTCGACGTGGAAGGAGGCCCACGGCCACGAGATCGAGTGGCAGCAGGGGGGCTACTGCTTCGTGGCCTACCGGCCCGAGGAGGAGCGGACGCTGAAGGAGCTCCTGGCGGTGCAGAAGCGGTACGGCCTGGACATCGACTGGGTCGGCCGCGAGGCGCTCCTGTCGCGGATCCCCTGCCTGAACCCCGAGGGGCTCCTCGGCGGCACCTTCTCGCCCGGGGACGGCTCGGCCTCTCCGCTCCTGTCGTCCGTCGCGTTCCACCGCGAGGCCCGGCGGCTCGGCGTGACCTTCCGGTTCGGCGAGCGGGTCACCGGGGTCATCCGGCGCAAGGGGAAGGTCGTCGGGGTCCGGACCGACAAGGGAGGCTACGCCACCGAGACGGTCGTCAACGCCGGCGGACCGTGGGCCCGGACGGTGGCGCAGGGGGGCGGGCTCGACGTGCCCGTCGTCCCCGACAGCCACGAGGCGGGGATCACCGAGCCCGTGGCGCCCTTCCTTCCGACGATGCTCGTCGACATCCGGCCCGCGCCGGGGTCGAAGAACTACTACTTCTACCAGCACAGGCCGGGGCAGGTCGTCTTCTGCATCACCCCCGAGCCGCCGGTCGTCGGGACCGACCGGCGCGAGACGTCGAGCTACCTGCCGATGATCGCCCGCCGGATGGTCGACCTCGTCCCGCGCCTGTCGAACCTGCGGGTGCGGCGGACCTGGCGCGGCCTCTACCCGATGACGCCGGACGGCTCGCCGATCGTCGGGACCGCCCCGGAGCTGCCAGGGATGGTCCACGCCGTCGGGATGTGCGGGCAGGGCTACATGCTGGGGCCGGGGGTCGGGGCGCTCCTCTCGCGCCTGGTCACGTCGCGCCTGACGGCCGAGGACCGCGAGACGCTGGAGGAGCTGTCGCCCACCCGGCCGTTCGCCCGGGCCGAGGCCCTGAGGTAGGGCATTCCCCGCGATCCCGCTCCGGGCATGACGGGCGTCATGGCGGGTACCCGAATCCGGAGTTTGGATTCCCCATACGTCCCGGGGCCGGCGGACCCGGCCCGGAAAGCAGGAGGGGAACCATGCAGCTTCGTCGCACCGGACGACTCGCCGGGCTCGTCGCGGCCACGGCCTTCGTCGCTCTCGCCGCCGCCGCGCCCGCCGCGGCCCAGCAGAAGGACGTCGTCGACACCGCCGTGGCGGCCGGCAGCTTCAAGACGCTCGTCAAGGCGGTCGAGACCGCCGGGCTCGTCGGCGTCCTGAAGGGGCCGGGGCCCTACACCGTCTTCGCGCCGACCGACGAGGCCTTCGCCAAGGTCCCGAAGGCCGACCTCGACGCCCTGATGAAGGACAAGGCGAAGCTCGCGAAGGTCCTCTCGTACCACGTCTTCGCGGGGAACGCCGGCTCGGCGGACCTGAAGATGCTGAAGGACCTGAGCATGGTCGACGGCGGGCGCGTGAAGATCGACGCCACGAAGGGGCTGAAGGTCGACCAGGCCAACGTCGTCAAGCCGGACGTGCCGGCCTCCAACGGCGTCATCCACGTCGTCGACGCGGTCCTGATGCCGAAGTGACCCCGAGGGGGCCGCCCGGCCCGGGGGATTCCCGGGCCGGGCCCGTCCGCCGGCCCTCAGCGCCCGCCGAGGAGCTCCTCGAGGAGCCCCCGCGCCCCCTCCACCCGGTCGATCAGCCAGAGGGCGTAGCGGACGTCCACGTTCACGTTCCGCGAGACCTCGGCGCTCCAGCCGAAGTCACCCGCGACGTTCTCCCAGACCCGGTCGAAGTTGAGGCCGACCAGCTCCCCCTTGCCGTTCATCGTCGGGCTGCCGGAGTTGCCGCCCGTCGTGTCGCCGTTCGTCAGGAAGCCGACCGGGACGCTGCCGAGGGAGGCGTCGGCCCAGCGGCCGAAGTCGCGGGCGCGGGCCTTCTCGAGGATCCTCGCGGGCGTGGCGAACGGCTCGACGCCCCTCTCCTTCTGGAGGACCCCGGCGAGCGTCGTCCGGGGGGTGTAGAGGACGGCCTCGCGGGGCGAGTAGCCCTTCACCTCGGCGAACGCCACGCGCAGCGTCCCGTTGGCGTCGGGGTAGACGGCCTTGCCCTTCGACTCGCGGAGGGCCTTCAGCGCCGAGAGGTACCGCGGCCGCCAGACGAGGAGGGCGCCGGCCCTCTCGTCGGCCTTCTCGCGGAGCGCAGCGAGCTCCCCCTCGAGCGCGATCGCGAGCTTCACGTACGGGTCGTCCTGCGCGGCGAGGGCGTCCGCGGTGGCCGCGAGGTTCGAGAGCCGGACGGCCTCCTCGGACAGGCGGGTCCGGGCGTCCCAGCCGGCCAGGGCCGTCTCGATCGAGGCGGACGTGGCCTCCGCCCCGAAGGCCGCGTCGAAGGCGCGGGTCCGCTCGGCGCCGCCCGCGGCCATCGCCTTCTCGACGAGCCGGGCGAGGACCTTCCGCGTCGCCTGCGGGGC
The DNA here is from genome assembly GCA_008363385.1 of Acidobacteriota bacterium. Classification (GTDB taxonomy): domain Bacteria; phylum Acidobacteriota; class Thermoanaerobaculia; order UBA5066; family UBA5066; genus RHKY01. The sequence continues at coordinate 55,267 of RHKY01000011.1, read as the reverse complement.
GAGCGTGCGCGAGAGGTCCTGCTCGCGGCTCTTCGCCCGGTCGAGGTCCCGGTCCTGGAAACCGGCCTCGCGGTCCAGGTCGGGCTTCCTCCGCTCGTTGGCCCGGCGCACGGCGGAGAGCGCCGAGCCGAGGTACCCCGGCAGCCTCTCGACCTCGGCGAGGAAGAAGCGCCTCTCCTGCCCCTCGCGCTCCAGCGCCAGCAGCTTCTCCAGCTCGGCCGGGGCGGCCGAGAGCTCGCCGGGGAGGTCCTTTTGCGAGGCGAGGAACGCTGCGAGCTCCCTCTCCTCGGTGCGCGCCTTCTCGGCGGTCCGGTTGCGGGCCAGCCCCTCGACCTGCCCGCGGGCGTTCGTCTCGGCGTTGCCGTAGCTCTTGACCGCCGAGGCCACCTTCAGGGCCACCGCCGGGTCCGCCTTCGCCTCGGCCTCGAGGACCCCGATCAGCTCCGAGAAGGTCCTCGACCGGAGCGGGTAGAACCAGCGCTCCATGTTCTCGACGGCCGAGGCCGTGAGGTACCGCTGCGTGCGTCCCGGGTAGCCGCCGATCATCACGAGGGCCCCGTCGGAGACCCCGTCCGGCGAGACCCGGATCCACGCCTTCGGCCGGTACGGGACGTTCGCCGCGGCGTGCTCGGCGGGGCGGCCGTCCGGGGCCACGTAGGCGCGCAGGAAGGCGAAGTCCCCCGTGTGCCGGGGCCAGCGGAAGTTGTCCTCCTCGCCGCCGAAGTCCCCGACCGCCCGCGGCGGGGCGAAGACGAGCCGGACGTCCTTCAGCTCCACCTGCTCCATGAGCCGGTACTCGAGCCCGTCGAAGAACGGGGCGACCGCGCAGCGCCGGTCGGGCTTCCGCTCGCACTCGGCGACGACCTCCTTGCGCGACCGCTCGACGGCCTGGTGCCGGGCGAGGTCGGTCCTCGCCCTCGCGAACGGGCTCTTCGGGCCGCGCACCCGCTCCGTCACGTCGGTGATCGAGGAGAGGACGAGGACGCGCGAGGCACCGCCCCGGGCCGGGACCTCCTCGGCGCGGCTCCGCGCCACGAAGCCGTCGCGGAGGTAGTTCTTCTCGGGCGTCGAGGCGAGCTGGATCGCCCCGAAGGCGCAGTGGTGGTTCGTCACGAGGAGCCCGTCCGGCGACACGAACGAGGCCGTGCAGCCGCTGATCGCGGCGACGGCCGTCAGGAGGCCGCCCCCCTTCCCGTCCCACAGGTCCGTGGAGGAGAGGGAGAGGCCGCGCCCGGCCATCTCCTTCCACCAGCCCTCGCCCAGGCTCCCCAGGACGTGCGGCGGCCACTGCCCCTCGTCGGCCCGGAGGGCAGATGCCGGCAGGAGGGCGAACAGGGAGAGGGCGAGGAGGGCGGCGGGTGGCGCAAGGCGGGTTCGGCGCATCACGGCCGGATTCTAGGGGCGCGGCGGCGCCCCTCCGGCGTGCTCATAATCCGCGGCGGGAGGGTCCCGTGACGACGAACCGCGAGACGCTCGTGAGGCTCTTCGACGAGGGGAGGATCGACCTGGCCCGGGCCCCGTTCCTCGACGAGGCGCCGGCCCCCGCGGAGGCGCCGGCCTGGGACCGGGTCGAGGGGATGCTCCTGGGCCTGGCGATCGGGGACGCGCTCGGCAACCCCGTCGAGGGGACGCTCCCCTCGTCGCGGCGGGCGCGCTTCGGCGAGATCCGGGACTACGTCGAGAACCGGCACGCGGGCGGGCGCAAGGTGGGCCTGCCCACCGACGACACGCAGCTCGCGTTCTGGACGCTCGAGCAGGCCCTCCTGGACGGCGGCCTCGACCCCGCGAAGCTCGCCGCGAGGTTCGCGTCGGAGAGGATCCTGGGGATCGGGAGCGGGACGGCGGAGTTCGTCGAGAACGTCCGCCGTGGCCTGCCGTGGGAGGACTGCGCCGCCCGCTCGGCCGGCAACGGCGCCCTGATGCGGATCGCGCCGGTCCTCGTGCCGCACCTCTCCCGGCCCTCCGCGGAGCTCTGGGCGGACGTGGCTCTGGCAGCGCGCGTCACGCACGACGACACGGCGTCGACGGGCTCCTGCCTGGCCCTGGCCGACCTCCTCTGGAAGTCGATGCGGATGGAGACGCCCCCGCCTCCCCGGTTCTGGGCCGACCGGTTCCTCGAGGTGCTCGCCCCCCTGGAGACCGACGCCCTCTACGGCCCGAGGGGGGGCGACTGGCGATCGAGCTTCGAGGGGAGCCTCTCGGAGTACGTGCGGCTCGTCCTCGGCGAGGCGAGGCGCCGGGGCTGGGGGACGGGCGAGGCGCTCGACCGCTGGTGGTCGGGGGCGTTCCTCCTGGAGACGGTCCCGAGCGTCCTCTGGATCCTGGAGCGGCACGCGCACGACCCCGAGGAGGCGATCCTCGCGGCCGTCAACCACGCCAAGGACGCCGACACCGCCGGGGCGATCGTGGGAGCGGTCGCCGGCGCCCTCCACGGCCGGGCGAAGGTCCCCGGCCGGCTCCTCTCGGGCCTCCTCGGCCGGACGCGCGCCAACGACGACGGTCGGGCCTTCGAGCTCCTCCGCCTGGCGCGGGAGCGCTTCGGTCCCGGGGAGGCCGCGCCCGGGGCCTGACGCGCCTTTCGCCCGAGAGCGGCCGGGACTATCGTCCAGCTGAAGCGAGGACGACCGTGGGCCGGGTGATCCCGTTCCCGTCCCTGTCGGAGGAGGCCCTCGACCTCCTCGAGCGCGTCGCGCGCCTGCGAGGGGAGTCGCCCGCAGAGGTCCTGGAGAAGGAGGTCCGGCGCGCCGCGCGGGAGGCAGGTCTCCTGCCGGAGGACGGGCCGGCGGAGGGCGCGAACGAGGAGGGCGGCCCGTTCCTCGCCCTGGAGGCGACCGAGGAGGTCCCCGCCATCGGCCCCGAGGGGCGCGGCCGGCGCGTCCACCTGAAGGCGATCGACGAGACCGGCGAGTGGGACGCGGGCGAGATCTTCGTCCCCGACCCGCCGAGGAAGGACCCCGCCTGAGAAGTGACGGCAGCGGTTTCCCCGAGGCAGGGCAGGGCGGGACGGCCGGGGAGGGGGTCCGGGGGAACCCGGCGACCGGCCGCGTCGGCGGCGGCGGTTCCCCCGAGGCACGTCAGAACCGGGCGAAGGAGTAGACGGCCTTCTTCGGGTCGCGGCTCCGCTCGTGGACGCCCCAGTCGAAGTCCTTCACCCAGGTGTTCCCCTCGACCGTCTTCAGCGTCGCGAGCGCCTTCTTCTCGTCGAGCGAGGCCGACTCGACGAAGCCGACGTGGTCCGGGACGGGCGTCCCGTTCTTCCCCGGCTTCGACAGGACGAAGACGTCGCCCGGCTTCGGCGGGAAGACGAGGCAGTCGCGCCGCTTCGCCAGCTCCAGCAGCTGGCCCGCGCCGCTCATCCTGGGGAGGGGGTTCGCCTCCTTCTGGCCCTTCGCCGCCCGGTCGAAGCACCACCAGACGAACGCGACGCAGTAGTCGTTCCCGCCGCCCATCCCGACGGCGCGCTGGTAGACGCGGATCCTCTCGCCCCAGGTCCGGCAGCTCTTCGCCGGGACGCCCGGCGAGCACTTCGCCCGCACGCCCGCCTCGCCGCCGGCCGCGTCGAGGGCCGCGAGCCTCAGCCTCTCGTGGTGGGGGTTGGCGTCGGCCTTCGTCGCGGTGTCGCTCATGGCTGCCCTCCACGTGGGAGTGAAGGAGGCCCTCGCTCGCGTGACGCTCCGCACGGAAACGGGAGCGCCCCGCCGGACGGGGCCGGCGGGGCGCTCGGGAAGGCCCGGGAACCGTGACGGGCGTTACTTCGCGGCCAGCTGCCGGAGGACGAACGGCAGGATGCCGCCGTGGTGGTAGTAGTCGACCTCGTTCGGGGTGTCGAGGCGGACGGTGACCGCGAAGCTCTTCTTCGACCCGTCCTCGGCCGTGGCGGTGACGGCGACCTTCTTCATCGGCGTCAGCCCCTCGGCGATCCCGCCCACGTCGAACGTCTCGCGCCCGGTCAGGCCGAGCGAGGCGGCGTCCTCCCCGGGCTGGAACTGGAGCGGGAGGACCCCCATCCCGGCCAGGTTCGACCGGTGGATCCGCTCGAAGCTCTTGGCGACGACGGCCTTGACCCCCAGGAGCATCGTCCCCTTGGCGGCCCAGTCGCGCGAGGAGCCGGTGCCGTACTCGGCGCCGCCGAGGACGACGAGCGGGACCTTCTCGCCCTGGTACCTCATCGAGACGTCGTAGATCGAGCCCTGCTCCCCCGACGGCAGGTGGACGGCGACGCCCCCCTCCGTGCCCGGCAGCATCAGGTTCTTCAGGCGGATGTTGGCGAACGTCCCCCGCATCATCACCTCGTGGTTGCCGCGGCGGGCGCCGTACTGGTTGAACTCCGCGGGCGTGACCCCGTTGTCCGTCAGGTACTTCGCCGCGGGCGAGGTCTTGGCGATGTTCCCGGCAGGGGAGATGTGGTCGGTCGTGACGGAGTCGCCGAGGACGGCCAGGCAGCGCGCCCCACGGACGTCGGCGAGCGGGGGCGGCTGCGGCGTGAGGCCCTCGAAGAAGGGGGGCTTCCTCACGTACGTCGAGGAGCCCTCCCAGGCGAACGTCTTGCCGGTCGGGACGGGCAGGCCCCGCCACGCCTCGTCCCCCTCGAAGACCTTCCCGTAGGCCCGCGTGAACTGCTCCGGCTTGATCGACCGGGCCATCGCCTCCTTCACCTCGGCCGGGGTCGGCCAGACGTCGGCGAGGAAGACGGGGTTGCCGTTCCGGTCGCGTCCCAGCGGCTCGGTCCCGAGGTCGACGTCCATCTCGCCCGCGAGCGCGTACGCCACGACGAGCGGCGGCGAGGCGAGGTAGTTCATCTTCACCTGCGGGTTGACGCGCCCCTCGAAGTTCCGGTTCCCCGAGAGGACCGCCGCCACGACGAGGTCGCCCGAGCGGACCGCCTCGGAGACCTTCTCGGGGAGCGGGCCCGAGTTGCCGATGCAGGTCGTGCAGCCGTAGCCGACGAGGTGGAAGCCGAGGGCCTCCAGGTACGGCAGGAGGCCCGCGTCGCGGAGGTAGTCCGTGACGACCTTCGACCCGGGCGCCAGAGACGTCTTCACCCACGGCTTGACGTCCAGGCCCCGCTCGACGGCCTTCTTCGCGAGGAGGCCCGCGCCGAGGAGGACGGACGGGTTCGAGGTGTTCGTGCAGGAGGTGATGGCCGCGATGACGACGGCCCCGTTCGGCAGCTGGTACGTCAGGCGCCCCTCGCCGACCGGGACCGTCGCGGCGAGGCGGCCGAGCTTCGACGGGTCGGCCCCGTCCCTGGCCGCGAGCCACTCCGAGAGGACCGCGGGGTCGACGGAGGCGGCGTCCTTCTCCAGCATCGTCTTCAGCGACGCCCGGTAGACCTTCTTCGAGTCCTTGAGCGGGACGCGGTCCTGCGGGCGGCGGGGCCCCGCGAGCGAGGGCTCGACGGTCCCGAGGTCGAGGTCGAGCGTGTCGGAGAAGACGGGCTCCAGGGCGTCGTCCGTCCGGAAGAGGCCCTGGTGGCGGCAGTAGGCCTCGACGAGCGGGACGAGGTGACCGCGCCCGGTGAACTTCAGGTAGGCCAGCGTCTCCGAGTCGACGGGGAAGAAGCCCATCGTGGCGCCGTACTCGGGGGCCATGTTGGCGATCGTGGCGCGGTCCGTCAGCGACAGGGCCGCGACACCCGGCCCGTAGAACTCGACGAACTTCCCGACGACCCCCTTCTTGCGGAGCATCTGCGTCACGGTCAGGACGAGGTCCGTGGCGGTCGCCCCCTCGGGGAGCGTGCCGTGCAGCCGGAACCCGACCACCTCGGGGATCAGCATCGAGACCGGCTGGCCGAGGAGGGCGGCCTCCGCCTCGATCCCGCCGACGCCCCAGCCGAGGACGCCGAGGCCGTTGATCATCGTCGTGTGCGAGTCGGTCCCGACGAGGGTGTCGGGGTAGGCCAGGCCGTCGGCCCCCTGCCAGACGACGCGGGCCAGGTACTCCAGGTTCACCTGGTGGCAGATGCCCGTGCCCGGCGGGACGACGCGGAAGCTCTTGAACGCGTTCTGCCCCCAGCGGAGGAAGGCGTACCTCTCGCGGTTCCGCTCGTACTCGAGCGAGACGTTCCGCCCGAAGGCGACGGAGCTGGCGAAGTCGTCCACCTGGACCGAGTGGTCGATGACGAGGTCGGCGGGCGAGAGGGGGTTCACCTTCTCGGGGTCGCCGCCGAGCGCGGCCACCGCCTCGCGCATGGCGGCCAGGTCGACGACCGCCGGGACGCCGGTGAAGTCCTGCATCAGGACGCGCGCCGGGTGGAAGGCGATCTCCTTCTCCACCTTCGCCCGCGGGTCCCAGTCGGCCAGCGTCGCGACGTCCTCGGCCTTGACGACGCGCCCGTCCTCGTTCCGGAGCAGGTTCTCGAGGAGGACCTTCAGCGAGTACGGGAGCCGCTCGAGCGCGGGGTGCTGTTTCGCCAGCGCGGCCAGGCTGGAGACGCGGTACGTGACGCCGCCGACCGAGAGCTCGGTCGACGTCTTGAAGCTGTCGCTCATTGTTCCCTCCGGATCGCGGCCGGCAGCCGCGGGCGGATTCTACGGCGTCGCGCCGGCCGGCCCGGAGGGCGGCCCGGGGTCAGTTCCAGTCGCCCCCGAACCCCCCCATCCCGCAGGCGCCGGTCCCGCAGGCGTCGGGCGTGGGGCAGGCCCCCTCGCCGCAGAGGTCGGCCCCTCCCTCGGACTTGTGCGAGCCGTGGGCCGCGAACGTGGAGAGAAGGCGGGTCATCCCGGCCGCGCCGCAGGCGGGGCAGGCGGGAGCAGTGGCGGCGTCTCCGGCCAGGACCAGCTCCTCGCTCCTCCTTCCGCAGGCGCCGCAGCGGTACTCGAAGAGCGGCATCGGTTCACCTCCGCCCCGATCTTACCGGCGCCCCGGGGGCGGGCCGGGGATTAGGATCCCTCCGTGCTCAGACGCCCCGCCGGCTGGACCGCGACCCTCGCGCTGGCTCTCCTCGTCCCTCTCCTCGACACTCGCCCGCTCCGGGCCGCCGACGCGGACGCCTCCGCCTACCGGCTGGAGGCGACCCTGCTGCTGATCGGGGACACCGGGGCGCCGAAGCCCGGCGAGCCGGTCCTCTCGGTCCTGGAGCGCGAGGCCTCCCGCGTCCCGGAGTCGACCACCGTCGTCTTCCTCGGCGACAACGTCTACCCGCGCGGGATCCCGCCCGACGGCGACAAGGACCGCCCCGAGGCCGAGAGGCGGCTCTTCCAGCAGCTGGACGCCGTGAGGCGGAGCGGGGCGCGCGGGGTCCTCGTCCCCGGCAACCACGACTGGGACCTCGGCGCCGGCGCCGGCTGGGACGCGGTCAAGAGGCAGGAGGCCCTCGTCGCGAAGGCCGCGGGGCCGCGGGTCTCGCTCCTTCCCGGAGGCGGCTGCCCCGGCCCGGCGATCCTCGACCTCTCGCCCCGCCTGAGGCTCGTCCTGCTCGACACGCAGTGGTGGTTCCAGAAGGGGCCGAAGCCCCGGCACCCGTCCTCCGCGTGCGAGTGCGACTCGGAAGGGGAGCTGGCCGTCCAGCTGCGGGTGGCCCTCTCGTCCGCCGGCGGGCGGCACGTCGTCGTCGCCGCGCACCACCCGCTCGTCTCGGGCGGCCCCCACGGCGGGCGGTACGGCTGGAAGGAGCACCTCTTCCCGCTCCGCTTCGTGAACGACAAGCTCTGGGTCCCCCTCCCCGGCGTCGGCTCGCTCTACGTCCTCTACCGGACGCGCGGCGTGCGGGACGACGACATGGCGTCGAAGCCGTACTCGGCGCTGATCTCGCTCGTCGAGGGCGCGATCGCGGGGTCGCCCCGCCCGCTGGCGTGGGCCTCGGGGCACGACCACAGCCTGCAGGTGATCGAGGGGGCGTCCGGCGGGCCCCGCTGGTACCTCGTCAGCGGCGGCGGGTACGCCGGGGGAGAGACGCCGGTCCGGGCGCTCCCCGAGTCCCGCTTCGCCCGCTCCGCCCCGGGGATCCTGCGCCTGAGGGTCTTCGCCTCCGGCCGCGCCGAGCTGACCGCGATCACCGCCGAGACCCCGGCGGGGACGGAGGCCTTCACGACCGTCCTCTCGCCCGGACCGCCCTGAGGGGCGGCATCCGCGAGGGATCGCCCGCGGATCGGTCACTCCCCCTCGGGCGCGACTCCGGAACTTCCCGGCGGCGGAGTCCGTAACAGGGGGCGATGACGAGCGTGATCGAGGCCCGCGGCCTCACCAAGGTCTACCGGACGACGCTGAGGGGGCGGAAAGTGACCGCCCTGTCGGAGGTGGACCTCTCCGTCGCGCCGGGGGAGATCTACGGACTCCTCGGTCCGAACGGCGCCGGGAAGACCACGGCGGTCAAGATCCTCCTCGGGCTCACGCACGCCACGGCCGGATCCGCCCTCCTCATGGGCCTCCCGGCCGGGGACCCCGAGAGCCGGCGCCGGGTCGGCTACCTCCCCGAGGGACACCGGTTCCCCGGCTACCTGACGGCCCGGCAGACGCTCTCGATCTTCGGCCGGATGTCCGGCGTCTCCCCCCGCGACCTCGACTCCCGGATCCCGGCGCTGCTGGCCCGGGTCCGGATGTCGGACTGGGCCGACGTGAAGGTGAAGAAGTTCTCCAAGGGGATGACGCAGCGGCTGGGGCTCGCCGCCGCTCTCGTCCACGAGCCGGACGTCCTCCTCCTCGACGAGCCGACGGACGGCGTCGACCCGGTGGGCCGCCGCGAGATCCGCGACCTCCTGCGCGAGGAGGCGGCGAAGGGGAGGGCCGTCCTCCTCAACTCGCACCTCCTCTCGGAGATCGAGCTGACGTGCGACCGCGTCACGGTCCTGTCGAAGGGGAAGGTGGCCGCTTCCGGGACGATCGCCGAGCTGACCGCCCGGCGGGGGGAGGCCGCCCTCCGCTACCGGATGGTCGCCTCGGGGGTGGACGAGGAGCTCCTCCTCGACTTCGGCCGGACGGGCGCCTCGGCGGTGCGCGTCAACGGCCACGTCGAGCTTTCGGCCCGCGACCTGGCCCACCTGAACGCCCTCGTCGACCGGCTGCGCGCCCGCGGCGGCGAGCTGAAGGAGCTGACGCCCGTCCGCTCGACGCTGGAGGACGCCTTCGTCGAGCTGGTCCGGCCGGCGGACGCCGGCAAGGAGGAGAAGCCGTGAGGGCCTTCGCCGCCAGCGTCGAGGAGGTCTTCCGGGAGGCGGCCGCCCGGTTCACGCTGCTCGCCTACTTCGCGCTCTCGACCCTGTTCGTCCTGATCTTCGCCGCCGCCGTGAACCTCGACGTCGTGGACGGGGCGCTGGCGGGGCTGAAGCTGTTCGGGCACGAGGTGACGCTCGGGGACGAGCGGGTCCAGGTCGACAAGCTGGTCCTCGGCTTCGAGTCGGGCTTCTCGGCCGTCCTCTACCTCGTCGGGACCTTTCTGGCGATCTTCGCCACGGCGCACCTCGTCCCGCGACTGCAGGAGAAGGGGACCGTCGACCTCTACCTCTCCCGCCCGGTCGGGAGGGTGAAGCTCCTCCTCTCGCGGTACTCGGGGGGGCTGCTCCTGGCGGCCGCGAACGTCTTCTACCTGATCGGGTCGATCTGGGCGATCGTCGGGTGGAAGACCGGCGTCTGGCACGCGCGGTTCCTGGCGGGCGGGGCGGTCATCCTCTTCGCCATCGCCACGCTCCTGGCCTTCGCCTTCCTGGTCGGCGTCGCCACCTCCTCGACGGCCGTCTCGATCATGACGGCCTACGCGGTCTTCTTCTTCTCCTCGATCCTGGTGGCGCACGAGAAGATCGAGGCCGCCCTGTCGTCCGAGTGGAGCGTCCGGCTCGTCCAGGGCCTCTACTGGGTCCTCCCCAAGACGGCCGAGCTGGGCCGGTCGATCGTCTCCCTCGTCTCGGCGGGGCAGGCGTTCGGCCCGCGGCCCGCCGTCGACAACCTGGCCGTCTTCGGGACCACCGCCCTCTTCGGCCTCTTCTCGCTGGGCCTTTCGGCCTGGCTGTTCAAGCGAAAGGACTTCTGAGATGCGTCGCAGCCGCTTCCTCCCCGCCCCCGTGGCCGCCGCCCTCGCGATCGGCGCGGCCCTCCTCGTGGCCGCGCCCGCCCCGGCGAAGAGCCGGACGGACGAGGCCCTGGCGCTCGTCCCCTCCGACGCGGCCGTCGTCGGGGTCGTCCGCCTCGCCGACCTGAGGACGAGCCCGCTCTCCGCCAAGCTCTTCCACGACCTCGACGAGGTCTCGGTCGACGGCGACGCCGCCCGGTTCCTGGCCGAGACCCGCCTCGACCCGAAGGAGGACGTCGACGTCGTCGTCTTCGCCGGCTCGCCGTCGCTCGTCGAGCGGGGACACGGCACCGGCTTCGTCGCGTTCGAGGGGCGGTTCGACCCGGCCAAGCTCGCCGCGGCCACCGAGGCGCGCGGCGGGGTGGCGAAGAGCTCGCCGTACGGCGCGTACTACCTCCTTCCCGACAAGGGCGAGCACGAAGGCTCCGCCCGCGAGACGGCCGCCGTCGCCTTCGCCAGCCCGCACCTGATCGTGGCGGGCCCGGAGCCCGCCGTCGTCGAGGCGCTGGCCGCCCGCGAGGCGGGCGGGACCGGCTTCAGGGGCGGCGCGGGCCTCGGCCGGCACCTGCACCGGGTCGACCCGGGCGCCAGCGTCTACGTTGTCGTCGACATGACCCGCTTCCCGAAGGTCCGCGCGGCGATGTCGAAGGTGGACGTGGACGCCGACGTCGAGGGCGAGCCGGTCGGCGCGCTCTTCTCGGCGATGAAGACCGTGACGCTCTTCGCCGGCTCGGCCACGCTGAAGGGGGACGCGCTCAAGCTGACCGCCGTCGGGCTGACCGACGACGAGGAGATGCGCCAGAACCTCCAGGACGGCCTGAAGGGGCTCCTCGCCCTCTGGCGGATCGCCGTCCAGGAGAAGTCGCCCGAGCTCGTGAAGGCGCTCCGGAAGTTCACGGTCGAGACGGACCGGCAGGGAGTCATCCTCTCGGGGACGCTCCCCGGGGACGTCGTCCGGTCGCTCGCGGCCGAGAAGGACAGGAAGACCACCCAGAAGTAGTGCCCGGCCCGGGACGGGCTTCGTGGACGGGGGGTGGCCGGTCTCCGGCGCCCCCCGTCTCGCGTTCCGGGGCGACCCGTCCTAAGCTCGACGTATCCGGAGGTGCCCGTGATGCGTCGAGCCCCGTGGCCGCTCGTCCTGTCGCCGCTCGCCCTGTGGGCCGTGACCCCGCCGGCGGGCGCGGCCGAGCGCCCGAGCCCCGCGCGCCCGGTCCACACCTACTCGATCGTGGCGCGGGACGCCGCCACGGGCCAGCTCGGCGTCGCGGTCCAGTCGCACTGGTTCTCGGTCGGGCAGTCGGTGCCCTGGGCCGAGGCGGGCGTCGGGGCCGTCGCCACGCAGTCCTTCGTCGACCCCACGTACGGCAAGCTGGGGCTCGACCTGATGCGGGCGGGCCGGTCGGCGCCGGACGCGCTGAAGGGCCTCCTGGAAGCCGACGGCGGGCGGGACGTGCGGCAGGTGGCGATGGTCGACGCCCAGGGGCGCGTGGCGGCGCACACCGGCAAGAGCTGCATCGCGGCGGCCGGGCACGCCGTCGGGAAGGACTACTCGGTCCAGGCCAACCTGATGCGGAACGACACCGTCTGGCCCGCGATGGTCAGGGCCTTCGAGGCCGCGAAGGGGGACCTGGCCGACCGGATGCTCGCGGCGCTGGAGGCGGCCGAGGCCGCCGGGGGGGACATCCGGGGCAAGCAGTCCGCGGCGCTGATCGTCGTCACCGGCAAGCCGACGGGGAAGCCCTGGGCCGACCGGGTCTTCGACCTCCGCGTGGACGACAGCCCGGCGCCGCTGCCTGAGCTGCGCCGCCTAGTGGCGCTCCAGCGCGCCTACAACCTGATGAACGAGGGGGACCTCGCCGTCGAGCGGAAGGACGACGCGGCGGCGCTGAAGGCGTACGGCGCCGCCATGGCCCTCTTCCCCGACAACGCCGAGATGGCCTACTGGACGGCGGTCTCCCTCGTCGGGATGGGGAAGGTGGACGACGCCCTCCCGGTCTTCGCCAAGGCCTTCGCGATCGACCCCTCCTGGCGCGAGCTCACGCCGCGCCTCCCGAAGTCCGGCCTCCTCCCCGACGACCCGAAGCTGATCCAGCGGATCGTGGGCGCGGGCGCCCCGAGGTAGGGGAGCCGGAAGGGTACCTCGTGACGACCCCCGCGCCGCCGCTGAGCCTGGGAGGGAGCCTCGCGGACTTCCCGCTGGCGGACGTCCTGATGTTCCTGAACCTCTCCCAGGTCACGGGGGCCATCGAGGCCCGCTCGGGGTCGAAGGTGACGCGGATCTACCTGGAGCGGGGCGAGGTGATCTGGGCCTCGTCCTCGGCGGACCGGTTCGTCCTGACGACGTTCCTCACCGCGCGGGGGCTCCTCTCCGTCCCGGCCGCGCGGGAGGTGGACGAGCGCGCGCGCCGGTCGGGCGGGAGCCTGACGCGGCTGATCCTCTCGGCGGGCCTCGTCCCGCCCAACGAGCTGGAGGAGGCCGAGAAGATCCTCTGCTCGGAGATCGTCTTCGACGGCCTGAGGTGGCGGGACGGGAAGTTCGCGTACCTGAAGGACCGGCGGCCGGCCACCGAGGTCCCGGCGCTGAAGATCGGCGTCCAGAACCTGATCCTGGAGGGGGCGAGGCGCGACGACGAGGCGCGGCGGTTCGAGGAGGAGGTCCACGTCGACCGCTCGACGGTCCTCTCGCTCGCCTTCGGGGCGGAGGCCCTCGACGACCAGCTCGTCCTGACGCCGCTCGAGTGGGGCGTCGTCGCCCTGATCAACGGCAAGAGGTCGCTCGAGGAGATCCTCGTCCTCTCGCCGACCGGCTCCGAGGCCGAGACCTGGCAGATCCTCCAGCGGCTCATCGCCGCGCGGATGGTCCGCCTCCACCCCGCCGCGGGGCAGGCCGTGCAGGAGACGATGCACGTCGCGGCGCTCTCGACCGAGGAGCTGGCGTCGATCTCCGCCCGCGAGCCGCTGCTTGCCGAGCCGGCCCCCCCGCCGCCCGACAAGTCCGACGTCCACCTCCTCGTCAAGGACGACGTCACGACGAAGGTCGGCATGTGGGGCCGGCGCGTCCCGGCCCGGCTCGTCGGGGCGCTCGGCGCCGACGGAAAGCCCGCCTCGATCGAGCTGTCGAGGAACGTCCAGACGATCGGCCGCTCCTCCTCGAACGACATCGTCCTGCCCGACCCCTCCGTCTCCAAGCACCACGCGCAGGTGGTCCAGGAGGAGGACGGCTGGCGCCTGATGGACCTGGAGTCGACGAACGGCACCTTCGTCAACGGCGACCGGGTCGACGCCCGGCGCCTCGCCCCCGGCGACACCGTCCTCTTCGGCGTCTACACCTTCGTCTTCGAGCTCCTCGACCGCCCGGCGAACGCCACGAAGTAGGACGCATCGGTCGAAGGAACCCGGGGCACTCACCCGAACGGGGGAGGCCGGAGCGCCTCCTGTCGGAATCCAGACATCCGGACGCTGGAATCAAGTGCCACGACGTTGGAACTACGGGAGAATCCGACCCCGGGGGCCGCGAGATCCTCGCGGAGGAGGGCACGTGAGCAACCGTTCTCGCTCCGGCCACAGCGTGTGGCGCGTCGTCGTGCGAGGTCTCGCCTCGGCGGCGGCGCTTCTCCTTCCGGTGGCAGGGGCCACGAAGGCCGGCGCGCAGCAGCTGACCTTCACGCACCTGGCGGGGAGCCTTGGCGGGCCGGGCTGGTTCGACGGGGTCGGGAGCGCGGCGCGGTTCCACAACCCCTGGGACGTGGCGATAGACAGTTTCGGAAACCTCTACATTGCAGACGAGTACAACCACACCATCCGGAGAATGACGCCCGCAGGCGACGTGACGACTCTAGCGGGACTAGCCGGAACTCATGGGAGCGCGGATGGAGCGGGGAGCGCCGCACGGTTCCTCTGGCCGAGCGGCGTGGCGGTGGACGCCTCCGGCAACGTCTACGTCGCGGACTCGGGCAACAACACGATCCGGAAGGTGACGCCAGAGGGTGCAGTGACAACTCTTGCAGGACAGGCAGGGATTCAAGGGAGCACGGATGGGTCGGGAACTGCCGCGCGGTTCCTCTGGCCGAGCGGCGTAGCGGTGGACGCCTCCGGCAACGTCTACGTTGCGGACTCGGGCAACGACACGATCCGGAAGGTGACCCCTGGCGGTGTGGTGACGACGCTTGCGGGCCGAGCGGGAAGCTCTGGCAGCGCTGACGGGGCGGGGAGCGAGGCGCAGTTCTGGAGCCCGGTCGGTGTGGCGGTGGACGCTTCAGGGGATGTTCTCGTGGCGGATCTGGCCAACAACACAATCCGGAAGGTGACGCCAGCAGGCGTAGTGACGACCATGGCGGGACTGGCAGGGAGTCACGGCAGCAAGGACGGGCCGGGGAGCACTGCGCGGTTCTGGGAACCGCGAGGCACGACAGTGGATGCCTCCGGGAACGTCTACGTCGCGGATGGACGCAACCATTCGATACGAAGGGTGACGCCCGCGGGTGAAGTGACGACGCTGGCGGGACTGGCAGCAGGCTTTGGCAGCGAGGATGGGACGGGAATCTCGGCGCGGTTCCACCACCCTGAGGGCGTAGCGGCGGACGCCTCTGGGAGTCTCTACGTCGCGGATAAGTACAACCACACGATCCGGAAGGTGACGGCTGAGAGTGTGGTGACTACTCTCGCAGGAGTAGGCGGGGGTCTCGGGAGTACGGACGGGACTGGATCCGCGGCCCGGTTCTTCCAGCCAAGCGGCGTGGCTGTGGATGGCTCCGGTAACATCTACGTCACCGACCAGGGCAACAACACCATCCGGAGGGTGACGCCCGCAGGAGTGGTGACGACGCTGGCGGGACTGGCGGGGACTACCGGGAGCTCCGACGGGACCGGAAGCGCGGCGCGTTTTCTTGCACCTGCCGGCTTGGCGGTGGACGCCTCCGGGAACATCTATGTGTCGGATGGGTACAACCACACTATCCGGAAGGTGACGGCCGCAGGTGTTGTGACGACGCTGGCAGGACTGGGAGGAAGTCCCGGGAGCTTGGACGGGACGGGAAGCGCGGCGCGGTTCTACCGGCCGAAAGGCGTAGCGGTGGACGCAACCGGAAGCCTCTACGTGGCGGATGAGGACAACCACACAGTCCGGAAAGTGACGCCCGCGGGAGTCGTCACGACGCTGGCGGGACTGCCGGGGAGTACCGGGAGCTCGGATGGGACGGGGAGCGCGGCGCGGTTCTATTCTCCTTGGGGCGTAGTGGTGGACGCCTCTGGGGATGCCTACGTAGCGGATGGCCACAACTGCACGATCCGGAAGGTGACGGCTGCTGGTGACGTGACCACGCTCGCAGGACTGGGAGGGAATTCCGGGAGCTCGGACGGGACGGGGAGCGCGGCGCGGTTCTTCTCCCCGAGCGGCATAGCACTGGACACTTCCGGGAATGTTTGCGTCGCAGACTCTGACAACAACACAATCAGGAAGGGAGTGCTCGATTCGATTGCGCTCGCTGTCCGCTTCGAATCGCCTGTGGGGGGCGAGGTCGCGGGCCTGGTCGATGTCGTCATGACGGCCACGGGCGGGATTGGAGCATCACTGAGCAGCATCCGGCTCCAGACCGACGGGAGGGACGTCGGCTCGTGCTACTCGTCCCCCTGCACGGTGATCTGGTCCGCGGCGCGCGAGTCGCTTGGGGCGCACAATCTGCGGGCGGTGGCTACGAACTCGCTCGGCCTCACGGCCAGCGCAGAAGTGGTCGTCAACGTCAAGCCGGTCCTGAGCGGGCAGCTCCGCCTCGCGGACCCCGACGGTTCCGGGTCGTGGACCATTCAGCCGACGGCCCCGACGACGGGCGCCGTGACGGTCGAGTGCTCGTCCCCGCAGTGGCGATTCCACGTGGCGGCCCGGACAGATGGGTCGTACACTTCCCGAAGCGCAGGGGCGGCGGCCGAGGAGAGCATCTCCGCGTGCGCCAGCGGGCTTGCGCTGGGCGCGGAGCTCACCTACCGCGACCAGATCAACGGCAACACGTGGGTCGCGGGGCCCCCGGGGGGGTACCTCGAGAGGACATCGCGCCTCGCAGGCCAGTCCGTCACGGTCCCTTCGGGTCTTCCACTGATCCGCGACGTTAGCCTGAAGGGAATCCTCGTCCTCCTTCACGGCATCCGGAGCGGACACGCGAAGTGGAACGACTGGGCCGGCTACCTCGCAGACAGCGGGTACGTCGTCTTCACTCCTACGTACACCGATCAGTACGTCCCGTATGTGGTGCCGCAGCCTCACTCGGCCGCCGGAACCGAGGTCTGGGGCGAGATCCAGAGCGATCTCGACGGGCTGCCATCAGCAGCTCCGCTCTACCTCATCTGCCACAGCCGCGGAGGCGTCGTGGCGAGGGCGATGTTCTGGGACGACCAATACCCCACGTCCGCATCCAGGATCAAGCGGGTGTTTACTCTCGGATCGCCCCACAGTGGAACGGACCTGGCCGACCTCGCCGGCGCTCCCTGGGACCTCGCGGTCTTCCAGATGTTCGATTTCAACAGCTTCTTCCCGAGCTTCGGCACTGTACCCACGGACCAGGTGTTCGCAATCGGTGGCCGCGGTCTCTTGTTCGGTGACTCGGGTGACTGCGAACGTGTCGATGACGGTGTCGTCTACTGGAACAGCCCCCCGGAATTGGTGAACGCGAGCCCCTTTCACATAGCGACGAGTGGACCCGGAAACAGCGTCGTGATGCGGGAGAAGCTCGAAGGGTACATCCCAGGTTCGCAGGACATCTG
Source organism: Acidobacteriota bacterium (assembly GCA_008363385.1). Taxonomy (GTDB): domain Bacteria; phylum Acidobacteriota; class Thermoanaerobaculia; order UBA5066; family UBA5066; genus RHKY01. Next base: position 38,511 of record RHKY01000011.1, on the reverse strand, counting down.
TGGGGGCGGCGGTGGGCACAACTTCCCCTACGGCCACGTCCAACTCGGCGACAAGGTGACACGCGAGGAGATCCTCGTCAGAACGATTCTCCCGGTGATGGCCACGAACCCCGCGAGCTGGGAGACGAGCGAACGCTCAGGCAGGACTCCGGCGGCCGTGCGCTCGGTGACGAACCAGCCTCCGCCACGCCAGGAGCCGATCGCCTCGACCACGCAGGTCGTGGCCGGGTCCGGCGTCCTCAGCCTCGCGGTTCCCGTCTCCTCGACAGACCGGCTCTGGGCGATCGTGACCCCTCAGGACTTCGACGTCGTCGTGGAGTTCACCAGACCGGGCGGGATCGACATCACGCCGGCGAACGCGGTCTCGATGCCCGGCGTGAGGTACCACAAGGACGGCCTCGTCCAGACGGTCGAGGTGGCGGGCGCCCTCGTGAGCGCGGGGACCTGGACGCTCCGCGCCACGTCGCTGTCCATGGGTTCGCAGACGATCTCGGCTGCCCTTTACGAGAACTCCCGCTTCGGGCTCTCCGCGGCGACCGGCTCTCGCGAGTACCTGTTCGGGTCCACTGGGCACCTCTCGGCCAGGCTCTCGGGCGACACCGCGGCGGGGTTGCTCGGGTCCGTCGTGGCCGAGATGCGGAACACGTCGGGGGTCGTCGTGGCGACCGTGACGCTGTACGACGACGGCGCGCACGGCGACGGGGGCGCGGGCGACTGGCAGTGGGGCTCGGACTTCGCGGTACCGTCGACCCCGGGCTGGTACTCGTTCCTGGTGCGCGGGGCGGGGACGCTCAACCTGGGAGGCCCTGGGGGCGGCGGGGGCGGCGAAGCCTTCCAGCGCGTAGCCATCGCGGGCTTCGCAGCGCTCGGCTCGTCCAACCCCCGGACCGGCGGCTACGGGTTCATCAGCGAGGACACCGACGGCGACGGGAAGTTCGACCAGATCCGTTTCACGCTCGGCCTCGCTCTCCCGGGTCCCGGCACGTTCCGCCTCTCCGGCGACCTGCAGGACGGGAACGGCTACCCGATCTCGCACGCGGTGGGGTCGAGGACGGTCTCGGCCGCGGGGTCCGGGACGATCGACCTCCTCTTCCCGGTCCGGGGCCTCGACTGCTCGCGATTCTCGACGTTCTTCAGGGTCACGGGCCTCAGGATGACGGCCGGCAACGGAGCGACGCCGTACGCGAGCATCGGGCAGGTCGGCGGACCCGACTTCCCGGGCTTCGAGTGCGTCACGGGGAACCCACCGGGTCCGACGATCGTGATGGTCAGCCCGGACGGCGCGTTTCCCGGGGAGTCGCGGACGGTCACGATCAGCGGCAGCGGCTTCCACCCGTGCGCCACCGTCAGCTTCGGTGCCGGCATCGGTACGCAGGGAGGCCCTTGCGGCGGCGAAGGAGGGCAGCCAGCGCTCACTTCGTTGATAGCGGTCGATGCCGGAGCGACGCCAGGCCCCCGAGACGTCGTCGTGACCAACCCGGACGGCCGCTCGGCCTCACTGGCCGGCGGTTTCACGGTCGGTTCGAACCAGCCACCGCAGGTACTCGTGTCCTCGCCGCGGAGCGGTGACGTCGTGGTGGGCACAGTTCCAGTATCGTTCGCTGCCCAGGCCTCAGACGACTTAGGCCTCCAGCAGGTCGCGTTCTCTATCCACATGGGCGGCGGTTGGTGGTTGAACGTTCCACCGGTGTCATCGTTCCCGTACAGGGCCAATCTCGACATGTCGTCCTGGGGATCGGGCGCCTACGAGGTCTACGCCGTCGCTACGGACACCGGTGGACTCACGACAAGCTCGCCCGTCGTGCAGTTCTACCTCTGCAACTCCTTCCCGACCGCCGTCGTCTCCGGAGGCGGGACGACCTGCCCAGCGCCGGGCGCGACCGTCCAGGCGGCCCTCACGGGCACCGGCCCCTGGACGCTCACGTGGTCCGACGGCTTCGCCCAGACGGCGACGAGCAGCCCGGCCGTGCGGACGGTGACCCCCGGCTCCACGACGACGTACACGCTCACCGCCCTGTCGGACGCCAGTTGCGCGGCCGGCCGGTTCACGGGCGAGGCGACGGTCCAGGTGGGGGCGCTCCCGGCGCCGGAGCTGACGGCGCCGACCCGGGTCCAGGCGGGAACCACGGGCATCGTGGCGAGCACGCCGGCGGTCGCGGGCGACGTGTACGTCTGGACGGTGACGAACGGCCTCGTGACCGGCGGCCAGGGGACGAGCCAGGTCACGTTCACGGCCGGCGCGCCGGGCACGCTGACCGTCCGGCTCGACCGGACCACGGCCTCGGGCTGCCGCCACGAGGAGGCAACCGCGGCCGTGCAGGTCCTCGGACCGGCGTCGGCGAGCCTCTTCCACACGGTTGCGCCGTGCCGGATCCTGGACACGCGCGGTGACGAGGGGAGCTTCGGCGGGCCGGCGCTCCAGCCGGGGGCGACCCGGGTCTTCCCCGTCTCGCTCGCGTCGTGCGGCATCCCGCCCTCGGCGAGGTCGATCACCGCGAACGTGACGGTCGTGGCGCCGGAGGCCGCGGGCTTCCTCACGTTGTACCCGGCCGACGGCCCGATGCCGCCGACCTCGACGATCAACTTCCGCCCGGGCCAGACGCGCGCCAACAACGCGGTCGTGGCCCTGGCACCGGACGGGACGGGCGGCCTGAAGGTCTTCACCGGCTCGCCGGGGGCGGTCCACCTCATCCTCGACGTCAACGGCTACTTCGAGTGCTCCCCCTCAGTGTGCGGCTCCGGCGGCGGGGGTGGCGCCCGGCAAACCCCGAGCGGTGAATCTCCAGGTATCACGAAGTAGTCCTAGCGCGACATCCACCGCCGGGATCAGGGGCTGAGGCCCGGGTCCCGGCCGGGCCGCCCGCGCCTTCCGGTCAGTAGGCCAGCGTCTTCCGCGCGGCGGCGAGGAGCTTCTCGGGGCTGGGGAGGACGGCGCGCTCGAGGATCCGGTTGAAGCCGACGGGGGTGAACTCGGAGCCGACGCGCTCGACGGGGGCGTCGAGCCACGCGAAGAGCCGGCTCCCGATCTGGGCGGCGATCTCGCCGCCGAAGCCGCCGTGGACCTTGTCCTCGTGGACGACGACGACGCGGCTCGTCTTCTTCACGGACCGCTCGATCGCGTCGAAGTCGAGCGGGACGAGGGAGCGGAGGTCGATCACCTCGACCTCCTTCCCTTCCTTCGCCAGCGTCCCGGCGACCTCGAGGGCGTGGTGGACCGGCGTGCCGTACCCGACGATCGTCAGGTCCGTCCCGCGGCGGCGGACCCGGGCCTTGCCGAAGGGGACCGCGAAGCCGGGGGGGACGTGGGCCCGGGCGCCCGAGGCGTTGTAGAGGAACTTCGGCTCCAGGTAGACGGTGCAGCCGCGGGACTTCACGGCCGTCCGGAGGAGGCCCGCCGCGTCGTCGGCGAAGGCCGGGACGACGACGCGGATGCCGGGGAGGCTCGTCAGCCAGGCCTCGATGTTCTGGGAGTGGTAGAGGCCGCCGCCGATGTAGCCGCCCGAGGCGATCCGGATCGTGATGTTCGGCGAGTACTTCCCGTTCGTCCGCCAGTACTCGTGGGAGATCTCCACCATCTGGTCGGCCGCGGGCCAGAAGTAGTCGGCGAACTCGGCCCCCTCGACGAGGACGCGCAATCCGTCGCAGTAGCGCGAGAAGCCGTCGGCCGTGCCGACGATGAAGTTCTCGGCGATCGGGGCGTTGTAGACGCGGTGCGCCCCGAACTCCTGCTGCATCCCCTTCGTGACGTTGAAGATCCCTCCCTTCTCCTTGGAGGCGACGTCCTGCCCCCAGATGACCAGGTCGCCGTCCTCGCGGAAGAGGTCCTTCATCGTCGCGTTGATCGCCCCGAGGAGGGACACCTCGTGCCACGCGGCCCCGTCGGGGCCCTTGGCCGGCGTCGCCTCCACCTCGGCGTGCCCGTCGCCCGGGGGGACCCAGGGCGCGGGGAGGACGAAGTCGTGGATCGACGCCGGGTCCGGGTCCGGGGCGTGGCGGGCGCGGGCGTCGGCCTCCTCGAAGTGCCGGACGTTCTCGGCCTCGACGGCGGCCAGCCGCTCCTCGCCGAAGAGCCCGCTCGAGAGGAGGAGCGAGCGGAACCGGGGGAGCGGGTCCGCCTCGCGCGCGGCCGCGAGCTCCTCTGGCGAGCGGTAGAGCTCGTGCCGGTCGGAGTTGGAGTGGGAGTGGATCCGCACGCACTCGGCGTGCACGATCGCCGTCCCCTCGCCCGTCCTCACGAACGCGACGGCCTCGCGCATCGCGCGGACCGAGTCGAGGACGTCTTTTCCGTCGCAGTGGAAGATGCGGAGGTTCGGGAAGCCCGCGAAGTTGTCGGACGGGAAGCGGTTCGCCGTCTGGTCGGTCTTCGGGACCGAGATGCCGTAGCCGTTGTCCTGGACGACGAAGACGACCGGGAGCCTCTCGCGCGAGCAGCCGTTGATCGCCTCGTAGACGTACCCCTCGGAGACCGACGACTCGCCGAAGGAGCAGAAGACGACGCTCGTCCCGCGGTAGGCGCGGATGGCCCGGCCGAGCCCCGCGGCGTGCTGGCAGTGGTTGGCCACGCAGGAGGAGACGTTCTGGACGTAGATCTCGGGCTTGGCGAAGTGGTTCGACATGTGCCGCCCGCCCGAGGCGACGTCGGTCTTCTTCGACATCCCGTTCAGGAGGAGCTCCTCCACCGTGATCCCGGCGGCCAGGCAGGTCGTCAGGTCGCGGTAGTAGGGGAAGAGGTAGTCGCGGCCGGGCCTAAACGTCGTCCCGAGGGCCACCTGGATCCCGTCGTGCCCGGCGCACGGGGCGTGGTACGACCAGCCGAGCCCCTGCTTCAGGTAGTTCGGGGCCTTGTCGTCGACGATGCGGCCCATGTGCATGACGCGGTACCAGGTCAGGAGCTCCTCGGCGGAGGGGTTGACGAGCCGGAGGAGGTCGTTGGCAGGGGGCGTCAGCACGGAGATGTCGGCCACGGGAGGTCCCTCCGAACCCCGCGTTCCTGCCGGGACGGAATTGCCCGGTTCGCGGGTTTCGGCGGATGATACGGCACGGAGGTGAGACGGGATCTCCCTCTTGACCCCCCCCGGCTGTGAAGGGGAGTACAATCCGCGCTCCCCGCCGTTCGGGGAGGGACTCACTCCGGTCCCTTCCACGATGAGACCCGCGGGCCAGGAGATCCTCCAGTGTCACAGACCACCGTCGTACCGCCCGTAGCCGATTCGGCCGAGTCGGCCGATCGCCATGCGTTCGAGCAGGCCCTCGAGGCCTCTTTCCCCGCCCAGAAGAGGCCGCAGGAGGGCGAGGTCATCTCCGGCGTCATCGCCGGCGTGACCCCCGACCTCGTCCTCGTCTCCATCGGCGGGAAGTCCGAGGCCCTCATGGACCTCCACGAGCTCGAAGGGGCGAAGGTGGGGGACACGATCGAGGCCGTCGTCGTCAAGGCCTCGCCCGAGATCCGCCTCTCGCGGAGGCTGGCCTCCGCCCGCCGCGCCAAGAACGAGCTGCGCGCCGCCGCCGCGGCGAAGATCCCCGTCGAGGGCCGCGTGATGGCCCGGAACAAGGGGGGCTTCGACGTGGCGATCGGCGGCCCCAGCGGCCCGCGCGCCTTCTGCCCCGTCTCCCAGATCGACGTCGGGCGGCACGACGAGGCGGCCCTGCAGGCCTTCGTCGGCCAGTCGTTCGACTTCCGCGTGATCGAGTACGCCGAGGACGGCCGCCGCGTCGTCGTCTCGCGCGCCGCTCTCCTCCGCGAGGAGCAGGAGTCGGCCCGCGAGCAGGTCCGCGAGCACCTCGTCGTCGGCGCGGTCCTTTCGGGCCGCGTCCGGTCGATCACCGACTTCGGCGCCTTCGTCGACCTGGGCGGCGGCATCGACGGCCTCGTCCACGTCACCGAGATCTCCCGCCGCCGCGTGGCCCACGCCCGCGACGTCCTGTCCGTAGGGCAGGAGGTGGAGGTCAAGATCGTCAAGATCGAGAACGAGGGGAAGCGGATCTCCCTCTCGATGAAGGAGCTGGAGAAGGACCCCTGGGACGGCATCACCGAGCGGCTCGTCCCGGGCCAGACCTTCTCGGGCAAGGTGGCCCGCCACGCAGACTTCGGCCTCTTCGTGGAGCTGGAGCCGGGCGTGGACGGCCTCGTCCACGTCTCGCAGCTGCCCCCCGGCGTCACGCTGAAGGACGAGGCGGTCGCCGTCGGCCAGGCCGTCAGCGGCTGGATCCGCGAGGTGGACCCGGTCAACCGCCGGCTCTCGCTGACGCTGCGCGAGGCGTCCGTCGGCGACCCGTGGGAGGGGATCGGAACCAAGCTCCCCGAGGGCTCGGTGGCCTCCGGCGAGGTGGAGAACGTCGCGACGTTCGGCGTCTTCGTCCGCCTGGACGCGGGGCTCACCGGCCTCATCCCGAACTCCGAGACCGGCCTGCCGCACGGCACGCCCGCCTCGAAGGCCTTCCAGCCCGGCCAGAAGGTCGAGGTGAAGGTCATCGGCCTCGACACGGTGAGGCGCCGGATCTCGCTCTCCGTCGCGGGGGCCCGCGAGGAGGCCGACCGGGCCGAGGTGAGGCGGTACCGCGAGGACTCGGACCGGCGGGACAAGGGCGAGTCCCGGGGCGTCTCCGCCTTCGGGGCGTCGCTCCTGGCCGCCCTCAACGCGCCGCCGAAGGCCCAGAAGTCGGCCAAGTGAGGAAGACAGGCCCGACGGCCGGGGGCGGGCTCGCGCTCGCCCTCGCCGTCCTCCTCCTCTCCGCCTGCGGCGGGAGGAAGGAGGCCGCCCCGCCCGCGCCCACCCCGGCGCCCTCCCCGGCCGCGCCCGGTCCGGCCGAAGGCGGCGGCGCATCGCGCGAGGCGCAGCTGGAGCTGACGCGGGAGGTCCTGGCCTTCACGCTGACCGACCGCGTGATCGACGGCGTCGCCGCCGCGGACCGCGACCTCGCCTCCTTCTGGGCCGATCCCGAGAAGGCGAAGAAGGTCCGGGGGCAGCTGACGTACGGGGCGATCCTCTCGGCCGTGGAGTCGACCCCCGAGGTGACCGCCGCGCTGGAGAAGAACGGCCTCGCCCCGAAGGAGTACGTCCTCGGCACGTTCGCCATGCTCGGGGCCTACGGCTACGAGCGGGCCCGGATGGCCGACCCGAAGAACGTCGAGGGGCGGAAGCCGCCGGTGAACGAGCCGACGCTCGCCCTGATCCGGAAGCGCTGGGCCGACGTGGAGAAGATCCTCGTCGTGCCGGGCCCGCCTCCCCCGCGCTGAGGCGATGGCCCGGAAGCGCGAGACGGGCCAGGCCGCCCTCTCCTTCGACGCCGAGATCGCCCTCCCCGAGGAGGCGCGCCGGCGGTACCTGAACTACGCGCTCTCTGTCATCACGTCGCGCGCCCTGCCCGACGTGAGGGACGGCCTGAAGCCGGTGCAGCGGCGGATCCTCTTCGCCATGTACCAGAACCTCCACCTGATGCCCGACGCCCGCTTCAAGAAGTCGGCGGCCGTGGTGGGGGACGTCATCGCCAAGTACCACCCGCACGGCGACGTGGCGATCTACGACGCGATGGTCCGGATGGCGCAGGACTTCTCGCTGCGGGTCCCGCTCGTCGACGGGCACGGGAACTTCGGGTCCCTCGACGGCGACGCGGCGGCGGCCTACCGGTACACCGAGGCGCGGCTGAGGCAGCCGGCCGTCGAGCTCCTCTCCGAGATCCGGAAGCGGACCGTCGACTGGCGGCCGACGTTCGACGGGACGCACTTCGAGCCCGTCGTCCTCCCGGCCCGCTTCCCGAACCTCCTCGTGAACGGGGCGACCGGGATCGCCGTCGGGATGGCCACCTCGATCCCACCCCACAACCCGCTGGAGGTCCTCGACGCGGCCATCGCCGCCATCGACGACCCGTCGGCCGACCCGCTGAAGTCGATCAAGGGCCCGGACTTCCCGACCGGCGGGCAGCTCCTCTCGACGAAGCGCGAGCTGCGCGAGGTCTACGAGACGGGGCAGGGGAGCCTGAAGCTGAGGGCCGAGTGGGAGCTCGAGGAAGGGGCGCGCGGGGCGCAGGCCATCGTCGTGACGTCGGTCCCGTACGGGGTGGCGAAGGCCTCGCTCGTCGAGAAGATCGCCGAGGTGATCGTCAACCGGCGCCTCCCGGCCCTCGTCGACGTGAGGGACGAGTCGACCTCGGACGTGCGGGTCGTCCTGGAGCTGAAGCGCGACGCCGACCCGGCGCTCGTGATGACCTACCTCTACAAGCACACGCCTCTCCAGACGACGGTGCCGGTGAACCTGACCTGCCTCGTCCCGACGCCGAACCCCGAGGTGACCGAGCCGGCGCGCCTGCCGCTCGCGGCGATCCTCCGGCACTTCCTCGACTTCCGCCTCGCCACGGTGAGGCGCCGGTTCGAGTTCGAGCTCGACGAGCTGAGGAAGCGGATCCACCTCCTGGAGGGGTTCGTCGCCATCTTCGACGCCCTCGACGAGGCGATCCGGATCATCCGGGGCTCGGACGGGAAGGCCGACGCCGCCGCGAAGCTGATGAAGCGGTTCGGCCTCGACGAGGAGCAGGCCGACGCGATCCTGGAGACGAAGCTCTACAAGCTGGCGAAGCTCGAGATCAAGGAGCTGCGCGAGGAGCTCGCGGCAAAGAAGGCCGAGGCGGCGAAGATCGAGGCCGTCCTGAGGTCCGAGGCGAAGCTCTGGGGCGTCGTCCAGCGCGAGCTGGTGGAGCTGCGGGGGCTCCTGTCGGCCGAGAAGCGGCGGACGCGGGTCGTCGCCAGCGCCGACGAGCCCGAGTACGTCGCCGAGGCGTTCATCCAGCACGAGGACACGACGGCGGTCCTCTCCTCGGACGGCTGGGTCAAGCGCGTCCGCGAGCTGAAGGACCCGAAGTCGACGCGCCTGCGCGAGGGGGACTCCGTGCAGGCGGTCCTTCAGGGCTCGACGAAGGAGCTCGCGGCCCTCTTCTCGAACCAGGGCTCGGCCTACGTCCTCAGGCTGAACGACGTGCCCCCGTCGACGGGGTACGGCGAGCCGGTCCAGAAGCTGTTCAAGTTCGCCGACGGGGAGCGTGTGGTGGCCGCCCTGTCGCTCGACCCGCGCGTCCTGCCGGACGGGGACGTCCTTCTGCTCGCCGTCACGCGCGGCGGGATGGTGATGCGCTTCCCGCTCTCGCCGTACAAGGAGCCGACGACCCGCTCGGGCCGGCGGTTCGCCAAGACGGGCGAGGCCGACGAGGTGCTCTTCGTCGGGACGTGCGAGCCGGGGGCGATCGTGGCGCTCGCGTCCGAGCGGGGGCGGGCGATCCTCTTCTCCTCCGACGAGGTCCCGGTCCTCTCGGGCCCCGGCAAGGGCGTCATCGGGATCAAGCTCGGGGCGGACGACCGCGTCGTCGGCGCGGCCCTCTTCGGGAAGGACGAGAAGCGCGCGGTCCTGACGCTGGAGAACTCGAAGGGGACGACCTACACCGTGACGCGCCGGTACGACGTCGTCGGCCGGGCCGGGAAGGGCTTCGAGCTGATCAAGCGCGACCGGTTCACGCGGATGGTCCCCCCCGAGGTGACGCTCCAGGACCTGAACGGCACGGCGAGCTGACGCCCGGCGGGCCCGTCCGTCCCGGCGGGGCGTGCGGCGGCCGCGCTAACATCGCGGCCGGGAAGGGAACCGCCGCCATGAGACGACTCGCCGCGCCCCTCGGGGCGCTCCTCCTCGCCGCCGCCGCGAACGCCGCCGTCGAGGTGCCGCAGCCGAGCCCGGGCGCCACGGTCTCGGAGAAGGTCGGCACCGCGAACCTGACCATCACGTACCACCGCCCCGGCGTGAAGGGGCGCGACGTCTGGGGCGCGCTCGTCCCCTTCGGCGAGGTCTGGCGGATGGGGGCGAACGACGCCACCACGCTCGAGCTGTCGCACGACGGGAAGGTGGCGGGCAAGCCGCTCCCGGCCGGGAAGTACGCGCTCTTCGCGCTGCCCGGGAAGGAGACGTGGCGGATCCTCGTCAACAGCCAGGCCGAGCAGTGGGGCGCCTACTTCCGGGACCCGAAGAAGGACGTCCTCGCGTTCGACGTGACGCCCGAGGCGGGCCCGCACCAGGAGTGGCTGGAGTTCCGGGTCTTCCCCGAGACGCGCGAGCGGGTCCGGGTGGAGATGGCGTGGGAGAAGCTCCGCGTCGCGTTCCCGGTGGAGTTCGACGTCTCCGGGATCGTCTGGAAGGCGTTCGACGCCGCGCTGGCGGCGGAGAAGGACGCGGGCTGGACGGCGCACTTCCAGGCCGCCAAGTACGCGTTCCAGAGCGGCGAGCGGAGGGAGAAGGCGACGGAGTGGCTGGACCTGGCCATGAGCCGCGGCCAGAGCTTCTGGATGGACGAGCTGAAGGGGGACCTCCTCGCCGGGGAGGGGAAGTACGCCGAGGCGGTGCCTCACCTCGAGAGGGCCATCGAGGCCTCGAAGAAGGCCGGCGCGCCGGAGGCTTGGCGGGACGGGGCCCGGAAGAAGCTCGAGGGGTGGAAGGCGAAGGCCGCCTCGCCGGGGAAGCCGTCGTAGCGATGGAGGTCGTCCTCGCCGAGAAGTACGGCTTCTGCGCCGGCGTCCGCGTGGCCGACAAGCTGGTCCGGCAGGCCGCAGCGCGGGGGCTCTCGGGCGGGATCCTCGGCCAGGTCGTCCACAACGAGACCGTCGAGGCGGAGATGGCCCGCCTCGGCTTCCCGACCGTCCACTCGCTCCCGGAGGCCCGGGAGCACGAGGGGAGGGTCGTCTTCTCGGCCCACGGCGTCGCCCCGTCCGTGCGGGCGGGCGCCGAGGCGCTGGGCCTCTCGGTCATCGACACCACCTGCAAGTTCGTCACGGACATCCACAGGGAGATCGCGCGGTCGCTCGCCGACGGGTGCTTCGTCGCCATCCTGGGGCAGGCGGGGCACCGCGAGGTGATCGGCTACACGAAGGACCTCGACCCCGAGCGGCACCGGGTCTTCTACGAGCTCCGGGACGTGAAGGCCTTCCCCTGGGAGTCGGTCCCGTGCGTGAAGGTGATCTTCCAGACGACGATCAACGCCGAGCACTTCCGCGAGCACGTCGCGGAGATCGTCCGCCGCGCGCCGAAGGCCCGGACGGCCGACACGATCTGCTACGCGACGAAGGAGAACCAGGACGCCCTGCGCGTCCTCTGCGCCGACCCGTCGGTCGACGCCCTGGTCGTCATCGGGGGGCGGCACAGCAAGAACACGAAGGAGCTGGCCAACATCGCCCGGGAGCACAAGCCCACGTTCCTCGTCGGAACGGCCGCCGACCTGGACCCGGCCGCCTTCGCCGGGATGCGGAAGGTGGGGGTCTCGGCCGGCGCCTCGACGCCCGACAGCGACGTCGAGGCGGTGGTGGAGCGGCTCCGCAGCTTCGAGTGACCGGGAAACCCGTCTGGCGGGTTTCCCTGGCCCTTCCGCTCGGCGGCCTCGCCGCCTGCGCTCGTTCGAGTGACCGGGAAACCCGTCTGGCGGGTTTCCCTGGCCCTTCCGCTCGGCGGCGGCGCCGCCTGCGCTCGTTCGAGTGACCGGGAAACCCGTCTGGCGGGTTTCCCTGGCCCTTCCGCTCGGCGGCCTCGCCGCCAGCGCCTTTTGGGTCCGGGCCGGCTCCCTCCCGCTACGGCCGGTAGCGCTTCACGTGCGTCAGCTCGCCCTCGGCCCCTCCGTACTGGTCCACCTGGACCCGGCCGTCGCCGCCGATCGAGAGCGAGGCCTTCGGGTAGATCTTCCCGTCGCCCGTCCCGAACTCCGGCACCTCGAAGTCGGCGACCAGGAACGGGTAGTCGACCGAGTCCAGGCCGCGAGCGAGCTCGTCGGTGCCGATCGCGCGGGAGGCGACGACCACGTACCGGATCCCGCGGCTCGTCTCCTCGGCCAGGACGAGCTGCAGCCCCCGCTCGAGGTTGCCGACCTTCAGGCGCCCGGCATGCATCCGGGAGAGGGCGGCCTCGAGCGCCGGCGTCCCGCCCTCCTCCAGCGTCTTCTTCAGAGGGAGGGCCTGCTCGAGGGTGTACGGCCGGTCGACGACGATGTCGAAGGCAAGCCGCCGCGTCCCCTGCGACGTGGTGATCGAGGCCTCCGCCGAGAACCGGCCGCGGGGGTCGGCGGCCCCCGCGGGGAGCGCGAGCGCGAGGCTCGCGAGGAGGAACGGGGCCAGAAGTGTTCGCTGTCGCATCGACTCCCTCTCCGCCCGGAGGGCCGGGCGGACGGTCCAGTATAGGCAGGCGGTCGGCGCCTTCGCCTACGGGCAGGGGAACGCGGCGTCGCGGACGAGGACGAACGGGATCCCGAGCTCGTTCGGGTACGACTTGACCGCCCCGGTCGTCGTGTCGGTCACCGTCAGGACGATCCCGACGTCGGTCAGCCCCGCCGCGTAGACGGCCCAGGCCGAGCTGACGCCGCAGAAGTCGAGGACCTTGATGACGACCTCCACGTTGTCGCGCCCGAAGAACCAGAAGTAGCCCGTGTCGTTCGTCAGCGGCACCGCCTGGGCGTTCCCGCTGTTCCCTCCGTAGTCGCGGTACGTCGCCTTCACCCGGAAGCGGGACTGGTTCAGGCAGAGGGTCTGCCCGTCCGCCGTGCACGCGGAGGCGCCTCCCGAGACGACGACCTGGCCGGTCCGCGTGCACGTCTGCCCGCCCGCCGTGACCGTCAGCGTCCAGGAGTAGGTCCCCGGCGCCGAGTACGTGTGCGTCGTCGTGGCCGTCGTCCCGTGGGCGGAGAGGTCGCCGTAGTCCCAGTCGTACGTCGTGGCGCCGGTGCACCCGGTGGCCGTGGAGGTGGCCGAGAAGGTGACCGAGGCGCCCGCCGTCGCCGAGGAGGGGACCGCGTGCGAGCAGGTGAGCGTGCAGGTGGAGCTCCCGCCCGGGCAGCCGCCCGTCCCCTGCCAGCAGTGGTAGGCCGCGTTGAGGAAGGTGACGAACTCGCCGGTGGCCTTCTGGTTCCCGGCCTGGGAGGGGTGGCTGTCGTCGGGGGCCGAGCCGTAGGCGCTGTAGTTGTTGGCCACCGTCTGGAGGTGCTCGATCGCACCGCTGGCCACCCGGTGGTGGTTGCCGTCGCTCCAGCCCAGGTCGTTCGTCGTCGGGTCGTTCGTCCGGGTGGAGCCGCCGTTGGAGGTGAGGACGTTGAAGAAGTCGAAGACCGCGACGTTCCTGTGGGGATAGCCGTCCAGCCAGTCGTCCACGAGCCAGCTCGCGAGCGCCCGGGCGTTGGCCGCCTCCGTGGAGTCGGTCTCGCCGGCGTTCAGCGGCGGCTGGACGACCAGGACGAAGAGCTTGTCGGTCCGCGTCGCGAAGTACGTCAGGAGCGACTGGTAGATCCCCTTGGCGTTGGCGAGCGTCATGTGCTCCGAGTAGCAGTCCTGGTGGCGGAGCGGGTTCGACCCGATCGGCGGGATCGGGTCCGACGGGCTTCCCGTCAGCTTCGAGTTCGGGAAGCACGACTTGAACATCACGATCCGGTTCGGGCCTCCGGGGTCGTCCTCCAGGCGCGAGTACCAGCAGTTCTGCCCGCTCTCGACGTAGAGAGGCCCGAGGTACGTGTCGCGGTGCGACCCGGCGAACCACGAGTAGTAGTTCCCGATGTCGGTGTGGCTGCCGATCTCATCCCCGGGCGAGTCGAGGTCCGCGGGGCCCCAGTCGTAGTTCGTGTCGCTGACGAAGTAGTTCGCGTCGCGCAGCGCGGGCCCGAGCGCCCCGTTCTCGTCGTTCAGCCAGTTCTCCCCCGTGGAGTGGTGGATGAAGATCAGCTTGACCGGGCTCGACGGCGGCGCCGGGTTCACGGCGAGGGGGGCGCCGGGCTCGTCCGAGGCGAGGAGCGGCGCCGGTGCGAGGAGGAGGGCCAGGGCCATCGCGGAGACGGCGGCCGGGAGGGAGAGGCGGAAGGACATGCTCGCCTCCTTTGCGAGAAGGGCGGGGCCGTGCCGGCCTCGGGCACCGGGTTCGCTCCCGGCAGTATGGACCGCCCTGGACGCAAGAGGGTAGGGCGATCCCCAGCGCGCCCCGGGCTCGCGGGTCCGGGACCTGAGATCGAATCGCGAAGTCCGCTCCCGCGGCGGGACCGGGATCGCGGTACCCTCCGCGGCGATGACGCGCCCGTGCGCCCGAGCGGCCCGCCACGGTTCCCGACCGCACCACCGGACGGCGCGGAGACGTCGGTGAGGGCGCTCCTCTCCCGTTTCTTCTCCAGAGCGGGCCTCGGTCCTCGGGCCCTCCGAGCGATCTCCGGAGGTGTGGTGGACGAGCACTTCGTCCCCGGGGACCTCGCGGGCGACCCGCTCGACATCGGTCCGGCCCTGGCGGACGACGACGCGCGAAGCGTCCACCACCTGATTCGGTACGCCTGGGCCCGCGAGGTCCTCGGCGAGGCCGACCCACCCGGGTCGATCCTGGACGTCGCCTGCGGGGACGGGTACGGCTCCTACGCCCTGGCGCAGCGGCTCCCCTCCGCCCGCGTCCTCGGCGTCGACTACGACGCGGGGGCCGTCGAGGCGGCACGGGCGCGGTATCGCCTCCCGAACCTGGAGTTCCGGGTCGGGGACGGGACGCGGTGGGACGAGACCATCGGGGCGGGGGTCTTCGACGTCGTCGTCTCGTTCGACACGCTGGAGCACGTGGCCCACCGCGAGGTCTTCCTGGAGAACCTCGTCGCCCACCTCCGCCCCGAGGGGCGGCTCCTCTTCTCCACCCCGTGCGGCGCCGACGTGAACGACCTCTCGCCGGCGTGGGAACACCACCGGATCGAGTACTCGGCCGGGAGCCTCTACGACCTCCTGCGCCGGTACTTCGAGGTCATCCGCCGGCCCGACGACGGGAGCCTGCCCCGTGAGGACGTCTTCGACCGCCTGCGTGGGAGCAACGTCGACTACCTGCTCCGGATGAACCCGCTCGTCTGCGAGAGGCCGGTCGTCGTCGAGAACCCTTACCCGTCGGCCTTGCGGCGGAGCCGGGGTTTTCAGGGAACCGTGTAGGCCCAGACCTCGACGAGCGAGGCCTCCCCCTCCTGGCCGGTCGTCAGCGTCACGGTCGTCACCGGACGGTCGCGGAGGTGGACGAGCGTGAAGCGACCGGAGCGCCGGACGGTCCCGCACGGCTCGGGGGCGGCCCCGCCGCTCGTCCGGATGCTGCACTCCACCTCCCGGGCCCCGGGCCCGTCGCTCCGGACGAGGACGAGCGAGCGGTACCGGCGCCCGGCCTCGAGGGCGACGGTCGTCGTCGCCCCTGCGGCGGACGCGCCGGTGGCGAAGTCCCGGTCGCCCAGCGGGGCGACGGGGAGCGGCCGGCCGTTCGACGCGACCCCCTCGACGCCGGAGCGGGAGGGAGGCGTGAAGCAGACGGACATGAAGCCGGCGCGCCGCTGCGGGAGCCTTAGCTCGACCGAGGAGGCCGCCAGTCGGCTCGTCTGGATGCGTGGACGCCCGTCGACGACCACGGTGTCGAGGACGACGAGCCGCCCCTCCCGGAACGCCACGTCGTCCATCTCCCACTGGTTGCGGAAGCCGGGGCGCACGTAGCCGCGGAGGAGCTCGGGGACGTAGGTGACGTGGTACTGCGCCTCGTCCGGAAAGGTCTCGGCGACCAGCTCGCCCACGTCCTTCCAGCGTTCCAGCGGGACGAAGGAGAAGCGCCACGCCTGGAAGAAGCCGCCGGCCGCCAGGAGGATCGCCCCGGCGATCCCCGCCGCGCGCGCCCTCCGCTCCAGCCGTGGCCGGTCGAGCAGGACCGCGGCGACGAGCGACGTGCCGACCGCGAGCGGGACGACGACGAAGCTCGTGGCCCTAACGATCGGCGTCTGGAGGCCCAGGCAAGCGACGAAGAACGCGAGGGACGAGGCGACGAGGAGGAGAGACCCGCGAGACCGCCGACGCTCCTCGTCCGACAGGAACCAGGGAAAGACCGCGATCCCCGAGAGCGCCGCGAACGCGGCGGCTTCGCCGAAGAGCGCCCGCGGGCGGAGGAGGTACGTCCGGAGCGTCTCCAGGACGGCGCCCGCCGAGGCGTAGGCCCGGCCCCACCTCGCCCCGTAGACGCGGCCCTGCTCGAGGAGCTGCGGGAGGACCGGCAGGTAGGCGAGGAAGACGCCGGCGGCGACGGCGGCGGACGCCAGGAAGACCGCCCTCCGGCGGGCGACGGCCAGGAGGAGGAGCAGAAGCGGCGCCGCGAAGAACCCGAACGTCGGGAGCGTCCAGGTGCCGAGGACCGCGGTCACGACGATCCAGGGGAGGCCCCGCGGGTCGTCCTCGTCGACGAACCGCAAGACCGCCGTCGACAGCGAGAGCGCCAGGAACGCTGCCAGGCCGTAGCCGCGCGCCTGCAGGAAGAGGTCCAGGAGGTCGTGGTCCACGACGAGGACCCAGCCGAGGAGCCCGCCGAGGAGCGGCCGGCCCCGCCCGGCGAAGAAGGCGTACGGCAGGACGAGGAGCCCGGCGACGGAGAGGAAGGAGAGGATCCGTGCCCGGAGGGGGGCGACGCTGGCGCGACCGGGCAGGAGCGAGTTGAGCAGGTTGAAGAAGACGTGGTTGTTCGGGTCGTGGTAGTCGGTCACGACGGCGAGCGGGCCCTTGCTGCTGAACTCCTGGACGCTCGTCAGCTCGTCGGTCCAGAGCGAGGTCGTAGACATCGCCCGGACGAAGACCAGGTAGTAGGCGGCCGCGGAGAGGAGGAGGAGGAGTCCCGCGGCCCGCGCGGCACGCTCCGGGCCCGTCATCGCAACGACCCCGCCTGCAGAGGACCCGCGCACTCGGCGGCACCGTAGCACCGGGACCCGCACCCGGCAACCCGGCGCGGGGCGAGGTTAGACTCGCGCCGGAGCAGCTCCCGCCCGCGGACGCGGGGCTCGTGCGGAGCCGCCCGGACACGACGCCGATGACGAGAGACCCGGGCTGGGAGCTCCGACACGAGCTCGAACGCGCACGGGCCGAGCTCCGGGCGGCGCGCGAACGGATCGCCTGGATGGAGTCCTCGCGGTTCTGGAAGGCGCGGAACGCCTGGTGGTCCCTTCGCGAGCTGGCGGGGGGGCTCCTCGGGCTCGGGACGCGGCGCCCCGGGCCTCCGCCCCTCCCGCGGCCGGAGGCGCTCGAGGCGCCGGCGGGCATTCCGGGCCGGGGTGCGCGCCCCTCGCCGGCCTGGCGGACCGGGGCGAACGTCGACGTCCTCGTGCTCGTCCCGGACGGCCGGGCACGAGTCCCGGAAGACCTCGACCCGGTCATCCGCCACACCCGGCCGCCGTACCGGCTCGTCCTGGTCGCGCACGGGAGCGGAGAGGGCCGGGACCCTCTCCGGGGCTTCTCACGGACGCAGCGGGCGGACCTCCTCGAGTGCGAAGAGGGCGTGGAGCGAGACGCGGCGATCCTGCGGGGGCTGGCGGCCAGCCGTGCGGAGCTGGCCGCCGTCGTGGAGGCCGGCGCCGTCCTCGGTCCGGGCTGGCTCGACCGGCTGGTCGCCTGCGCGGAGTCGGACGGCCGGATCGGGATGGTGCGGCCTCTCGGCCCCGGGGACCTCGCCGGCCCGGCGGCCGGGCCGGGGGACGCGGACGCCGGCCTGCCGGCGGGGCCGGCCGGCGTCCGTCTCCTCGCGTCGATCGTGGCGGACGGCGCCCCGCCCTCGTACCCGCGGATCGAGGAGGTGGACGGGCCGTGCGTCCTCGTCCGCCGCGGGCTCCTCGATGGGTCCGGCCGCGGCCCGGAGGCGGGCGGGCACGGGCCGAGGAGCCTCGCGGACCTCTCCCGTCGGTCGCGCCTCGCGGGCTGGCAGAGCGCGGTCGCCGACGACGCGTACGTCGCCGGCCCGCCGGGGAACGGCGTCTGGGGCCCGGCTCCCGGGGGCGGGAGCCGGGTGCTCGAGGGGAAGCGCCTGCGGGTCCGCGAGGGGCTCCGGCGGCGGCGGCTCCGCGAGGAGTGCCGCGCGCGGTTCGAGGGGCGCCGCGTCCTGTTCGTCCTGCCCGTCCTGGACCGGGGAGGCGGGGCGAACGTCGTCCTCTCCGAGGCTCGCGCGATGCTCCGGATGGGCGTCGACGCGCGGGTCCTGAACCTCGCGCAGTTCCGGGAAGGGTTTCTGAGGAGCTATCCGGACGTCGAGGTCCCGCTTCTGTTCGCCGCGCCCTCCGAGATCCCCCGGGCCGCGCGGGGCTTCGACGCGGTCGTGGCGACGGCGTTCAGCTCGGTCGAGTGGCTCCTGCCGCTTTCGCGGAGCGCCACGCCGCCCGTCCTCGGCTACTACGTCCAGGATTTCGAGCCGTCCTTCTTCCCCGAAGGGAGCCGCGACCACCAGAGGGCCTGGGACTCGTACACGCTCCTCCCCGGGGTCCGGCGGTTCGCCAAGACCGAGTGGAACGCGCGCGAGGTGGAGACGCGAGCCGGGGTGTCCTGCTCGGTCGTCGGGCCGAGCTTCGACGCGGATCTGTTCCGCCCGGTCGAGGAGGAGCCCCCGACGGAGACGCTCCGCGTGGCCGCGATGGTCCGCCCCTCGACGCCGCGGAGGCAGCCCGCCCTGACCCTCGAGGTGCTCGAGCGCGCCCACCGGCGCCTCGGCGGCCGTCTCGAAGCGACCGTCTTCGGCGTGAGCGAGGACGACCCGGCGTACGTCGCCCTGAAGCGGCCGTTCCCGTACGGCTGCGCCGGGGAGCTCCACGACTCCGCGCTCGTCTCCCTGCTGAACCGGACGCACGTCTTCCTCGACGCCTCCCGGTACCAGGCGATGGGCCTGACGGCGATGGAGGCGATGGGGTGCGGCGCGACGGCGATCGTGCCCTCGGCGGGCGGGGCGGGGAGCTTCGCCGAGGACGGGAGGAACGCCGTCTTCGTCGACACCTCGACCGCCGACGCCGCCGTGGACGCGATCGAGCGCCTCGCGGACTCACCCGACCTGCGCGCCCGCCTCGCCCGGGAAGCCCGTGCTTCCGTCGTGCCCTTCCACCCGGAGGCCGTGGCCGGCCGCGTCCTCACCGTCCTCTTCGGCGATGCTTGATGTCTTCTGCCTCCACGGGAGCTACGGCGCCGACGCGACGCCCTACGGTTGCACGTTCATCCGGCTGCTGCAGCCGCTCTCCCACCCCGCCGCCGCCGCCCGGGTACGGATGCGTCACGGGACGGAGCCCCCGGGCGACTCGCCCGACGTCGTCGTCGTCGAGCGGACGTGGAAGGAGGGGACGACCCTCGCCGACGCCGAGCGGCTCCTCGCGGGCCTCTCGCGCCGGAGGGTCCCGGTCCTCCACGCCGTGGACGACAACCTCCTCGACCTCAACGCGGACGAGCCCTGGCAGGCGTTCCCGACGGCGCAGGACCGGGCCGTCTTCATGCTCCTCTCGCGGGAGTCGCGGGGCGTCCTCGTCTCGACCGTGCCGCTGTCCGAGCGCCTGCGGCGGTTGAACCCGCGGATCGAGGTCGTCCCCAACGCACTGGACGAGCGGCTCTGGGGCCTCGGGCCGCCGCCCGCCCGGCGGGCGGGGCCCCTCGTCGTCGGCTACATGGGGACCCGCACGCACGACGCGGACCTCTTCTCGGTCCTCCGGGGCCTGCGGGAGGTCCTGCACCTGCGCCCCGGGACGCGGCTGGAGCTGGTCGGGCTCTCGAACGACCCCCGACTCCTCGAGCCGTTCGAGGGGTATCCCGTCTCGCGTCTGGAGCCGGGCGCCGAGGGGGAATACCCGCGCTTCGTCCGCTGGCTGCAGCGGACGGTCCGTTGGGACGTCGCGATCGCGCCGCTCGAGGACGACCCCTTCACCGCCTGCAAGTCCAACCTCAAGCAGCTCGACTACGCGGCCCTCGGGGCCGCGGGCGTCTTCGGCGACTCGGTGCCCTACCGGGGCTCCGTGGCCGACGGGGAGAACGGGCTCCTCGTCCCGACGGAGCCGTCCGCCTTCCGCGACGCGCTCCTCCGGCTGCTGGACGATGCCGGGCTCCGGGAGAGCCTCGCCAGCCGCGCGCTCTCGGACCTGCGGGAGCGCCACACGCTCGCCACCCAGGCCGTGGCCTGGGTGGAGGCGATCGAAGGGCTCCTGTCTGGACCGACGGCCGGACGGGACGGCCCGGATCGCGGGTAAGATCCGCCTGCCCGGCCGCGCGGGGCGAAGGTCCCGTGCCCGGACCCTCGAAGACGTCCGCATGACGAGCGAATCGCCAGAGTCCCTGCGCCGCGAGCTCGAGCGGACTCGTGCCGAGCTGCGCGAGGCCAACGCCCGGATCGCCTGGATGGAGTCCTCGCGGTTCTGGAGGCTCCGGAACGCCTGGTGGCGGCTGAAGGAGCGTTCCGGTCGCGCGCTCCGCCCCGCCCCGGCTCCACGCGAGAGCGGGGTGGCGGCCGCGCCCGACGTCTTCGCTGGCGGCCCCGCCCCGGGGCCGTTCCTCCCCCCGGCCACGACGGCCTCGGTGGACGTCGTCGTCTGCGTCCACGACGCGCTCGAGGACGTCCGCCGGTGCCTGGCGTCGGTCGTCCGGCACTCGCGGAAGCCGTACTCGGTCGTCCTGGTCGACGACGGGAGCGGGCCCGAGACCCGGGACTTCCTCGCGGGCTTCGCCCGAGAGCACGGGGCGCAGCTCGTCCGCAACGACGTCGCGCGCGGGTACACGCTGGCGGCCAACCAGGGGCTGCGCCTGTCGCGCGGCGACTTCGTCGCGCTCCTGAACAGCGATACCGTCGTCACTCCACGATGGCTCGACCGGCTGGTCGCCACGGCGGAGTCGGACGAGCGGATCGGCGTGGTCGGGCCGCTCTCGAACTGCGCCTCCTGGCAGTCGATCCCCGACTACACGAACGGAGCGGGCGACTGGGCGGACAACCCCCTCCCCGACGGGCTCGACGTGGACGCGATGGCGGCGCTTCTCTCCGCCGACGCGGGCCCGGTCCGCCCGGAGCTCCCCTTCCTCAACGGGTTCTGCCTGCTCATCCGCAAGGAGACGCTCGCGGAGGTCGGGCTCTTCGACGAGGAGGCCTTCGGGCGAGGCTTCGGGGAGGAGAACGACTTCTGCCTGCGGGCTCGCTCGAGCGGCTGGAGGCTCGTCCTGGCCGACGACGCGTACGTCCACCACGCCCAGTCGAAGAGCTACTCGCACGAGCGGAGGAAGGTCCTGTCGGCCGCCGCGGGCGAGGCGCTGGCCAGCAAGCACGGTCAGCCCGTGATCGACGAGGGGGTCCGCTTCTGCCGCGACGACCGGGTGATGACGGGCCTGAGGGAGCGCTCGCGCGCCCTCCTCGAGCGCCACGCGATCCGGCGGGAGGGCCGCGAGAGGTTCGGCGGGCGCCGCGTCCTCTTCGTCCTGCCGGCGACCGGGCGCGGCGGGGGCGCGAACGTGGTCCTCTCCGAAGGACGGGCGATGGCGAAGATGGGGGTGGAGGTGGAGGTCGCGAACCTCTCCGAGAACCGCCCCGGCTTCGAGGCGGCCTACACGGACCCGGGGCTCCCGGTCCGCTTCCTCCCGCGCGAGCGGATCCCCGAGCTGGCGCGGGGATTCGACGCGGTCGTGGCCACGGCGAACGGCTCCGTCGAGTGGCTGGAGCCGCTCGGCGCCGAGGGGCGTCCGCCGGTCCTGGGCTACTACGTCCAGGACTTCGAGCCCCGCTTCTACCCGGAGGGCTCCGACGGGTTCCGGACGGCGCTCGCCTCCTACACGCGGGTCCCCGGGATGGTGCTCGTGACGAAGACCGACTGGAACCGGGAGGAGGTGGCCCGGAGGACCGGCGCGCTCTGCCGCGTGGTCGGGCCGAGCTTCGACGTCGACCTCTTCCGGCCGTTCCGGAGCGCCCCGCCGGCGGCGCCGTTCCGCGTGGCGGCGATGGCACGGGTCTCCTGCGAGCGGCGCCAGCCCTCCCGCACGATGGACCTCCTGGGCGAGCTCGTCGAACGGCTCGGCCCGGGCGTCGACGTCACGGTCTTCGGCGCGGACCCGGCCCACCCCGACCACGCGCTGGCGGTGCGGAGCTTCCGGTACCGGGACGCGGGGGTCGTGGACGCCGCCCGGCTGGCCGCGATCCTCAACGGCGTCCACGTGTTCGCCGACTTCTCGACGTACCAGGCGATGGGGCTCACCGCACTGGAGGCGATGGGATGCGGCGCGACCGCGGTCGTGCCTCGGGCGGGGGGGAGCGCGTGCTTCGCCCGCGACGGCGAGAACGCGCTCGTCGTCGACACGTCCTCGCCCCGCGCCTGCCTCGACGCCCTCCTCCGGCTCGCGGGGGAGCCCGAGCTGCGCGAGAGGCTCATGGAGCGCGCCGTCCGGGACGCCCCGCGGCACCATCCCGAGGGCCCGGCCCTCCGGATCCTCGAGGCCCTGTTCGGCGATGGCTGAGCCGCAGACCGGCGGGCCCGCGCCGAAGGTCTCGGTCCTCGTCCGGACGAAGGACCGCCCCGCGCTCCTCGCCGAGGCGCTCGAGAGCCTCCGGGGACAGGAGCTGCAGGACTTCGAGGTCGTCCTCGTCAACGACTCCGACGCGCCGGTCGAGCCGTCGGTCCTGTCGTGCCCGCCGGGACGCGGGCTTCGCGTCGTCGAGCCGGGGCCCCCGCACGGGCGGTCTCGGGCGCTCAACGCGGGAGCCTCCGTGGCCTCGGGGCGCTTCCTCGCCTACCTGGACGACGACGACCTCCACCTCCCCGGCCACCTCGCCGCGCTCGCGGCGGCGCTGGAAGGACCTCGGGAGATCCGCGCCGCCTTCAGCGACTGCGCGGTCGTCCGCCAGACTCTCGGCCCGGACGGACGCTACGTCGACGTGGAGCGCCAGCCGCTCCCGGCCGGCGAGCCGGTCCCGGGCCGGCTCCCCTTCACGAACTCCATCCCGCTCGTCTGCCTGATGCACGAGAGGGTCCTCTGGGAGGAGTGCGGCCGGTTCGACGAGGCCTTCGACCTCTTCGAGGACTGGGAGTTCCTCGTTCGCCTGTCGCAGCGGACGCCCCTGGTGCGCGTCGCCGGGGTCACCGCCCTCTACCGGATCCGCGACGACGGGTCGAACGCGACGACCGCGACTCCCTGGGGTGGAGCGGAGGCCCAGCGAGCGCGCTCTGCGGTCTACCGCAAGCACTGGCGACTCCACACTCCCGAGGCCGAGATGGCGCTCGTCGACGGATTCCACTCGGAGCTCGAAGCCCTCTCGGTACGCGAGCGTGACCAGCGGCTCGCCCTCGAGCGGAGCGAGATCCAGCTGCACGAGGCGCGGCGGGCGGCGGGGGAGCTCTCGCGGCGGCTGGACGAGGTCGTCGCGGCTCTTCACGAGCGGGCCGCGCAGCTGGCGACCGCCCGCGCGGAGGCCGCCGCCCTCGCCGCCCAGCGGGACGCCCTCGCGGCGGAGGTCCGCGACCACGCGTCGAAATCGGCCGACCTCGTCGCGGAGCGGGACCGGCTGGAGCGCGTCGTCCACCAGATGACGAACTCGCTGGCCTGGAGGCTCTTCACCCCGTGGTGGAAGCTGAAGGCCGCGCTCGATCGGAGGAAGGGCCGCCGCTAGCCCTCTGCCGGCCCGCTCCCCCGGGCCGCGACGTGCGCCTCCGGCAGGAGCGAGAGCGCGAACGCCTCGGCCGCCAGGCGGGGCTGTCGGCGCGAGTCGGAGAGCGCGCCGGCGAGGTCGAGGGCCTGCCGGGCCGCGTCGAGGAGCGCCGGGCCGCCCGCCTCGCCGAGGCGCGCGAGGTCGCGGTAGCGCTCGCGGTGGACGACGTGGCGGCCGGCCGGGTCGACGGAGGCGGCCGCGGCGTCGCGCAGGAGGAGAGCGAGGAGTCCGAGGCGGCGCGCGGCCTCCGCCGGGTCGTCGCCCGAGAGGCGCGCGGCCAGCGTCACCGCCCAGCCGGCCGAGCCCGTCAGGAGCGTCCCCGAGAGCGCCTCGAGGAGGCCGTCGCGCTCCTGGCGGGCCCCGGCGAGGTCGAGCGCGGCAGCCTCGTCGGCGTCGTCGGGGACGAAGGCGGTCCTCGCGTCGGCCTCCTCGGCGGGCATCCCGCGGGAGGCCAGGAGGCGGGCCGTCTCGGCGCGCGGCGTCCCGGCGAGGGTCGTGAGGACGACGCGCGAGAGGATCGTCGTCGGGAGGCGCCGCGCCCGGGTCGCGGTCAGGACGAAGCGCGTCCGCTCGGGGGGCTCCTCCAGCGTCTTCAGGAGCGCGCTGAACGCGGCGGCCTCCGTCCGGTCGACGTCGAGGAGGACGACGACGCGCCGCGCCCCCTCGTACGGAAGGCGCGCGGCGTCGGCGGCGATCGCCCGGACGAGGGCGGTCGGGATCGTCGTCTCGCGGCTCCCCGAGGACTCCTCGAACGCCGGGACGTTCGACCGGCGGCGGCTCTCGGGGGCGGCGATCGAGAGGTCCGGGTGCTCGCGGCGGGCCGTCCTCCGGCAGTCGGGGCAGGCGGCCTCGGCCTCCGGGCCCGGGTGGCCCGCGAGACCGGCCTTCCGGCAGAGGAGGCGCGCCGCGTGGGCGAGCGCGGCCCGCTCGAGCCGGCGGCTGCCGGGCCCGGCGAGGAGGAGGACGGGGACGTCGCGCGTCACTCGAAGGCGGGGTTCCGCTTCTGGAACCGGTCCAGGAGCGGCTCGAGGTCCTCGAAGAGGTCGCGGAAGACCTCGTCGGGGGTCCGGGCGGCGTCGAGGAGCCGGATCCGCTTCGGGTCGCGCCGGGCCGCGCGGCGGTAGGCCTCGCGGACGGTCTCGTGGAAGTCGTCGCCCTCCCGCTCGATCCGGTCCCGTTGCCCCCCCTGGCGGGCCAGGACGCGGGCCTGGGCGATCTCGACCGGGAGGTCGAGGAGGTAGGTCCGGTCGGGGGCGACGCCGCAGAACCGCTGGTGGAGGAGGTCGACGAGCTGCTCGCCCAGGCCCCGCCCGGCTCCCTGGTAGGCGCGGGAGGCGTCGGTGTACCGGTCGCAGAGGACGACGCCCCCCCGCTCCAGGACCGGGAGGATCACCTCGGAGAGGTGCTGGCGCCGGTCGGCGAACATCAGGAGGAGCTCGGCCTTCGGGTCGATCGGCTCGGGCTGCTCGAGGAGGAGCCTCCGCAGGTGGGCCCCGATCGGCGTCCCCCCCGGCTCGCGGGTCGTGACGACCGAGAAGCCCCGCTTCCTGAGCACCTCGGCCGCCTGGACGAGCTGCGTCGTCTTCCCGCACCCCTCGATCCCCTCGAACGTGATGAAGAGCCCCTTCCGGCGGGGCCGCCTCGGAGCGGTCACGGCGGGGGATTCTCGCACGCGGAACGATCTGGCACGCGGTTCGTATACTCGCCAGCGGCCCGCCGCAACGTGCCGAAACCGACGATGGACGGAAGCCGACCGTGACCCGGGACCTCTCCCCGGCCGCGCTCCGCAGGGCGGTCGTCTGGCTCGGCGTGGCCGCGTGCCTGCTGGCGGGGATGTCGGTCGTCGACATGCTCCTCCCGCGCCCCTACGACGGGGTCGTCCCGGAGCCGTACGGCCGCGGGGGGATCGTGGTCAGGGACCTCGTCCCCGAGGGCCCGGCCGAGAAGGCGGGGATCCGGCCCGGGGACGTCGTCCTGGGGATCGGGAACCGGATGCTCAACGCCCCCACCGACGCGCCGCCCGAGCTGAGGCGGCACGCGGTCGGCGAGAACGTCCCGTACCTGGTCCGGCGCGCGAGCCAGGTCTTCGAGGTAGAGGTGGTCCTCTCGCCCCACCGGGCAGCGTCGTTCGGCTACTTCTACTTCGCGCTCCTCGGCGCGGCCTTCTTCGCGCTCGGGGTCTTCGTCTTCGTCAACCGGCCCGAGGACCCTGCGGCGGCGGTCTTCTACCTGCTGTCGGTCCTCTTCATGCTCTTCTTCGTCTGCCGGTTCCGGCCGCTGTCGTACTACTGGGTCGACTACTTCGTCCAGATGGCCGGGACGCTGGCGCTCTTCCTCCTGCCGGCGGTCTTCCTCCACTTCTTCCTCGTCTTCCCGTCGCGGAAGGTCTTCCGCTTCGCCGACGAGCGGCCGGGGGAGCCGCCGCCGCCGCGGGCGCTCTCGGCCCTGCAGCGCTTCCTGAACGGCTCGCCCCTCCTCTTCACGGTCCTCTACACGCTCCCGCCGGCCGTCTACCTCCTCCAGATGGCGGCCCTGACGCGCCTGGGGAGGCCGGTGAGGCTCGTCTACGGCGCTCCGGTCCTGAACTGGATCCTGCTCGCGGACTACCTCGTCCTGGGCCTCCTGGCGCTCTTCCACTCCTGGTGGACGGCCCGAGAGAAGGCGCAGCGGCGGCAGATCCTCGTCCTCTTCCTCGGGACGCTGGGGGGGACGCTCCCGTTCGTCGTCTTCGCCGTCTCGTTCCCGTCGATCTTCCGGACGGAGCGGTACATGGCCTGGGGGCTCGTCCCGATGGCCCTCGTCCCGCTGACGTTCGGGTACGCCATCGTCCGCTTCCGGCTCTTCGACGTCCGGGTCATCGTCCGCAAGTCGCTCGTCTACGGCGTCCTGACGGCGATGGTGACCGGCTTCTACGCGCTGGCGGTCGTGGCGGGGAGCCGGCTCGCGGCCGAGTCGACGTTCTTCTCCTCGCCCCTCTTCGCCTTCACGTTCGGCCTCGTCGTCGTCCTGATCGTCGACCCGCTGCGGCGGCGGCTGCAGGCCTTCGTGGACCGGATCTTCTTCCGCGACCGGACCGACTTCCAGCAGGCGCTCCTCGAGATGAGCCGCGCCGTCGTCTCGCAGCTGGAGCGCGACAAGCTGCACGACCTCCTGACCACCCGGACGGCCGAGCTCCTGAAGCTGGAGCGGCTCGAGCTCCTCCTGCCGCGGCCCGAGGACGGGGCGCTCGCCCGCCCCGGGGCCGACGCCGTGGCCATCGCGCCGGCGCTCCCCCTCGGGAGCGCGCTGGCGCGGCTGGTCGTGGAGCGCGGGGTCCCCGTCCGCCTCGCCGAGATCGACCCGTGGGCCCTGGACGAGGCGTCGCGGCGGTTCCTGGAGCTGCCGACCCTGCGGGAGACCAAGGTCCTGGTCCCGATCGCCACGCGCGGGCGGCTCCTCGGCCTGATGGCGGTGGGGCCGAAGAAGTCCGAGGAGGAGTTCGGCCGGGAGGACCTCGACCACCTGGTGACGATGGCCAACCAGGGGGCCCTCGGGCTCGAGGCGGCGGCCCTCCACGAGCAGCTGACGCGCCGCGCCGAGGTGGAGCGCGACCTGGAGATCGCCCGCGACATCCAGATGAGCCTCTTCCCCCGCGAGCTGCCGCGGCTGCCGGGGATCGAGCTCTTCGGGATGAGCCGCCCCGCCCGCGAGGTGGGCGGGGACTTCTACGACTTCATCGACGTCGACGCCGACCCGACGGGGCGCCTCGGGCTCGTCGTCGGGGACGTCTCGGGGAAGTCGGTGCCGGCCTCGCTCTTGATGGTCGCCGCCCGCGAGATCATCTACGCCCGGGCGATCGCCGACGCCGACCCGGCGGTCATCTTCCGCGACGCGAACCGCCGGATCTACGCCATCAAGCGACGGATGTTCGTCTCGCTGTCGTACTTCCTGATCGACCCCGACGCCCTGACGATCCAGTACGCCCTGGCGGGGCAGCCGGCGCCGCTCCTCCTCCGGGAGGGGGCGGGCGAGGCGGTCGAGATCCCCGTCCCCGGGAGCCGGCTCCCCCTGGGCGCCTTCCGCGAGACGACGTACGACGCGCGTACGCTCTACTTGCGCCGCGGAGACCTCCTCCTCTTCTACACGGACGGCCTGAACGAGGCGATGTCGCCCCAGATGTCGCCCTACGGGGACGAGAGGCTGAAGGCCTCCTTCGTCCGCCACGGGGGCCGGCCCCTGCCGGAGCTGGCCGAGGAGCTGCTGGAGGACGTCCGGCAGTACACCTACGGCGCCGAGCAGTACGACGACCAGACGTTCGTCCTCCTCCGGGTCACCGGGACGAAACCCCAGGGGACGGGCGTCGTATAGCAGGGAAGAGGGTCCCCGGCCACGGGGCTGGGGATCCGCGAGGAAGAGATGACCCGACCGAGGCTCTGGAAGGTCCTGGTTCCCGCGGCGGTCGTCGTGGCGGTGGCCGGAACGGCCGCGGCCCTCCTCGTGACCGGCCGGCACGAGGTCACGACCACCTCGGAGGAGGCCTACGAGGTCTACCTCCGGGGGCGCGAGAACGAGCGGCGGATGTACCACCGCGAGGCGATGGCCGACTACGGAGAGGCCCTCGCCCACGACCCGGAGTTCCTCATGGCGACGGTCCGGCTGGCCCGGTCGGTGGCCGGGAAGGACCCCGAGCGGGCGAAGATGCTCCTCTCCTGCGTCGGCAGCCGGCGCGACGCGGTGACGGCCCGCGAGCAGCTCCTCTACGACATCGCCTACGCCGCACTGACCGAGAAGGAGCCGAACAAGGCCCAGGAGCTCGTGGACCGGTACCGCCGGGAGTACCCCGACGACCCGGAGGGGTACGAGATGCGGGCCAACTACCTCCTCCGCCAGGGGAAGGCCGACGAGGCGATCCGGGAGTACGAGCTCCTCCTCGAGCGGAACCCGAACTACGCCGTCGCCTACAACCAGCTCGGCTACTACTCCATGGAGCGCAAGGAGTGGGCGCGGGCCGAGGACTACCTCAAGCGCTACCGCTTCCTCGCGCCCGACCAGGCCAACCCGTACGACTCGCTGGGCGAGCTGTACGCCAACACGGGGCGCTACGAGGAGGCGGAGGCCTCTCTGAGGAAGGCCCTGGAGGTCAAGCCGGACTTCTGGGCCTCCCTGGGGCACCTGGGCACGGTCCACGCGGCCCGGGGCCAGTGGAGAGAGGCCGCCGGGTTCTACGCCAGGACCGCCGAGCAGGCCGTGGACAAGGACGCGCAGGGGTTCGTCCTGGCCGAGGCGGCCTCCCTCGCCCTTGCCGGCGAGTGGCCCGCCGCCGAGGCGAAGTTCGACGCGATGCGGGCCGAGCTCGAGCCGGAGGCGGTCCCGTCCCCGGAGCGGAAGGTGAACGGCTTCGCGCGGCGCGTGGAGGCCATCCGGGCGGTCAGCCTGATCTGGCTGAAGCGGCTCGACGAGGCCGAGGACCCCGTCCGCCGCGTCCTCGAGATGGAGGCCGCCGCTCCGGCTCTCAAGAAGGACGGACGGAGCACGGGCGAGCTGGTGGCCGCGCTCCGGGACGCCGCTCGGGGACGTCCGGGCGACCTCTCCCGCCTGGTGGCAGAAGGACACCTGCCGCCTGTGGGAGCGAGCGCCGGCGGCGGCTGGGACTACTTCCCCTACCGCCCCGTCGTCTGGGTCCTCTCGGCGCAGCTCCTGGCCGAGAACGGCCGCGTCGGCGAGGCGGCCGACGTCGTCAAGGGCGTCCTGGCCGTCAACCCTCGCTTCGCCCCGGCGGTCGAGACCCTCGCGGCGGTGAAGGGCGAGGGGAAAGCGGCCGCGCTGGGAGCGCCCGGCAGCTCCCCGCATGGCGGACGCTAGGACCTCGCCGACCCGGGAGGTCTTCGACCTCAAGAAGAAGGTCCTCCGGCTGGAGACCCTCTACGACGTCAGCCGCTCGCTCCCGGCGGCCCGCGAGGAGGGGCTCCTGCTGGAGGAGGTCGTCGCCCGCGCCGTGGCCGTCCTGGACGCGGCCCGCGGGGTGGCCGCGACCTTCGCGGGGGCCTCGGACCGCGGAGCCCTGGCGACCGTCGGCCTCCCGGCGGGGCTCGACCCGGTGACCCTGGCCTCGGACCCGTTCGTCCTGGACACCTGCCGGGCCAGCGGGCCGCTCTCGCGGACGGACCTGACGGTCCTGGGGGAGCGGGCGCGGAGCGCGGCCGGTGTCGCGCTCTCCACGGCCCGGGGCGAGGTCCTCGGGATCCTCGTCGTCCTGGACCGGGAGGCCCGGGGCGGGCGAGCCGTCGACTTCGACGAGGAGGACCGGAGGTTCCTCGGGTCCCTGGCTGCGCTCGTCTCCCCGGCCCTGGAGGGGTCGCGCCTCGTCAAGGCCCTGACCGCGGACGTCGACCGCCTGCGCGAGGAGAACCGGGCCCTGAAGGGGGCGAGCGGGGTCGACACGATCCTGATCGGGGACTCGCCGCCGATGCGCCGGGTCAAGGAGCTGGTCTCCCGGGCCGCCGCCTCGAGGGCGAGCGTCCTGATCCGCGGCGACAGCGGGACGGGCAAGGAGCTCGTGGCGCGGCTCCTCCACCTCGGCTCGCCGCGGAAGGACGGGCCGTTCATCGCCCTGAACTGCGCCGCCGTCCCGGAGACGCTCCTGGAGAGCGAGCTCTTCGGCATCGAGCGGGGCGTGGCGACCGGCGTCGAGGCCCGCGTCGGGAAGTTCGAGCTGGCCAGCGGCGGGACGCTCTTCCTCGACGAGATCGCCGACGCCCCGCTGGCGATCCAGGCCAAGCTCCTCCGGGCGCTCCAGGAGCGCGAGATCGAGCGGGTGGGCGGCCGGGCCCCGATCGGCGTGGACGTTCGGATCGTTGCCGCCACTCACGCCGACCTGATGGAGGAGACGAGGAAGCGCCGTTTCCGGGAGGACCTCTACTACCGGCTTCGCGTCGTCGAGCTCGCGCTGCCCCCGTTGCGGGACCGCCGGGAGGACATCCCGCGCCTGGCGGCGCACTTCCTGGCGCGGGTCGCCGGCCGCGAGGGGCGGAAGCCCCCCGTCCTCTCCCGCGACGCGGTCGCGGCGCTCCTGCGCTACCCCTTCCCCGGGAACGTCCGCGAGCTGGAGAACCTCCTGGAAGGGGCTGCCGCCCTCGTCCCGGGCGACGTGATCGAGGCGGCTGACCTCCAGTTCCAGCTCGGGTCGGCCGTCCCCATCACGCGGGGAGCGGACTCGGGGGACTCCCTGGACCTCGACACGCTGGAGCGGCGGCACATCGAGCGGGTCCTGTCGTCGGTCGGAGGCAACAAGGCGAGGGCCGCTCGGATCCTGGGGATCAACCGCCGGACCCTCTATCGGAAGCGCATCGCCGTCTAGGGCTGTTTCGCCACACTGTGGCGAATTGGCGCATGACGTTCTAATGCATTTATAAATGGTGACTTAACTCCGTGATTGGCCGTTGGTACGCCTGTGTGTGGCGTATTGGCACAGATCGAACCGTCGGCCCTCCCTCTGGAACATCGGACCCAAGCTCCTGCGATTGCTTGACTTGGATCACTGTTTCCGGCTCCGTCCATCCGTGGCTCGCCGATTGCAGTCAAAGGTGGCGGGAGGACTCACATGGGGCGGATGGTCACGGAGATCGACGCGGCTGGTGAGTCGCAGCTCGGGTGGGAAGGAGCGGCCGGGAACGGGCATCCCGCGACCGTCGCCGCCGCCCCGTGGAGCATCCGCCGCCTGCCGGTCCCCATCCTCGCTTCCGTCGTCGTGGCCGAGGCTCTGGGCCTCGGCGCCCTGGCAACCTCGGGTAACATCCCCGTTCTCGTGCTGAAGGCGTTCCGGCTCCTCCTGACGCTGTAGCCGAGAGCGGTACAGCCGATGGCGACGTTCGAGAGGCGACAGGTCCACCTCACGATCCCGGTGGCGCCGGACATGGAGATCGCCGCGACGGCGCAGGTGGCGGCCCTGGGCGAGTGGATGGAGATGGGCCGGGACAAGATCGACGAGGTGAAGCTCGCCGTCGTCGAGGCCTGCATCAACGCCTTCGAGCACAGCGGGACGCCGGACCGGCAGGTCCGGCTCGACTTCGTGGCGGACGAGGCGGGGGGGCGCGTCTTCCTGGAGGTCGACGTCCGCGACGGCGGGCACGGCTTCGACCCGAGCCAGGTGGAGACCCCGGAGATCGCCGCGAAGCTGAAGGACAAGCGAAAGCGGGGCTGGGGCATCAGAATCATCGAGAGCCTGATGGACGACGTGACGATCGAGAGCGGGGCCGGCGGCACACGGATCAAGATGAGGAAGTACCGGTAGGATCGAACCGATGAGCGAGACGTTGAGAGTTGTCGTCGAGAGGCCCGACGCCGCGGTGGCGATCCTGAAGACCGACGGGTACATCAACAACACCGGCGGCGAGGAGATCGCCCGTCAGGCCTACGCCCTCCTGGGCGAAGGCGTCAGCCGGCTGCTCCTCGACCTCGAGAAGACCAAGATCGTCAACTCCATCGGGATCTCCATCCTGATCGAGATCCTCGAGAAGGTCCTCGACCAGGGGGGCCGCCTGGCCTTCTGCCGCCTCACGCCGACCATCGAGAAGACCTTCCAGATCATGGGGCTCGCCCAGTACGCCCGGCTCTTCCCGCAGCCGGAGCCCGCCCTCGCCTGGCTGAGGGGCGAGGAGCAGTAGCGGTCCGGCCGTGCGCGCCGACGTCCCGGGCGCCCACGCGCGGCTGGCGGCCATCGACCCCGGGACGAGCGCGGGAGCCCTCCTCCACGAGATCCTCGAGGCGGTCCTCCTCGGCGCGGGCGCCGAGCGGGGCCTCGCCGTGGACGCCTCGCGGCCCGAGCGGCCCGTCGGGATCGGACTCGGCATTCCGGAGGAGACCCTCCTCCGGCTGACGGAGCCGCTGCGCGACAAGCGGGTGGGGCCGAAGGTCCTGGCCCCCGAGCTCGCGGCCGCCGTCTTCGGCCCCGGCGAGCTCCCCGAGGACCCCAGGGTCGTCCCGCTGACCGCCGGGGACGAGATCCTCGCCCTCGTCGTCCTTCCCGGCCCCCCCGAGGACCCGGCCGGCTTCGCCTCGGTCACCGCCCACGCCGCCTCGATCCTGGCGTTCACACGGATGGCCGAGAAGCTCCGCGAGGCCGACTTCGAGCTGAAGTACCGGGTCTGGGAGCTGGAGAGCCTCTACGACGTCGGGCTCTCGATCGCCGGGACGCTCGACCTGGACGCGGTGGCCGACGACATCCTGATGAAGTCCGTGTCGCTCCTGAACGCCCGCCAGGGGACCCTCATCGTCCGGGACGCCACCGGCGACGAGCAGGTCCTCCTGAAGGACTTCGGGGGGCCCCTCCTGGCGCCGGCCGCCGTCGCCGAGCTGCCCGAGGGCGTCCTCGTCTCCAACTGCCGCGGCGACCGGTCGGGCGCGCTCGCGCTCGCCCCGGCCGAGAAGCTGCTCGCCGTCCCGATCCGGTCGGAGGGCAAGAGCCTGGGCGTCCTCGTCGTCGGCGACAAGGAGAACCGGGCGGGCGGCGTCGACGACTTCGACCCGAACGACGTCAGGATCCTCTCGCTCCTGGGCAACCAGGCGGCCATCGCGCTGGAGAACGCACGGCTTCACCGGGAGGCCGTGGAGAAGGAGCGGATCGAGCGCGAGATCGAGCTCGCGGCCTCGATCCAGCGGGCCATCCTCCCGCAGACGCTCCCCGAGGTGGCGGGCCTCGAGGTGGCGGGCGGGAACCTCCCCACGCGGCAGGTGGGCGGGGACTTCTTCGACGTCTTCGAGCTCCCGGGCGGGACGGTCGCCCTCTGCGTCGCGGACGTCTCCGGGAAGGGGGTCCCCGCGGCGCTCCTGGTGTCGACGGTGCACGCCTGCCTCCACCTCCTCCTGGACGACGACGCCGCGGACCTGGCCACCGTCGTCGAGCGCGCCAACCGCCACCTGATCCGGTTCAGCTCCACGCGCAAGTACGCCACCCTGTTCCTCGCGATGTTCGACCCCCGCACCCGCGAGCTGCGGTACGTGAACGCCGGGCACAACCCCGGCCTCCTCCTCTCGGGCGGGGGGATCTCGCAGCTGCCGTCGAGCGGCGTCCCGATCGGGATGCTGCCCCGGGCCGTCCACCGCGAGGAGCGGCGGACGCTCTCGCCGGGGGACGTCCTCGCGCTCTACTCGGACGGGATCACCGAGGCCGTGAACGCCCAGGACGAGGAGTTCGGGATGGAGCGGCTCGAGGCCGTCCTCGTCGGAGGCGGGGGGGACCCGGTCGCGTCGACCTCGCGCCGGATCTTCGAGGCGGTCCACGAGTTCGCCCGGGGCGTGGCGCAGTACGACGACCAGACGGTCCTCCTGGCCCGGGTGGTCTGACGGAGGAGACCATGCGAAGACGCCTCCTCGCCGTCCTCCTCGCCCTCGCGGTGGCGGCGTGCACCTTCTCGCGCGACGTGTCGATCAAGACGCACCAGCTGGACCGCCCGCTCGCGGGCGGCCTCGTGAACTCGTTCAACGTCGAGGAGCAGCTGAAGAACGGCTACGTCCCCGAGGTGCTGGAGTTCCTGGCCGCCTCCGGGAAGTCGCTGGAGTCGACCCGGATGCTGAGGCTGACCGGCCAGGCCCTGCTCGAGAGGGGCGACTACCGCGCCGCCGTCCTCCCGCTGGAGCGGGCCCACGCCGAGGAGGGGAGGCTCGCGTACCGCGGCGAGGCCGCGTGGCTGCTGTCGCAGGCCCACTACTGGGGCGGCAACCTCGGGGACGCAGCCCGCTGGGCCCGGACGGCCCAGTCCGAAGGGGTGCGCGTCCCGGACGGGTGGGTCGCCTTCCTCCAGTCCGGCCTGGGCCGGGCCGTCTACGGCGGCCCTGCCCCGGGCGACCGGACCGCGATGGCGATGATCTTCGGGCGCCCGGACCTGCCGCGCGTGGACGTCCAGGTCAACGACCGGCAGGCGGGGGGGATCGTCTTCGACACGGGGGCGTCGATCTCGCTCCTGACGGAGGAGGCGGCCGACCGCCTCGGCGTCGAGCGCGTGCCGGACGCGGTGGCCTCGGCCTACGGCCTGCACCGGGTGGAGTTCCCGCTCCACTTCGGGTGGGCCTCGACGGTGGAGCTGGGCAACGTCACGCTGAGGAACGTCCCGTTCGGCATCCTCCCGAACGACGCGCTGGAGTTCGACACGGAGGGGAGCGGCAGCTTCCGGTTCATCGGGGTCCTCGGGGCCCACCTCCTGAAGGAGTTCGACTGGCAGCTGGACTACAACCGGCACCGGATCCAGGGGATCAAGCTGGACCCGGCGGTGCCGCGGGGGTCGAAGGGCCAGAACCTCTTCTTCCGGCGGCTGAAGCCGATGGTGAGGGCCTCGCTCTTCCAGCAGCCCTGGTTCCTCTTCCTGTTCGACACCGGCTCCGAGCCGACGATGGTGACCCGCTCGGGCCTCAGGCGCGCCAAGACGGGCGGGATGGAGACGGCCTACCCGGTGACGCTGGAGGGGATCGGCAAGAGCAAGGTCTCGTGGGGGAAGCTCTCGAACGTCACGGTCGGGATCGACCGCTTCATGATCCAGTACAAGGACATGGTCGTGAAGGAGGAGAACGAGGGGATCGAGGACGGCGTCCTGGGCTCCTCCTTCCTGCTCCACTTCATCGTCGAGATCCGGTTCGGCGCCATGACCCTGACGCTGGAGAGGCCGTACGAGCGCCTCCTCCGGGAAGGGGGCTCGGCGGGGGAGACGGGGATCACGACGAGCGCCTCGCCCCGGATATGACGGCGCGAGGCAGGCTCGATCCCCGCGGCCCGGGCGGCACCGGCTCCCCGACGTCGGGATGAACGGCCGGGCCCGGCCTCTCGGGCTCGGGACGGGCGTGGGCCTCGTCGCCGCCAACATGATCGGCGCCGGCGTCTTCGTCTCGGCGGGGTTCATGTCCCAGGAGATGGGGCCCGGGGCCATCCTGCTGGCCTGGGCCGCCGGGGCCGGGATCGCCTTGGCGGGCGCGCGGGCCTACGCCGAGGTCGCCGCGATCGTCCCCCGCTCCGGGGGCGAGTACCGCTACCTCTCCGAGCTCCTCCACCCCTTCCTGGGCTACCTGGCGGGCTGGGCGTCCCTCCTCGTCGGGTTCACGGCGCCCCTGGCCATCGACGCCGTGGCGGCGGGCTCGTTCCTGCACGTCCTCGGGCTCCAAGCCGACCCGCGCCATCTGGCCGCCGCCCTCGTCGTCGTCCTGACCCTCCTCCACGCTTTCCACCTCGGCGTCTCGAGGTGGAGCCAGGACCTCTTCGTCGGGCTGAAGGTCCTCCTCGTGGCCGGCTTCGCCGGCCTCGGACTCGTCCTGGGGAGCCGCGAGTGGCCCTCCTGGACGCCGCCCGGCGCCCCCGAAGGCGGCGACGTCGCGGCGTTCCTGACGAGCCTCTTCTTCATCGCCTTCGCCTTCAGCGGCTGGAACGCGGCGGCGTACGTGGCCGAGGAGTTCGAGGCCCCGCGGGAGACCGTGCCGAGGGCGATGCTCCTCGGCTGCGGCCTCGTGGCCGTCCTCTACCTGGCGGTCAACTGGGTCTTCGTGGCCAACCTGACGCCGGACGGCGCCTCCACCGCCCTCTCCTACGAGACGACGCGGGTGACGCTGGCGCACGTGGTGGCCCGGAAGCTGGCCGGCGAGGCGGGGGCCAGGGCGGTCTCCGCCCTCCTCTTCGTCGCCCTGGCGTCGGCGGCGAGCGCGATGACGCTGGTCGGCCCTCGGGTCTACGCCGCGATGGCCCGGGACGGGTTCCTGCCCCGCGCCCTGGCCGGACGGGAGGGATCGCCTCCCGCCGGGTCGGTCCTCCTCCAGGGGGCGCTCGCCCTCGTCCTGGTCTACGCGCAGGAGATCGGGGCGGTCCTGATGAACGTCGGGGCGATCCTGACGCTCTTCTCGGCGCTCACCGTCGCCGGCCTCTTCCGCGTCTGGCTCGCCCCTCGCGGCCTCCCCCGGCCCCGGCCGGCGAGCCTCGCCGCGGCCGGGATCCACGTGGCGTCGGCGGCCTTCCTGCTCTACCACGGCCTCCGCGCCTCCACCCACCTGCTCCTCTGGGTCGGGCTGGTCTTCGTCGTGACGCTCGCGGCCTACTGGGTGACGTCCTCCTCGCGGGCGGGACGGCACAGCGCTCGCTAGAATCCCGGCATGCCGTCCCGAAAAGGGAGCGATCCGCCCGGCGCGTCCCCGCGGGGACAGGCCGCGCGCGCCGGCCGGACCGTCTTGGCCGCGCTCCTGGCGTCGGCCTGGCTGCCCGGGTGCGGCGGGAACGGGGCCGACCCCACCGAGGCCCCCCGGGCGGAGATGGTCGAGCGCCAGATCGCCGCCCGGGGCGTCAAGGACGCCCGGGTCCTCGCGGCCATGCGGCGGCTCCCGAGGCACCGGTTCGTCCCCCCGGCCGAGGCCACCCACGCCTACGAGGACCGGACCCTGCCGATCGGTAGCGGCCAGACGATCTCGAAGCCTTACATCGTGGCCTTCATGACGGAGCAGCTCCAGCTGACCGGACGGGAGAAGGTCCTCGAGATCGGCACCGGCTCCGGCTACCAGACCGCCGTCCTGGCCGCGCTGGCCGCCGAGGTCTACACGATCGAGATCCGGCCCGAGCTGGCCGCCTCCGCCGAGAAGCTCCTGAAGGAGCTGGGTGTCCGGAACGTCCACGTCCGGGCGGCGGACGGGTACCACGGGTGGGCCGAGGCCGCGCCGTTCGACGCGATCCTCGTCACGGCCGCCCCGGAGCGGGTCCCGCCCCCCCTCCTCGACCAGCTCGCCGTGGGAGGCCGCATGGTCATCCCGGTCGGCGGGTTCTACCAGGAGCTGAAGGTGATCGAGCGGACCCGCCAGGGGCTGACCGAGAGGAGCGTCCTCCCGGTCCGGTTCGTGCCGTTCACCGGCGAGGCCGAGCGCCACGGCGCCGAGCCGGAGCCCGCTCCGTAGCCCCTCGCCCGCCGGGCGGGTCTTCCGGATGAAGGGAACGCCCGGGCCTTTCGGCCCGGGCGCACGAGGTAGACCGTCTGCCCCTTGTAGGCCGACAGGTCGATCGTGTGCTGCGCCCACCCGGTCGACCCGGTGTACCGGTTGACCGCCGCCCCCACGTTCGTCCAGGTCGACCCGTTCGTCGACACCTGCACCTGCACCTTGTCCGCGTACGTGGAGTACCCCGTGTCGTGGTACATCCAGAACTTCAGCGTCACCGACGCGTACGAGCTCGACACCGCGAACCCCGCGTTGCGGTAGATCCGCGTCTGGCTCCCGCTGGACGCCGTGTACGAGTTGAACTTGGCGAGCTTCGTCCCCCCGTGCGGCGAGGCCGTCGGGTAGGTCGACGACGTGGCGATCGTCCAGTTGCCCGCCGTGCCGGACGTGTCCACCACGTACCAGCCCGTCCCCTCGAACCCGTCCGTGAACAGCGTCGTCCCCGTGCCGCACGTGGCCGTGAAGTTCTTCCCCGTCACGTTGGCGCCGCTGACCGTCACCGACTGGCTCGCCGGCGAGAACGTGCACCCCGTCTTCGTCGGCGTCACGGTGTACGTCCCGTTCGCCAGCCCCGTGATCGTGTAGGCGTTCGACGCGTCGCTCGTGGCCGTCTTCCCGCCCGCCGTGACCGTCGCCCCCGACGTCCCCGCGCTGCCCGAGATCGAGTACGTCGGCGTGGACGTCGTCACCGTCGCGGTCACCGTGTAGCTCCCCGCCGCGTACCCGTAGACGCCCAGCCACCACGTCCCCGCCGCCGGGTTCGTCGCCGAGCAGGTCTCGTTGCCCGAGGAGGAGTACGGACGGCAGACGTACGACGAGGAGGTCGGCTTGGCCCCCGACTGCGTGTAGATGTCCACGTCCGCCGTGGCGCTCGTCGTGGCGAACGTCAGGTTCGTCGCCCCCGAGGGCACCGTGATGTAGTAGTACTTCCAGGCGCTCTTGGCCACGCTCTGGCCCGTCAGCGCCACGCCGCTCGTCAGCTGCGTGTCGCCCGTCGAGCAGGTGGCCGTGAAGCTGATCCCGGTGACGTTGGACGACGTGATCGTCACCGACTGGCTCGCCGGCGAGAACGTGCAGCCCGACTTCGACGGGCTCACCGTGTAGGTCCCGGCCGCCAGGCCCGCGATGGAGTAGTTGC
>RHKY01000059.1 GCA_008363385.1 Acidobacteriota bacterium | reverse complement strand
TGCCCCCGAACCCCCGGATGTCGCGAGTTCGACAAAAAAAGCCCGGCGTCGCCGGGCTTCTCGCGTTCATTGGAGCGGGACACGAGGGTCGAACTCGCGACATCTACCTTGGCAAGGTAGCGCTCTACCACTGAGCTAGTCCCGCGTCGGGTCCGGGGCGGGCCCCGGGAGGCGGGTTTATACCGCAGGGGCGGGGCGGTGTAAAGGCCGGCCGGACGGTGCGCGGGCACGGCGGCCGGGGGGTCAGCGGGACGGGGGGCGCCCTCCGGGTGGGGGCTCGCCCGGGCGGGGCTCGCCGGGCGGGCGTCGAGGCGGACGCCGGCCCGGCGGTCCCGGCAGCAGGCCCGCGCCCGCCTGCTGCCGCATCTCGACGCAGAGGGCGTCGCCCCGGCCCAGGGCGTCGCACTCCGCCGCGCCGAACGCCGCGATGGCGCCGCGCGCCACCGGCCCCGACTCGCGGAAGGCCGCGCCGGCATCCGCGAGCGCGTCCTCGTGCCGCCCCTGCGCCCGCCGGAGGTGGGCCCTCAGGAACCGGACCTGGAAGGGCTTCGAGGCGGTCCCGAGCGCCTCCTCGAACTCCCGGTCGGCCGTCCCCCGGGCGTCGCGGTACCCGACCGCCAGGACGAGGCTCCTGTGGAGCTCGCGCTCCTCGGGGCGTCCGGCGGGCGGGCGCTCGAGGACGGCCGCGACGAGCGGGTGGCCGTCCAGGCCCGTGACGTCCTTCAGGGCCGCGAAGGCCTCCTGCGTCCGGGGCGGCTCCGACAGGTAGGAGAGGCCGCCCCGGCAGTAACGCTCCACGTCGGCCCGCCCGGGGTCCCCGGCGGGGGCAGAGGCCACGAGGCGGAGCGCCTCCTCGAAGTCCGAGCGGGCGAGCCGGCCCGAGGCCCGCGGCGCCGCCTCCAGGACGTCCCACGCGGCAGCAACGGCCGGGGCGAGCGAGGGGGCGCCCGGCGGGGCGGGCGGAGCGGGGGGGCGGGGGGCAGCGTCCCCGGCCGCCGGGGACCCGGCGGGGTGCGGGAGCGAGGCCGTCCCCGCCAGCGCGAGCTCGGCCTTCAGACGGGTCACCTCCGGGTCCGCGGGCCGGAGGATCTCCATCTCGGCCACGAGGGCGGAGGCGCCGGCCCTCTCGCCGCGGGCGTTCCGGCGGATGGCGTCGTCCCGGAGCGCCTCGAAGAGCTTCCCGTCGACGCGTGCGGCCTCCTCGCTCCCAGGCATCTCGGAGACGATCCGCCGGCGGAGTGAGACGGCCGAGCCCGGGTCGGAGGGGTCGAAGAGCCCTCGCCCGAGCGCCTCGTCGAAGGAGCGGAGCAGCTCGGCGCGCCGCTCGGGCGGCGGCGTCGGGAGGAAGGGTCCGCCCGCGGCGACCTCGACGACGGTGACGGGCATCGCCTCGGGCGTCGGGGCGGGCCCTGCCGTCGCCGCCCCCGCGGGCGCCGGGGCCCCGGAGGTCCCGAGCAGGGCCGTGCCGCGATCCGTCCGCCCCCCGAGCATCATCCAGGCCGCGGCGAGGCCTCCGGCCAGGACGAGGGCCCCGGCCCAGGCCCAGGCGGGGAGGCGCACGGTCCGCGGGGCCCGGGCCGCCCGGTCGTTCTCGTCTCCCGTCGTGCCGCCCGGATCCGGTCTGAGGGTCGTGGGGAGGGTCTCCTCGCTGGTCTCGGCCGCGCGTCGCAACGCCGTCGGCGGCGTCAGGACCTCGGTCGACGGGGGGCGCACCGAGGCGTCCGTCGCCGCCGCCGGCGCCCCCGAGAGCGAGGTGGCCAGGGCCTCCGCGAACGCCCGGCAGGTGGGGTGACGGGCCTCGGGCCTCTTGGCCAGGGCCGTCTCGAAGACCGGGTCCAGGTCCTTCGTCAGTCCGGGCAGGCGCGAGGAGGGGAGCGGCGCCGGCGTCGTGACGTGCTGGTGCATCAGCGCCAGGGCGCTCTCGCCGTCGAACGGCGGGGCGCCGGTCAGGACCTCGTAGGCCATCACCGCCAGCGCGTAGCGGTCCGAGGCGGGCGAGGCGGGCTTGCCCGAAGCCTGCTCGGGAGCCATGTAGACCGGCGTGCCGATCACCATCCCGGTGGACGTCAGGCCGGTGGTCGACTCCAGCATCTTGGCGATGCCGAAGTCGGCCAGGGCCAGCCGCTCGCCGCGCCCGACGAGGACGTTGGCGGGCTTGACGTCCCGGTGGAGGACCCCTGCGGCGTGGGCGAAGTCGAGGGCCTCGGCCAGCTGCGCCACCCAGGAGACGGCCAGCGCGGGCGGGATCGGCCGGCCGGCCAGCCGCTCGCGGAGCGTCCCCCCCTCGAGGTACTGCATGACGAGGAACGGGAGGCCGTCCTCCTCGCCGAAGTCGTAGACGGGGAGGATCCCGGGGTGCTCCAGCCGGGCGACGAGCCGCGCCTCGGTGAGGAACCGCCCGAGGAACTGCGGGTCCCGCGCGTGGGTGGCGTGGATCACCTTCACGGCGACGGTCCGCGCCAGGCTCGTGTCGCGGGCCCGGTAGACCTCGGCCATCCCCCCCTGTCCCAGGAGGGCCTCGAGCTCGTACCGGCCCAGCGTCCGCCCCTCGAGCGTCATCGTCGTCCCCGGCCCCGAGTCCGGTCGAAGCAGGCGACCGCTGCTTCGACGTCCGGGCGGGACGGCAGTTTACCGTCGGGCGCGGGGGCTCAGTAGGAGTCGGACGGGATCATCTCGACGAAGCTGCCGTCGGAGGTCACGTTGTCGTTGACGACGCCGTAGGCGAAGAACGTGTCGTCTCCGGCCGTCCGGGTGACGACGGCGTAGAAGTCCAGCTCTCCCGTCACGCCGGCCTGCTCGGCCACGCGCGAGAACTGGTACCAGTCCCCGGGCTGGAGCGTGACGCCGAGGGGCTGGCCGATTCCGGAGCCGGTCGAGGCCTCGCGCAGCTCGACGGAGAGCGTGATCGGCAGGTCCTGCCCGCCCCCGGCGTGGACGACCGCGACGTGCGAGCGGAAGGAAGCGCTCTGCTTCAGCGCGGCGACGACCGCGCTCTTCCTCGCGCCGCCCC
Source organism: Acidobacteriota bacterium (assembly GCA_008363385.1). Lineage (GTDB taxonomy): Bacteria > Acidobacteriota > Thermoanaerobaculia > UBA5066 > UBA5066 > RHKY01. The sequence goes on along the minus strand of RHKY01000059.1, from coordinate 24,233 downwards.
CTCGGGCCACCGCCGGGTAGAAGAGGCCGAAGCTCCCGCCGATCGACCCGTCGGGGTTCGGCGTGGACGTCCGCGCCAGGGCGACGGTCTCGCCCGCGTCCACGACCCCGTCGAGGTACCGGAACTCGACCTCCAGAGTCCCGGCCTGCGACCCGCCCACCGCGGGGTCGGGGATCTGCACGCCGTTCTGCCTCAGGAACTCGATCGCGTCGGGGATCGTCCGCTGCTCGCCGGCGGCCAGGCTCACCGTCACGAAGGGGACCCCCGCCGCCGACCCGAAGCCGGGGGCCGGTCGATACGTCAGGTCGACCGGCGTCGGGACCGGGGAGCGGTTGACGAGCGTCAGCTCGGTCGTGAAGTGCGATCCCTTGTCCCCGTAGACGTCCAGGACCACCGGGACGACCTGCCGGCGCGAGACCGCGAGCCCGCCGGGCCGGAAGGCCGGCAGGAACGAGCCGTCCGACGTGCGCGCGTCGTTGACGACGCCGTAGGCCGTCCAGGCCCCCGTCCCGGACGTCCGGGTGATCCTCGCGTACCCGAAGGAGCCCGGCGGCAGCCCGGCGGCCAGGAGGACGTCGTCGACCTGGTACCACTGCGAGGGCTCGAGCGTCACGTCGATCGGCGTCGGGGCCGGGGTCCCGTTCTCGGCGTGGACCTGGACCCTCAGGACCACCGGCGCCGTCCCGCGCCCGGGGAGGTGGGCGAAGGCGACGTGCGAGCGCGAGACGTTCGGGACGGCCCTCAGTCCGAAGACCGAGGCCTCCTCCTCTGCAGCTTCCAGGTCGGTGGGCCCGCCGTAGAAGAGGCCGTAGCTCCCTCCCCGGACGTCCGTCGTGTAGGTCCGGGCGATCGCGTAGACGTCTCCGCTCTCGCCCCCCGGGGCGGTCGGGTCGGAGGCCAGCGTCGCCGAGAGCGAGAGGCTGCCGGCGATCGGGGAGGAGGAGGTCGCCTCTGGGAGCGGCATCCCCAGCGAGCGGAGGAAGGCAAGGGCGTCGGCGGCCCTCACCTCGCGGTTCGGCTGGAGGGCCAGCGTCACGGTCCCGGGAGGGATCGCGGGGGCCCCGAAGCGGGGCGCGGGGGTGAACGTCAGGGCTACCGTGGCCGTCCCGGCGGCGCGGGAGCCGATCGTCAGCTCCGTCCGGAACCGCGCTCCGGTCCCGCCCACGACGTCGAGGACGACGGGGACGGTCCGGACCGACGGCGAGGTCGAGGCGCGGAAGACGCCGTGCCCGGCGGTCCCCACGTAGAGGCGCCGCTCGGTCTTCGTGACCGCTCCTCCCTTGTCGTAGCTCCAGGCGCGGAGGGCCCGGACGTCGGCTCCCACCGGAAGCCCCGCCCGCTCCGCCGCCCATCCGCCCTCGCGCCGCACGAGGACTCCCGAGGTCCCGGCGGCCGCGTAGAGCTTCCCTTCCGAAGGCTCGAGCGCGTGGACCGGCGCGGCGTTCAGGCCGGCGGCGTCTCTGCGCCAGTAGCCCGTCGCGTCCCGCCGGTACGTCCCGCCCAGCGCCAGTCCGGTCCAGGCGGCGTCGGCGCCGCCGATCGCCGTGACCAGCGCGCCGGCCGGGAGACCTTCGCCGGCTCCCGACCAGGTCCCGGTCCCGCCGCGCAGGAAGAGCCCGTCGACGAGGGAGGCCCAGGTGCCGCCCGCGGCCGTGCCGAGCGCCTGGACCGTGGCCGTCTGCGGCAGCCCGTTCGAGTCGGCGCTCCAGCTCGAGGTCAGGAGGCGGAAGACGCCGTTCCCGTCCGTGCCGGCCATCGCGGTCCCCTGCGCCGTCAGGAGCGCCGTGACCGCGGCGCCGGCCGGCAGCCCCGTGGCCGCCTGCGACGCCCCCGAGGCGCCGACCAGGTACGGGCCGCAAGAGGTGGCCGCCAGGACGTCGGCCCCGCTGAGCGAGGGCGCGATCGTGACCGCCGAGACGTCGCCGCAGCCGGCCGGCAGGTCGTAAGAGGGCGGGAGGGTCGGACAGGCGGCGTCGACGGGGCCGAACTCCACCGTGAGGCCGGCGCCCCGCGCGCCGGCGAAGAGGCCGCCCGCGCCCCCTCCGGCGCAGGTCGTGAACGGCCGCGTGTCGAAGGCCAGGCCCGTGACGACGGACGCCTCGAGGCCCGCCCCGTCCGGGCTCCAGGCCGAGGAGCCGCCCAGGCGGTAGACCGGCCCGCCCGCCGTCCCGAGCCACAGGCTCGAGCCGGCGGAGGCGAAGGCCCTCGTCTCCTTCGTCGAGAGGGCGGAGGCCTCCGAGGCCCACCCGCCGCCGTCGCGCCGGAGGACCCCGGCGTCGGCCGTGGCGACCCGGAGCGTCCCCAGGGCGCCGGTGATCGCCCGGACCTGGTGCGTGCCGAAGGCCGTGTCGGCAACCCAGGACCCCCCGTTCCAGGAGAGGAGGTTGGCCCGCGTCCCGGCGTGGAGGGTGGTCCCCGTCGAGCCGAGCGCCGTGACCGCCTCGTTGAACGGGAAGCCGGTCGCCAGGACGGACCACGAGCTGCCGGAGAGCTGGGCGACCACCCCGGTCGAGAGCCCCACGAACAGCGACCCCTGGTGGAACCCCGCGGCCGTCACGATCCCGGCACCGGGGGACGGCAGGGCGCTCCACGAGCCCGAGGAGTACCGGGAGACGCCGATCCCGCCGGCGTAGAGCGCCGTCCCGTCGCTGGCGAGGACCGACGGGAGGATCGTCGTCGCCGGGAGCGTCTCGGCGACCCACGCCCCGTCCGCCGTCCTCCGGAGGACGCGCTCCCCGTCGGCGACGAAGACGGTCCCCTGCGCGACCGCGACCGAGGTCAGGCTCGAGGCCCCCAGCCCCTCGTGCGCCCACTGCCCGGCGGTCAGACGCCAGGCGCCGCGGGCCGTCGCCGCCCAGACGTCCGTCGAGGTGGCGGCGAGCGCCGCGACGTCGGCCCCCTGGGGGCCCGTGGCGCGCTCGAAGCGGAGGCCGGCGCGGGCGGGGGCCGAGAGGGCGATCGCCGCCGCGGCGAGGAGGGCGAGGGTCTCACGAGTCTGCATCGAATGCTCCCTTGATCCAGTCGATCCGGAACGGGACGTCCCGGAGGGCGACGACGTCGAAACGGACGAGGCGCGCCGGACGGCCTTCGCCAGCGAGCCACCTCCGGGCGGCGGCCACGATCCGGCGCCGCTTCCGGGGAGTGACCGCCTCGGCCCCTTCCCCACGCCCGGCGTCCTTGCGCCTCTTCACCTCGACGAAGAGGAGAGTCTCCCCCTCGCGGGCGACGAGGTCGATCTCCCCGACCGGGTACCGGACGTTGCGGGCTAGGACGACGGCCCCGTTCTCCTCCAGGTGCCGGGCGGCGGCGGCCTCCCCCTCCCGCCCCCTCTCCGAGGTGGCGAAAGGCCGCGCGGGCGCCGGGGGCGCGCTCCCCCGGGCCCGGCGAGGCCGGGCGAGGCCGAGCGCCTTGAGGCGAGCCTTCCAGTCGACGTCCGGGGGAGGGACGGGCGGCACGGCGCGAGGATAATCGACCCATGAGCGAGCCCCTCGTCGTCCACTGCCCGGACTGCGGCTCGGTCCTGAAGGTCGACCGCGAGACGGGCGCCGTCCTCGAGCACCAGGCCGCCGCCACGCTGAAGAAGCTCAAGTCGCTCGAGGAGGCGGCCCAGGAGAACGTCCGGCGCAAGGAGCGGGCCGAGGACCTCTTCGCCGCCACCGTCGAGCGCGAGAAGCACCGGAGCGAGATCCTGGAGAAGACCTTCAAGGACGCCCTCGAGCGCGCCAAGGGAGACCCCGCCAAGCCCCGCGGCATCTTCGACGACGAGTAGCGGGGGGCGAAAACGCATCAGGCCCGCGCCAGCGGGCCCGCCTCTCCTTCGCGGAGGGGCCGTGGGGGCTCGGGGGAGCGGCGTCAGCAGCTCCTCCGATCAGGATCGCCGAACCCGGCAGGGCCCGGGTTCCTGAAAACGCAGCAGGCCCGCGTCAGCGGGCCCGCCTCTCCTGCGCGGAGGGGTTCGGGGAACCCGGCAGGGCCCGGGTTCCCCGAGAACACTACAGATCCTGCTTGCCGATGAACCACAGCATCCAGAAGATCCCTCCCAGGAGCGCCGTGATCATCACCAGCCAGACGGTCATCGTCGGCCAGCGGTCGCCGTACGCCAGCTGCGTCCTCTCGTAGGCCCAGAACAGGAGCCCGAGCACGGCGAGCAGGCCGACGGTCTTCCAGACCCGGATCCAGCCCTCCCGGGCCGCCTCGGCCAGGGCCTCCTGCTCGCGGCGCGCGTCCCGCTTCTTCCTCTCGATCTCCCGCCGGCGAGCGGCCATCGGGTCGACGGCGGGCGTCGAGAGGACCATCGTCGGGCGCGTCACCTCCGACGGGGCCGTCCGCCGGGGGGTCTCCCGCGTCGGGATCGGCTTGGTGACCTCCGTGACCTCCTTCGGCTCGCGGACGGTCGGGAAGGGCCGCGTGTAGACCGGCTTTTTCTTCTCCGCCACTGCCCTTCCCCCTTCCCCGGCTCAGCCGGCCGGCGCGCTCGTCGCCTGGGTCGCGGAGGACGCCGGGAGCGCCCGCGCCGCCAGCTCCAGGACGTCGAAGGGCTCGGTCTTCCCGTTCATCTCGGACCGGGCGTTGCCGAGCATGACCATGCAGAAGGGGCACGCCACCCCGACCGCGGCCGTCCCGGCCCCCTCGACCTCCGCGTAGCGCATCTGGTTGATCCGCGCGCCGATCTTCTCATCCAGCCACATCCGCCCGCCCCCGGCCCCGCAGCAGACCCCCTTGTCCCGGGTCCGGGGCAGCTCCGTGAGCTTCACGCCGGGGATCGCCGCGAGGACGGCGCGCGGCGCGTCGTAGACGTCGTTGTGCCGCCCGAGGTAGCACGGGTCGTGGAAGGAGACGGTCGTCTCGACCTTCTCCTCGAGCTTCAGCTTCCCCTCCGCGACGAGCTGGGCGACCAGCTCGGTCCCGTGCACCACCTCGAACTTCCCGCCGAAGTCCGGGTACTCGTTCTTCAGCGTGTTGAGGCAGTGAGGGCAGTTCGTGACGATCTTCTTGACGCCGTACCCGTTCAGCGTCTCGACGTTCTGCTGCGCCAGCGTCTGGAAGAGGTACTCGTTCCCGAGCCTCCGCGCCGAGTCGCCGTTGCAGGTCTCCTCGGAGCCCAGGATCGCGAACTCGACGCCGCCCCGGTGGAGGAGCGTCGCCAGCGAGCGGGAGACCTTCATCCCCCGCTCCTCGTACGAGCCGGCGCAGCCGACCCAGAAGAGGACCTCCACCTTCGCCCGCTCGGCCTCCTCGAGCGCCCCGAGGACGGGCACCTCGAAGGGGAGCTCCCCCGCCCAGGCGTCGCGGTCGGCCGCCGGCAGGTTCCAGGGGTTCCCCTGCCGCTCCATCCCGTTGAAGGCGGTCTGCGCCTCCTTCGGGAACTCGCTCTTCTCGAGGACCAGGTACCGGCGCATGTCCACGAGCTTGTCGGTGTACGTGATGCCGACCGGGCAGGCCGACTCGCAGTACCGGCAGGTCGTGCAGGCCCAGACCGTCTCCTCGTCCACCCAGCCGCCGATCAGCTCGCGCCGCTCGGCCAGCCTCTTGCCGGCCGTCCCGTCGCCCACGCCGCTCGCCGCCTCGACGAGGGCCGGGCCGTCGGTGTAGAGGGCCTTCCTGAGGTCGATCATGTAGCCCTTCGGCGAGAGGGGCTTTCCGGTCAGGTGCGTCGGGCAGTTCTCCCGGCACCGGCCGCACTCGGTGCAGGTGAACATGTCGAGCTTCTGCTTCCAGGTGAAGTCCTCGATCTTGCCGACGCCGAACTTCTCGGCCTCGGCGGCCTTCTCGATGTCGAACGTCTGCAGCTTGCCCGGGGGCTCCAGCTTGCGGAAGAAGAGGTTCGGCAGCGCCGTGATGACGTGGAAGTGCTTGGCGAAGGGGAGGTAGTTGAGGAAGACGAGGACCGCGACGAGGTGCGACCACCAGCAGAACTGGTAGGTCGCGTGGAGGGCCCCGGAGGAGAGCCCGGAGAGCGCCCCCGAAAGGGCCAGCGTCACCGGCTCGCCCGGGGTGGCCTCGGGACCGAAGAGGTTGGCCTTCGCCGCCCCGGCGCCGAGGTCCGTCGCCATCAGGAACGCGATCAGGAGGAGGATCAGGTCGGCGTCGAAGGAGGGGTCGAGCCGCTCCTTGCGGAAGAGGTGGCGCCGTCCCAGGGCGAGAAGGACCCCCGCGAGCGTCGTCAGGAGGACGACGTCCTTCAGCGTGAGGTAGGCGTGCCAGGCGCCGGCCGGCAGGAAGGGCATCCCGGCCGCCGGGAAGAGCCCCTCCAGGACGAGCGACGCCGTCCTCACGGAGAGGACGACGAAGCCCGAGAAGATCAGGATGTGGTAGAGCCCCGCGTACGGGTCCCGGAACATCCTCCTCTGGAGGATCCCGAGCTCGACGACCCCGCGCAGCCGCTCCCCGACGCGGTCCCACCGCGGGTCGGCACCTCCCCCGGCCGTGAGGAGCTGGAACCGTCGGGAGGCGGTCAGGGCGAAGAACGTGACGGCGGACAGGAGGAGGAGGGCGAACAGGACGGTGCCCGGGACGCCCAGCCAGGAGACCTCCGTCGGAATCATCACCGGAAAGGATAGCTCAGCGGCGCCCCCCCCGGCGGCTCCCGCCCGCGCCCGGACCCGGGCCCGGAAGAGACGGCGGGTGTATCATTTCCGCAATTCTGGCGGACCCCGAGCGTCCCGAAAGGATGGGAGCCTGACGATGACTCGATCGCGGAAGGTCCACGGAGCCGTGGCGGCCCTCGTCGTCGCGGTCGGCCTCCTCCCGTGCGCGTCGCCCGCCCTGGCCCAGGCGGGCCACTCGCTGGCCCAGGGCACCGACCTGTGGGGCGGGCCCGGAGCGCGAGGAACCGGAGACCAGGGGGCCCGGTTCGACACCACCCTCTACGTCAGCGCGCTGGCGGACGCCAGCGGCACGATCGACTTCTACGCCGGGGGCGCCGTCGCGGCGACCGTTCCGTTCGACGTCCCGGCGCGCGGGGTCGCGACGATCGCCGCCCCGGCGGCCCTGGAGGGGCGCGGCGCCTTCCTCTACCGCGTCCGCTCCGACAGCGCCGTCACCGCCTGGTCGGAGACGTACAACGACACGCCCTCCGGGCGCTACGGCGTCAGCCTGTCGGGCTTCACCGCCGCGGACCTCCTGGCCCCCGGCGACGAGGCCAACGGCGGCGGCGCCGAGGCCTCGACCGTCTCGGACGCGGCCCGCTCGCGGACGAACGTCGGCCTCCTCTGCGTCCCCACCGGCACGGACACCTGCCGCGCCGAGGTCGCCGCGTGGGACGGCGGGACCCTTCTGGGGACGGGGAGCCTCGAGGCCGTCCCCGGCGCCGCGGCGCAGAAGCCGCTCGTCCAGCTGGTCCCGGCCACGGCGGAGCGGTCCGGGCTCCTCGTGAGGGTGCGCGTCCTGACGGGATCGGCGCAGCCGTACGTCATCCGGAACAACAACAAGACGAGCGACGGCTCGACGGTCCCGCTCGCGGTGGCCCGCGGCGCCTTCTCGACGGCCCCCGTCATCACGGACTTCACGATCACGCCGCTGACCGGCTGCTCGCCCCAGCTCGTGACGATCACCTGGGCCGCGACGGACGCCGCCCGCGTGACCATCTCGGCGCTGGCCGGCGACCTCCCCGCGTCGGGCTCGGCCACCGCAACGATCACGGCGACGACCGACGTCCTGATGACGGCCTACTCGTCGACGGGGGCCTCCTCCAGCAACAGCCGCCGCGTCGACATCGTGCCGCCGACGGAGCCGCCGACGCCCTCCCCGGCCACCGCGACGCTCGGGTACGAGCAGGTGTTCACCGGCACGCTCCCGCTGAACGTCACGCAGGTCACCTGGGCGTTCACGCAGCAGGAGTCGCAGGGCTCCACCTTCCTCGTGTCCGGCAACACGTTCACGTACGTCGCCGGCACGACGGCGGGGACCGACGTCGTCACGCTCACGGCCAACGGCCTCTGCGGCCCGGCCACGGCGACCTTCACGGCCACGGTCGTCGCCCCCGGCGCTCCGAGGATCCTGACGTTCGCGGCGGACCCGAGCCCCTCCTGCCAGCTCTTCAACAACATCGTCCTCTCCTGGACGACGGCCGACACGACGCGCGTCCAGCTCACGGGGTACGACTTCCCGCTCCCGGCGAACGGCTCGTACGGCTTCAGCTACCCGCCGAGCGACACCTCCCCGTCGAAGAGCTACACGCTGACGGCCTTCAACGCCCTCGGGCAGAAGACGACGAAGAGCCTGACGGTCCCGGTGGACGCCTCGCTGGAGTACCCGGTCGTCACGCCGCACGTGGCGACGGTCCCGGCCGGCACGTTCTTCACCGTGATCGTCACCGGCGTGACGAACTACCAGTACATGGGCTGGTACCAGTACTCGATGCCGAGCGGCGGCCACTTCAACTGCGGCTCGGGGACCGGCACCTGCACCTACCAGGCCGGGCAGGTCTCCGGCACGCAGGACATCGTCAAGATCACGTACCACAACGGCTGCGGCACGACGTTCTCGGAGTTCCGGGCGAACGTGGTGCCTTGAGTGGATCGGGGGAACCCGGGCCCGACCGGGTTCCCCCGCGCCGCATCCGCGGCTCCCCCTCCGCGTCGGAAAGGCGGGCCCGCTTGCGCGGGCCTGTCCAGTTTTCAGGGAACCCGGGCCCTTCCGGGTTCCCCCCGTACCCCCCTCCGCGAAGGATAGGCGGGCCCGCTCACGCGGGCCTGCCGCGTTCTCGGGGCCCGCGTGAACGAAAGAGGGCGGCCCCGTGCGGCCGCCCTTCGGTTTCCGGGACCGGGGACCCGACCGGGCGTCAGCCCTTCATCTTCTTGGCGGCTTCCGTCATCGCGGGGACGACCTGGAAGAGGTCGCCGCAGACCCCGTACGTCGCGACCTTGAAGATCGGCGCCTCGGGGTCCTTGTTGATCGCCACGATCACCTTCGAGGAGCCCATCCCCGCCAGGTGCTGGATGGCCCCCGAGATGCCGCAGGCGACGTAGAGCGACGGCGAGACGACCTTGCCGGTCTGCCCCACCTGGTGGTGGTGCCCGATCCAGCCCGCGTCCACCGCCGCGCGCGAGGCGCCCAGCGCGGCGCCCAGCTCGTGGCAGAGGGCCTTCAGGATCGGCCAGCTCTCGGGCCCCTTGATGCCGCGGCCGCCGGAGACGATCTTGTCGGCCTCGGCCACGTCGATCTCGCCCCCCTCGGCCGTCTTCACCTCGACGACCTTCGCGCGGACCTTCAGCCCGTCCAGCTTCAGGGCGACGGCCTCGCCCTTGCCGGGGGCGTCGGCCTTCGCGGCCGGGAAGACGTTCGGGCGGGGGGTGGCGACCTGGATGGCGGCCGACGGGTCGGCCTTGACGGTCGCCTGCGCCTTGCCGGAGTAGACCGACCGCTTCCCGACGAGCCGCCCGCCGTCGACGTCCAGCCCCATCACGTCCGACAGGACGCCGACCTTTCTCCGCGCCGCGAAGCGCGGGGCGAGGTCCTTGCCCATCGAGGTGGCCGAGACGAGGACGATCGAGGGCGAGAAGGCGGCGACGGCCGCGTCGAGGGCGGCGGTGTACCCCTCGCAGGAGTAGTTGGCGAGCTCGGCCGCGTCGGCGACGAAGACCTTCGCGGCGCCCCACGGGGCGAGCTCGGCCGCGAGCTTGCCGATCCCGGCGCCGGCGACGACGGCGGCGAGCGAGCCGCCGGTCTTGGCCGCGAGCGAACGGCCGAGGGTGAGCGCCTCGAGGGAGGACTTGCGGATCGCGCCGCCGCGCTGCTCGACGAAGACGAGGACGTTCGACATCTCTCTTTTCCCTCCCTCAGAGAACCTTGGCCTCGTCCCGGAGGAGGCGCAGGAGCTCCTCGGCGGCCTTGGCGGGGTCGTCGGCGGGGATCATCTTCACGGCCTGCCGCGCGGGCGGCAGCTCCAGCTTCGTCCAGCGCACCGCCGCCTTGTCGCCGGAGATCCCGGCGGGGTCGACGCCGAGGTCCTTCGGCTTCTTGACGGTGATCGCCTTCTTCTTGGCCGCCATGATCCCCTTCAGCGAGGCGTAGCGCGGCTCGTTGAGCCCCTTCTGCGCCGAGAGGAGGACCGGCAGCGGGGCCTCGACGACCTCCTTGGCCCCCTCGATCTCGCGCTCTGCCACGACGGCCTTGTCCTTCCACTCGACCTTCGTGACGACGTTGACGTGCGGCAGGTCGAGCAGCTCGGCCAGCATCGGGACGACGGCCTGGGCGTCGGTCCCGACCCCCTTGCTCCCGAGCCAGACGACGTCGTAGGTCATCCCCTTCAGCGCGGCGGCCAGGAGCTGGGCCACGCCGAGCGAGTCGACCTCGCCCACCCCGTCGGCGTCCACCCTCACGGCCTCGTCGGCCCCCCGGGCGAGGCACTCGCGCAGCCCGGCGTCTGCGCGGGCGGGGCCGAAGGTGACGACCGTGACGGTCCCCCCCTTGGCCTCCTTCGTCTTGAGCGCCTCCTCCAGCGCGAACTCGTCGTAGGGCGAGACGATCCACTTGACGTCCGCCTCGTCGATGGCGCGGCCGTCTCCGCCGATTCGGATCTTCGTCTCGGTGTCCGGAACGTAAGCGATGCACACGACGTGGTTCATCCGTGCTCCCCCTCGCAAATGGAGGGGCCTTTCGGCCCCGGGCCGGCAAGTTATCACGCGACCCGGGACCCGTCACCGGGAAAATGAACGGCGGCTCATTTCAGTCGAATCCCCCGATCAGGCGCTTCTTTTCGCCGCCGGAGCCCCGTTCGCCCGGGGGCCTCGGGAGCCCCTCCGCCCATTGACTTGCGTCTTACTTACGACCATATTCCCGGAGGGTGGAAACCCACGCGGGGACCGGAGGGAGGTGAGCGGCGATGACGGCGACGACGACGGCGAGGACGGCGGTAGCCGCGGCGATGGCGGCGCTCCCGAAGGAGGTGGCCGCCCGGGTCACCACCGGCCGGGAGATGGCCCGCCGCTTCCGGCCGGCGGCGCCGTTCCTCCTCCCCCTCGGCTCCCCTCCCCTGGACGCCCTCCTGGGCGGGGGGCTGACGCGGGGAGAGCTCCTGGAGGTCGTCGGCGGCCCGTCGTCCGGGCGCTTCTCGCTCGCCCTCCTGGCGCTGGCCGCCGCCACCTCCTCGGGCGAGGCCGCCGCCCTCGTCGACACCGGCGGGCAGCTCGCCCCCCGCGAGGCCGAGGCGGCGGGGGCCGACCTCGAGCGCCTCCTCTGGGTCCGCGCGCCGCGCCCGCGGCCGGCCCTCTCGGCGGCGGAGGTCGTCGTGGCGGCGGGCTTCCCCCTCGTCGTCCTCGACCTCGGGCTCGAGAGGGGGCGGGTCCGCGCCCTCGCCCGGGAGGCCGCCGCCTGGCTCCGCCTGTCGCGCACCGCCGCCGCGCGCGAGGTGGCCCTCCTCGTCCTGGCCCCCTGCCGGGTCAGCGGGGCCGCGGCCTCGACCCTCCTCGAGGCCACGAGGGCCCGCCCCCGGTGGCGGGCGGACCGCCCGGGGCAGGCGCCCCTCCTCTGGGGCCTCGCCGCCGGCCTGACGCTCGCCAAGCGCCGCGGGACCCGGCCGGGGACGACGGAGCCGCTCCTCCTCCGTCCCCCCGCCTCCCTCCCCGGCGACGCGTCGATCACGTCGCTCGCGTCGATCACATCGCTCGCGCCGCTCTCCCTCCCCGCGACCGGGCGGCGGGAAGCGCGGGAACGGACGCCGGAGAGGCTTCGCGCCCGCGCGTGAGGGAGGCCCCCGTGCCCGCGCCCCGTCTCGCCTGCCTCCTCGTCCCCCTCTTCCCGCTCGCCGCGCGGATCCGCTGCGAGCCGGACCTGGCCGCCGAGGCGGCCGTCGTCGTGGAGGGGAACGGCACCGCGGCCCGCGTGGTGGCCGCCACGCGGAAGGCGCGGCAGGCGGGGGTGACGCCGGGGCTGACGCTCCCGCAGGCCCGCGCCCTCGTCCCGGGCCTCGTGGCGCGCGGCCGGGACCACGAGGCCGAGCGCGCGGCGGTGGAGGCGCTCGTGGAGACGGCGGGGCTCTTCTCCCCGCGCGTGGAGGAGGCCGGGGAGGGGGTCGTCTTCCTCGACCTCCCCTTCCGGCCGGAGGCGGGCAAGTGCGTCCCCCCCTGCCCCTTCGCCAACGCCCGGGGCGGGCGCGGGGAGGGGCACTCGTGCGAGCGGGAGACGGGGCGCGAGATGGTGGCCGCCGCCCGGCGCGCCGGGCTCCCCGTCCGCGCCGGGATCGCCGGGAGCAAGCTGGCCGCGCGCGTGGCCGCCGGGGGAAGCGGCTCGCCCGTCGTCGTACCGCCCGGGGAGGAGGCACGCTTCCTCGCCCCGCTGCCGCTCGAACGGCTGGCTCCCGAGGTGGCCGTCGCCTCGGCGCTGGCCCGCTGGGGGATCCGCTCGGTCGGGGACCTCGCGAAGCTCCCCGCCGCCGATGTGGCGAGCCGGCTCGGCGAGGCGGGGCGCCGCCTGCTGGAGACGGCCCGCGGCCTCGACCCGACGCCGCTCTTCCCCCGCCCCGTCCCCCCGTCGTTCTCGGAGGGGATGGAGCTGGAGTGGCCCGTCGTCACCCTGGAGCCGTTCCTCGCGATGGCCGAGGCCGCCCTCGCGCGGCTCGTTTCGCGGCTGCAGTCCGAGGGGCTCGCCTGCGCCCGGCTCGAGCTGGCCCTGCGGCTCGAGCCCGAGGGGCACGACGTCAGGACGCTCGCCCTCCCCGCCCCCACGCGCGACGTCAAGACGCTGCGGACGCTCGTGGGGCACGATCTCGACGCCCGCGCCCCGGGCGCCGCCGTCGCGGCCTTCACCTTCACGGCCCACCCCGACCGCCCCCGCCGCGGGCAGCTGACGCTCTTCGGCCCGCCGGAGGTCTCCCCCGACCTCCTGGCCACGGCGCTCTCGCGCCTGGCGGTCCTCCTCGGCGAGGGGGCGGCCGGAAGCCCCCGCGCCGTCGACGCGCACCTCCCCGAGCGCTTCGCCCTCGCCCCCTTCGCGCCCCCGCCCCCGCCCCCCGAGCGGCGCCCGCCCCGCCCCGCGCACGGCCTGCTGGCCGTCCGCGTGATCCGGCCGCCCGTGCCTCTGGAGGTCCTGACCTCCGAGGAGCCGGCCCCCGGCGGGGTGCCGCGCGTCGGGCCGCTCTCGGTCCGGACGGGGAGCGGCACCCCGGAGGTGCAGGGGAAGGTCCGCGTCGCCTCGGGCCCCTGGGCGCTGGAGGAAGGCTGGTGGACCGAGGCCCCCGCCGCGCGCGAGTACTGGGACGTGGAGCTGGAGAAGGGGGGGCTCTACCGCGTCTACCGCGAGAGTTCCAACGGCGAGTGGTTCCTGGATGGAGTCTATGACTAGGTTCGGGGGGAGGACCGCCGCCCGGGTCCAGCTCGCCGTCGTCAGCGCGCTGCGCGATCGAAGCGGCGACGACGGGGCCCCTGATCCCCGTCGTCCCTCCCCCCGCGGAGCGATTCCGGATCGGCTTGCGGAGGACGCCCGTCGCGGGCGGTATGCGCGGGCGGAGGCTGGAACCCCGGGGAGGGACAGGTCCTCGCGATGGAGGTCGACGAGCCGTGGGATAGGGGAAGCCGCCCCTGTCTTGACTTAAGCTCCACGAATGCGCCGATTCGTCCCCAGGCGAGTGGCCGGGATCGTCGCCGCCGCGCAACTCGGGCTCGCGCCGCTCTTCCTCGTGAGGGTGGGGCCCGGACCTCGGCGCCCCGCCGACTCGCCCCTGAGCCTCCGCCCGACGGACGAGCGGCCGACGGACGACGTCCGCGCCGAGCGATCGCCGGGACGGTTCGAGTCTCCGCCGCCGCCGGTACCGGGGCTCCCCGCGGGCGACTCGAGCGTCGTCCGCGAGGTCGGCCGCGACGTCCGAGATTGAATGGAGACAGCTCGCGCGGCTCCAATGACAGCCGATGGGCGGCGAGACGAACCGGAGGAAGCGGCTCCTCCGGCGGGATCTCCCTCCCGGTGGGGATCGGTGGAGGAAGCCCTGGTGGGCCTGCTCCTCCTCCTGGTCGGGGCCTTTCTCCTCGTCAACCTCCGGACCTACGCGGGAGCCCTCCTGGTCTGGGAACCGGCCGTTCTCGACGGGCTCGAGTCGTCGTTCCTGGCTCGGGAGAGCCCCTTGGGGTTCTTCCTCCGGACGCTGACGTGGGACGACGGTCTCGTCAGCAAGGGGGACTGGAGCCCGCTCTACGGTGCCCCCGCATACGCCCTCGTGACGGCGGGTGGTTTCGACGCCGCGCTGCTTCGCCTACCATCCGTCGGAGCGGCGCTCCTGACGCTCCTCGCCGCGGCGATCCTCGGTCGGAAGCTCCTCGGAAGGGGCGGGGCCATCGCCTTCGCGAGCGCGCTCGCGCTCAGTCCCGCAGTGCTCTTCTACGGGCGCTACGGCACCTCTCTGGCCGCGACGACCTTGACGGTCCTGATCGCGGCCGGGCTCGCGATCCTCTTTCTCGAGGCCACGGAACGCCTCCTTCGACGGGCGGCCGTCCTGGGGGCCGCCCTCGCCATGGCGACCCTTCACTACGCCCCGGGCCGCCTCGCGGTGCTCTTCCTCGTCCTCTTCCTGCCGGCGGGAGCCCTTCTCGGCCGGCCCGAGGTCCGGAAAAGGAGGTTCCAGGCCCTGGGGGTGCTCGTCCTCCTCCTCGGGGGATTCTGGGGGGCGCAGGTCGTGGCGGGGCGCTCATCCCGTTTCCTCCACGCCCGAGGAGAGCAGCTCCTCAACTTCCTCGAAGAGCGCGACTACGTAGCGTCGTACCTCGGCCGCCCGGTCGAGCCGGGCAGCCTGACGCCGCGCGAGAAGCTCGCGATCGCGAGGAACGTCGCCGTCTCGCGCGTGCCGGAGCTGCTGCGGGCCATCGAGCCCAGCTGGAAGCCGGCCACGCCCGTGGACCTCCTCGGGTCCGACCCTCCCCGCCTCCCCTTCCTGCCCCTGCCGCTCCTCGTTCCCGCGCTCTGGGGGCTCGCGCGGTCCCTCCGGCATCCACGACGGCCCCGAACTCTGATCCCCCTGGGTCTGACGGCGGCCCTGACGGCCCCGCTCCTCCTGACGACTCGCGTCGATGCCCATCGCCTCTGTCTTCTCGTCGTCCCGATCGGTCTCTGGGCCGCGGATGGCGCGGTCGATCTCTGCCGGCGGCTCCCGAGGCCGGCCGGCGTCGCCGCGGCGATCGTCCTCGCTCTCGCGGGGGTTCCTCACGTCTACCGGCCGCTCCACGTCTTCGAGAGGCCCGACGTCCAGCCCCTGGCTTCTTCGTTGAGCGTCGCCGTCGAGCGCGCGAGCCGCCCGGTCATGCTCGCGGTCGCGGCCGACCACAGCGTCGTCGGGCTGATCCGACTCCAGATCCTCGAGAGGCAACGGCAGGCCCGGCTCCGGACGGGGAACCCGGACCCTGGCACACCCTCGCTCGTCGCCGAGCGAGTCGTGACCCTCCTGCGCGAGGGGAGCCAGGAGGACGGGACCCGAGCGGCCGAAGAGCTCGCGGCCGTCCTGCAGGCCGCTCCCATGCTGCTCGGTCCCCTCGACGAGTTCCCGGCCGCCCTCGCGTCGCTGAAGAAGGCCGGCCAGGACGTGACGCCGGTCGGGACGGCCGAGGCGCCTTTCGTGCTCGTTTCACGTCCCTCGGCGCCGGCCGGCGAACAGGTCGTCCGGCCCGTGCCCGCTCCTCGGCTCGAGACACGGCCCGGCCGGCTCGTGTTCCTCTCGGACCTCTCGCCGGTCCAGACCGAATCCGAGCTGGCGCCGCCCCGCATGGACGCGACGTGGGACGGGTCGCCCCTCGAGGTCGCCGGGACGAGGTACCAGAAGGGGATCGGCATGCACTCGCGGTGCTCGATGACGTTTGCCGTGCCGGAGGGCGCGGTCCGGTTCCAGGCCCGCGTCGGCCTCGGCCCCGGCGCGAGCAGCTGTCCCCAGGCGCGAGCAGGCTTCTTCGTCAAGGACCAGGACGGCAACATCCTCTTCTCCCTGCCCTCCCTGGCGCTCTCCGCCTCTCCGGTGGACGTCGCGGTTCCCCTCGCGGGCGTCCGCAGCCTGACCCTCGTAGCCTCCGAGGGAGGAAACGGGCGTGACTGCGACCACGCGAACTGGGCCCTCGCCTCGTTCGTGACCGGCGGGGAGGAGACCACCTCCGCGGCGTCCGCCGGGAACTGAGCTCCGGGGCCCCGGGGCCCTCTCCCAGACCCGAGCGCAAGAGACGTTCTCCGGGGGCGGGCCGACGACGACGTCCGGAGGCTCACCCCGGCGGGCCAGGGCGCGCCCCGGCGCCGAGGCTCGACCTCCTCACCGAAGGACGAACGCCGCGCGTCCCCAGCTGCCGTGGTCGCAGTCGATGCCGTCGCCCGCGTCGCGGACGGCGAGCGTCAGTGTCCGCGTCCCGCGGAGCGGGATCCGCACCGGGACCGGCAGCTCGCGGACGCGGACCACCTCGCTCCGGTAGAGCACGGTCCCCCGGTCGTCGAGCGCCTCGAAGACGACCGAGCCGAGGTCGCACCGGTTCACCTGGTCCGGGAGCCCCACGAGGGCTTCCAGCGCCTCGGTGCCCTCGGGCACCGGCCACGTCGCGGTCGCCTCCGCGTGCATCCCGATCCCCCAGCGCACGACCCGGCCGCGGAACCGGATCGGATCGCCCTCCACCGTCCGGTCCCTCCCGAGCGGCTTGAAGCCCGCGGTCTCCGACAGCAGCGGCAGCGTCGTCAGCGGCACGCGCTTGCCACGTCCGGGCAGGACGGGCTCGTCCGGCCCGAGCAGCCGGCCGAGCCGCTCCTTGTACTCGACCGGGACGTCGCCGTTGTAGACGAGGTTCCAGTGGAGGGTGCTCGCGGTCGTGACGACGGAGGAGAGGAGGACGAGCGCGCCGAGCGACGCAGCGACGGCGCCTCGCGCCAGCGGCCCCCCGGGGACGCGAAGGGCGAGGAGGAGGAGGAGGAGGAGCCCGGGGACGAGCTCGGCCGCGTAACGCTGGGTCACGAAGTAGAAGGTCAGGATCGGGACGGCGGGAGCGAGGAACGCCGCGGACAGGAGGACCGCCCAGGCGCGGGACGGCTGTCGGCGCAGGGAGAGGAGACCCGCGATCGCCCCCACCACGAGCCAGGGCGCCGACAGGGGGAGCGAGATCACCTCCTCGCGCCAGTCGAAGAAGAGCTCCTTTCGGACGTAGCGGACCCTCTTCAGCTCGAAGAAGGGGGGCACCGGCGAGACCGCCCCCCGCGCGCCCAGGTAGGCCGACACGGTGTCGCGGACGCGGCCGGGGTTGAAGACCCCCCCCAGCTCGTCGACCGGGACGTACGAGGCCGACAGCGGCAGCGTCTCCCAGACCGAGCCGAAGCGGGCGTGGTCGTACCAGAGCTGGTAGCCGGCGGCCGCGGCTGCCGGCAGGGCGGCCAGGAGCGCCCCGGCGACCGCCCGCGACCGCCCCTGGGCGGCTCCGGCGAGGCGGGCCCGACGCACGAGGCTCCTGGGCACCAGGACCGCCAGCGCGATCGCGCCGGGCAGGCCGAAGGTCAGCCGCGACAGGAGCGCCACGGCGAATCCGCACGAGAGGAGGAGGAGCGGCCCCGCGTCGCGCCCCGGGGCGGACTCGAGCGTCCGCAGGGCGCCGAGCAGCGTGAACAGGCCGCCGCAGAGTCCCCAGAGGATCGCCTCGTGGTAGATCCGCCCGCACGAGACGAGGTAGAGGAGGGGGCTCCCGAGGCCCACGCCCGCGACGACGGCCGAACGGAGGGCCGCACGCGCCCCGGCGCCGCGGACGCCGGCCTTCTCGAGGGCGTCTCGCGCCAGGGCGGACGCGGCCAGGAGCGTCAGGAGCGACGCGAGGAGACAGGAGAGCCGCGACCAGCGCCCGTAGGCGCCTGGCAGGAGGACGTTCGGCAGGGCGCGGAGGAGCGCGGGGAACGGGCCGAAGTAGGCGTACGTCCGTTCGGCGATCCGGAACCCTTCCCAGCCGATCGTCCCCTCGTCCACCCACGCCTCGCCTCGCGACAGCTGGACCCCGAGCGAGTCGTACGCCTCGCCCCGCACCTCCGGCTCGAGGAACCTCCAGGTCCCGTACGTCACGAGCCACGCGTGGACGAGGACGACGGCCGCCGTCACCGCCCACACCGCGGCGGAGGCCCGCCGGCGACCGCCGGAGACGGGGACGGGCGGCCGGACCTCGCCCGGCCGCCCGCTCCGCCCGGCCTCCGGAGGGGCGGAGGCGGCTCCGCCCCTGCCCCTCGGGGACGCGCCGCTCAGCCCGTGCCCCCCTTCTCGGCGCCTTTCGGGCGCTTCGTCAGGGCGGCGCCGAGGAACTCGCGGTTCAGCCTCGCGATCACCTCGAGCTTGATCTCCTTCGGGCACGCGGCCTCGCACTCGCCCATGTTCGTGCAGCCGCCGAAGCCTTCGGCGTCCATCTGCGCGACCATGGAGAGGACCCGCTCCTTCCGCTCGGGATGCCCCTGCGGCAGGAGCGAGAGCTGAGCGACCTTGGCGGAGACGAAGAGCATCGCCGAGGCGTTCGGGCAGGCCGCGGCGCAGGCGCCGCACCCGATGCACGACGCCGCGTCCATCGCCAGCTCCGCCGCCTCCTTCGGGATCGGGATCGCGTTGCCGTCCGGGGTACCCCCCGTGTTCACGGAGACGAAGCCGCCGGCGGCGATGATCCGGTCGAACGCGCCGCGGTCGACGACGAGGTCCTTCAGGATCGGGAACGCCTTCGCCCGCCACGGCTCGACGGTGATCGCCTCGCCGTCGCGGAAGGTCCGCATGTGCAGCTGGCAGGTCGTCGTGGCGCTCCTCGGGCCGTGGGGAACCCCGTTGATGACAAGGCTGCACGTGCCGCAGATCCCCTCGCGGCAGTCGTGGTCGAAGGCGATCGGCTCCTCGCCCTTCTCCGCGAGCCGCTCGTTGACGACGTCGAGCATCTCCAGGAACGACATCTCGGTGGAGATGCCCGGCGCGTCGTACGGGACCATGCGGCCCTCGGAACGCGAGTCCTTCTGCCGCCAGACCTGGAGGGTGACGTGGATGTCCTTGCCGCCGCTCATTACTTGTAGCTCCTCGTCGCCAGGTGGACGAACTCGAACTCCAGGGGCTCCACGTGGCGGACGGGCTTCTTCCCCTCGCCCGTCCACTCCCACGCGGCGACGTGGCAGAACTTCTCGTCGTTCCGCACCGCCTCGCCTTCGGGCGTCTGGTGCTCCTCGCGGAAGTGGCCGCCGCACGACTCGTCGCGCTCCAAGGCGTCGAGGCAGAGGAGCTCGGCCAGCTCCATGAAGTCGGCCACGCGGCCGGCCTTCTCGAGCGAGACGTTCAGCTCCTCGCCGCCGCCGAGGACGTTGACGTTCCTCCAGAACTCCTCGCGGATCCCCGGGATCTTCGCCAGCGCCTCCTTCAGGCCCGCCTCGTTGCGGCCCATGCCGCACTTCTCCCACATCACCTTCCCCAGCTCCTTGTGGAGGGAGTCGACGGTCCTCTTCCCCTTGATCGAGAGGAGCTTCTTCATCCGGTCGGCCACCTCGGCTTCGGCCTTCTTGAACTCCGGGTGCGAGGCGTCGAGCTTCTTCGGCTTGCCGTTCACGAGCCAGTCGCCGATGGTGTACGGGATCACGAAGTAGCCGTCGGCCAGCCCCTGCATCAGGGCGCTGGCGCCGAGGCGGTTGGCGCCGTGGTCGGAGAAGTTCGCCTCGCCCAGGACGTGGAGCCCCGGGAGGTTGGACATCAGGTTGTAGTCGACCCACAGCCCGCCCATCGTGTAGTGGACGGCCGGGTAGATCCGCATCGGGACCTGGTACGGGTTCTCGTCGGTGATCCGCTCGTACATCTCGAAGAGGTTGCCGTAGCGGCCGCGGATGACGTCCTCGCCGAGGCGCCCGATCGACTCGGCGAAGTCGAGGTAGACGCCCTGGCCCGTCGAGCCGACGCCCCGCCCCTCGTCGCAGACCTGCTTGGCGGCGCGGGAGGAGATGTCGCGGGGGGCGAGGTTCCCGTAGCTCGGGTACTTCCGCTCGAGGTAGTAGTCGCGCTCCTCCTCGGGGATCTGGCCGGGCGGGCGGGTCTCCCCCTTCTTCAGCGGCACCCAGATCCGGCCGTCGTTGCGGAGCGACTCGGACATCAGGGTCAGCTTCGACTGGTAGTCCCCGTGCTGCGGGATGCAGGTCGGGTGGATCTGCGTGTAGCAGGGGTTGGCGAAGAGGGCGCCCTTGCGGTAGGCGCGCCAGATGGCCGTGGCGTTGCACCCCTTGGCGTTCGTCGAGAGGTAGAAGACGTTGCCGTAGCCGCCGGTGCAGAGGAGGACCGCGTCTCCGGCGTGGCTCTCGATCTTGCCGGTCACCATGTCGCGGGTGACGATGCCGCGCGCCTGCCCGTCGACGACGACGAGCTCGAGCATCTCGGTGCGCGGGAACATCTTCACCTTGCCGAGGCCGATCTGCCGCGACAGCGCCTGGTAGGCGCCCAGCAGCAGCTGCTGCCCCGTCTGCCCGCGCGCGTAGAAGGTGCGCGAGACGAGGGCCCCGCCGAACGAGCGGTTCGCGAGCGTGCCGCCGTACTCGCGGGCGAAGGGAACCCCCTGCGCCACGCACTGGTCGATGATCTCGGCGCTCACCTCGGCCAGCCGGTAGACGTTCGACTCGCGCGCCCGGAAGTCGCCCCCCTTGACCGTGTCGTAGAAGAGGCGCCAGACGCTGTCGCCGTCGTTCTGGTAGTTCTTGGCGGCGTTGATGCCCCCCTGCGCGGCGATGGAGTGGGCGCGCCGCGCGCTGTCCTGGTAGCAGAAGCACTCGACGCCGTAGCCGAGCTCGGCCAGCGAGGCCGCCGCCGAGGCGCCGGCCAGGCCCGAGCCGACGACGAGGACCTTGTACTTCCGCTTGTTGGCCGGGTTGACGAGCTTCAGGTCCTGGATGTGCCGGGACCACTGCGTGTCGATGGGACCGGTCGGGCACTTCGACTTCAGATCCATGTCGTCCCCCTCACCTCTCCACGCCGATGGCGCCGCCGGGCGCCGTCGTCGCGGCCGCGGGCGGGGTCGCCCGGACGAAGCCGGTCAGGACGGCGATCGGGAAGGAGCAGTTCACGACGACGATCAGGACCGCGATCGCCGCCAGCGCCTTCTTCTGGAGCGGCTCCCAGCGGGGCGTCCTCAGGCCGAGCGTCTGAAGCAGGCTGAAGCCGCCGTGGAAGAGGTGGAAGCCGAGGGCCAGCATCGCCAGGACGTAGACGATCGACACGACCGGGACCGAGAAGCCGGCCACGACGTTGGCGTAGACGTCCTCGGGGTCGAAGCTCGGGTGCGCCGAGCCCACCGTCAGGTGGAGGAGGTGGTAGACGATGAAGAGCCCCAGGAACGGACCCGACAGGATCATCGAGCGCGAGAAGACGTCCGCCCGGACGTACCGCTGCTTGACGTAACCCGACGGGCGGGCCGCGCGGTTCCGCAGCCAGAGCTGCAGGGCCAGGAACGCGTGGACCCCGACGGAGCCCAGGAGGACGAGCCGGGCGGCCCACAGGAGGGCCGGCTCGATCCGCAGGAGGCGCGCGTAGGCGTTGAGCTTCTCGGGCCCCTCGTAGAGCTGGAGGTTCCCCAGCATGTGGACGAAGACGAACCCGTAGAGGACGACTCCCGTCACGGCGACGAGGACCTTCTTGCCGACGGTGGCTTCCATCGGACGTGCCATGGGGATGGCGCTCATCTCTCCTCTCGATCGGAAGGTGAGCCTCTCGCGAAGCTCGGACAGGCCGTCGGCGGACCGAGGACGGCCGGGACGCCGACGGTCAGGGCCCGGACGCCGTGCTCCCCGCGGGGACGGGCCGCGAGGGGAAAGAGCTGCTCGCTTCGGCTGCGGTTCGCGGCGGGACGCTCCGCTGCGGGGGGGGAGGCGGGGCCCGCCGGCCGGGGCCCGGAGCCGGCGGCCGCCTCGCAGTCGTTCTCCCCGACGACCGTGGCCTTCCGCCGCATCGAGCCCCCTCTCGGCCGGGAGGCCGACGCCCGCGGGCCGGCTCCCCGTCAATGACGCGAAGCGTAGCACCGGCCCCCTTCGACCGGGGAACGTCCCGGGGGGGTCCTGCGTATAAGCTACGGGTCACCGGAGCGTTCGGAGTTGCCTCGAGACGAGAGATCCCTCCCCCTCTGGCGGCGCGGGATGGCGCTGGCGCACGGCGTCTGCGTGGCCGTCGAGGAGGCGCCGCCCGGCGCCTGGCCCGGCGGCCGGGAGGCCCGCAAGTCCGCGGTCTCGGTGGCGTCGCTGATCGGCGAGGCGCTCCTGGAGGCTCGCGGGGACGAGGTCGGGGCACGCCTCGCCGACGCCGTCTCGCGGCTGGCCGACGTCCGGCGGCGCCTCGACGAGCCGGGGTTCGCCGACGCCGTCCCGGAGCAGGACCGCGTCGCCGTCCTGGCCGACGCCCAGCTCCTGGCCGAGGACCTGGCCGCCGCGCTGGCCCTCGGGCGGACGCCGGGCCGGGGACCTCTCCCCCCGGCCGGCTGACGCCGCGAGCCCTCCTCAGTAGCGCCGGAAGTGCTGGAGGGCGTCCGTCGGGCTGAAGGCGTCCGTGAGGACGGGCAGGCCTTCGCCCCGGATCTCGCCGTCGTAGAGGAACGCCGCCCACTCGGCGACCTGCGGCCGGCCCAGCTCCCGCGAGAGGCGCTCGGCCGCCTCCTGGACCTCGTCGCGGCTCCGCCGCTCCGGGGACATCGTCGCGACGAGGATCGCGGGGCCCGCGAACACGGCCTTCCCCTCGCGGAGCTCCCGGCAGAAGACGTAGACGCGCGGGAAGACCTCTCGCATCGTGCGGTAGGCGCTCCAGAACAGGGCGTTTCCCTCGCCGGTCAGGAGCCCGCCGAAGTTGGCGGCGAGCGCCCCGTTCGCCGAGAGCTTCCCCCGGCAGAGCTCGTAGAACTGCCGCGTCATCAGGTGGAACGGGATCGAGTCGGCGAAGAAGGCGTCCTCCAGGATCACGTCGGTCCGGTCCACCGCGCGCGCCAGCTCCCGCCGGCCGTCGCCGACCAGGACCCGGTCGTTCCCGTCGACGCGGAACCCGAAGTGGCTCTCGGCCACGCGGACCACCTCCGGGTCGATCTCGATGGTCACGCTCTCCACCTCGGGGAGGTGGCGGCCGAGGAAGCCCGCCGTCACGCCCGCGCCGAGGCCGATCGTCACGACGCTCGACGGGCGGGAGGGTCCGAGGGCGAGCGTCAGGAGGAAGCCGTCGTGGTACGTCCGCTCCCGGTTGTCGCCGCCCGCGAGCGGGACGAACCCCTGGAGCCGGTTGTCGAAGTAGAGCGCCCGGCGCCAGCCCTGGTCCACCACCCGGATCCGGTGGTAGGCCGTCTCCTTCTGCAGGACCACCTTCCCGCCCGGCAGGGGAGAGGAAGGCTCGGGAGGCGCGACGAGGTAGAAGGTCCCCGCCCCCACGCCGGCCGCGAGGACGGCGGCGGTGCGGAGCCACCCCGGGCGGGGCAGGAGGAGGAGCGCGGAGACGGCGAGCGTGGCGCCCAGCCCGAAGAGGATCGGGGCCAGCGGGAGGGCCGGCAGGAGGAAGAACGTCATCGCGAACGTGCCGAGGATCGAGCCCGCGGTCGAGATCGCCGAGAGCCTCCCCGCCGAGGTGCCCACCGAGCTCACGTCGCGCGCCGAGAGCCGGACCGCGAACGGCGTGACGGCCCCCATCAGGACGCTCGGGGCCGAGAAGAGGAGGAGCGCCGCCGCGAGCGAGCGGAAGCGGTCGGGGACCGGCAGCCGCCCCGCCAGGTCGAGGAGCGGCTCCGGGCGGAGGAAGAGGAGCCAGAGGAGGAGCGCGCCACCGGCGAGGACGTTCGACAGGACGCGCGGGTCCGGGCGGGCGTCGGCGAGGCGGCCCCCCGCGGCGTAGCCGAGCGCGAGCGACGCGAGGAAGGTCGTGATGAGCGCGCCCCAGACGAAGACCGACGTCCCGAAGGCCGGGGCCAGGACGCGGCTCCCCGCGATCTCGAGGCCCATCAGGGCAGCGCCGGAGAGGAAGACGGCGGACTCGAGTCGGAGGCGCACGAGGCGTGATTCTACGGAGCGCGGGGGCTCGGCGGCCCCGCACGAGGGGTCCGCCTCGCCTTGACGGACGGCGAGGGCAGGGCTACCTTCGCGTCCGCCCAGAAGGAGGACCGATGAAGGCCCGCCTCGCGACGCTCGCCTTCCTGCCGCTGCTGCTCCTGGCGCTCGCGGCCCCCGCACAGACCGGTGAACAGGCGTCCCCCGCCGCGCCGGCGCCGGCCCCCGCAACGGAGGCGGCCCCGGCCCCCGCGACCGGAGCCGAGGCGGCCCCGGCGACGGCCGCGGCTGAGCCGGCGGCGGCC
>RHKY01000058.1 GCA_008363385.1 Acidobacteriota bacterium | reverse complement strand
GCCGCCACCCACACCGAGGTCCTCGGCGACGTAAGCGGCTCACCACACCGAGCTTCCGCCTCGCGCAGCACCGAACTCACGGCGGATCCCTTTTTCTTCTCCCAGGAAGATCCGATCCGACGCGTCAGCGCAATGGAGAACATACGATCGGCGCCGGGAGTTCAGGCTGCGCTCACAGCGCCAGTATTCCTACTCGACTACGCCTATGTCGATGGAGATCCGGTCTCCCGCGGCGATCCTTCTGGGCTTGGGAAACTTCCGGGGCCGACATGCGTTTACTGGCACATCGTCTGTGACCGCGCCAGAACGGACTGCAAGGAGAGGTGGGACTGCTTCTTCAGGGAGCATGAGCCTGAGGAGTGGCTCCCCTACTTCCAAGCGGTGGGAGTCGGGGGAGTCGAGGATTTCAAGCAGCGGGTCTGCAACAACCTGCCGAGTTGTCGAAAGTGGCTTGAGGCATGCGGAAAGCCGCCTCTTCCGGCAGTGCCACTTCCCAAGGGGACGCCGAAGCCTGCTCCAACACCGGGGACGCGCCCGCGTCCGTGGCCGTTCTAGCCGGGCCAACGCGCGAGGAGATCGTAAATGCTCGATACGGCGGTCCCACGTCGACTCGGCCGGTGGATTCTCGGTGCACTGCTGATAGCAGGCCTTTGGTGGCTGTATGGGCTGAAGTCGGGCCACTACGAGGATTCGCAGGAGAGCAAGCTCGCGGCCTTCCTGTCGTTTCTCCAGCTTGGCTTCGCGCTCTTCTTGGTTCTTACACTGAGGTGGCTGCTGTTCCTGGCGAAGCGTGTTGCTCAAAGGCGGCGAGATGGACGCCACGAACAGGGGCCCCAAGGGTCAGGGCCGGGTTAAAGGTTTGGCACTGTCAGGAAACAAGGAGGTTGGGGTCAGATGAGATGAGAAGGCCAGCCTCCCGGCGCAGTCCAGGAGGTGGGGTCAGACATTAAGGTTACAGCTTTGGAGACGGGAGGCCCCCTCGGCTGTCTTCAACGCCGCCGTCGATGGGACCGGAGTCGCCGGACTTCGACTGCGCCGCCCTCGCCGACTACGACGCCGTGACCCCCGCCGTGGGCCGCCGGGCACGGCCTGTGCCGGAGCGCTGGCCGCCGCGCGGCTCACCGTGAAGGAGAGGATCATGGAGAACGTGCTTCCATTCTTCTCGAAGCTGCTTGCTGACGACGGCTTCTTCAAATTTCAGAACGACGTGGCGCAGAAGATGTACGGCGCGCTCGATCAGGGCTACGCGCATAACGAAAAGGAAGTGGCGCTCGTCACCCGCCTCGTGGATGCCGTCAACGGAATGCACTACGGTGGGGTGAGTCTTCACACGAAGAAGATCCACGGCACGCGCTCGTACGTGGAGTTCAACCACCAGGGGCGGCCGATCACCAAGGAGCTCGCCGACTCCGTCTTCATCACAGTCGTCACGCGGAAGCGCCGCCGCCTACTCCAGCGGGTCTGTCTCGTGCAGAACAAGGTCGCGAAGAACGGCGGGTGGCAGATCGACCAGGGTCAGCTCTATCTTCTGAAGAACTTCCCGGTCTTCTCCGGCAGCAGAGGCCTCTTCAGGGGACGGAGCGATGTGGTATTCCGGAACATTGGCGGGACTCTCGGAGCGTTTGGCCTCTTTCAGGAACCTGGCGAGATGACCCTGATCACGGCGCCCCTCCTTGCCGACCTCAGCCGGGGCGGATCGAGCTTGAAGGCAGACGCCCTTTCGGTGCCCGAAGTGGCTTCCGGGCAGGCGACCGCCGGGACCGCGACCGGTGGGCCGCCGTGGCTTCCCTGGAGCTCCGCGATCTTCCCTCCTAACGCGATCGAGCTCTTCCACGAACTGCACCGGTTCTACCGTCATCACCCTGGCGGGCCCTGGCCCTGGCTCGGCATTTCGGCTCCTTTCTTGGCGCGATCCGTCTTCATGCGAGACCTCCACGATCTGGCGCGAAGCTGGCTCCTCGTGAACGTCGGCGAGTTCTCCTTCGTCCTCGGGGCGGCCACCGACCCGGCCCTCGATGCCTTTGCCGCCTCGCTGCTGAGGGCTGCGGGTGCCCAGCAGTTTTTCGACATCGACGTGGACACCGCGGAGCTCGACACCGACCTCACGGTGTTCATCGCGCAGATCGAAGTCGGCGAGGGCTGAAGAGGGAGCCGTGCCGAGCAGCAGAGCTACGCTACAGGACGTAGCCCCTCGCTATCCTCTTCCGTGGCGGAGGCGAAGATGGTAACGAAGAAGCGGACTGCCGGGTCGGTGGCGGCACGAGTGACGCGCCACTCGCGGGACCTGACCCTCGAGATCGAGAAGGCCGAGGCGGCGATCGAGAAGGCGGCCGCGAGCGCCGCGCAGCTCACGCGCGATTCGCAGGCGGACGCCCGGCCCTCGAAGGACGTCACCGCCGCCCTTCGCACGGCGAGACGAGCGCTGAAGAAGCTCCGTGCTCTCGTCTCGCGCCACTCCCGCGACCTCTGATCCGAACCTCTCGACTGGATGACGCGCGCCGCTGTATGGTGCCAATGGGCCTTGCGAGCGGGTTTCTGGCGGTTGCCGGGCCGTAGGGGGACCGCAGTGGGAGCGGGTTTGCGCGACAGCGTTGCAGCTTCGAGACCCGGGCGCTCAAGCAGGTGCGATTCGGTCCCTTGGGATTCGCTCGGAAGTGGCCAGGGCAGACTCGGGGCGGGTGAGGAAGGCGGTCTGGCGCCTACGGCCTACCGCGAGACGTGGTGTCCGGAGAGCCGAGAGCGGAGACTCCCGCCGCACGGCGGGAGATCCCGGCCGTGGGCTGTTACGCCGCCAGCCTCCTGACCACTGGCAGCCGCCTCTCGGCGTCGAGGTGGTCGACCCGGTAGCTGGGGAACGCGACGATCTCGCCGGGCCGGCCGCGCGGGGGCGGCACCGCGTGGAGGTGCGCGGGCGGGAGATGGAGGAAGACCTCGGCCGGCGTGGCGCCCCGGAGCGCCTGGTGCGGGCGGAAGAACGCGTAGTGCTGTAGGCCCAGGCCGACGCGCCGCTCGAGGTCGCGAAGAGCCAGCGGCTTGACGAGCGGGAGCGCGAGGGAGTCCTTCAGCGTCCTCCAGAGGCGCTCCACCAGAGCGGTGGAGCGCGGGGACCCGATCGCGCCGAACCGGTGCTCGATGCCGAGCGTCCGCACCGCGGAGCGGAACAGCCCGGCCGTGAACGCGGCGCCGTGGTCCGAGACGAGGACGCGGATCGGACCGTGTCGGCGGGCGACGGACAGGAGGTCGGCCATCTCGAGCGCGGAAGGCTCGGAGCGGAAGAGCCGGAAGGCGAGCGGGAACCGCGAGAAGACGTCCAGGACGAGAGCCAGCCGGAAAGAGACGAGGCCGAAGAGCGAGCGGACGACCGTCACGTCGACGACGACCTTCTCCAGAGGCCTCGACGCCCGGACGGGCGCGGCGCCCTGGCGGGGTATCGGGCCGGTGGGCACGAGCGGCGGGGAAGGACGAGCTGCGGGCGTCTCGCTGCGGTACCGGGCCACGGTACGCTTCGAGACCCTCCAGCCGAACCTGGCCATCTCGTGGGCGACTCGGCCGGCGCCGCCCAGCCCCAGCCGCGACAAGTGCTCGACGAGGTGCCGGACGACGTCGGCGTACCGCCGCACGGGCGGGACAGGGCGGAAGAGCGACCCGATGCGCGACTCGCCCGGGCGGCGCCGCTCCTCGGCGGCCCAGCGGTGGATCGTCGAGGCCGAGAGCGCGAAGCGCCGAGCGGTCTCGTCCGCGGAGAGGAGGAGAGCGTCCTTCACCCGAAGCACCGCGAATCGCTGCTCCGGCGTGTACTGCGGGCGGCGGTGCTCCGGGAGCTTCCCCAGCCGCGCGGCGAGGAGGTCGGCCGCCTGCCAGGCGAGGTCGAGCTGGAAGGTCAGCTCGAGGATCCGGGCCTCGGCGCGCACGGGAGAGCCGAGCGACTCGCGTAGCTGCCCGAGCCGGAGGCCCAGCAGCACCGAGAAGAGCTGGGTCGCGCGTCGCAGGGCGCGCAGGGCGGCGAGGTCGAGGGGGCCGAGCCGGGCCGCGGCGCAGACGGCGCGGACCGAAAGACCGTCGGAGAGCGACACGGGGAGGGAGAGTACGCCCCGGGGATGCGGGTCACTCGCCTGTACTGCCAGCTGGTTCGGACGACGATCAGCCGGCTGCCCGACCGTCTGGCCGCACGGCTCCCGGGGAGGGTGGGTCGGTGGAGCGCCGAAGCACGGCGACCTGGGGCAGGAGGGCGGCCCCGAACCGCTGGTTGGCCTTGCGCAGGGCGCTCATGGACAGGCCGTCGAGGTCGCGGGTCCCCATCACGGCGGCGAGCGCCCGGGTCTCGAGGTCGGTCGGAGAGGCGTGGTCGGGCGAGTCCATGGGGACGAGCTTCGGCGTAGATCCTCCGAGTAGAGCGTGGCTCCTACTTGGGATCGTACGCGCGAGCTGCGACCCGATGTCCAAGGGGGATGGTGTGGAAGCCACATGTTCTCAACGAGATGGCGCGTCTCGGCCGGTCCCGCCAGCCCGGATCCGAGTTCCATACTTGGTCAGAATGCTCCACCAAGTATCGAAAGCACGCCGGCCACCGCCGGCGTTTTCATTTCTTAGCCGCTTGCTGAACGGGATCTGAACCGTCGACCTCGGGGGGTGCGGGGGAACGCCCCCGCATACACGGCCGTCGGGAATACGCCCGACCCCCCGAGCGGAGCGAGGGTGCGCAGAGCGCACCGGGTCGGGCGTGTTCGATCCCGTTCCGCTCCACCAAGTCTCGAAAGCACGCCGGCGTCCGCCGCCACGACGCCGGTCACGGGATCGGCGACAGGGAATCGCCTTGCGGCGGCAGGAGGCCGTGCTCGCGACAGAGCGCGAGGAGCTCGCGGTGCTTGTAGCCGCTCTTCAGGAGCTTCGCGGCGACGGGCCTGGCTTCCTCCACCCTCCCCAGGCAGAGCAGGGCCTGGGCGTAGGCGCTCTGGTCGTCCTTGGATCGCTCTTCCCTGGCGAGCGGCTCCAGGACGCCGACGGCCTCCAGCCACGTGGTCCGCGCCAGGTCTCTCTGACCCATGGCGGCCTCGATCCGCCCCCTCACGAGGAGGGTGCGCCCGATCCGGGAGCGGGCGTCCCTGTCCTTCGGCGCCGTCGCCGCCAGCTCCCGCACGATCCCGAGGCTCCGGTCGCACGTGCTCCGGGCGTCGTCGAGGGCGCGCACGTTCAGAAGGCAGGCGGCCGCGCCCATCAGGGAGCCGGCGAGCTCGCGGCTGCGGGGTCCGACGGCCTTCTCCCAGATCCGTGCGGCTTCCCGGTAGAGCGGCAGCGCCTCCGCGTACCGCCCCTGCTGCAGGTAGAGGGCCGCCAGGTTGCTCGTGCTGAGGGCCACCTGCGGGTGCTCCGTGCCGAGCGCGCCGACCCGGATGGCGAGGGCGCGCCGGTAGAGCGGCTCGGCGTCCGCGAACCTCCGCTGGGTCCAGTAGAGCGTCGCCAGGTTGTTGGCGAAGGACGCGACGCCGACGTGACCGGGGCCGCTCAGCCGCTCGCGTATCCCGAGGGCCCGGACCAGGAGCGGCTCGGCCTGGGCGTACTTGCCCTCCTGCCCGTAGAGGATCGCCAGGTCGTTGAGGCTCTCGGCCACGTCGGGGTGGTCGGGGCCGAGCGCCTTCTCGCGGATCGCCAGCGCCCGCTGGTAGAGCGGCTCGGCCTCGGAGAACCGCCGCTGCCTCCGGTAGACGATGCCCAGGCCGTTGAGGCTCTTGGCCAGGTCGGGGTGGACCGGGCTCAGCGCCTTCTCGCGGATCGCGAGCGCCCTCCGGTGGAGCGACTCGGCCTCGGCGAACCGGTCCTGCCTCCAGCGAAGCTCCGCGAGGGAGTCGAGCGAGGAGGCCAGCTCCAGGTGGTCCGGGCCGAGGGCCTTCTCCTGGGTCGCGAGCGCGCCGGCCAGGAGCGGCTCCGCGTCGCGGTAGAGCCCCAGCCCGACGTAGACGGTTCCCATCGTCGCCATCAGCCTCGCCTGCACGAGCGGCTGGCCCGCGAGCTCGGAATCGACCTTCCTCGCCCCCCGGTCCAGGATCTCCCGGGCGGTGATCGTCCTCCCCGTCGCCTCGCCGGGGTCGGACACCTTGAAGAGGCCCGTCAGGAACTCCGAGACCTGCTCGGCGGTCTCCGCCTCGCGCTCCGCGCGCGCGGCCGCTCGGCTCGCCCGGGTCCCCTGGACGAGCGCCACCGCCGTCGTGGCCACCAGCGCCGCCGCCACGCCCGCCGCCAGGAGGCGGAGCTTGCGACGCCGGGGCTTGGCGGCGATCCAGCTCAGCCGCTCCGCCGCGTCCAGCGCCGACGGCCGCGAGGCCGGCGCGAGCGACTTCAGACGGGACACCAGCGTGACGAGGTCCCGGTCGTCGCCATCGAAGGGCAGCGACTCGCCGCGCGCGGCACGCGCGAGCTCGGCCGAGGCGTCGTGGCCTTCCGCGCGAGGGCGACGACCGGTCAGCAGCTCCTGGAGCAGCAGGCCGAAGCTGTACAGGTCGCTCGCCGGGCTGGCCGGCTCGCCTCGCGCCTGCTCCGGGCTCATGTAGTAGGGCGTCCCCGCCACGAGCCCGTCGTGGCCCAGCGCGTAGGTGTCGAAGACCCCGCCCGAGCCCGCGACGCTCGGCCGCGTCCGGGCCGGCCCGTCGCTCCGGAGCTCGACCGTCTCCGGCTGGACGGACGGCCTCGCCACCCCGAAGTCGAGGACCTTGACGACGTCGTCGCCCGTGATCATCACGTTGTCGGGCTTCAGGTCGCGGTGCACGATCCCCTTCTCGTGCGCCGCCGCGAGCGCCCGGGCCACCTGCTCGGCGATCGCCAGCTGCCGCGGTCGCGGGCAGCCCTGCTCGATCCGGCGGGCGAGGCTGACCCCGGAGAGCAGCTCGAGGACCAGGAACTCCCGCCCGTGGGCGGTGACCAGGTCGTGGATGCGGCAGATGTTGGGGTGATCCAGCTGGGAGAGCATCCGCGCCTCGCGCAGGAACCTGGCCCGCCCCTCCTGATCCCACATGCGCTCGACGCGAAGCGACTTCAAGGCCACCTTTCGGCCCAGCTTCTCGTCGTACCCGCGGTACACCTCTCCGAACCCGCCGCTGCCGATGTACTCGACGACCTTGATGCTCCCGACCATCTGCCCCAGGAGGTCGGGGCCGGAGGTGCCGGACTCGGTCGTCGAGCGCTCCGGCGCGGCTGACCTGGCGAGGATCGGGGGCTCGATCAGGGTCGTTCCCGCAGGCCCGCTGGCTCCGGACCGCCCGGGTTCCGTCTCCTCGTCGGCCATGGTTCCCTCCGGCCTCGCGGCCGGCGGTCCGCCGATCCCCGTGCCCCCGGGTGCGGATCGCCGGTTCGCCTCGTACGAGCTGCCTCCGGTCATCCTATTCCCGTTCGGTGCCTTGGCGAAGGAGCGTGGCGGAGAGGCTGCAGCGGGGCCGGGCCCCGGCCGACGGCGGCCCCCTCCTGGCGCCCCCGGGCCGGATCTGCCAGAGTCGCCGCCGGGAGGGCCCTCGCCATGCGACACGGTGCCCTGGCCGCCGCCCTCGTCGTCCTCGTCCTCCTCGCCCCGGCGGCGCCTGCGCAGCGGGCGTTCCCCGACACGACGAACCGGGTCGTCGTCTTCAACGACCAGCTGGCCACCTGGGGGATGACGCCGGCGCAGGTGGAGTTCGCCGCCACGCGGTACGTCGGATCGCAGAAGCTGGTCCGCTCCGACGCGCGCCGGATGCGGGCCGTGAACCCGGGCTTCCTCGTCCTCCACTACCGGCTCGGGCAGGCGCTCGGCCACAGCGTCCCCTCGGGCTGCGCGCCGACGGCGAGCTACATCCAGGTCGTCCACGGCGACTCGTGGGTCCAGGAGTGGCCGGGGGAGGCGGCGCTCCAGGAGAGCTGGTTCTTCCACTACGGGGGCCCCCGCGTCTTCAGCTGCAGCTGGGGGCACTACCTGATGGAGCTCGACGACCCTGGCTGGCGCGCCTGGTGGGGCGCCCAGGTCGTCCAGCAGCTCACGGACAACGAGGACGACGGCCTCTTCGCCGACAGCTTCAGCGTCCCGAACTACTTCGGCGGCTGCGACTTCTCGCCCTGTCTCCCCGACGTCGACCCCGCGTTCGAGGCGCAGTGGGCCGCGCGCGAGCACGCCTTCACCGACTACGTCCAGGGCCTGTTCGCGGGCCGCTGGAAGTGGCTGCCGAACGTCGGCGCCCTGATCACGAGCCGCGACCCCTCCGACCTCTCGAACCTCGACGGCGGGATGGTCGAGGGCTTCGCCGAGTGGGGGGGCGGGAGCTACTTCGACGCCGCGGACTGGGAGCTGCAGATGAACCGGATCCTGCCGCTCGCCTCGGCGGGGAAGGTCCTGATCGCCCAGACGTACCCCGACCCGTCCGACGTCGCCGAGCGGACGTTCGTCCTCGGAAGCTACCTCCTCGTCAAAGGCTCGCGGACGTACCTCAACCTCGACACGGGGCTGGAGCCGGAGTGGTTCCCGGAGTACGGCGTCCCGCTGGGGGCGGCCGTCGACCCGTTGCCGGCGACGATCGGGAGCTTCTTCTCGACGGCGTCGCAGGTCTACGTCCGCCGGTTCCGGAACGGCAGGGTCCTCGTCAACCCCGGGACCGCGACGCGCACGGTGGACCTGGGGGCGACCCTCTTCCGGGCGGTTCCCATGGGCGGCGGCCTCGTGCCGTCGGACGGGAGCGCGCCCGGGAGCCTGAGCTACACCCCGGTGACCCAGGTGACGCTCGAGGCCCACCAGGCCGCGTTCCTCCTCGACGGCCCGGGCACGCCGCCCCCGGGGAGCTTCCACACGCTGCCGCCCTGCCGCGTCCTGGACACCCGGGGCGAGACGGGGACGCACGGGGGGCCGGCGCTCGCCTGCGGGGGCTCCCGCCGCGTCTTCCCGGTGGCGGGCCGGTGCGGCGTCCCCGGGGACGCTTCCGCGGTGGCGTACAACCTGACCGTGACCGGTAGCGCCACCGCGGGCCACCTGCGCCTCTTCGCCACCGGCGAGCCGACGCCGCCGACGTCGGTCCTGAACTACGCCGCCGGCCAGACGCGCGCCAACAGCGGCGTGGCGTCGGTCGTCGGCCCGATCCCGGGGAGCGTCACGGTCCAGTGCGACAGCCCGAGCGGGACGGCCCACGTCCTCCTGGACGTGGCCGGGTACTTCCGGTAGCCGGGGGCCTCAGCCGACCTGGAGGGAGGCGATCGAGGCGCGCGTCCCGCCGCCCCGGATGTCGGCGACGAGCTCGAGCGCGAGGACCTTCACCCCGTTCAGGTCGAAGGCGTAGTCCTCCACCTCGCGCTTGGCGCCTCCCGGGCTGAACGTGTACTGCTGCCTCAGGAGCGCGCGCGGCGCCTCGGCCTCCGAGGGGGACCAGAAGAGGGCGAGCTCCTGCGTCCGTTCGACGAGGTGCTCCTCGACGACGAGGCGGACGCGCCGCACCCGCTGGGGCTCGTCGAAGACGATCCGGACGAGCTGCGGCCCCGGGCCCGCCGCCCGCCAGCCGCCGGAGCGTCCGGGCAGGAGAGCCGACTCGACGGGGTGCGCGGGGTCCTCCGAGCTGACCTCGACCCGGGCCAGGCGCTCCAGGTCGAGGAAGGGGCCCGCGTCGGCGCTCGGGGCGGCCGCGGGGTGACCGATCACGCTCTTTCGCATGGGCCGACTCCTTCAAGTCTTCGGGACAGGATAGCCCCGGACGGCCGCCGGCGGCCCGGCCGGGGGCTCCCCGAGGGCACGGCTCGTGCGTATCGTCCGTCGCATGCGACGCAGCGCCCTCCTGACCGGCCTCGTCCTCACCGCCGTCCTCGCCCCCCTCTCGATCCGGGCCGACGCCCTGAGCGACGTCCGGGCGGGCCTCGAGAAGCTCTCCACGGCCTCGCCCGTCAAGGCCCGCGTCGTCATCTCGCGGCAGGAGACGGAGAAGGAGAAGCCGAAGGGGCCCGAGAAGAAGGGCGAGGCGGTGGTCGAGCACGGGGCGTCGGGCCTCTCCATCCACCTGGAGCCGGCGCAGCTCCCGACGGCCGGGACGCAGGCCGAGAGGAGGAAGCAGGAGGAGACGACCGCCCGCCTCGACCCGCAGACGGCGATGGAGCTGGTCGACCCGGCGGCCTCGATCCGGCTCCTCATCGACGGGGCGACGCTCGTCTCCGACCGGCCCGAGGCGTTCGACGGAAAGCCCGTCCGGACCGTCGTCTTCCGCCCCGTCCCCGACATGGACGAGGAGGACCGGAAGTCGGTCAAGCGCTACGAGGACGTCGTGACGCTCCGCCTCGACGCCGACGGCGTGCCCGTCGCCCTCGACCGGACTCTCGACGTCAAGATCTCGAAGATGCTCATCTCCTTCACGGTCTCGCAGAAGGAGAGCCGGCGATTCGTCCGCGCCTCCGGCCGCCTCCTCACCTCCTCGGCCACCGAGGAGTCGAACGGCTCGGGCCTCGGCCAGAGCGGCGGGTCGAGGACCCGCTGGACGGTCACGCCGCTGTAGCCAGTCGCCGGTCGGGGCTCGGGGCTGCACCCGGGTGCGGGGATCCGGAGAGGGCGCGCAGGTTCGTCTCGACGATCCCCCTTGACGGCGGGTCTTCCCGGCACCACATTGAATCAGGTTCAGTAGCTGATCGACGTTCGGCAGCGAGGGGGACGCGATGGGGACCCGGGAGAGGCGAGAGCGGGAACGGCAGGAGAGGCGGGACGAGATCCTCCGCGCCGCCCGCAAGCTGTTCCAAAAGAACGGGTTCGAGGGGACGACCATGCCGGCGATCGCCTCGGCCGCCGAGCTGGCCCCGGGGACGCTCTACCTCTACTTCCCGTCCAAGCAGGCGCTCTACGCCGAGCTGCTGCACGAGGGGTACGACGTCCTGGAAAGGCGGTTCCGGGAGGCGGTGGCGGCAGCCGCCACCCCTCGCGCCCAGGCGGCCGCCCTCGTCGACGCCTTCCTCGGCTTCGCCCGCGAGGCGCCCGACGCCTTCGACATCGTCTTCTTCGTCCTCCGGGAGGCCAGGATGGGCGTCGCCGAGCTGAAGGCGGGGCACGAGGCGATGGCCCGGCTCGCTGCCCGCGAGGGCGCCTGCAAGGAGATCGCGGCCGAGGTGCTGAAGCGGGCGAGGCCGAGGCTCTCCGCCGAGGCGGTCTCGCTCGAGGTGGAGGCCGTCTGGAGCATGCTGGCCGGCGTCGTCCTCTACTTCCAGCGCGACGAGGCGGCGACGTTCGCCGCGGTCTCTGCCCACGCGCGAGACCTGGTCCTCCGGGGCCTCTTCGGGACGGCGCCTCCATGAGCCTCCCCTTTTTTTCTCGTTGAAATGAATGACGTTCAGCCATCGAACCGAATTCGAGAGGTGATGCCGTGAAGATCCTCCTCGTCCTCCCCGCCGCCGAGCACCTCCGGGTGACGCGGGAGCGTCCCGAGGTGCCGGACCGGGCGATGCTCCGCTTCTCGGTCCTCCCGCTGACGACGGTGGCCGCCCTGACGCCGCCGGGGCACGAGGTCGCGATCTGCGACGAGAACGTGGAGCCGCTCGACCTCGACGCCGACGTGGACCTCGTCGGCGTGACGTTCATGACGGCCCTGGCGCCGCGCGCGTTCGAGGTCGCGGCCGAGTTCCGCCGCCGGGGGAAGCTCGTCGTGGCGGGCGGCTTCCACCCGACGCTCTGCCCCGAGGAGACGGCCCGGCACTTCGACGCGGTCGTCGTGGGCGACGCCGAGGGGACGTGGCAGCGACTCCTGGCCGACGCCGAGGCCGGCCGGCTCCAGCGCGTCTACCGCTCCGTCCCGGGGCCGGACCTCTCCTCGACGCCGGTCCCGCGCCGGGACCTGACCGA
Source organism: Acidobacteriota bacterium (assembly GCA_008363385.1). Classification (GTDB taxonomy): domain Bacteria; phylum Acidobacteriota; class Thermoanaerobaculia; order UBA5066; family UBA5066; genus RHKY01. The sequence goes on along the minus strand of RHKY01000058.1, from coordinate 15,837 downwards.
GAGGACCGCCCCGCACTACGTCACGATCCACGCCGTGCAGACGGGCCGAGGCTGCGTCCACGCCTGCCGCTACTGCTCCGTGACGGCGTTCCACCGGCGCTCGCACCGGAGCCGGCCGCTCTCCGCCGTCCTGGCCGAGGTCGCGGCCCTCCCGCGCGACTTCATGTTCGTCGACGACAACCTCCTCGCCGACCCGGAGTACGCCCGCGCCCTCTTCGCGGCGCTCGCCCCGATGGGGAAGCGCTGGGTGGGTCAGTGCTCGATCGAGATCGCCGACGACCCGGCCCTGCTGCGACTCGCCCGCGCCGCCGGGTGCAAGGGCCTCTTCGTCGGGGTCGAGACGACGACGCAGGAGGGGCTCCTCTCCCTCGACAAGGGGTTCAACGAGGGGACGCGGATCCGCGAGCGGGTCGCCGCGATCCGGCGGGCGGGGATCGGCGTGATCGCCGGGATGATCGTGGGCCTCGACCGGGACGACCCGGACGTCTTCGAGAGGACGCTCCGGTTCCTCGACGCGACCGGGATCGACGCCCTGCAGCTGAACATCCTGACGCCCCTTCCCGGGACGCCGCTCTTCTCGGACCTCGAGCGGCAGGGACGGATCCTCGACCGCGACTGGGCGCGGTACGACTTCCGGCACGTCGTCATCCGCCCGGCCCGGATGACCGGCGGAGAGCTCCAGGAGGGGGCCGACTGGCTCTACGCCAGCTTCTACCGTCTCGACCGGATCCTCGTGAGGTTCCTCCGCAGCCTGCCGAGGCTCGGCGTCGCCGGGGCGGTCCTGGGCCTGCGCCTCGGGCTGACGTATCGATACGACAACCGGCGGGAGGGGATCCGCGGCCGGAACCCGGCGCGAGAACCGATTGCCGGAGCGGGCCCGGAGCGGACCCTCGCCCCGGAGCGGTCGGCAACGGCTTGATCCCGGGTCGCGCCGGAGGAGGTCAAACGGCATAAGATGCAGAGCCGGGAGGCACGAACATGCCTCGTCTCTGCCTTCCACGGTCCCTCGCCTCCGTGGCGGCCGCCGGTGCGCTCGCGGTGGCGCCTCTCGCGTGCCCGTCGCCGCTCGCCGGGCAGGTCCAGCCTTCGTGGGTGACGCAGGTCCCCCCTGCGGGTCCTGAGGTTCTGACGAACATCCTCGGCGCGGGCACCCTCGCCGACGGAAGCGTCCTCACGGTCCTCGGCAGCTGGAGGGGGTTTCGCTTCGTCCACGCGAGCCCGTCGGGAGAGCTGATCGGAACGGCGCGATTCTGGGCGCCGTCGTTCTACGACAACGGCTTCGTCCTGGCCCTCGTCGAGCCGGGAGGAGACGTCTTCGTCGGCGGCGGCGGCAAGTCGCCCCGGGGCGACTACTGGGTGATGCGGTTCGACGGCCGTACGGGCGCGTGGCGATGGGGGAGCCCGTTCATCTGGTCCGCCCACGACGGGCGCGCGCAGCGGATCACGGCGCTCGCCCTGGACGGCGACGGCGACCTCCTCGTCACCGGCTACTCCGAAGGGGCGAAGACGGACGCCGCCACGCTGAAGCTGGACGGCGCGACCGGCGAGGTCCTGTGGGGCCCGGTCGTCTTCGACACCGGGGCCGACGACGGTCCGAGCGCGCTCTCGGTCGACAAGGCCGGCAACGTGGCGGTGGTGGGCGCAGCAGGGATCCACCCGGACTGGCACCTCTTCGCGGTGCAATACGACGGCGCGTCCGGGGCGGAATCCTGGCGGTTCGAATGGAAAGGGGCGAAGACAGCCCGGGCCGCGATCCGGCAGGCGGACTGCGGGATCATCGTCTCCGCCGAGCCGGCGGCCGGCCCGGGAACGGCGGTGGTGGCCCTCTCGCCGGAGGGGGCCCTCCGATGGTCGAGGGTCCTCGACTCGCCCGACTCCTCGTGGCGGTTCGCGGCGCTGGCGCTCGCGCCCGGCCGAGGACGTGACGGCGAGGCCTTCTTCCTCGCCGGCGTGAGCGGGACGGACCAGGTGATCTGGAAGCTCTCCGCCGGCAGCGGCTGGCGGATCTGGGGACCCGTGGTCCGTCCGGGGACCGCGGGTTCGTCGCCGTACCAGCTGGCCATCGCGCCCACGCAGGATGGGGACCTGCTCGTCCTCCAGTCGGAGCTCCTGGCCGAGCCGCCGACCCAGACCTACGCCTATGCCCTCCACGGCACCAGCGGCAAGCTCCGCTGGGGACCGCTCGTCTTCCCGCGGCGCCACTCCGGGATGCTCCGCTCCCTCGTGACGGACGCCGTCGGGAACCCGTTCGTCATCGCGAACGGCACCGATTCCAGGGACTCACCCCCTCTGCTGACGGTCGCGCGCGTCTCGAGGAGCGACGGGTCGTTCCTTTCCGGCCCGGTCCAGCTTCCCGGCGGCGTCCCGACCGACTTCCCGAAGCCCGTCCTCGTGGACGGGCACGGAGACGTCGTCACCCTCGTGACGGGTTCCGCGGACACCGCGCGGAAGGCCCTCGTCACGAAGCTCGACGGGCTCACGGGCCGCCTTCTCTGGGATCCGGCGGTCCTCCAGACCTCCCGCTCGGACACCGTCCGGGTCGGGCTGGACCCCTCGGGCGACGTCTTCTGGGCCGGCACCGTGGGCTCGGAGGTCGCCTTCGGGAAGCTCCGGGGCGACAAGGGGCTCCCCGCCTGGGGACCGATAACGTACGCCGGGGGGTACTCGAGCCTCGCGGGGCTGGCCGTCGCGGGGAGCGACCTCGCGCTCCTCGTCAGGACGACGACGGCGGAAGGTACGCTCCTGCAGGTCCTGAAGGTGCGCGGCAACACGGGCGCGCTCGCCTACCCTCCCGTCGCCGTCTCCACGATGTCCGGGAGCTACTCGCCGGACAGGGAGAGCCTGGTCTACCGCGCGGGCGTGCTCGCGGTCTGCACGGGCGAGACGGCCCTCCTGGACGCCGCCACCGCGCGATCCGGTGGGGGCCGGTGAGCACTCCGGACGCGGGTCCGTGCGCCCTGGACGAGGCGGGGAACCTCTACCGGCCGATCTCGGTCTGGGAGCCGGAGCCCGGCACGTGGTTCGAGAGGCGGGCCGCCGTGAACGGCGCCGTCCTCTGGTCGACGTTCCTTTCCCAGGTCTACGTGTCGGCGGTTGCCGTCGACGCGGTGGGAGACGCCACCATCGCTGGCTCCGCGTCGGGCCCGCCCTCGTGTCTGGACGTCCGGAAGCTGGCCGGCGCGACCGGGACCTCGATCTGGGGACCCGTCCGGTGGGGAGACCCGACATCCGTCTTCAGCTACGGCCAGGACGCGGCGATCACTCCCTCCGGCGACGTCGTCGTCCTCGGGACGACGCGCGACGTCACCGCCTGGAACGCGCTCGTCCTCCGCCTCTCGGGAGCGGGCGGGGAGCTCCTCGGTCCGCCGCTCCTCTTCGGCGGCGGCACGGACGCGTACCCCTCCGCGCTCGGCCTGAGGGGCGAGGCGCCGGTCGTCGGCGTCGCGAGCAGCGTCCTCGGCGCCGCGGTCGTCTCGTGGCCGGAGGGTCCGATCCCCTTCGTGGATCGGCCGGCGCGGGGGCGGTGAGGAGCCGGGAGGCATGAGAGTGCGTCCTCCGCGCCTTCCGCGGTCCTTCGCCTTCCTGGCTGCCGCGGGTGCGCTCGCGATGGCGCTCGTCGCGCCCCGTTCGCTGGACGCCGGGCAGGTCCCGCCGTCGTGGGTGACACAGGTGCCCCTCGAAGTGCCCGGGAGGCCGGCGACGATCCTCGCGGCGGGCGCTCTCCTGGACGGCAGCGTCCTCACGGTCCTCGGGAACATGGAAGGGCTCCGGGCCGTCCGCGTGAGCGCCTCCGGGGAGCCGCTCGGGATGGCGCGCCTCTGGGCTCCGTCGGTCTACTACAGCGGCCTCGTCTACGCAGTCGTCGAGCCGGGGGGCGACGTCGTCGTCGGCGGCGAAGGCAGGACGCCACCAGGCGACTACTGGCTCATGCGGTTCGACGGCCGGACGGGCGCGTGGCGTTGGAGGAGCCCGGTCGTCTGGGACGCCCACGACGGGCGGCTCCAGCGGATCCGGGCGCTCTGCCTGGACGGCGACGGCGACGTCCTCGTGACGGGTGCTGCCGAAGGGGCGAAGACGGACGTCGCCACGCTGAAGCTGCACGGCGCGACCGGAGAGGTCCTCTGGGGCCCGGTCGTCTTCGACACCGGGGGCAGCGACGGTCCCCGCGCGCTCTCGATCGACGAGGCCGGCAACGTGGCGGTGGTGGGCAGTGCCGGGATGGATCCCGACGGGCACCTCTTCGCGGTGCAGTACGACGGCGCGTCGGGTGCGGAAGCCTGGCGGTTCGAGTGGAAAGGGGCGAAAGCAGCCCGGGCCGTGATCCGGCAGGGGGACGGCGGGCTCGTCGTCTCTGCCGAGCCGGCGGCCGGCTCCGGAACGGTCCTGGTCGCCCTCTCGCCGGAGGGGACTCTTCGCTGGTCGAAGGTCCTCGACTCGCCCGACTCCACGTCGCGGCTCGCGGCGCTGGCGCTCGCGCCCGGCAAGGGGCGCGACGGGGAGGCGTTCTTCGTGGCCGGCGTCAGCGGGACGGATCAGGTGCTCCGGAAGCTCTCCGCCGGCAGCGGCTGGCGGATCTGGGGGCCCGTTGTCCGTCCCGGGACCGCGGGATCGACGCAGCACCAGCCGGCCGTCGCCGCCACGCCGGAAGGGGACCTCCTGGTGATCCAGTCGGAGTCCGGCGGCGGGTCCTGGAAGCAGACCTACGCCTACTCCGTCCGTGGCTCCAACGGCAGGCCGGTCTGGGGACCGCTCGTCATTCCCGACCGCCAGACCGGGTATCTCCGATCCGTCGTCACGGACGCTCTTGGGAACCCCTTCGTCATCGCGAGCGACACCTTTCCCCGGGACTCACCCCCTCTGCTCACGGTCGCGCACGTCTCGCGGGTCGACGGGTCGTTCCTCTCGGGCCCGGTCGACCTTCCCGGCGACATCCCGAGCGAGGTGTCTCCGGAGACCGTCCTCGTGGACGGGCGCGGCGACGTCGTCTGCCTGGTGACGACGCCGGACGACGGGCCCCAAACGCGCGTCGCGGCGAAGGTCGAAGGGGGGCGCGGCCGCCTCCTCTGGGGGCCGGTTCCGATCGCTTCACCGAGCTTCGACTCCGCCGGTATCGGGCTGGAACCATCGGGCGACGTCTTCTGGGCCGGCCCGGTCGGCACCGAGCTCGTCTACGGCAGGCTCCGGGGCGACACCGGGCTCCCCGCCTGGGGACCGATACCGTACGGCGCGGCTTACACGAAACTGGCGGGCCTCGCCGTCGCGGGAAGCGACCTCGCCCTCCTCGTGACGACCGCGACGACGGAAGGCTCGGCCCTGCAGGTGCTCCGGGTGCGCGGCGACACGGGTGAGCTCGCCTACCCTCCCGTCACGGTGTCCGGGACGAGCGGAAGCTACTCTCCGGGGAGGGAGAGACTCGTCTACCGCGCGGGCGTCCTCGCGGTCTGCGCGGGCAAGACCGCCCTCCTCGACGCCGCCACCGGCGCGATCCGCTGGGGGCCCGTGAGCGCTCCGGAGGGTCCGTGCGCCCTGGACGACTCGGGGAACCTCTTCCTGCCGGCTTCCGACTGGGCCCCCGAGCCCGGCACGTGGCTCCAGAAGCGGGCTGCCGCGGACGGTTCCGTCCTCTGGTCGACCTTCCTCTCCGGTGTCGAGGTGCGAGGAATCGCAGCCGACGCGGCGGGAGACCTCGCCGTCGCCTCCACGACGTCCGACTGGCCCTCGCGTCTCGACGTGAGGAAGCTGGCCGGGGCGACCGGGACCCCGGTCTGGGGGCCCGTCGGGTGGGAGGACCCGGCCTCCGTCACGAGCACCGGGGACAAGGTGGCGATCACGCCCTCCGGCGACGTCGTCGTCCTGGGAGGGACTGCCGACGTCACCGCCGCCAATGCGCTCGTCCTCCGCCTCGCGGGAGCGACCGGCGAGGCTCTCGGCCCGCCGCTCCTCTTCGGCGGCGGCTCCGAGACGTACCCGCGAGGCCTCGGCCTCTCGGGCGAGCTGCCGGTCATCGGCGTGGCGAGCAGCGTCCTCGGCGCGGCGGTCGTCGCGTGGCCGGAGGGCCCGATCCCCTTCGTGGATCGGCTGACGCGGGGGCGGTGAGGAGCCGGGAGGCACGAACGTGCGCCGTTGCCGCCTTCCGTCGTCCTTCACCTCCCTGGCGGCCGCGGGCGCGCTTGCGACGGCGCTCGTCGCGGCCCGTTCGCTGGGCGCCGAGCAGGTCCCGCCGTCTTGGGTGACACAGGTGCCGCTCTCGGAGCCCGGGGGGCCGGCGGCGATCCTCGCGGCGGGCAGCCTCGCCGACGGGAGCGTCCTCATGGTCCTGGGCAACTGGGAGGGGTATCGCTTCGCCCGCGTGAGCGCCTCCGGGGAGCTGCTCGGGACGGCGCGCTTCTGGGCTCCGTCGATCTACTACAGCGGCGCCATCCGGGCCGTCGTCGACCCGGGAGGCGACGTCGTCGTCGGCGGAGAGGGCAAGACGGCCGGCGGCGACTTCTGGCTCATGCGGTTCGACGGCCGGACGGGCGCCTGGCGCTGGAGGAGCCCGGTCGTCTGGGGCGCCTACGACGGGCGCATGCAGCGGATCCAGGCGCTCTGCCTGGACGGCGACGGAGACGTCCTCGTGACCGGCGCTGCGGATGGGGCGAAGAGGGACGTCGCCACGCTGAAGCTGGACGGCGCGACCGGCGAGGTCCTGTGGGGCCCGGTCGTCTTCGACACCGGGGCCGACGACCATCCCGGGATGCTCTCGACCGACAAGGCCGGCAACGTCGCGGTGGTGGGCTCCGCCGGGATGGACCCGGACTGGCACCTCTTCGCGGTGCAGTACGACGCCGCGTCGGGAGCGGAGGCCTGGCGGTTCGAATGGAAAGGGGCGAAAGCAGCCCGGGCCGTGATCCGGCAGGGGGACGGCGGGCTCATCGTCTCCGCCGAGCCGGTGGCCGGCTCGGGAACGACCCTGGTCGCCCTCTCGCCGGAAGGGACCCTCCGCTGGTCGAAGGTCCTCGACTCGCCCGAATACTCGCCGTCCGCGGCCCTCGCGCTCGCGGTGGACCGGGGACGCGAGGGAGAGGCGTTCTTCGTGGTCGGCGTGAGTGGGTCGGATCAGGTGCTCTGGAAGCTCGCCGCCGGCAGCGGCTGGCGGATCTGGGGACCCGTGGTCCGTCCGGGGACGGCGGGATCCTCGCAGTACCGGCCGGCCATCGCGACCACACCGGAAGGGGACCTCCTCGTGATCCAGTCGGAGCTGGGCGGCGAGCCCCCGCAGCAGACCTACGCCTATTCCGTCCGTGGCTCCAACGGCAAGCCGGTCTGGGGACCTGTCGTCATTCCCGACCGCCAGATCGGAGGACTCCGAACCGTCGTCACGGACGCTCTCGGGAACCCCTTCATCCTGGCGATCCCCTATGACTCCGGGGTCTGGCCTCCTTCGCTCACGTTCACGTTCGCCCACGTGTCGAGGACCGACGGGTCGTTTCTCGCCGGCCCGGTCGAGGTTTCCGGCGACATCCCGAGCGAGGCTCCGGAGACCGTACTCGTGGACGGACGCGGCGACGTCGTCTCCCTCGTGAAGAGGCCGACGGACTCGACCGTCACGCCCGTCGTGGCGAAGATCGAGGGGTCGAGCGGCCGCCTGGTCTGGGGACCCGCTGCGATCTCCGAGCCCTCGTACTCCTCCTCCGCTCGCGTCGGCCTCGAACCGTCCGGCGACGTCTTCTGGGCCAGCGATGTCGGCACGGGCGTCGTCTACGGCAGGCTCGGAGGCGACACGGGACTCGCCGCCTGGGGACCGATCCCCTACGCCGCGGGATCCGCGGACCTCGTGGGGCTGGCCGTCGCGGGAAGCGACCTCGCGCTGCTCGTCAGGACGACGACGGCGGAAGGGACGCTCCTGCAGGTGCTGAGGGTGCGCGGCGACACGGGAGCGCTCGCTTTCCCTCCCGTCACCGTCTCCCCGGTGTCCGGGAGCTACTCGCCGGGCACGGACGGCCTGGTCTACCGCGCGGGCGTGCTCGCCGTCTGCACGAGCCGCACGGCCCTCCTCGACGCCGACACCGGTGCGGTCCGCTGGGGACCGGCCAGCACTCCGGACGCGGGTCCGTGCGCCCTGGACGACGCGGGCAACCTCTACCGACCCTACTCGGTGTGGACTCCCGAGCCCGGGACGTGGCTCGAGAAGCGATCGGTCGCGGACGGTTCCTTGCTCTGGTCGGCGTTCCTGTCCGAGGTCCACGCGAGAGGCATCGCCGTGGACGCGGCGGGAGACGTCGCGGTCGCTTCCACGACGTCCGGCTGGCCCTCGCGTCTCGACGTCCGGAAGCTGAGCGGGGCGACCGGGAGTCCGGTCTGGGGGCCCGTCCGGTGGGAGGAGCCGGCGTCCGCTTACAGCTACGGCGAGGAGGTGGCCATCGCCCGCTCCGGCGACCTCGTCGTCCTCGGAGCGACGAGCGACGTCACCGCCACGAACGCGCTCGTCCTCCGCCTCTCGGGAGCGACAGGCGAGGCTCTCGGCCGGCCGTTCCTCTTCGGCGGCGGCTCGGAGACGTACCCCCACGCCCTCGGCCTCTCGGGCGAGCTGCCGGTCATCGGCGTGGCGAGCACCGTCCTCGGCTCGGCCGTTGTCTCGTGGCAGCAGAGCCCGATCCCCTTCGTGGACCGGCCGGTGCGGTGGCAGTAAGGCGGCAGTGAGGCGAGCTCAGGTCAGCTTCACCGGCACCGGCGGCACCTGCCGGCAGGTGAGCTGGACGAAGGTCTCCTTGGCGAGCCGGCCGGTGTCCCAGGCGTCGGCCTCGGCGAACTGGTACTGGTAGGCCCGGTGGGCGGCCCGGCGGACCTGGGCGTCACTCGCGCCCTCGTTGATGTAGCCGAGCTTGACGAGGCGGTCCTTGGCCTCCTTCTTCTGCTTGGCCGTGGCGTTCGGGTCCTCCGTGAGGAGCTTCAGGTCCTTCTGGCTCTGGATGACCCGCTCGTTCCCGCTGTGGGCGACGAGGCACTGCGTGAACCGGATCGCCAGCTCCTCCTCGGCGGAATCCGCCTCGATCGGGAGGGTGGCGGCCTTCAGCGCGACCGAGAGCTTCACGCCCGAGGCCCCGAGCTCCTCGGGCGTCATGTAGGGCGGCTCCGACGTCGTCAGGTAGCGGGCCACGAGGAACCACTGCTCGGCGTGCCGGCACTCGTGGTAGACGGTGTCGACCAGCTCGGCCATCTCCCGGAGGGACGGCGCCTTCTGGCCCTCGAACCCCCTCTTGTCCAGGTCGACCCGCCAGTCGCCCTGCGCGAAGAACGCACCGAACTTGCTCGACTGGCCGGCGAAGGCGAGCTTGACGGCCGGCGTCCCGCCGACGGCGAGCTGCCGGTTCGCGGCGTCCACGACCGCCTGGGCCCGCTTCGCCGCCGTCATCCCCGTGGCGGTCCAGCCCTTGTGGACCGCCGCCACGTCCGAGGCGAACTTGTACCGGCAGGTGACCGCCCGGAGCCCCGTCCTGGCCATGACGTCCTCCTCCCCCGGGCGGCGTCGTCGCGGCCTCGCGGTCGTCACGCGGCGGTCGGCGCCGCCGGTCCCGCCCGCGCCCGTGGGCTCGCGCCGGCCGGGGCCGGGCGGGATTCACGGACGATCATAGTCCCCGTTCCCGCGACCTCGCTATCCTCCGTGCCATGGTGCCGCTGGCCGAGCGCTGTCGCGTCTTCCTCGCCCGCGAGGTGCCCGCGGGGCTCGACTACGTCTCCGGCTCGATCGCCGAGCGGGTCCTCGCGATGGCGGCCAACGGGATCCCGCTCGACGAGGAGCTCGCCGAGCTCGTCCCGCTCTGCGTCCAGGAGAGCCGCACGCGGGCGGAGGACCTCCCAGGGGACGCGCGGGCGTACCTCCTCGCGAGCGCGGACCTCCTCGAGGAGATCGGGCGCGAGGGGGCGTAGCATCCGCCGTCCGCCGATGCTGACCGTCCTCTTCTGGCTCGCCTTCGCGGTCTGCGTCGCGGCGATCCTCTCCGCGGCCTCGGACGTCTGGCTCGGCAGGTCCGACGCGGCCGGGCGCGGGCTTTCCCGCGCGTTCGCCCTCCTCCTCCTCCCGTTCCCGGTCCTTGCGCTGGTCCTCTTCCTCGCCTCCCGCTCGACCGCGCTCCGGGTGACGGCGGTCGCCGTCGTGGCCGCGCCGCTCGTCCTGGCGGTCTCCCTCTCGGCCCTGCGAGGCGTCGTGGAGTGGAGGGGAAGGGCCGCGGCGAGCGCGCGCGGCGTCTTCCGGGAGAAGGGGCCGCGGGCGCTCGCCGAGGCGGTGGAGGATGGGCGGCTCGAACGGGCGAGGAACCTGGTGACGCTTCACGGCGTGGACCCGAACGCGAGGGGGCGCCGGGGCGAGACGCCGCTCTGGTTCGCCCTGAGGAAGGGGCGGGCGGAGGAGGCCGCGGCCCTCGTCGCGCTCGGGGCGGACCCGCTGCTCGGGCCCGAGGGCGAGCCGAAGGCGCTGACGCTCGCCGCGCAGGACCCCGCCTTCGCGGGCGTCCTCGGCGAGATGCTCCGGCGCGGGACGAGCCCGGACGCCACCGACGACGTCCTCGACCGCCCGACCCCGCTCCTCTTCCTCGCGATGAACACGAACGCGCGGCCCAACATCCGGGTCGTCGTCGAGGCGGGGGCGCAGCTCACCGTCCTCGACCTCAACGGCCGGACGCCGCTCGCCCGCGCCGTCGTCTGGCGGATGTGGGAGGAGGCGCTCCTGATGGTCGAGCGGGGCGCCCCGGTCGCCCCGGGGCAGCCGGGCCCCGCGAACCTGGAGGCGACGCTCGGCGAGGTGGTCCCTCCAGCGCCGGGCGACGCGGACCGCCCCGCGTTCGACCGGCTCGTGGCGGCGCTGGCGGCGCGCGGGCTTCCCGTCCCCGCGGGCCGCTGAGCCGCTCGTCCTCCCAGGCCGGCCCTCTCCGCCTGTCGAGGGGAACGGGTCTCCCTGCCGTTCCGACGCGGGTCCGTTCCGTCGTCGATGACAGGCGGGCGGTCAACCGCCCCAGAGCGACTCCAGGGGCCGGGCGAGGAGCCGCTCCTGCGTGGCAGACGGCGCGCCGCCCGAAGTGCCGTCGACGGATCGGCCGTGGGCGACGTGGCGCATGAGCGACAGGACCGGTCGAGCGTCACGTTGCGATGCCGGCGGAGCACGGCGGCCTCGGCGGACGTCAGCGGCGTCCCGGACGACGACGCGAGCTTCCCGACGTCCTCGAAGGTCCGGATCGTCACGCAGACGCTTGAAACGACGGGATTCCCGAGGGCCCGCCTCGGGCGGGCCTGGCCGAAGGAGTGCCCTCCCGCCTCGAGGCCCTCGATCTCGCGGTGACGGTTGCCGGCTCCCGTCTCGAAGGCCATAGGTCCGATCGGCCGGGAGCGGGGGCGGGGCGGGCCCGCCGGCCGCTCCCGGCGACGGCGGCTCCAGCGGCGGTGGCGCCCAGAGCGAGGAACCTGCGGCGGTCCACCTCGTGGCGCATGGAGCCCTCTTCACCGGAAGTAGCCGTTGACGTCCAGGATGGCGTGGGTGGCCGACGGCCCGCCGTTGCGAACCGTCAGCGTTCCGGTCGCCGAGAGGGCGCAGATCGCGTTCGACGCCCGGGTGGCTCCAGCGGCGAAGTTGACGTTGCTGACGCCGGGCCACGTCCCGCCCCCCGGATAGAGGGCGAGCCAGCCCGCCGCCGAGGCGCCGGTCGCGGTGACGTTGAGCGACACGGCACGTGCCGCCGGTGGCACGCCGCACGCGCCGCCCACCGGGAAGTCCCGGCTTCCCGACGCCGGGATCGCGGGCCCGGCGGTCGGGCCGACCGCGGTCCGCGTGTCGAGGAGGCGGCAAGGAGGGAGCGTGTAGAACCTCAACGGCTCGCTCGGCGCCCGCTCGTACGCCCCTCGGTCGACGCCCGCTCCGGAGGGGCGTACCGTCCCCAGGAGGTCGTCCGCGGGAACCAGGCCCGAGAGGCTCCCGACGGGGAGGCCGGTGTCGAGCGCCGGGCTCCCTGGCCGCAGCCGGCCGTCGAAGGCCGAGACCGTGCCGTTCAGGACGAGCGGGTCGTCCGTGGCGACGTTCGTCCCGGTCGGGCTCGAGACCTCGGCCTGGTGGATCACGTCGAAGTCGACGGTCGAGGCCGTCGTGAAGCCCTCCGGGTCGCCGTCGCCGACGAAGTCCGTCAGCCGTTCGTAGTCGAGGTAGACCACCTGGTGGCCGTAGAAGACGCTGTTGGTCAGGGTCGCACGCTCGGTCCCGAGGCAGGCCGGCTGGTCGGGGAAGTCGTGCGTGTTGCAGTAGACCTCGACGAGGGCCCACCCCTGGCTCGCCACGGTGCTGTTGACGACCGAGGCGCTCCCGCCGCGCGGGACGGACAGGGCGATCGCCGCGCCGCCCGCGCGGCAGTGGTCCGCGCTATTGAGCGGCCCCATCTCCTGGCCGAACGGCTTGTCGAGGAAGTAGGCGCAGTCCGAGACCGCGAGCGCGTTGACGACCCGGACCGTCCCGCCCACCTTCAGCTGGTTCCCGCCGTTGCCGTAGGCCTGCGACCGCCGGACGTCCACCGTGGCCGCCGGGTGGTCGACGCCGACGTAGAGGAGGTCGAGGCCGTCGGAGACGTTCCAGCGGAAGACGGAGTCCTCCACCGTCCAGGCCGCGCCGGTCCGCGCGAAGCCGACGCCGTCGCCGTAGCCCCCGCACGTCTCCTGCCCCCAGCAGTGGTCGGGCTGGAGGCCGGGGTACGTCTCGGGGCAGCCGTTTCGCTCCACGAGGAGCCGGCGGAACGTCATCGACCCCGAGCACGCGCTGCCCGGCCCGACGTCGCCGTTCCAGCCGGCGCTGCCGTTGCCCGCCAGGCGGACGTCCTCGACCGTCCAGTCGGTCAGCCCCGCCGCGAGGACGCCGGACTCGGCCATCCCGTGGACGTCCAGGTGCCGGAGCGCCACGCGCGCGGAGGCCGAGGCGACGATCCCGGCGTCGGCGTACGGTCCGTACGGCGAGGTGTCCCTCTCGCAGCGGACGGCCGGGTTGCAGTGCCAGAGGGCGCAGCTCGACCGGTCCGTGATCTCCAGGCAGTCGACGACGGCGTCGGAGGTGCCGGTCAGGTCCAGGACGTGGTAGGCCCTCTCGGTCCCCCAGAGGGCCGGACGGACCGGGCACCCGGCGTCCCATCCCTTCCCCAGGACCCGGGTCGGGCTCCCCGGCGTCCCGGAGGGAAGCGGCGGCAGGACGCAGCCGTAGGAGCCCGCGGCGTCGCACCAGCCCGTGTTCGGCGCGCCGAAGCCGATCTGGTAGCTGCCGGGCCCGATCAGGACGGTGTCCCCGCCGGCGATCCGCCAGGCCCCGTCGGCGTCGAGGGCCCAGAAGGGGTGTGCGAGCGCGCAGGCCTGGTTCGTCCCGGTCCCTGGGTAAGGGGCGTCGGCGGCTCCGGTGCACTGCGTGGCGGTCCCCCCGTCCGTCCGGACGTACCAGGTCGCGGCCGTCGCGCTCCCGGCTCCGAGGCCGAGAACGCCGCTCAGGACGAGCCCCGCCGGAAACCCGCGGAGGAGTGATGGTCGAACAGGGGGCATGACGGGCCTCCACGCCGGGGGCGGCTCGTCCGCGTCACACGTTCCCGGGGGAATCTGCGTCCGCGACCACCCGGACGCAAGGCCCGCGTCAGATCAGCGACCCCTCGGAATCCCCTAGCCGGACGAGGTCGATCCGGGCCGGGTCGCTCGGGCCCAGACCGTACCGGCTGCCGGCGATCTCGATGTGGTGCGGGGGCGGGCTGACGGGGCGCTCCTCCCCGAAGTGGAGGCGCCTCTTGGCCGCGATGATCCGGGCGCCCGTGGCGTCCACCGGGACCGGAAGCGTCCCGAGGAGGAGGCCGCCGTAGGGCCACGTGTACTCGGCGGCGAAACCGTGCGGGCCGACGCCGTGGAACTGTGGGGTCAGGAGGACGAGGACGTTCAGACGGACCTTTCCCTCGAGCTGGGGGAGGTGCCAGATGGCGCCGAGCGTGGCGCAGGCGTCCCCGTGGTAGTCGGAGGGGCGCGGGACGAACATGATCGGGTTCTTCAGGCACGTCCCGAGTCCCGACCAGTGGTGGGTCCGCAGCGGGCGGACGTTCACGAAGGCCGTCGCGCGCGAGAAGACCGGGTTCGACCGGACGCCCCGGTCGTCGACCGAGACGTCCTCGGGCTTCACGCCGGCCGAGACGAGCCCGTCCCGGATCGCGGCCTCGAGCGCGGCGGGCGTCGGCAAGGGCCGCCAGGCGTTGCTCTTGACGCCGACGACGTCGCCGGGCCCTGCGACCCGGCGCCAGGCGGCCGCGGCGTCCTTCGCCTCGAAGAGGGCCACGAGCCCCTCCTCGAGCATCGACTTGACGACGGCCTCGTCCAGCTTTCCGCCGGGGCCGACGGCCCCGCGGCGCCGGACGAGGACGACGCGCGAGCCGGCCTCCTCCGCGGCGGCGGCCCGCGGGCCGAGGAGGCCGGCCGCGGCCGCCCCCGCGCCGAGCTTCAGGAAGTCGCGCCGGCTCGCGCCCGGCCCCGTCTCGCTCATCGTGTGCCTCCCTTCCCGCTCCCCGCCTCGCCGAGGAGCGGCTCCACGATCGCCCGGGACGTCGCGCCGAGGACGAGGGCCGTCACCCGGGGGGAGCCGCGCACGGTGGAGATCCCCCGGAAGCCGCCGTCCGGCGCCGGGCCCGAGCCCGCGGGCAGGGCGCGGATCCGCTCCAGCGCGGCCCGGGCCGCGCGCTTTGTAGGGTGCTCGACGACGACCAGCCAGGCGGAGACGCCGCCGCGCCGGTAGCGGCCGAGGGCGGCGGGGGCCTTCGGGCCGACGCCCAGCGGGTTCCCTGGCTCGACCGGGACGTGCGCGGCGAGGATCTGCGCGTCCCGCAGCCAGACGACGGATTCCCGCTCGAGCCCGTCCTCCGGGAGGAGGTCGACGAGCCGGGGGCGCCTCTCCCCGGGCGGGAGCTTCCCGGCGACGACCCGCGCGAGGGCCACGAGGGCCTCGCGCGACCGCGCGGTCGGCCGCTCCGCCGTCAGGAAGACGTACGCGCTCCCCTTCCGGAAGGAGAGGGTCCCCTCGCCGAACGCCCCCTCCTCGCCGACCTCGGCCGGGGCGCCCTCGCGGCCGTGAGAGAAGACGCCCCACGCGTCCTCGGCCGAGCCCATCTCGAAGAGGTCGGCGAGGATCCCGGCCTCGCCCTCGGGCCCTTCGTACCGGCGGGCCGTGCAGGAGCGCATGCCGTAGGCGAGGTAGACCTCCCCGTGCCCGTCGATGTAGTCGAAGATCGTCTCCGGGCCGTACCGCGCCGCAGGGCCGTCGGCCCTGAAGCCCGCGACCTCGTCGGGCAGGACGAGTCCCAGGCTCGCCGAGAGGAGGGCGGCCATCACGGGCTCCACCATCTCCACCGGGAACTCTAGGAGCCTCCGCCCTCGGCGGCAAGCGACACGGCGAGACGGGACCAGGGCGCCGGCTCCCGTCGTCCCCGGCCTCGGAAGAAAAGGAAAGGGCCCGGGGGAGACCCCCGGGCCCTTCGAGGTGGCGGGAACGTCGATGTCAGTCGGCGTCGAACCCGAGGAGGCCGACGGGGGTGATGGGGGTGACGGAGCCGGGGACGACGTCGGCGGCGGGGAAGGTGAGGGGCCCGCCGCAGGAGGCGATGTTCTCCGTGGAGATGCCGCGCGGCCCGCCGGTGTGGAGGGTGACCAGGCTGGCGGGGTCGCCGCTGGAGGCGGCGAGGTTCGTGAAGGTCACGCGCACGACGCAGACGTTGCCCTGCGGCGTATTCGAGGCGGTCCCGGCGCTGGGGTTGACGGCGTTGCAGTTGACGAACGCCGCGGTGGGGGTGCCGGTGTTGTTCACGCAGGAGGGCG
>RHKY01000101.1 GCA_008363385.1 Acidobacteriota bacterium | reverse complement strand
AGCATCCGGCGCTGGAGGAGGAGGCCGGCGGACATCTGGGCCCTCGGCCCCTTCTGCCCGGAGAAGGCCTGCCAGAGCTCGGGCCAGCTCATCTCGGCCGCGGCGGCCGTCTGTCCGTAGGCCGCGTGCCAGAGCTGGCCGTACTCGTACTGCGTCTGGGCGTCCTCCTCGGCGATCGCCGTCGAGATCGCCGTTCCGTAGAACGGGATGAAGCCCAGCGCGGAGTTGCCGACGAGCGCCGTGTCGTGCCAGACGTCCGCTCCCGTGGCCTTTCCCTGGAACCAGGCCGACCAGGTGCCGGTGGCGTTGTAGCCGCTCAGGACGACGCCGAGCCCGTTGAGGAGCTTGTCGGCGCCCGCCGTGACCGCCATGACGCGCGCCCCCGTCGCCGGGGGCGCTCCCGGGATCTCGGGCGGCAGGACGGGATCGCCGCCCAGGTACTCGGGAAGGCCGCCGCCCCTCGAGAAGAGCGCGAGCTTGTCGACCCCGTCGTTGACGAGACCGGCCAGGGACGCGGGGTCGGAGATCGCGCTGACGAACGACCCGAGGAGGCTGCCCGGGGCCTCCGCCTCCCCGCCCGCGACCGCGCTGTCCGAGGCGGGGTGCGGGGCGCCCTTCCAGGCGAGCGACTCGAAGGGCGTGGGCAGCGGGTCGGTCTGGAGGGAGAGGAGCTGCGGCAGGTGGCGGAGCCGCTGCAGCTCGAGCCACCGGTCGCGGGCCTCGTCCCCGGGACAGAGGCCGGACGGGTCGACCTGGTTGACGGGGTCTCCGCCCGCGTAGGCGTAGAGGTTCGTCCCGGCCCCGAGCCCGAGCGGGTCCTCGGTGAGGAAGCGCCGGAGGGACGGGGAGTAGAGCCGGGCCTGCATCTGCAGCAGGCCGGTCGGGTCCGTGAGGACGCCGAGAGTCCCGGCGAAGCCGAGCCGCGACGCGTACGAGCCGGTCGTCGCGAGGGCCTCGCCCCAGGGGGCGTACCGCGTGGCCCTCTCCACGGCGCCGGCGCTCCCGGTCACCGCGACGACGCTGCCCCTCTCGTCCTCGTGGAGGACGTGGATCGCGTCCGCGGCGTCCACGGCGTAGAGGACCGGTCCGGCCGAGACCCACCGTTCGAGGACGGCCCCGCCGGCGTCGGTCTCGGCCAGGAGCTGTCCCCCGTCGCGGAGGAGGTGCGTCGTCGTGCCGGAGGCCGTCTCGGTCACGCGCTCCCCCCGCCCGTCCCACGCCCAGGTCGTCGTCCCGGAGGGGACGGTGACGGAGACGAGCCGCCCGAGGCCGTCGTAGCCGTAGCTCGTCGTGACGCCGCCGGTCGTCGAGGAGGTCAGCCTCCCGTCGGCGTCGAAGGCGTGGACCGTCGCGACGCCGTTCGTGGTCGAGGAGAGGAGGCGATTCGCGCGGTCGACGGCGAACGTCGTCCTGCGGTCCGGCGCGGTACCCGCGGCGGCCTCGGTCCGGGTCGCCGAGACGATCCGGCCGGCCGCGTCGTACGCGAAGGTCGCCTCGTAGAGGACGGTCCCGTCGGCCTGGCGGTGCAGGAGCCGCGTGGGGCGGCCGACGCCGTCGTAGGCCACGTCCTTCCGCGCCCCGTTCGGGTAGACGACCGAGACGGGGCGGTCCACCTCGTCGTAGGTGAACGCCGTCTGCCGCGAGGCCCAGTCGGTGACGGTCCTCAGCCTTCCCTGCGCGTCGTGGGCGTAGGTCACGGCCTTTCCCCCGGGGAGCGTCACGGTCCGGAGACGGCCGGCGGCCGTGTAGGCGTACGACACGGAGGCGCCGCGCGGGTCGGTCAGCGAGGTCCGCCGCCCGAGCCGGTCGTACGTCATCGTCGTCGTCCCGGAGGCGTCGGTGAGGGCCGTCGGGAAGCCCGGCGCGTTCCGGGCGATCGCCAGGCTCCCGCCCGGGTACGTGACGCCGGTGATCCGCCCGGCCGCGTCCCGCGTGAAGGTCACGACGCCGCCCGACCGGAGGGTCCTCCCGGCGACGCGGCCCACGGCGTCGTAGGCGATCGACTCCACCCTCCCGAGCGGGTCCACCATCGCGGTGGCCAGGCCCCGGGCGTCGCGCGCGATCTGCCACTCCCTCCCGAGCGGGTCCCGCCACAGGACGAGGCTGCCCGCCGCGTCGCGCTCCCAGCTCTCGACGGTCCCCGCCGGGTCGGTCCGGGAGACCGGGCGGCCGGCGGCGTCCTGCGCGTAACGGGTGGTCCGGCCGAGCGCGTCGACCTCGGAGGCGATCCGGCCGGCCGCGTCGAGGTCGAGACGCCGGATCCCGCCCGAGGCGTCGGCGATCCGCGTCACCCGGTCCTCGGCGTCGAGCGCGAAGGAGGACGCCTGCCCGAGCGCGTCGAGGACGCGCAGGACGTTCCCGGAGGCGTCCCGCTCGACGAAGCGGGCGGCGCCACCGGCGCGGGTCGTCCTCGTCAGCCGGTTGGCCGTGTCCCACGTGAAGGCGGTGGCGACCCCGTCGGCGTCGGTCACCGAGACGAGCCGCCCGTCGGCGTCGTAGCCGAACGCCGTGACGCCTCCCTCGGCGTCGGTGACGGAGGTGAGCCGGTGCGCGGCGTCGTAGGCGAAGGTCGTGACGGCCCCCGTCGGGACGAAGGTCTGGGAGGTCCGGTTCCCGGCCCCGTCGTAGGCCCAGGCCGTGACGTTCCCGATCGGGTCGGTGGCGGAGGTGACGTTCCCTGAGGCATCCCACCCGATCGCGACGGTCCCTCCTCCCGGAAGCCCGATCGCGGTGACCCGGCCCGCGGCGTCGTACGTCAGCGTCGTCCTGTTCCCGAGCGGGTCCGTCCTCGCGCTCAGGTTCCCCTGCCCGTCGTACTCCAGGGTCGAGGCGTTCCCGCGAGGGTCGGTCAGGCTGACCGGGCCGCGCGCGGCGCCGTAGCCGACGCGGACCTCCCCGCCCGCGGCCCCCGCGAGGCGGGTGAGCCTCCCGACCGCGTCCCACTCGAGGGACGTCGCGTTCCCGAGGGCGTCGACGGCGCCGGTGAGCCGGTTCAGCGCGCCGTAGGAGGCCGTCGTGGTCGCTCCCGCCCGGTCGGTGGAGCCCGTCGGGTTCCCGGCGGCGTCGTAGGCGAAGGTCCGCGTCCCGCCCCGCTTGTCGACGACGGCGAGCCGCCGGCCCAGCGGGTCGTAGGAGAAGCTCGCGGTGGCGCCGGTGCCGTCGGCCACGGAGAGGACGTCGAAGTCGCGGCCGTAGACCTGCGTCCGGGTCGCTCCCGAGGGGGAGGTGATCACGACGGTGGTCTCGTCGCCGCTGACCGTGGCCGCGTACGTGGTGACGGCCCCGAGCGCGTCGGCCTGGGAGGCGACGCGGCCCGAGGCGTCGTACGTGTTCGTGACCGTCGCGTGCCCGTCCGGGTCGGTCTCGACGAGGAGGCGGTGCGCCGCGTCGTAGGTGAACGACCAGAGATTCCCGCGCGGGTCGGTGATCCCCGCGAGGTCCCCCGCCCCGTCGTACGAGAAGGAGACCGTCGCCCCCGCCACGAGCGGTGTCGCGATCGAGGCGATCCGGTCGCCCGACCAGGTGAAGGTGATCGCCCGGCCCGCGGCGTCGGTGATCGTGTCCAGGTGCGCCGAGTGGGCGAGCGTCACCGTGCTTCCGGGCGGGTCGGCGATCGAGACGAGCCGGCCCGAGCCGTCGAAGGTGTAGACGACGCCGTCGCGACGGGTGGCCAGCCAGCCGCCGCCGGCCCGCCTCGACAGGGCCACGTCCGTCCGGCTCTCGATCGGCCAGAGCGTCCCCGGCGGCGACTCGCGGAAGAAGTCCTGGCGCCCGTCCCCCCACCGGAGGACCGCCTCGGAGGCCCCGGCGTCGAAGCTCACCGTGACGTCGTAGGAGTGGGTCCAGCCGAAGCCGAGCGGGCCGCCGGTGCCCGCGGCCGCCGAGTTGTACGTCGCCTCGAAGACGACGGGCAGGCCCGGCGCCGGGAACCCGAAGAGCGGCCGGACCAGGAGGAAGTTCCCCGTCCCGGGGTGGACCGGCTCCTGCGCGAACGGGACGTCCTGCCTCGGACCGAGCAGGTTCCCGCTCCGCCGCGGGTCCGTGTCCGCCACCGTCGTCACC
>RHKY01000057.1 GCA_008363385.1 Acidobacteriota bacterium | reverse complement strand
GGCCGCGGCTGAGCCGGCGGCGGCCGCGCCCGCGCCCGAGCCCACGGCCGACGCCGGCCACGCGGCGCCCCCCCCGTCGACGGGGAGCGTCCCCCCCGGAGCCTCCCGGACGACGACCGTCGTCATCGGGGTGATCGTCCTGCTCCTCCTCGTCGTCCTCGTCATCCTCGGCACGAAGAAGCAGGAGTAGCCTCCGCCCGCTCGGAGGGGGCACGGGGGACGCCGGGGATCAGGGGCCCCGGCGTCGCCGTTTCGAGCGCGAAGCGCGCCGATCCCCGCCGTCAGGCGGCGGTTCCCCCGGAACACTTCAGCAGAGCCAGACCAGTCCAACGGAAAGGACGTCCACGTGCGACGCCGCCGGGACGACGTCCACCTCCTCGAAGCGCTGGGGGTCGGGGAGCGCCACCTTCGCCTCCATCTCCGCCAGCTCGGACCGGAGCCGCTCCACCCGGGTCTCGGCCGCCGACTCCATCCTCCTCTTGCTCAGGACCGAGCCGACCTTCCCGACCTTCAGCGACTTCCGCTTCCCGAACAGGCCCCCCAGGACGTCGAACGCGGCTCCCGCGGCGCTGGCGTACGTCTCCAGCTGCCGTCCCTTCTCCGCCTGCTCGGCCTCCGTCAGCTCTCTCCGCTTCCTCTGGATCCGCTCCTCCAGCGCCGCCGGCGGGCGCGCCTCGACGGAGACGCGGTCCGCGAAGGCCTCGCGCGTCTCGCCGGGCCGCGAGAGGAGGCCCGTGACCGGGTCGGAGTAGAGCGTGGCGGCGAGCTTGTCGGGGAGCCGCTGCTTGAGCGCCCGCTCGACCTCCTTGACCCCCTGCGGGCCGAGCCAGGCGGGGAGCGGCTCGTACCGGAGCGGCCGCGCGGGGGGCTCCTGGCTCGTCTCGCCCTCGAAGGGGACCGGGTCGGCCTCCAGGACCGCGGCCGCGCTCTCGGCCTCGAGCTGCCAGAGGCCGGAACCCGGGATCTCCCCCGTCGAGGCCTTCCCGGACCTGTACCGGACGGCCCAGCGCACCAGGAGGTGGGCGGTGGCGATCTCGGCCCCGCGCCGGTCGAGCCACCGGGCCGTCCACGGCTTCGGGACGAGGGGGACGGGCTCGGCGGCGGGTGCGGCCGCGGGGGGCGCCGCCGGGGCGGCGCCCGGGGGGGCCAGCGCCTTCAGCCTCGTCAGCTCCTCGCGCGTCATCGGCCCGCGCAGGTAGCTCATCGCCCAGCGGGTCTCGACGAGGGCGGGCCCCTTGCGGTGGACGTCGTGGAGGAGGAAGACGCGCTTCTTCGTCTTCGACAGGAGGGCGGCGGCCTCGCCGGAGCCGGAGGCGTCCGCGAGCCCCTGTGAGAGCCGGTCCCGGTCCCGCTCCGTCTGCAGCGTCCCCACCCACCAGGCGCCGCAGTTGGCGAGCCCCTTGTAGTCGAGGTCGACGGGGTTCTGCGTGGCCAGGACGACCCCCGTCCCGAAGGCGCGCGCCTGCTTCAGCAGGGACAGGAGCGGCTTCTTCGTCGGCGGCTCGGCGCTGGGCGGGAAGAAGCCGAAGATCTCGTCGACGTAGAGGAGGGCGCGGAGCGACGAGGAGCCGGGCTGACGCCTCACCCAGGCGCGGACCTGGGACAGGAGGGTCGTCACCACGAAGAGCCTCTCGGCGTCGCCCAGGTGGGCGATCGAGACGACCGAGAGACGTGCCCTGCCGCCCGGGGCCGGCGCCAGCATCCGGTCGACGTCGAGGGGGGCTCCCGTCCGGAACGCCTCGGTCGTCGGCGAGGCGAGGAGGTTGTTGAGCGCCAGGACGAACCCCTGGCGCTCCTTGGCGGGGAAGAACGTCTCCACCGGGAGGGCGCCGACCGTGGCGAAGGGCGGCTGGGCGCAGGCCCCCACGATCGCCTCGAGCGTCGCGGGCTTCCCGTCCGACAGGAGAGCCTCGACGCAGCGCGACAGGAGGATGTGCTCGCGGGACCGGACCGGGTCCGCGTCGACCCCGAGGAGGCCCAGGAGGCCCGACACCCACGAGGAGACCAGCTCGCGCGTCTCCTCGGGGTCGGCCGCCGCGCCCGAAGCGGCCGGGGCGATCGAGCCGAGGAGGTCGAGCGGCACGCCGGCCGAGGAGCCGGGCGTGTAGACGGTCGCCTCGCGAGAGGCCGTGACGGCCGCCACGTCCGCGGCCGACAGGCCCCAGCCGGCGAGCCCTTCGCGCCATCGCGCGGCCTCCGCGTCGGCCCCGGCGGCGCCGCCCTCCACCCACGGGGCGAACTCGGAAGGAGCGAGCGACGGGAAAGCCAGGAGGAGGTTCCCCATGTCCCCCTTCGGGTCGATCGCCAGGACCGGGACCCCCTTCCGGAGGAGCTCCTCGATCAGGACGATTCCCAGAGCCGTCTTGCCGCTCCCGGTCATCCCCACGATCAGCCCGTGCGTCGTCAGGTCGTCGGCGTCGAGGAGGAAGCGATCGGCCGAGGCCTGGCCGGTCGCGGGGTCGAGGGCGCGTCCGAGGAAGAGGCCGGATTCCGTCATGGCGGGAAGTCTATGTCCGTCCGCGCTCCGGCGACCCCGATAATCGCCTCATGGACCCCGCCGCCGCGCCTCCCGAGGAGACCCGCTCCCCCGCCATCCGCGTCACGATGATGCCGCGCGACACGAACGCGCACGGGACGATCTTCGGGGGCGTGCTGCTCTCGTACATCGACCAGGCCGGGGCGATCGGGACGCGACGCCACTGCGACAAAGTGGTGACGGTGAAGATGACCGAGGTCGTCTTCCACGAGCCGGTCTTCGTCGGGGACGTCGTCTCCTTCTACCCGACGGTGACCAGCGTCGGCCGGACCTCCATCACCGTCCACGTCGTCGTGGAGGCGGAGCGGTGGTTCGGAGGGAAGGGGCGCGTGAAGGTCACCGAGGCCGAGATCGTCTACGTCAACGTCGGCGACGACCGGAGGCCGATCCCGATCGCCTCGGCGACCTGAGGCTCGCGAGCTCCGAAGCCGTACCGATTTCCGTACGGGAATCTCCGCCTCTGGATTCGCCCGATTCGAGCGATCCGCCCAACTCGCGGCGACCACATCTCAGCGCCTCCCCGAAACCGTGCGATCGCAGGACCTTCCGTCGACCGGAAGCGCACGGGCCTCGCCGGGACCCTGCCGTCACGCGGTTTGCAGTCAACCCGGCAGCGCTCCTGCGCGTAAGATCGTCGCAGCGAACCTCGGGTAACCAACGGCGAGCAGGGGGCGCGGCGAGCGAGCTCTCGGCCTCTACCCCGCCACGCCCCCGGCGACGGAAGGGAGGTGAAGGGCCCTCCGGCCGACCCAGGGCCGAACCGGAGCCGGGCACGGCTCCCATTTCCGTACTTCGAGGTGAGGAGAATGGCAAGACGCAGCAGATGGCCCAGGGCCTGGCCCCTGGCCGGCGTCGCGGTCGCGCTCTTCCTCGCGGCCGGCGTCGCCCTCGGGCAGGCGCAAACCGGCAACCTCTTCGTGAAGGTCCTCGACGAAAGCGGGGCGCCGCTCCCCGGCACGAGCGTCCAGCTCTCGGGGATCGGCGCGCCGCTGAACTTCGTCTCCAACGCCAACGGCGAGGTCCGCTACCTCAACCTCTCCCCGGGCGCCTACAAGCTCGCGGCGGCGCTCCAGGGGTTCACGAAGGTCGAGCGGACCGGCGTCGTCGTCTCCGTCGGCAGGAACACCGAGATCTCGATCACGATGCGGCTCTCCGCCGTCGAGGAGAAGATCGTCGTCACGGGCGAGAGCCCGCTCCTGGACACGCGGAAGGTCACGACCGGCTCGACGGTGGCCAAGGTCGAGCTGGAGAACATCCCGAGCGCCCGCGACCCGTGGGTCGTCCTCCAGACGGTCCCCGGCGTCCAGATCGACCGCGTCAACGTCGGCGGCTCCGAGAGCGGCCAGCAGTCCAACTACGTCGGCAAGGGCGCCACGAGCGCCCAGGCGACGTGGAACGTGGACGGCGTCAACATCACCGACATGGGCGCCGTCGGCGCCTCGCCGCAGTACTACGACTTCGACTCCTTCGAGGAGCTGCAGGTCACGACGGGCGGCAGCGACGCCGCGGTCCAGACCGCCGGCGTCCAGCTCAACATGGTGACCAAGCGCGGGACGAACGACGTCCACGGGTCGGGCCGCGTCATGATCACCGACCGGAAGACCCAGTCGGACAACACCCCCGACGAGCTGATCGAGCAGACGGGCGGCGCCGCGATCTCCAACCAGATCGACGGCATCCAGGACTACGGCTTCGAGCTGGGCGGGCCGATCGTCAAGGACCGGCTCTGGCTCTGGGGCGCCTACGGGCGCAACCAGATCGACGCCATCACGACGGCCGGCTACCCCGACCGGACGCGCCTGGAGAACTACAACTTCAAGCTGAACGCCCAGCCGGTCGAGTCGAACTCCTTCACCGCCTACTACCAGTACGGAGACAAGATCAAGACGGGGCGCAACGCCTCGCCGACGCGGCCCCCGGAGACCGCGTTCGACCAGTCCGGCCCGACGAAGATCTACAAGCTGGAGGACTCGCAGATCTTCAGCGCGGACGTCTTCGCCACCGTCAGCTACTCGCGCGTCATCTCCGAGTTCGCCTTCGTCACGCCGGGCCAGAGCCAGGCCTACGTCGACGGCGGCGGGGTCTGGAGCGGGAGCTACTACAACTACGACACCAGCCGGCCGCAGACGCAGGTCTCGGCGACGACCAACTTCTTCCTCCGGACCGGCGACATCGGCCACGAGCTGAAGGCCGGCTTCGTGTATCGCGACACGCCCGTCTGGTCGTACTCCTTCTGGCCGCAGGGGGCGATCGGCTACGCCGCGGACTACCAGGGGACCGATCGGGACGTGATGGCGTTCGTCCGCGACATCGCCCACACCTCCAGCCAGACGTACTACTCCGGGTTCCTGTCGGACACGATGACCATCAAGAACCTCACGGTGAACCTCGGGGTCCGGTACGACTACCAGACGTCGAAGAACGAGGCGACCCAGATCCCCTGCTGCCGGTGGGACACCGCGGCCTTCCCCGAGGTCCCGATGACCGCGCTGAACGTCCCGGCGGTGGACGGGGTCACGTACAAGGACTTCCAGCCGCGCGTCGGCCTGACGTACGCCCTCGGCAAGGACAACAAGACCCTCCTCCGGGCCAGCTACGCCCGCTTCGCCGACCAGATGGGGTCCGGGGACGCGGTCTGGAACCAGATCCAGCCCCTCTACACGAGCTACCTCTACTACTACTGGGACGACGACGGCGACCGCGTCGTGGAGCAGGGCGAGGTGGACTTCGACTACGGGCCGCTCTGGGGCTCCTACGTCGACCCCGCGAACCCCAACCCGACGACGGCGATCAACCGGACCGACCCGGACCTCAAGGCGGGCAAGACCGACGAGTTCCTCCTCAGCGTCGAGCGGGAGCTCCTGCCGGCCTTCGCCGTCGGCCTGACCGGGACCTATCGCCGGATCGGCAACCTGCAGTACGCCGTCGGCTACAACTCGGTCACGGGCGCGCCGCTGACGGCCGCCGACTTCGAGTGCGTCTCGAGGACCGGCAGCTCCGCGGTCGTCCTGCCCGACGGGACCGTCGTCCCGGCCACGGTCTGCACGACGCGCGACGGCGTGCCGGCGGCGCCCGGGCAGCTCCTGACGAACCGCCCCGGCGCCTACCAGACCTACTGGGGGGTCGACTTCACCGCGACGAAACGGTACGCCAACAACTGGATGGCTCGCTTCAACTTCACCTGGAGCGACTGGAAGCAGCACGGGCTGTCGGAAGGCCTCTCCGACCCGAGCAACATCCTGCCGGGATCCGAGGAGGACGGCGGCACCGTCGTCCAGGGCTCGGGGACGGGCTCCGGGGCCAAGGGCGGCGTCTACATCAACGCCCGCTGGCAGGCGACCCTCTCGGCGATGTACACGTTCCCGCTCGCCTTCAACCTGGCGGCCAGCGTCTACGCCCGCGAGGGGTACCCGATCCCGTACTACTACCGCTACACCGGCCTCGGCGGCGCCAACTGGGAGTCGGGCAAGCGCGTCTCGATCAGCCCCGTCGCGCAGTACCGCCTCGACGACGTCTGGAACGTCGACCTCGGGGCCTCCAAGGTCGTGAAGGTCGGCGGGCTCGACGTCACGCTGATGGCCGACTGCTTCAACGTCTTCAACGACAACGCCATCCTCCAGCGGCAGCACCGCGTCCGGTCCACCGTCGGCTCCGACGGCGCCGCCGGCCCGATCGGAAGGGTCGCCGCGGACAACGACATCCTGGAGGTCCAGTCGCCCCGGATCTTCCGGTTCGGGGTCCGCGTCAGCTTCTAGGTCGTCCTCGCCTTCTCGCCACGGTCCCCGGGCGGCCCCGCCGCCCGGGGACCTCTCTTGATGCCGGACCGCCGGCCTGCGAGAGTCTCCTCCGCCGATGCGCCGAGCCGCCCCCCTCCTCCTCGCCGGCCTCGCGGCCCTCCTGGCGATCCCCTCCTGCCGCGGGGGGCGGGGCTCGGCGCGGTTCCCGGGCGCGCCGCTGGTCCTCGTCAGCGTCGACACCCTCCGGTCCGACCACCTCCCCTTCTACGGCTACGGGAAGGTCGAGACGCCGGCGCTCTCGGCCCTGAGGGCCGAGTCGGTCCTTTTCGAGCGCGCGTACGCGCAGGTCCCCCTGACGCTGCCGTCCCACGCGTCGCTCTTCACGGGGCTCCTTCCCGCATCTCACGGGATCCACGACAACCTCGGCTACCAGCTCCGCGCAGGCGTCCCGACCCTGGCCGAGGCGCTGAAGCGGGAGGGCTACTCCACGGCCGGGGCCGTCTCCTCGGTCGTCCTCAACGGGGGGAGCGGCGTCGGGCGCGGCTTCGACCTCTGGGAGGACGCCGTCGAGCCGCGGGCGCTGTCCCAGGCCCTCTCGCGCGTCCAGCGCTCGGGCGCCGCGACCGAGGCCCTCCTGGGCGACTGGCTCGAGAGTCAGACGGGCGAGAGGCTCTTCCTCTTCCTCCACCTCTACGAGCCGCACACCCCGTACGAGCCCCCCGAGCCGTTCCGGGGCCGCTTCGCGCCCTACGACGGCGAGATCGCCGCCGCCGACGCGGTCGTCGGGACGTTCGTGGAGCGGCTGAAGGGGAAGGGGCTCTGGGACCGCGCGCTCGTCGTTTTCCTCTCGGACCACGGCGAGGGGCTCGGGGAGCACGGCGAGGACGAGCACGGGGTCTTCCTCTACCGCTGGGCGCTGCAGGTGCCGCTCCTCGTCAAGCTCCCCGGCGGGCGCCTCGCGGGGACGTCCGTCGCGGCCCCGGTCGCCCTGACGGACCTCCACGGGACGCTCCTCGGGGCGCTCGCCAACGAGCCCCCGCCCGCGCCCGAGGGGAGCGTGTCTCTCCTCGACCTGGCGTCCGGCGCCCCCGCGCCCGACCGGCGGCTCTTCGCCGAGTCTTTCTACGCGCGCCTCCACTTCGGCTGGAGCGACCTGGCCTCCCTCCTGGACGGGCGGTGGCACTACGTCGAGGCGCCGCGCCCAGAGCTCTACGACCTCGTGGCCGACCCGGCCGAGCTGAAGGACCTGGCGGGAGGGCTCCCGGCGCCGTTCCGGTCGCTGAGGATCGAGATGGGGAAGCGGCGGAGCGACTACGAGGGACCGCAGGACGTCGACCCGGAGACGAAGGCGAAGCTCGCCTCCCTGGGCTACCTCACCTCGGGCGCCGCCCCAGGCGCGGGGCCCCTGCCGGACCCGAAGGACCAGATCGGGGTCGTGCGCGACCTGAAGAGGGCCTCCGGGCTCTTCCACGGCGGGAACTACGACGAGGCCCTCGTCGCCTTCGACGCGCTCCTGGCGCAGAACCCGCGGATGCTGGACGTCTGGGACCTCAAGTCGCAGGCGCTCCAGAAGCTCGGCAGGAACGAGGAGGCGCTCTCCGCGCTGAAGACGGGGATCGGCCACTCCCCCGAGGGGGCCACGCACTACCTGGCCGCCGTCGCCAGCCTCTGCGTCCAGATGGGGCGGCTGGACGAGGCGCTGACGAACGCCGAGCTGGCGCGCGACCGCGGCGACCCGGCCGCCGACGACGTCCTGGCCCGCGTCCACCTGGCGAGGAAGGACTACGCCGCCGCCGAGGCCGCGGCGCTCTCGGTCGTGGAGAAGCGGCCCAGCCGGAGGCTCCCCTACCTGGTCCTCGCCCGTGTCGCGATCGCCCGGGGCGACCTCGCGGGCGCGCTGACGAGGCTGGACCGAGTGGCCGAGCTGACGGCCCGCGGCGAGGGGCTTCCGCTCTCCGGCTACCACTACCTCCGGGGGGACACGCTGGGACGCATGGGCCGCCTCGACGAGGCGCGCAAGGAGCTCCGGGAGGAGGTCCGCCTCTTCCCGCCGAACCTCGACGCCTGGACGTCGCTGGCGGCGCTGGAGGCCTCGCTCGGGAGCCTCGGCGAGGTTCGGCGCACCGTGGAGGAGATGGTCGAGGCCAACCCGGGCGTCCCCGCCCACCTGGCGGCCGTCAAGGCGCTGACGGTGGTCGGGGACGCCGAAGGGGCGGCATACTGGCGCCGGGCCGGCCAGGCCCGCTTCCCGGGCGACCGCCGCTTCCGGGCCGGGGGCTGACGGCGGGCGGGGCGCCGGACGGAAGGAGGGTCCGATGGAGCGCAAGCGGTCCCGGATCTCCCGACGGCCCCTCGCCGTCCTCCTCCCCGCGCTCGCCCTCGGCGGCCCGCTCCCGGCCCAGGAAGCGGGGCCGACGCCCTCCCGGGCGGTGACCGCCACGGCGGAGGTCACGCTCGTGGAGGTGCCCGTTCACGTCACCGGCCCCGACGGCTTCCCCGTCCGGGGCCTGACGAAGGAGGACTTCGAGCTCCTCGACGACGGCCGGAAGGCCGAGATCGAGTCGATGGACGTCGTCGACCTGGAGGCCTTCGCCAGGCCGCTCGCGGTCCCGGGAGAGATGCCCCTGCCGCCCGCGGCGCGGCGCCACTTCTTCCTCCTCTTCGACCTGACGTTCTCCTCGCCGATCCGGCTGTCGAGGGCACGCGCGGCGGCCAGGGACTTCGTCCTGGACGGGATGAAGAGCGGCGACCTGGGCGCCGTCGCCACGTTCGACGTCGAGAGGGGGCTGAAGCTCGTCCTCTCCTTCACGTCCGACCGCGACCAGCTCGCCGCGGCCGTGGAGACGCTCGGCCTGCCCGGGCTCCTGACCGCGGCCACCGACCCCCTCGCCCTGACGGTCTACCCGCCGTCGTTCCTCCAGGGGACGAGGGGGACGACGATCGACCAGCGCGGCGGGCGGATCGGCGACTCCGAGATCGCCGACGCCCTCTCCACGCAGTCCAAGCTCCAGGACAAGGTCTTCGACACGTACCAGCAGGGCCGGATCCGCCAGATGGCCCGCTCGTTCGGGGACCTGGCGCGGACGCTGGCCTCGGTGAGGGGGCGCAAGCACGTCCTCCTCTTCTCCGAGGGCTTCGACTCGAAGCTCCTGTCGGGCGTCACGGGACCCGAGTCGGGCCGGGCGGAGGGGGACCTGATCGTCAGCGGCGAGCTCTGGAAGGTGGAGCCCGAGGACCGCTACGGCCGCAACGAGGTGAAGCTGCACCTCGAGGAGATGTTCCAGCTCTTCCGCCGCGCCGACGCCTCGATCCAGGCCGTCGACGTCGCGGGCCTCTCGGCCGCCGGGGCCGGGGTGGAGGCGACGTTCTCGGGCGACACCGGGCCCTCCGAGCGTCTGGGGAGCCGCGGCCGCGGGCAGGACACGCTCTTCCTGATGGCCGAGTCGACCGGCGGCGAGCTCTACCGGAACTCCAACGAGGTCGAGGAGCACCTGGAGCGGCTGCAGCAGCAGACCGCGCTCGTCTACCTCCTCACGTTCGCCCCGAAGGAGCTGAAGGAGCCCGGCCGCTACCACTCGCTCAAGGTGAAGGTGAGGCGCCCGGGCCTGAAGGCCTCGGCGCGGTCCGGGTACTACGAGCCCCGCCCCTGGTCGAAGCTGACGGGCCTCGAGCGCCGCCTGGCGGCCGCCCAGCAGATCGCCTACGGCCTCCCCCGGACGGAGATCCCGATGAGCGCGATCGCCGCGCCGGTGAGGCGCCTCGACGGGGACGGCGCCCTCGTCCCCGTCATCCTGGAGGTGCCGGGCAGAGGGCTCCTGCGCGACGGGCCGCCCGGGTCCGCCACCGTCGAGGTCTACGCCTACGCCGTCGACCAGCAGCTGAAGGTGAAGGACTTCGTCAGCCAGACCCTGACGCTCGACCTCGGCAAGGTCGGCCCGGCGCTGCGGGAGTCGGGACTGAAGCTCTACGCCGACCTCTTCCTGCCTCCCGGCAGCTACTGGCTGAGGCTCCTCGTCCGCAACGCGGAGACGGGGCGGACGGGGCTCGCCATCGTGCCGGCCGCCGTCCCCCTCCCCGAGCGGAGGGACCTCTACGTCCTGCCGCCCCTCTTCCACGAGCCGCCGGGCCGGTGGGTGATGGTCAAGGCCCCCCCGCGACCGGGCGGGCCCCCGGCCGGGGAGTACCCCTTCGCCACGCGCGGCTCCTCCTTCGTCCCGGCCGCGGACCCCGTCCTCGCCGCCGGGGAGGAGGCGCCCCTCTCCCTGATGGTCTGGAACGCACCGGCGGACGCGGAGCTCGCGGTCGCGGCCGAGATCCGGGACGTCCGAGGACAGCGGGCCGGGACGGCGTCGCTGGAGGTCACCTCCCGCGAGCCCGCCCGGGGCCGCGACCCCGTCAAGCTGCTCTGCACCCTCCGGCCGCGGGACGTCGCGGCCGGGAGCTACTCTCTCCTCGTCACCGTCCGCGACCCCCGCTCCGGGGCCGAGGCCCAGAGCGCCGGGACCTTCGAGATCCGCTGAAGCGCGAAGGAGGGAAGCCATGAAGCTCGCGCGCGTCGTCGCCGTCCTCGTCGCCCTGGCCGTCCTCGTCCCGGCCGCCTCGTCGACCGCCCAGGAGTGGCGGGGGAAGGGACGGCTCGAGGGACGCGTCTCCGACCTCGAGGGAAAGCCCCTGGAAGGAGCCGCCGTCAAGCTCCGGTACAAGGGCGGCGAGGGGGGCCCCGACCTGAAGACCGACAAGAAAGGGCGCTGGACCGTCCTCGGCCTGAGGAACGGGGAGTGGAAGATCACCGTCGAGAAGGACGGGTACATCCCCGGCGACATCGTCGTCAGCGTCAGCGAGATCCTCCGCGCCAACCCGCTCGACTACAGGATGGAGCCGGTGCCGGTGGCGACGCCGGAGACGGCCGCGACGGGCGGGCTCCCCCCGGAGATCGTCGAGGCGGTCGCCGCGGGGAACGCCGCCCTGGAGGAGAAGCGCTGGACCGACGCCCGCGTCGCCTTCGAGAAGGCGCTCCCCGCCGTGCCGGACAACGTGGGCCTCCTGATGGCGCTGGCCCGCAGCTACTCCGGCGAGGGGAACGCCGAGAAGGCGATCGAGACGCTGAAGACCGTGACCGAGAAGGAGCCGGGCAACAACGGCGCGTGGCTCCTCCTGTCGTCGATGCTCCTCGAGAAGGGGAAGCTCGAGGAGGGGAAGGCCGCGCTCGAGAAGGTCCCGAAGGAGGCCATCACCGACCCGAACATCTACGTCAACGTCGGCGTCCTCTACATGAACCAGAAGAAGAACGCCGAGGCCGAGGAGTACTTCTCGCGGGTCGTCGAGATGGCGCCCGCGGCCGGCGACGGCTACTACTACCGCGGCCTGGCGCGGATCTCCCAGCAGAAGAACAAGGAGGCCAAGGCCGACCTGACGAAGTTCCTGGAGCTCTCGCCGGACGCTCCGGAGGCGGCAGAGGTCAAGCAGCTCCTCGGGGCCCTGAAGTGACGCGCCGAGGGGGACCGCTCTCCGCGGCCCTCCTCGCGGCCGCCCTGTCCACCGGGTGCCCGCGCGCCGGGGGCCCGACCGGGAGCCCGGCCGACGGGCCCGCGGCGCGGGGTGCCGGCCTCGACGTCGTCCTGGTGACGGTCGACACGCTCCGCGCCGACGCCACCGGCTTCGGCGGGAACACGCGCGGGACGACTCCGAACCTCGACCGCCTCGCGGCCGCGGGGGCGGACTTCACGTTCGCCCACGCCCTGAACGTCGTCACGCTCCCCTCCCACGCCAACCTCCTGACGGGGCTCCCCCCGCACGCGCACGGCGTGAGGGACAACACGGGCTTCCGCCTCCCGGCCTCGATCCCCACGCTCGCGACGCGGCTGAAGGCGGCCGGGTACGCCACCGGGGCGTTCGTGGCCGCCTTCCCGCTCGACCGGCGGTACGGCCTGGCGAACGGCTTCGACGTCTACGACGACCGGTACGGGAAGGGCTCGGACGACCTGACGTTCCGGATGCCGGAGCGCCCGGCAGCCGAGGTGGTCGCCCGGGCGATGGCCTGGTGGGAGGCGCAGCCCGCGGGCCGGCGCTTCCTCTGGGTCCACGTCTTCGAGCCGCACGCCCCCTACGCGCCGCCGCCCCCGTTCGACGCCAGGTTCCGGGAGGAGCCCTACCTCGGCGAGGTGGCCGCCGCCGACGCGGCGCTCGCGCCGGTCGTCTCGGCGGTCCTCGACGCGCCGCGGGCACCGGTCCTGGCGGTCGTCACCGGCGACCACGGCGAGGCGCTCGGGGACCACGGCGAGCTGACCCACGGCCTCTTCTGCTACGAGGCGACGCTGGCGGTGCCGCTCGTCGTCGCGGGACCGGGCTTCGGCCCCCGGAGGGACCCCGGCCTCGTCAGCCACCTCGACGTGGCGCCGACGGTCCTCGCCGCCGCCGGCCTCCCAGCGGACCCGTCCCTTCCCGGGACCGACCTCCGGGCCCCGCTCCCCGCGGGGCCGCGGAGGGTCTACTTCGAGGCGCTGTCGATGCGCCTCAACCGCGGGTGGGCGCCGCTCACCGGGATCCTCCGGGACCGGACGAAGTACGTCGACCTCCCCCTGCGCGAGCTGTACGACCTCGCCTCGGACCCGCACGAGGAGAGGAACCTCGCGGATCGCCAGGAGGCCACGGTGAGGGACCTGGCGCGCGCGATCCCCGAGGGCGCCGGCGACCCCGGGCGGAGGGCGGCGGCCAGCCCGGAGGAGGTGGCGCGCCTGAGGGCGCTCGGCTACGTGGCGTCCAGCGGCGCGCCGGGGAAGGAGACGTTCGGCCCGGAGGACGACCCCAAGTCGAACGTCGAGGTCGACCGGAAGCTCCAGACGATGATCGCGCTCTACCAGCAGGGCGACCTGGCGGGCGGGATCCGGCTCGGCGAGGAGGTGCTGAGGAAGAAGCCCGGGATGGTGGCCGGGTACGAGCACCTGGCCTTCCTCTACCAGCAGGCCGACCGCCTCCCCGAGGCCGCGAGGCTCCTGTCGCGCGCGCTCTCGGGCGGGCTCGAGTCGGCGGCGCTGAGGGTGCGGCTCGGGATGGTCCTCTCGGAGATGGGGCGCCCGAAGGAGGCGGTCGCGGCGCTCGCCCCGCTCGAGGACGTCGAGGAGCCCGAGGCCCAGAACGCTCTCGGGGTGGCGCTCTCGGACGCCGGGGAGGCGGAGAGGGCCGACGCGGCCTTCGCCCGCGCGCTCCGGGCCGACCCGGAGAACGCCGTCGCCTGGAAGAACCGCGGCATCGCCGCCCTGCGGGCCGGCAATCCCGCAGCGGCCAGGGCGCACCTCTCGCGGGCGCTCTCGGTCAACCCGGCGCTGCCGGGCCTGTGGAACGCCCTCGGCACGGCCGAGGCCCGCCTCGGCGCCACCGACGCCGCGCTCGCGGCCTTCGCCCGCGCCTTCGAGCAGGATCCCCGCGACTTCGACGCTCTCTACAACCTCGGGACGACCGCCGCTGCCTCCGGGCGCCTAGCCGAGGCCGGCGCCGCGCTCCGCCTCTTCTCGGCCGGGGCGCCGAGCGGGCGGTACGCGCGGGAGATCGCCGAGGCGAGGAGGCTCCTCGCCTCGCTCCCCGCGCCGGCGGGAGAGGGGCCGCAGGCGGCCGCCCCGTCCCGCTGAGAGGTCACTCCACGTCGCTCGCCAGGCGGCGGCGGGCGACCTTGACGAGCGCGTCCCGCCGCTTGCCGGCGAGACGCCGCTCCCGGGAGGCGGCCGTGGGCCGCGTCCGCTTCCGCGGCTTCGGCGCGACGAGCGCTCGGGCCACGAGGGCGCGCGCCTTCTCTCGCGCGCTCTCCAGGTTGCGCCGCTGGTCGCGGCTCTCCTGGGAGACGACGCGGAGCCGCCCCTCGGCGTCCCGCCGCCGGCCCGCGAGCGAGAGGAGCCTCGCGCGGGCGGCGTCCGGGAGCCCTTCGACGAGCGAGAGGTCGACGAGGAGCTCGATCCGCGAGGCGACCTTGTTGACGTTCTGCCCGCCGGGCCCGGAGGCGCGGCTGGCGCGGACCTCGATCGCCCAGGAAGGGACGACGACGCCGGGGGCCACCTCGATCGCGTCGGTCATGCTTCGAGCTTAGCCCGGAGCGCGAACCGGCCCGCCGCCCCCTCGCGGGGCCAGGCGGTCTCGTCGCGGATTCCGGAAGTCGAGACGGATTCGCGATAATACGGGCGTGACCTCGGACAGGGGACGCGTCGTCTACTCGACCGGAGCCGGGCGGGTCTGCCCCACCTGCGGCTGGCCCGCCGCGGATTGCCGGTGCAGCGCCCGGCTCGACGAGGCGGTGCCCGCCAAGCTCGTCGCCAAGCTGCGCCTCGAGACGAAGGGGCGGGGCGGCAAGAGCGTCACCGTCGTCGACGGCCTCCCGCGGAACGCGCCGTTCCTGGAGACGCTCGCCCGGGAGCTGAAGAAGGCCTGCGGCACGGGAGGGACCGTCCGCGAGACCGCCGTCGAGATCCAGGGGGACGTGCGGGACCGGCTCCGCGCCCTCCTCGCCTCGAAGGGCTACTCGGTGAAGGGATGAACCACGACCCTCGCTACGCCCCCCCGCCCGTCTACGTCCCCGAGTCGGCTCCGCGCAAGGTCCGGCTCGGCGCCCTCCTGGCCGGGACGCCCGGCTTCTTCCTGTCGTTCGGGACCGCCCTCTTCGCCTTCGGGGGGATCTCGGCCTACGCGCTCTTCTTCGGCGGAGGGCACGGTCCGACGACGGCGATGGGGACCGCCGCCTCCCTCTTCGCCGCCCTCGGCCTCGGCATCGCCGTGCACGCCCTCCTGTCGACGCTGAAGCGCTGGCGCCTCTACTCGCGAGGGGCCCTCGCCGTCGGAAGGGTCCTCTCGGTGGAGCCGTCGGGGACGACGATCAACGGCCGCGCCGTCCTCCTGACGCGGTACGAGTTCGAGGGCCCCGCCGGGGCCGTCGAGGGCTCCTCCACGCACATGACGGCTCCCCGGGAGGGAGCCGAGGTCTCCGTCCTCTACGACCCGTCCGACCCGGACGACAACGTGCTCCCCCTTCCCGGCGCCTTCCCGAGGCCCGGCGGCGCCGCGTAGCGCCCGAGGAGTCGACATGCCCGAGAACCCCGCTCCCGCCGTCTTCGTCCCCGCCGGGACGCCGCGCCCCGTCCGGTTCGGAGCCCTCTTCGCCGGCACGCCCGGCTTCTTCGTCATCTTCGGCAGCATCTTCGCGGGGGTCGGAGGGTTCATGACCCTGATCTTCGCGGCCGCGATGGAGGGCAAGGAGAAGCTCGCCGCCCTCTTCCCCGCGCTCTTCCTGGCGATCGGCCTGGCGTTCCTGATCCCGGGCCTGAAGAAGATCGCGCTCCGCCGCGAGCTGTACCGGAACGGGACGTTCGCGCTCGGCAAGGTGACGTCCGTCGAGGAGACGAACACGACGCTCAACGAGCAGACCGTCCTCGACATCCACTACGTCTTCGCGGGGCCGTACGGCGAGGTGCAGGGGAAGACCTCGCACGTGAAGGCCCCCCCGGTCGGGGCGGACGTCTCGGTCCTCTACGACCCCACGGACCCGTCTCGGAGCGTCCTGCCGCTCCCCGGCACGTTCCCGAAGCCGGGCGGCGCGGCGTAGGCGGACGTCAGCGAGCGGCGATCAGCGAGCGGGCGGCCCCGGTCCCCGCGGTCGCGCCGGTGGCCCAGGCCCACTGGAAGTTGAAGCCGCCGATCGGCCCGAAGGCGTCGAGGAGCTCTCCCGCGAGGAAGAGGCCCGGGACGAGGCGGCTCTCGCCGCTCCCCGGGTCGACCTCTTCCAGCGCCACGCCGCCCCCCGTGACCTCCGCGGTCCGGTAGCCCTCCGTCCCCGAGACCGGGAGGAGGAGGCCCGAGAGCGCCTCCGCCGCGCGGCGCCGGGCCTCCCTCGGGAGGCGGTGGAGCGGCAGGTCGGCCACGCCCGCCTCCGCCAGGAGCAGGACGACGAGGCGGTCCGGCAGCCGCCGCGAGAGGAACCCGGCGAGCGTCCCCGCGCCGGTCCGGATCTCCTCGTCCCAGTCCGGGAGCGCCCCGTCGCCGCCGGGACCGAACCCGGCCGTCACGCGGAACGGCCGCCCCGAAAGAAGCGCCCGCTCCACGACGTGCGAGACGTCGAGGACGGCGGGGCCGCTGTAACCCCGGTGCGTGAAGAGGAACCCGCCGGTCGCCGAGGCCCTCTCGCCCTCCGACGAGGCCGTCACGCGCGCGGGAAGCGAGACCCCCGCGAGCCCGCCGTGGGGCGCGCCCGCGGCCACGAGCGGCGCCAGCGCCGGGTACGTGGGGCGGACGGAGTGCCCGAGCGAGGAGGCGATCGCGATCCCGGCGGCGTCGGCGCCCGGGGCCAGGACCGAACGGCCCCCCGTGGCCAGCACGACCCGTCGCGCGCGAACGGCCGCGCCCTCCGTCACGACGCCGAACGCCTCTCCCCCGGCGCGCGGGGGCTCGATCGCGCGCAGCGCCGCCCCGCAGCGGAACGAGACGCCGAGGCGGCGTGCCCGCGCCACGAGCGCGTCCCTCACGTCGCGCGCCCGGTTCGTCGGCGGGAAGAGCTTGGCCGACCCTGGCTCCTCGACGAGCCGCCCGCCGAGCAGGTCCTCGAAGAAGGCCCGCTGGGCCTCCAGCGGGAAGCGGTCCAGGAACCGAGCGACGAGGCGCGGAGGGGAGGAGGAGACGAACCGCGCGCGGGCCTCGGCTGCCGGCAGGACGTTGCAGCGCCCCCCTCCGGAGACGAGGACCTTCCGTCCCGGCTCCCGCGCGGCCTCCAGGACGAGGACGTCGGGCGGCTCCCCGGCCGAATGGAGCGTCCCGGCCGCGCGGACCGCGGCGAGGAGGCCCGCCGCTCCGCCTCCGGCCACGACGACGCCGGCCGCGTCCCGCGAACTCCCGGTCCCGGCGGTCACCGGCTCGCCGGCGGTTCCCAAGCGCCCTGCTCGAGGCGGAGGAAGTCCCGGAGCCCCCGCGGCCACTCCTCCGGCGGGACCTCGCGGGCCCGCCGGGCCGCGGGCGAGGGGATCGCCCGCGCGGCGCGGTCCATCAGCGCGGACGCCAGCGCGCCGTCCCCGGCGTCGCGCGCCAGGAGCGCCCGCTCCAGGGTGATCAGCGGCGAGGCGCCCAGCGCCGGCGTCAGCCCCCTCACGAACGCGACGGCGTCCTCCCTTCGCCCCGCGACCCGGAGCGCCTCGGCCCGCTGGGCCGCGCTGAAGCCGGAAGGGGCCGCGGCCCAGAGCTTCCCCGAGAGCTCCACGGCCGCGCCTGCGTCGCCCACGTCGAACGCGCGGTTCAGCTGGTCGAGGAGCGCCACCCCCCAGGCGCCGTTGAACGTCGTCCGCCGCTCCTCGTCGCCCGCGCCGAGGACCGAGAAGAGATGCGGCCACCGGAACCCCCCGAGGAGGTCGTTGACGAGGACCTCGGCGAAGGTCCCCGGCAGCGACGCGATCGCCGGCTTCGCCTCCGGGTGCGCCACGAGCCAGGGCGGACGGGACAGCCTCTCCTCGGCCTCGAACCGGCTGTTGGCGCCGAGCTTCACGCCGAGGAGGAACGCGTGGAGCCGGAGGGGCGAGAAGTGGGCGTCGAGGGTCGCGGCGTGCGTGCGGGGGACGACCGGCCTTCCCTCCGGGTCCCGGCGGACGATCGAGCGCGGATAGTGCGGCACCTCCGCCTCGGCGATGACGGCCGGAGGGGTCGTGTCGAGGAGGAACCCGCGCGCGGCGTCGGACTGGAGGGCGCCCAGGGCGTTCACTCCGACGCCGGCGACGAGGAGCGCCGCCGCGACGAGGCGCCCCCGGCAGAAGCGGTCCGAAGCGGCCCCGGCGGCCGCGGCCAGGAGCGGGAGGGCGGGGACGACGAGCCGCGGCCCCCAGCCGACGACTCCGTCCCAGGACCACCACGCCGACGCGAGAGCGACGAGGACGGCGAAGGGACCCGCGACCGCGGCGACAGTCCCCCGGAGGGCCGGCTCCCGCGCCAGCCTGGCGGCGCCCACGGCGGCCAGAGCCGAGAGGGGGAAGTACCAGAGGAGCCCCTCGTTCGGGCCCCCGAGGAGCCGCCAGAGGCCGTCGAGCGGCGGGTGCGTGAACCCGTAGTCGGCGTACGAGGCGAAGGGCCGCCCGAAGCGCCGGACCTCCAGGACGAGCCAGACGAGGAGCGTCGCTCCCGCCCCGGCCGCCCCGGCCAGCGCCAGGCGCGTCCGCGCCGGACGCGTCCGGCCGGCGGGGCCGTCGAGGAGGAGCGGCGCCAGGAGGAAGGGGACGAGGAGCAGGTTCGCGGACTTCGCCAGGACGGCGAACCCCGCCAGGGCGCCGGCGAGAGCCGCCAGCGCCCGTCCGCCCGACCGGGCCGAGAGCGCCGCCAGCGCGGCGGAGAGCGCCAGGCAGGCCGCCTGCAGCGGCTCGGAGAAGAGCGTCGACGTGTAGCCCCAGAGCGGCGAGCCGAACGCGGTCCCCAGGACGGCGACCGCCTCGCCGGAGGGCGAGGCCCCC
Organism: Acidobacteriota bacterium; assembly: GCA_008363385.1. GTDB lineage: Bacteria > Acidobacteriota > Thermoanaerobaculia > UBA5066 > UBA5066 > RHKY01. The sequence goes on along the minus strand of RHKY01000057.1, from coordinate 9,132 downwards.
GCGGCGCGGGCCAGGAGGCCGGCGCCCGCGGCCGCGGCGGTGACGAGGAGGACCGACAGGAGGGAGAAGAGCGTCTGCGAGGAGCGCGGGCCGAACGCCCGCTCCCACGGCCCCGCCACGAGGACGAACGGGACCTCGACGAGCGGCTGCCCCAGCCCGTAGGGCGCGAGCGCGTCTCCCGAGGGGCGCTCGACGGAGAAGAACTGCCCCCGGGCCACGCCGAGCCCGCCGGTCTCCGCGACGGCGACCGCCGTGGCGAGCATCTGCTGCTCGTCGGTGATCGTCCCGAGCGTCCGCTCCCCCGCCGTCGCCCCCAGGAGGAGGAAGACGGCGAGGAGGAGGAGCGCGAGCCGGCGCCCCGGGCTCATCCGTGAGGCGGCCGGCGGGGCCCGGCCGAGAGCGCCCGGCGGACGGCCGCCTCCGCCGTCCGCTCCACGTCGTAGTAGGCGGTCTCGGGCGCGAACCCCTCCTCGACGATCCGGACCGTCGTCAGGACGAGCGGGTCGAAGAACCCGAATGCGTCCAGGAGGACGATCGGCCGGTCGTGCAGCCCGAGCTGCTTCCAGGTCAGGACCTCGAAGAGCTCGTCCAGGGTCCCGTAGCCGCCGGGCAGGACGAGGAAGCCGCAGGCGGCCGCGGCCATCCGCGCCTTGCGCTCGTGCATCGTGGCGACGACCTCCAGGCGCGTCAGCCCCGTGTGGGCCAGCTCCCTCCGCGAGAGGGCCTCCGGGATGACGCCGTACACGGGGGCCCCGGCCGAGAGCGCGGCGTCGGCCAGCGTCCCCATCAGGCCGATCCCTCCCCCGCCGTAGACGAGGCCGGCCCCTTCGGCGGCGATCGCCCTCCCCACCTCGGCGGCCAGGGCGGAGTAGTCGTCCCCCGCCCCGGAGCGGGAGCCGCAGAAGACGGCGACGTACGGGACCTCGGGCAGCGGAGCCATGGACGTGGATGATGCCGCATCTCCGGTATCGTCCCGGCCGTGACCGACCCCCGGCGGCTCGCCCTGGCTTCGGCCCTCCGCGCCCACCTCCCCGCCGACGAGGAGGAGGCGCGGCACGTCGCGACGGTCCTCTCGGTCGTCGAGTCGTCCCCGGAGTGCTTCTCGCGCCGCCACTTCGCCCCCGGCCACGTGACCGGGAGCGCGTTCGTCGTCTGCCCGCGGACCGGTCGGGTCCTCCTCCACCACCACCGAAGGCTCGACCGCTGGCTCCAGCTGGGCGGGCACGACGACGGCGAGCGGGACCCGCTGGCGACGGCCCTGCGCGAGGCGCGGGAGGAGAGCGGACTCACCGACCTCGCCCCGCTCCTGTCCGGGATCCTGGACGTCGACGTCCACGGGATCCCGGCGGGGCGCGGCGAGCCGGCCCACCTCCATCTCGACGTCCGGTACGCCCTGGCGACGGCCTCGCCCGGCGCTCTCCGCCGGGACGAGGCCGAGTCGCTGGACCTGGGCTGGTTCGGCCTCGAGGAAGCGGCGCGCCGGATGGGCGAGCCGGGCGCGGCCCGGGCTCTCCTCCGGCTGGGCCGTCTCCTCGGCGGCGAGGCGGGACGGGTGTGATTTCCTGCGATGCCGTCGCATAATCCGCGCCCGAAGGAGACCACGATGCAACGACTCGTCACCGCCTCCCTGGCCGGCCTCGCCCTCTCGGCGGCGCTCGCCGCCCCCGCGTCGGGCGCCGCCGTCGTCTTCGAGGCCGCCGGCGCCGACGCCGCGGCGATCCAGGCGAAGGTGGACCAGTTCCGGGCCGCGCTCGGGCCGAGCAACCCGCCGGGCAACCCGCAGCCCACGGGCCGGCGCGAGGTCAACTGGGACGGCGTCCCCGCCACGTCCCTCGACCCGTTCCCGGGGGCCTTCTTCAACACGAACTCCCCGCGCGGCCTCGTCCTCGGGACGCCCGGCTCCCGCCTGAAGGTGAGCGGGGACTCCGGGACGTCCTCGTTCCTGATGAAGGACGTGACCGCGCAGGCGTGGGGCGAGACCGAGCTCGCCACGTTCAGCCCCCAGAAGCTCTTCGCGCCGATCGGGAGCGCCGTCACCGAGGTGGTCTTCTTCGTCGCGGGGACCCAGACGCGGGCCGGCGTGACCGGCTTCGGGGCCGTCTTCGTGGACGTCGACGCGGCGGACGCCTCCCGTCTGGAGGCCTTCGACGCCGGGGGGAGCCTCCTCTTCTCGCGCGCCGTCCTCCCGTCCGGCGTCGCCTCGAAGGGGCTCAGCTTCCTCGGGGTCCTCTTCGACGCCGGCGAGCGGATCGCCCGCGTGAGGCTGACGAGCGGCAGCGCGCCGATCGACACGGCCTACCAGACCCCGCCGCCGGACGGCGTCGCCCTGGACGACTTCATCTACTCCGAGCCCCAGGCCCTCGCCGAGCCTCTCGGCACCTCCTACTGGATCGGAGGCGCGCCCCGCGGTCCGGGCAACAACGACAGCCGCTGGCGGACGACCCTCTCGCTGCACGCGGCCAGCGGCGCGCCGGCCCAGTACGAGCTCCGCTACTACCTCGCCTCCGGCGTGAGAACCTCCTCCGGCAGCGTCGCGGGCGGCGGCCAGAGGACCTTCGACGACGTCGTCGGCCTCCTGACGGGGGACCAGGACGCCGTCGGCCCGCTCGAGGTCGTCTCGGACGTCCCCCTGAACGTGGCGTTCACCGTCGTCAACGACATCCCGGCCGGCGCCGAGTGCTACCCCGGGGCGGGCTTCAGCTTCGCCGGGCCGGCGTTCGGCCCCGGCGAGCCCCTCCCGACGTTCGGGACGGCCTTCATCTCCCAGCTCGAGGAGAGCCCGCGGGCGCGCGCCAACGTCGCGGTCTCCAACACCAGCGGCGCGCCCGCCAAGGCGCGCGTGAGCTTCGTCCGCGGAGACGGGAGCGCGATCGGCTCGTACGACGTCGACCTCGGCCCGTACCAGTGGACGCAGGAGGCCAGGCCGCTCTCCGCGAAGTTCGGCGAGGCGAACGTCTCCGGCGTCTCGGCGCGGGTGGACGTCCTCTCCGGCTCCGGCGTCGTCGCCTACGCCACAGTCATCGACAACCAGACGAACGACCCGATCTACCTGCCGGCCCGCCGATAGCCGCGGGGGCCCGGCCTGGATCGCGAGCGCCCGCGGCGTCGAGCCGCGGGCGCTTCCGTCACAGCTCCTCGTCCTCCTTGCCGCCGCCCAGGGCGGACTCGGAGGCCTCGGCCTTCTCGTACAGCGCGTCGATCAGGTCGCGGTACTTCGAGGCGATGACGCGCCGCTTCACCTTCAGGGTCGGCGTCAGCTCGCCCCCCTCGATCGAGAAGTCGTTCGAGAGGATGGCGAACGCCTTGACTCGCCGCTCGGACGGCTCGTCGCCGTTGACGATGTCGAGCGCCTGCTGGAAGAGCCCCCGCACCTTCGGGTTCCGGATCAGCTCCTCGCGCCGCCGGGCCTCGACCCCGTTGCTGATCGCCCAGCTCTCCAGGCGCTCGAAGTTCGGGACGAGGAGGGCCGAGAGGAACTTCCGCCGGTCGCCGACGAGGACCGCCGAGCTGATGTAGCGCATCGACTTCAGCGTCCCCTCGATCGGGGCCGGGGCGATGTTCTTCCCGTAGGCGTTGACGATGATCTCCTTCTTCCGGTCCGTCAGCGTCAGGTAGCCGTCCCGGTCGAGGTGCCCGATGTCCCCCGTGTGGAACCACCCGTCGGCGTCGAAGACCGCGTTCGTCTCGTCGGGCTTGCGCCAGTAGCCGCCCATGATGCAGGGCCCCTTGGCGAGCACCTCGCCGTCGGGGGCGACCTTCACGGTCACCCCGGGGATCGCGCGGCCCACCGTCCCGAGCCGCATCCCCCCGGGCCGGTTGCAGGTCAGGACGGGGCTCGTCTCGGTCAGGCCGTAGCCCTCGAAGATCTGGACGCCCGCCCCCCAGAAGAACTCGGCCACGTCCCGGCCCAGCGGCGCCCCGCCCGAGATGGCGAACTCGAAGCGGCCGCCGAGGCGGGCCTTGATCTTCGAGAAGACGAGCTTGTCGGCGGCCCTGTACTTCAGGTCGAGGAGGCCCGGGATCCTGTGGCCCTTCTGGGCCAGCTCCAGCCGCTGCCGGCCGACCTCGGTGGCGATCTTGAAGATCTTCTGCCGCAGGGCCGGCGCGCTCTCGAGCGCGGCGTTCACCCTCTGCATCATCTTCTCGTAGACGCGGGGCACCGCGGCGAAGAAGTGGGGCTTGACCTCCTGGAAGTTCTCCGAGAGCTTCTCGATCGACTCGGCGAAGGCGATCGTGGCGGCTCGCGAGTAGTAGAGGTACTCCACCATCCGCTCGAAGACGTGCGAGAGCGGCAGGAACGAGAGCGCCGTCTGCTCCGAGGAGACCGGGAACATCGGCGACGTCGCCTGGACGTTGGAGACGAGGTTGCCGTGCGAGAGGACCGCCCCCTTCGGCTCGCCCGTCGTCCCCGAGGTGTAGATGATCGTCGCGAAGTCCTCGGGGCCGAGCGAGGAGACCCGCTCCTCGAAGGCGCCCGGGTCGGCCTGCAGGAGCATCGTCCCCTTCTTGACGGCGCTCTCGAAGGTCACGACCCCCGGGTGGTTCGGCGGCTGCCCCTCCATCAGGACGACCTGCAGGACGCTCGGGCAGCGCGAGAGGACCTCGAGCACCTTCTGCAGCTCGTGGTACTGCGAGACGAAGACGACCTTCGCCTCGCAGTCCTTGAGGATGTACTCCACCTGCGGGGACATGTAGGTCGTGTAGATCGGCACCGACATGGCGCCGAGCGCCAGCGTGGCGAAGTCCGCCATCCCCCACTCGGGGCGGTTCTCGGAGAGGATCGCCACCCGGTCGCCCCGGTCGACTCCGATCGAGGCGAGGCCGATCGCCAGGCCCCTCACCCTCCGGCCGAACTCCTGGGCCGCGATCGGCGTCCACGTCCCGCCCACCTTCGAGACGAGGAGGTCGGGCTTGCCGCTCTTCTCGGCGAAGAGGAAGTAGTCGAGCAGGGTCCGGGCCGGAAGCGCGTCGGCCATGGCAGGCTCCTCCAACGCGCCATTATGGAGGCGTTTACGCAATCCGGGGCGCGCCCGGGGTGAACTCGGCCCCCGGGACGGCGCGCGGCCCGTCAGAGCAGGCCGACGGTGACGGCCAGGACGTCGGGGCCGCTCCGGATCCGCTCGACCACGTCCTCTCCCGGGCGGCGGTCGACCTGGATCCGGGCGCAGCAGGCCTCGGCCCCCTCGAAGACGACGTTCTCGGTCTGCCCGACGTTGATCCCGGCGGCCGAGAGCGTGCCGAAGACGTGGGCCAGGACCCCCACGCGGTCGCGGTGCCGGACCGAGACGAGCGCCGTCGCGGGGGGGCGGTGGCAGAGGTTGACGGCGTTCGGCACCTGCCCGGTCGCCTTGAAGACGCGGACGATCCGGACCGTCTCCTCGGCGATCGCCTGCTGGGCCTGCTCCGTCGAGGCCCCGACGTGGTGCGTCCCGACCACGCCGGGGAGGGAAACCACGTCGTCCTCGAAGGTCCCGGTGGCCCCGGACGGCTCCTTCTCGAAGACGTCCAGGCCCGCCCGGACCCCCTTCTCGGCCACCGCCCGCTTCAGCGCCGCCTCGTCCACCACCTCGCCGCGGCTCGTGTTGACGAAGATCGCCCCCGGCTTCATGGCGCCGAAGAAGGCCGCGTCGCAGAAGCCGCGCGTCTCCTTCGTCAGGGCCAGGTGCACCGACACGACGTCGGAGGCCAGAGCCAGGGCGAAGATCGACTCGGCGCGGCAGATCCCCATCTGGGCCGCCTTGGAGTCGTCGAGGTAGCGGCTCCAGGCCACGACCCTCATGTCGAACGCCTTGGCGCGGTGGACCATCTCCTTGCCGATCGACCCGAGGCCGACCACGCCGAGCGTCCCGCCCGAGAGGCCGCGGGCCTTGGCGTACTCCCCCTTGTTCCAGACCCCGTTCCTCAGGTCCACGGCCTGGTCGACGACCCTCCGGTCGAGGGCGAGGATCAGCCCCCAGGCCAGCTCGGCAACGGCCACGGAGTTCTTCCCGGGGCAGTTCGAGACCGCGATCGCCCGGGCCGACGCCGCGACGAGGTCGATCGTGTTCACCCCGGCCCCGGCGCGGACGACGAGCGACAGCCCCGTCGCCTTCTCCATCGCCGCGGCGCTCACCTTGGTGGACCGGACGACCAGCACCTCCGCCGCGGTCTGAGCGAGCCTCCCGGCCAGCGCGTCCCCCTCCAGCTTCGGCTCGTAGAGGACCTCGCAGCCGAGGGCCTTCAGGCCCGTGAGACCCGACTCCTCGAACTTGTCGGCGACCAGCACCTTCATTTCGGTCCCCCCTTCGTCCGGACGGGCGGAGTTTAGTTCCTCGGCCGCCGGCCGGCGCCCCCCTCGGGCCGGCCGCTCCCCCCGGTGAGCCGCAGAGGAATAGGATCGGATGGAGAAGGACCCTCCTCGATGACCGGCCCCATCGCGGGGGAGAGGAGGCCGTCATGAAACCGGACGAGAAGGGGTGGACCGTCGGGCTCACCGGTTGCGAGACCATCTCCAGCCGCCGGCAGGAGAAGGTCGGCAACGCGTGGGTGGCGGTCTACGGGACCGCCCACATCTACTTCGCCCTCGCCGTCGACGTCCTGCTCCGGAAGGCCGAGGGGCACTGGAAGTACGGGAGCGGCACGATCACCCGCGCCGCTCTCCCCCGCCACGACCAGAGCTACACGCCCCCGACCGTCTACAAGGTGAAGCGGATCTACCTCTCCGACGCGGCCAGCGTCACCCGGCTCGTCGGCAAGCCGATCGGCGGGTGGTTCGAGGAGCCCGACAGCCTGAAGCTCTTCTGGCCGATGCCGAAGGTCTTCAAGGAGCCCGCGGTCATGGTGATCACCGACGACGCCGGTCAGGAGAAGAACGCCGCCTACGTCTCCGACCACTTCCTCGACTACGCCAGCGAGTACACCCTCCACCCGGGCAAGGGCTCCGAGGACTTCGAGCACGGATTCAAGGGGGCCCTCGACAAGGCCCACACCTCCTTCCACTTCACCTACCGCGCCGCCGCCTGACCCCGCCCCGCCTTCCCGCCGCGGAGCGGGAGCCGCGAAGCGGCGAGGGAGAACCCGGGCGGTCCCGGGTTCTCCCTGTCCACTTCAGAACCGGTGGACGAAGAGCCCCGACCTCAGCTTCGGCTCGAACCAGGTCGACTTCGGGGGCATCGTCTCCCCGGCGTCGGCGATCGCCATAAGCTCGGCGACCGTCGTGGCCGACATCGAGAAGGCGACGGCGAAGGCCCCGCCGTCGACGCGCCGCTCGAGCTCCTCCGTCCCCCGGATCCCGCCGACGAAGTCGATCCGCTTGTCGGTCCGCGGGTCGCCGACGCCCAGCACCGGGGCCAGCAGCCTCTCCTGGAGGACCGAGACGTCGAGCGAGCGGATCGGGTCCGCCGGGTCGACCGGCTGGACCGGCGCGAGGGCGTACCACTTGCCGCCGAGGTACATCCTCACGTCCCCCTTGCCGGCGGGCTCGGGCCCCTGGCCCTCGCGGACCGTGAACGCCTTCCGCACCTCCGCGAGGAACGCCTCGGGCGTCCGGCCGAGGAGGTCCTTCACGAGCCGGTTGTACGGCAGGATCCGGAGCTGGTCGTCCGGGAAGATCGTGGCGGGGAACCACCGGACGGGGTGGTCCTCCGGGACGGACCCGAGCTTGCCGGCGAGCGCCGCGCGGGCGCGCGAGGCCGAGGCCGACCGGTGGTGCCCGTCGGCGACGTAGAGGACCGGGATCGCCCGGAACGCCTCGACGAAGAACGCCTCGTCCGCCTCCGGGACGAGCCAGAGCGTGTGCCGCACGCCGTCGGGCGCCTCGAAGTCGAACTCGGGGTCCCGGGCCGTCACCGAGGCCACGCGCGCGTCGACCGCGGGGACCGCGCGGTACGTCAGGAAGACCGGCTCGGCGTGCGCGGACTGGGTCAGGAGGTGCCGGACCCGGTCGTCCTCCTTGTCCTTCCGCGTCTTCTCGTGCTTCTTGATGACGTCGGCGTCGTAGTCGTCGACCGAGCAGCCCGCCACGAGCCCGTCCTGGGACCGGCCCCGCCAGGTCTGCCGGTAGACGAGGAGGCGCGGGGTCGGGTCGGCGACGAGGGTCCCGTCCGAGTGGAAGCGGTCGAGGTTCTCCCTCCCCTTCTCGTAGACGGCGTCGGTGTAGAGGCCGGTACCGGGGGGGAGGTCGATCTCGGGCCGGCAGACGTGGAGGAAGGAGACCGGGTTCCCCTCGGCGAGCTTCAGCGCCTCGGCGGTGTCGACGACGTCGTACGGCACCGAGGCGACGCGGCCGGCGAGCGGCTTCGGCGGGCGGGAGGAGGCGAAGGGGCGGATCTCGGCCATGACGGGCGAAGCCTACCAGCGGGGGAGAGGCGGGGGGCGTGCTAACCTTTTTGGTTCGAGGGAAAAGGAAGGAATGAAGCTCTACGTCGGGAACCTGCCGTACTCCCTGGACGACGCGGGGCTCGTGGCCCTGTTCGCCGCGTACGGCCCGGTCGAGAGCGCCCGCGTCGTCCGCAACCCGGCCACGGGCGCCTCCAAGGGGTTCGGCTTCGTCGAGATGTCCGACGGGGACGCGCTGAAGGCCCGCGGGGCGCTCGACGGGTCGCAGTTCCAGGGGCGCAAGATCTTCGTCGACGAGGCCCGGGGGAAGAAGGGGTCCGCTCCGGCCGCCTGAGCGCGCACCGCGGTCCCCGGGGCGGGCCGCGCGTCCCGTCGGCGCGCCCCGCCGTTCAGCCCCGGCCGCGGAGGAGGCCGATCGGCGAGAGACCCTCGGGAGGGGGCTCCCCGGACGCCTCGCCGTCCGCCTTCGCCTCCTCCTCGGCCCCCCCGAACAGGACGTCGTCCAGGCCGTGCTGCCGCGTGTACATCTCGTGGTACCGGCCCCGGGCCGCCAGCAGCTCCTCGTGCCGCCCCCGCTCGACCACCTTCCCCTTCTCGACGACCAGGATCTGGTCCGCGCGCCGGATCGTCGAGAGGCGGTGCGCGATCACGAACGTCGTCCGCCCCCTCATCAGGAAGGCGAGCCCCTCCTGGATGGCGCTCTCGGACTCGGTGTCCAGGCTCGAGGTCGCCTCGTCCAGGATCAGGATCCGCGGGTCGGCCAGGATCGCGCGCGCGATGGAGACCCGCTGCCGCTGCCCGCCCGAGAGCTTCACC
>RHKY01000056.1 GCA_008363385.1 Acidobacteriota bacterium | reverse complement strand
TCGCGCGCATCGATCCCGCCGTCGGCCCGCGCGACGTCGCCCGCGTTCCGGTCGAAGAGCGGGAAGGGGAACGAGAGGCCGGCGACGGCCGTGTCGAGCCCACCGGTCCTCTTGTAGCCGGCCACGAGCGAGGGCTCGGGGAGCCGGAGGGCGCGGGCCAGGCGCGCGGCCTCGCGCGCCGCGGAGAGCCTCTCGCGCGCGAGCAGGACGTCCGGGCTCTCCCTCAGCGCCTCCTCGGCGAGCGCCGCCGGGTCTCCCGCCGGGACGGAGAGGCGCCCCGTGGGCCGGAGCCGCGACGGGTCGACCGCCTTCCCCTCGCCGAGGAGGGCACCGAGCTCCGACGTGGCGCGCAGGAGGTCCACCTCCGCGCGCACCGCCTCGCCCGCGACGCGGGCCTCCTCGGCCCGGAGCTTCAGGAGGTCCCCCTCCGGGCTCCACCCCTCGGCGACCCGGCTCGTCCCGACTCGGACGACCTCGGCCAGCTCCTCGCGGCTGCTGGCGAGCGAGGCCGCGAGGCGGCGCGACCTCACCGCCTCGAGGTAGAGCCGCCCCGCCTCCCGCAGGAGCGCCCGCCTCTGCCGGACCGCCTCGGCCCCCGCCGCGCGGGCCGCAGCCGCGGCCTGGGCCGAGCGCGCCGGGGCCGTGAAGAGCGGCAGCGGGAAGTCGAGCGTCGCGACGACGTCGACGTCGGTCGACGGGGTGAAGTCGGGGTCGTTCCCGAGGCGCCAGTTCTCGGTCCTGACCTCGGCCGTCGGGTTCGGCCACCGACGCGCCTGGCGCGCCGAGGCCTCGGCGGCCGCGGCCCTCGCGAGGGCCGCGACGGAGCCGGGCGACGCGGTCCTCGCGCGCGCGAGGACGTCGCCCAGCGTGAGCGCCTCCGCGCCCTGCGCCCTCGCGCGGGCGGGAACGGCTCCGGTCGTGACGAGGAGGAGGACGGACGGGAGGAATCGTCCGCGCATGGGCAGGAGCGTACGCCCGGTCGCGGCCACGGGCCTCACTCGAACCACCCCGTCACGTCGAGGAGCACGTCGACGGGGCCCGGGGCGGCGTTGGCGACGGCGAGGCTCGCCGTGCCGTCCGCGCTGACGGGCAGGATCGCGTTGTTGGCGCGCGTCCGGCCGGCGGCGAAGTTGAGCGTGGAGGTGGACGGGAGAAGGGAGCCGCCCGCGTGGAGGGTCAGGTACCCCGCGGCCGGGGGGGCGGCGGCCGTCACGTTCAGGGCGACCGCCCTGGCCGACGGGGGGACGCCGCACGGCGAGGAGGCCAGGGCGAAGGTCCGCGACGCGCCCGCGGGGAGCGCGGGACCGGCGAGCGGCCCGGGGGCGGCCCGGGTGTCGACGAGGCGGCAGGGGGCGAGCGTGTGGAACCCCTGCGGGGAGAGCGGGACCGCCAGGTGCGCCGCCGTGCCGACCGCCGCTTTCACGAAGGCCGTGAAGTAGGGGAGGTGGATGTTGGCGAGGAGGTCCCCGGAGCTGTGGTACCAGGGATTGAAGTCCTCGAGGTCGTCCTCGATCGCCAGGACCGCCGGGTACCCGTGTTCCCAGAACGAGCCGTGGTCGCTGTACGGCAGCCCGTCGGCCGCGACGCTCGGGGCGAGCGGGAGGCCGTACCAGGAGGCGACGTTCACGAACAGGTCCGCGATCCCGCGGTCCGAGGCGTACCCCGGGTCCGAAGGGGTCCTCGTGTGGAGCAGGGCGGCCCCGTCGCCGTCCGAGTCCCAGGCCACCATGTCGAGGTTGAGGACCGCCACGACGTCCTCGCTGGCGTCGGCGAGCGCCGCGGCGTAGTAGAAGCTCCCGTACGACCCCTGCTCCTCGCCGGTGAAGAGGACGAACCGGACGGTCCTCTCGAACACGCGGGTCGAGAGCGCCTTCGCCGCGAGGAGGACGGCCGCCGAGCCGCTCGCGTCGTCGTCGGCGCCCGGGGCGCGGCCCATGGAGGGGAGGTCGTCCAGGTGCGCGGTCACGAGGACGACCTCCTCCGGCCGCGCGGCGCCCCTCTTCTCGGCCACGGCGTTCCGGCTCGGCCCCATCGCGACCCACCACGCGAAGGTGCCCGCCGGGAGGCCGTAGGCCGTCAGCTGCTCCACCGCCCAGTCCACGGAACGCTCGCTCGGCGTCCCCGAGTACGTGTAGCGGGTCAGGAGGGTGTAGGGGCTTCCCCCGACCGTCACGGGGACCTCCCCGGACAGCCTCGCGACGAGGCCCGACGCCGCCTCGGGCGTCACGCTGGCGACGAGGCCCGCCACGACCGGGTCGTACGCCGCGGGAGCGCGGAGCAGCGGCCCGCACGGCGCCCTCCCCCCGGGCGGCGAGGCCGGCAGGCGCCGGACGACGAGACCGGCCTCGTGGAGGCGCGCGACGTCGGCCGCCGACACCCTCGCCACGGCGTGGCGCCCCACGGTCGCGAGGAGACGCCCGGCCGGCAGCTCGAGCGGGGCCGTCCCCCCGGGGCGGGTCGAGACGAGGGCGTAGGGGACGCCCCGCGCGTCGACGTCGAGGACGACGTGCCGCGCGCCGGAAGCCGCGAGCGCCTCCCGGGTCGCGACGACGAGCGCGACCTCGCTCCCGCCGTCCCCTGCGACCCGGGCGTGGACCGCGAGGCCGGGGGCGACGTCCCCGGCGGCGAGGCGCGCCAGGACCGGCGGCGAGCCGGCGTGGAGCGCCGGGCTCGCCACGAGGAGGGGGAGGAGGAGGAGGACGGCCCGTACCCTCGTCGAGCGCATTCCACCCGCAAGGGTAGTCCAGCGGACGCTTCTTTGCGCTGCGCGTGCGACACCGTCGCAAGAGTGAACAAGCCGGCCCGCCCGCCGTAGACCAGGGCATGGGGACACCGGCCCGCGTCCTCGCCCTCCTCGTCGTCCTCCTTCCCCCGGCCGCCCGGGCGGCCCGCCTCGACTTCGAGCGGATCTCCGGGGCGCAGGGGCTGTCGCAGAGCATCATCGAGGCGATCCACCAGGACCGGCGCGGCTTCCTCTGGTTCGCCACCGAGGACGGCCTGAACCGCTGGGACGGCTACCGGTTCACCGTCTTCCGGAGCTCCGTCGGCGACCCGCGGAGCCTCTCGTACAACGACCTGAAGTGCGTCGCCGAGGACGCCTCCGGCGCCCTCTGGATCGGCACGTTCGAGGGGGGGCTGAACCGGTTCGACCCGGCCACCGGGTGGGCGACGCGCTACCGGAACGACCCCGCGGACCCGGCGAGCCTCCCGGCCAACACCGTCCGGGCGGTCCTCGTGGACCGCGACGGGAAGGTCTGGGTCGGGACGCAGGGAGGGGGGCTTTCGCGTCTGGACCCCGGGACCGGGAGGTTCGATCGGTTCCGGCACGACCCGGCCGTGCCGGAGAGCCTCGCCGGCGACGACGTCCGCGCCCTCCTCCTCGACTCCTGCGGCGTCCTCTGGGTCGGCACGTGGGGGGGCGGCCTCGACCGCTTCGACCCACAGCGGCGTTCCTTCGTCCACGTCGGCGTGGACGGCGGCCGTCCCGCCTCGGCGTACGTCGGGGCCCTCTTCGAGGACCGTTCGGGGACGCTCTGGGCCGGGACGAACGGCGACGGCCTCCTGGTGAGGGACGCCGAGCGCGACCGGCTCGTCCGGCACCCTCGCGCCGGCGGGGTCTCCTCGGGAGTCGTCCGGGCCGTCACCGAGGACCACGACGGGCTCCTCTGGGTCGCCACGGACGGGGGCGGCCTCGTCCGGCTCGACGTGAGGACCGGCGAGACGGAGGTCTTCCGCCACGACCCGGCCGCGCCGAGGAGCCTGGCGACCGACCGGACCTGGTCCCTCCTCGAGGACCGCTCGGGCGTCCTCTGGGTCGGCACGTACGGCGGCGGCCTGAACCGGCTCGACCTCGGGAAGAAGAAGTTCCTCCACCTCCGGCACGATCCCCGCGACCCCGCCTCGCTCGGGCACGACATCGTCTGGTCTTTCGCCGAGGACGAGGACGGGACGGTCTGGGTCGGGACCGACTCCGCCGGCCTGCAACGGTGGGACCGGAGGCGCAACGCGTTCCGCGCCTACCGGCACGACCCCCGCGACCCGGCCAGCCTCTCCCACGACGCCGTCCGGTGCGTCCTCGTCGACGGCGCGGGGGAGCTCTGGGTGGGGACGAACGGCGGAGGCCTCGACCGGCTGGACCGGGCGACGGGCCGCTTCACCCACCACCGGCACGACCCGTCCGACCCCGGAAGCCTCGCACACGACGAGCTGCGGGCGCTCTACGAGGACCGTCACGGGACGCTCTGGGTGGGGACGTACGGCGGAGGCCTCGACCGGCTGGACCGGGCGACGGGACGGTTCGTCCACCACCGGAACGACCCGGGCGACCCGAAGAGCCTCTCGAACGACTTCGTCCGGTGCGTCCTGGAGGACCGGAGCGGCCGCCTCTGGGTGGGCACGCAGGGGGGCGGGCTGAACCGCCTCGACCGGGCCACGGGGACGTTCGCCCGGTGGCCCGCGGACCCGGCCCGGGAGGACGCCCTGTCGAGCGACTTCGTCTTCGCCCTCCACGAGGACCGCGACGGAGCCCTCTGGATCGGGACGTACGGGGGAGGCCTGAACCGGCTCGACCCTTCGACCGGGCGCTTCTCGCGCTTCACGACGGCCGACGGCCTGTCGAGCGACGCGGTCTACGGGATCCTCGAGGACGAGCGGGGCCGCCTCTGGCTCGGCACGAACCGCGGACTGACCACCTTCGACCCGCGGGAGCGTTCGCACCACGTCTGGGACGCGCGGGACGGGCTGCAGAGCGACGAGTTCAACGGCGGGGCCTACTTCCGGAGCGCGCGCGGGGAGATGTTCTTCGGCGGCATCAACGGCTTCAACGCCTTCTTCCCCGCCGACATAGAGCCGAGCTCGCGCCCCGCGCCGGTCGTCCTGACGGGGCTCCTCCTCTTCAACCAGCCCGTCGGCGTCGGGCCCGACGCCTCCGGCCGGACGCTCCTGTCGCGGTTCGTCGGGTACGCCGACGAGGTCGTCCTCTCGCACGAGGACGACGTCGTCTCGATCGAGTTCGCCGCCCTCCACTTCGCCGCCCCCGAGAAGAACGGCTACGCCTACCGGCTGGACAGGTTCGACCGCGACTGGATCGCCGCGCGGGCCGACCGGCGCGTGGCCACGTACACCGACCTGCCGCCGGGCAGCTACCTCTTCCGCGTCAAGGCCTCGAACCCCGACGGCGTCTGGGGGAGCGGCGAGGCGCGCCTCAGGATCGTCGTGACGCCGCCGGTCTGGGGGACGTGGTGGTTCCGCCTCGGCGCGGCGCTCCTCGTCGCGGCGGCCGTCGCGCTCGGTCTGAGGAGACGCCTGCGCACCGTCGGGATGGAGGCCGCGCTGAAGGCGGCCCACGAGGCGCAGATGGCCCTCATGCCGCACGAGGACCCCGTCGTGAGGGGCTTCGAGGTCTCGGGGACCTGCATCCCGGCGCTCGACGTGGGCGGGGACTTCGTCGACTTCGTCGAGGCGGGCCTGCCGGACGAGCCGCTGGGGATCGTCGTCGGAGACGTCTCCGGCAAGGGGACCGGCGCCGCCATGGCGGCGGCCCTCTCGAGCGGGATGGTGAACGCCCTCGTCCGGTCGGGCGCCCCGCCGGAGAGCGTCCTCGAACGGGCCAACACCGCGCTGAGGACGAAGATCGACCGGCGGATGTTCGCCGCGGTCTGCCTCGCCTCCCTCGACCCGCTCCACCGGACGCTGACGTTCGTCAACGCCGGCCTCTGCGAGCCGCTCCTGAGGTCCGGGGACGTGGCGACGTACCTGACGACCGAGGGGACCTCGTTCCCCCTCGGCTCCTACTCGGGCTCGCGGTACCTGGCCCGGACGGTGCCGCTCTCGACGGGCGACGTCGTCGTCCTCTACACGGACGGCGTCCCCGAGGCGACGGACCGCGGCGGGACGCAGTGGGGCTACGACGCGCTCGCGGGCTTCCTCCGCGGCCTGCCGGCGGCGAGCCTGACCGCGCGCCAGATCCGCGACGCCATCGTCGCCGAGGTGCACCGCGTCTCGGGCGGCCCGGGCCTGGCCGACGACGTCGCGCTGGTCGTCGTCAAGGCGGTGTGAGCGCCCTGCCAGAGTGAATCGCGATGGCGGCGCCCCCCGGCCTTGCCGTTCACTTCCTCGCGATGGAGAGGCTCGTCGAGGCCCAGCCGGAGAACGTGGTCGCCGAGATCGCGCGGGGCGTCTACGCGACGTCGCCGCGGCCGCGGGGCTGGCACGGCGCGGTACAGGGGCGCCCCTTTGCCAGGCTGGACGGAGGGCTCGGTTCGGGATCCGGCCACGAAGCCGACGAGTGGTTCTTCGTCATCGAGCCGGAGATCCGATCGCCCGAGGCCTTCAGCCGGGTGGTCCCGGACCTGGCGGGCTGGCGGCGGTCGGCTGGTCGGACCTCGACACCTCGCCGATCTCCCGGATCCCCGACTGGGTGGCGGAGGTCCTCTCGCCGGCCACCGAGCCCTTCGACCGCGGCCCCAAGAGGGAGGCCTACGGGTTGATGGGGGTCGCCTGGCTCTGGATCCTGGACCCCGACACGCGCACGGTGGAGACCTTCTCGAACGTCCGAGGCCGGATGACCCCGGGACCGGTCTTCGCCTCGGGCGACGAGGTCCTCGCCCCCCCGTTCGAGGCTGCGGATCTCCGCGGCAGCGCTTTTCCCCGCGGGCTGACCCGAGGATCCGCCCGTCCGGCTCGATCTTCCGGTGATCCACGCGCGCTCGCCCGCGGGGCCCCCCGAGAGACGCGGCCCTCGCCCACCAACCCCGCGGCACGGCTTCGGAGCCGGCCACCCCACGTCGGCGAAGGGGAGGCAAGGGCTAGAATGAACCTGGTGACGTACGAGCAGATCCTCCGGGCCGTCCGGGCCCTCCCCTCGCCCGAGCAGATCGCCGTGGCGCGGGAGATCCTTCTCGGCGTGGAAGCCGAGGAGGGGGTCTCCGAGGCCGAATGCGAGGTGGCGTGGGCGGAGGAGGTGAGCCGCCGCCGGCGCACCGCTCTGGAGACGAAGGCCGCCGGGATCCCCGCCGAGGAGGTCTTCGCGCGTGCCCGCGCCGCCATTCGGTCCTGACTTCGTCTTCCAGGACGACGCCGCCCTCGACTACGTCGACGCCTTCCGCCACTACGAGGAGATCGCGCAGCGTGGCCTGGACTTCGAGGCGCGCGTGGCGCAGACGCTCGCCTTCGTCCGGCGCCACCCCGAGGCCTCGCCGCTCGCCACACCCGACGGTGTCCGCAAGAAGCTCGTCCCGGGCTACCCCTACGTCGTCTACTACACGCGCGAGGGAGACGGCCGATTCTGGGTCTGGGCCGTGGCCCACCAGAGGCGCCGCCCCGGGTACTGGGAGGTTCGCCGCGAGCCGTAGCGGCCTTCCTCCATTGGCCGCCGGATCCGCGGCGTGAGGCTCGCGCGGGAGGCGTGGACAGGTCCTGAGCGCCCGGGCCGTTACTTCCCCAGCAGCTTCACGACGCCGAGGGACATCGCCGGGACGTACGTGATCAGGAGGACGCCGATCCCGAGGATGACGAGGAACGGCACGACGTGCCGGTAGAGGGAGGTCAGCGGCTTGCCGAACCGCGACGAGGAGAGGAAGAGGTTCAGGCCCACCGGCGGGAAGAGGAACCCCAGCTCGAGGTTCGCCAGGAAGATGACGCCCAGGTGGACCGGGTCGATCCCGAACGCCGCGGCCATCGGCGTCACGAGCGGGGCCAGGATGACGATGGCCGAGTAGATCTCCAGCACGCTCCCCAGGACGAGGAGGAGGACGTTCAGGACGAGGAGGAAGACGAGAGGCGAGTGGATGTGCGTCTTGACCGCCTCGAGGAGCTTCCCCGGCACCTGCGCGTCGACGAGCCAGCTCGTCAGCCCCATCGCGATCGACAGGAGGAGGAGGACCGCCCCCATCAGCGCGGCGGCCTTCAGGAGCACCTCCGGGAGCTTCGCGAAGAACGGGATGTCCTTCATCACGAAGCACTCGACGACGACGGCGTAGGCGAACGCCGCCGCCGAGGCCTCGACCATCGAGGCCTTCCCCGAGGCGAAGAGGGCGACGACGAAGACCGGCAGGAAGAGCTCCCACTTGGCCGCCCACGCCGAGGCCAGGGCCTCCCTGGCGCCGAACGGCTGCGGCTTCTTCCCCGCCTTCGTCAGCCTCTTGCCGACCCAGATGCCGTAGGCCGCCACCAGGACGACGAGGAGCGCCCCCGGGACGAGACCCGCGAGGTAGAGGGCGTCGGCCGGGACCGAGGCGACGACGCTGTAGAGGATGACCGGGAGGCTCGGCGGGAAGAGGAGGCCGAGGCTCCCCGACGCCGTGACCAGGCCGAGCGAGAACCCCTCCGGGTAGTCGTCGTCCCGGAGCATCGGGTAGACGAGGCCGCCCAGGGCGATGATCGTCACGCCCGAGCCGCCCGTGAAGGTGGTGAAGACGGCGCAGACCGCCGCGACCATCACGGCGAGGCCCCCGGGCATCCAGCCGAAGAGGGCGCGGAAGAAGCGGACGAGCCGCTGCGAGGCTCCCCCTTCGGCCAGGACGTACCCCGCCCCCGTCAGGAGCGGGATCGCCGGGAGCGTCGGGGAGGCGACGAGCCGGTAGACCTCGGCCGAGACGGCGGCCACCGGCACGGCGTCCTTCCAGAAGAGGACGAGGGCGAGGCCCCCCATCGCCACGAAGACGGGCGCCCCGAGGAGGGCGGCGGCCAGGATCAGGAGGGCGATCGGAAGCGCGAGCTTCGGCGCGAGCGTCTCCGGGACGGAGCCGAGGGAGAGCGCCAGGCCGACGACGACGAGGGCCGCCGCCCGCCCCCACCAGCGCGAGGAGGCCTGCCAGGCGAAGACGAGCGCCGTGGCCACGAGCGCCGCCGGCATCACGATCTCGCTCGCCCACTCCGGGATCCCGCCGGGGAGGAGCCGTCCCTGCTCCCGGTCGGCCCGGACGAGTCCGACGCTCGCCCACGAAAGGACCGCCGTCACCGCCGCGGCGACCGACATCGCGAAGAGGCGCGCCCGCTCGCGCGGGGCCCCTTCGCGCAGGAGCTCGGCCGTCGAGAGGGTCAGGTGGTGCCGCCCGCGCGCGGCGATCAGGCCGCCGAGGAAGGCCATCCAGAGCGTGGCGTGCTGGCAGAAGGCCGAGGAGCCGGGGACGTGGAAGCCCCCGAGCGGCCGCCCGATCGCGTCGATCAGGGGCAGGAGCGCCGTGGCCGAGAGCGCCAGGAGGAAGAGGCCCGACTCGGCCCGGTGGAGGAGAGCCGCGGCCTTCAACGCGGGGCGGCCCCCTTCTGCGAGCGGAAGTCGGCCAGGTGCTTCCGCGCCTCGTCGAACGCCTCGGCCGGGATCACCTTGCCGCGGATCTTCGGGTAGGCGTTCTCGACCAGCTGCCGCCACTGCGCCTCGGCGGCGGCGTCGACCGGGACCACCTTCAGCCCCCGCTTCTTCATCGCCTCCACGTCGCGCACGCCGGCAGAGGCCGACTCGGCCCTCAGCTTCTCGCCGGCCTCGCGCGCGGCCTTCATCAGCGAAGGCCTCAGCTCCGCGGGGATCTTCTCCCAGGTCGTCTTCGAGATCAGCGAGGCGCCGAGGAGGAGCGCCCACTTGACGTCGGTCATGTTGGGCGCGTGGGTGTACCACTGGAGGAGGACGGCCGCCTGCGGGGTCGTCGGCAGCGCGTTCACGAGGCCGGTCTGGAGCGCCGTCGAGATCTCGGTCGAGGGGAGCGGGACCGTGTTGAACCCGGCCTGCTTCCAGATCTCGATGGCGTCGGTGTCGCCCGCCCAGGCGAAGAGCTTCATCGCCTTGAGCTGCTCGGGGACCGTCACGGGCGACTTCGTGAAGAAGCGGACCCACCCCGCGTCGGCCCAGTGGAGGACGACGAAGCCCTTGGCCTCGAGCGCCGCCTCGACCTTCGGCCCCATCTTCGACAGGACGTAGTCGACCTCCTCGGTCGAGCGGTAGAGCATCGGGAGCTGCAGCGCGTAGACGCTCTTGTCGATGTTGGCGACGCCGACGCTCGTGATCAGCCCGGCGCCGAGCGTCCCGAGGCGCATCTTGCGGACGACGTCGGCGTCGTCGCCGGCGACGCTCCCGGGATAGAGCCTGAGCTCCACCTTCCCGCCCGAGAGCGCCTTCCACTTCTCCCCCATCTCCTTGAGGATCAGCTGGTAGGGCGACCCCTCGGGGGCCAGCGTGGCCATCTTGACCACCTGCGCCGGGGCGGAGGCGCCGAACCCGAGCGAGCAGAGGAGGGCGAGGGATCGGGCGAGGTACTTCAAGCGCGTCTACCTCCGTGGGATCGGGGAGCAACTCCCGCGCCAGGCGGGGGCGTCACTCCAGGAAGAGATCGTCGGAGCGGGAGAGGAGCCAGCGGGCCCGCTTCTGGGCGATCAGGTTGGCGAGCCGCTGGTCGGGGAAGGCGTCCGGGTCGATCGCCAGGGCCCGCTCCAGGAGCTGCCGGAACTCCGCGCGGTCCTGCTTCTGCACCGAGACCGACTCGGCCCACGAGACGAAGAGGCTGGCGCGGCTGCCGCCCGAGACCGAAAGCGCGCGCTCGAAGTGGCCCCGCGCCCGCTCGACCGAGCCGCCGCCCGAGGCCGGCCGCCCCGCCTCGTAGGACATCAGGAAGTCGTGGATCGCCCCCTTGCCGTAGCCCTCGTCCAGGGCCAGGGCGCGCCGCATCATCGCCTCGACGAGCGGCAGGTCGGCCGAGAGCTCGGCGTCCGTCTTCGAGATCGCGGCGGCAGCGGCCCAGGCGGCTCCGGTCCAGTAGAGGAACGGGACGTCCTCCTTCGTGGCCTGGGCGAGGAGGGCGCCGGTCTCGGCCCGGAGGCGCTCCTCGAACCGCTCGTGCCGGACGTCGAGGCCGCGCAGGCCGTATCCCCGCGCCCGGAGGTAGAGCCGCTTGGCCCGCGCCCTCTGCTCCGTGGCCCGGGCCAGGTCCCTGGCCTCGACGTAGTCGGCCTCGGCCTGCACGAACGCGTAGGCGTACTGCACGAACCCGCTCGTGGCGGCCAGGAGGAGGTCCTGGTTCCTCGGCGAGGCCTCGAGCAGCGACTCCATCGTCTTCAGGCCGAACGGGGCCGCCGCCGCCACCAGCTCGGGGTCGTCGTCCCTGGCGAGGCTCCCGCCCCCGCCCGCGAGCGCCCCGCCCACGACGTTCACCGCGGCCTTCTTCACCGAGCAGGCCGGCAGGAGGAGCCAGAGGAGGGCCGGGAGGGCGAGCGCGCGGAGACGGAGGCTCATCTGGACCCGCCGAGCATACCGTTCCGGGCCCGTTCGGGCGGGGGCGGGGCGGAGGCTATCCTTCGGCGGGTGTCTCTCGAGGCGGGGCAGCGCATCGGCCCGTTCGAGATCGCCGGGCCCCTCGGCGCCGGCGGGATGGGGGAGGTCTACCGGGCCCGGGACACACGGCTGGGCCGCGAGGTGGCCGTCAAGGTCCTCCCGCCCGAGTACGCGACCGACCCCGAGCGGCTGGCGCGGTTCCAGCTCGAGGCGCGGGCCACCGGCCTCCTGAACGACTCGAACATCCTGACCGTCTACGACGTCGGGACGCACGACGGGGCGCCGTACGTCGTCGAGGAGCTGGTCGAGGGCGAGTCCCTCCGCGAGAGACTCGAGCGCGGACCCCTCCCCGTGAGGCGGGCGGTCGACGTGGCCGCGCAGGTGGCGCGGGGCCTGGCCGCCGCGCACGAGCGGGGGATCGTCCACCGCGACCTCAAGCCCGAGAACGTCATGATCGCCCGCGACGGCCGGGTGAAGATCCTCGACTTCGGGCTGGCCAAGCTGACCGGCGCCGACGAGGGGGACGGCGTCGGGGGCTCCTCGGCCGTGAAGACCCGGACCGGGATGGTCGTCGGGAGCGTCGGCTACATGTCGCCCGAGCAGGTGCGGGGCGACCGCGTCGACCCGCGATCGGACCTCTTCGCGCTCGGGACGATCCTCTACGAGATGCTCGCGGGGCAGCGGGCCTTCCGCCGCCCGACCCCGGTCGAGACCCTCAACGCCATCCTCAAGGAGGAGCCCCCCGAGCTCGCCGACCTGCGCGAGGTCTCCCTGCCGCTGGCCCGGATCGTGAGGCACTGCCTCGAGAAGGACCCCGACCGCCGCTTCCAGTCGGCCCGCGACCTGGCCTTCCAGCTGGAGGCGCTCCTCGTCGAGGGGTCCTCCCCCGTCCGCACGCGCTCCTTCCTCCGGCTGCGCGCCCCCGGGAGGCGGACCGCCGCCCTCCTCCTCGCCGCTCTCGCGCTGGCCGCGACCTTCTGGGCCGGGACGCGCCTGGGCGGAGCGCGGGAGGCTCCCGCCCCGGAGTTCCGGCCCCTGACGTTCCGGCGCGGGGCGATCCTCTCCGGCCGCTTCGCCCCCGACGGGCGGAGCGTGACCTACGGCGCCGCCTGGGGCGCCTCGGAGGCGGAGCTCTTCACGATCCCGCTCGACTCCACCGAGTCGCGCCCGCTCGGCGTCACCCGCGCGCGCGTCGTCGGTGTCCTCCCGGGCGAGGTGGCCGTGCTGCAGCTCGACAGCGAGGACCCCGAGGGGGGCGGGACGCTGGCGCGCGTCCCGCTCGGCGGCGGCTCGCCCCGGGAGGTGCTCGAGGACGTCCTGGCCGCGGACCTCTCCCCGGACGGCTCGACGTTCGCGGTCGTCCGGTCCGTGGCGGGGCGCCAGCGGATCGAGTACCCGCCCGGGAAGGTCCTCTACGAGAGCGCGGGCGAGGTCGACGACGTCCGGATCTCCCCGGACGGCGCCCGCGTGGCGTTCGTGGATCGCCCGATCGTCCAGGAGTACGGCGGCAACGTCGTCGTCGTCGACCGCTCCGGCCGGGCCGAGGCGCTCTCTTCCGGCTGGCCCGCCCTGATCGGCCTGGCGTTCTCCCCCGACGGGGAGGAGGTCTGGGTGACGGCCGCCCGGCGCGGCACCTCCTTCGCGCTCGTGGCCCTGGGGCGCGGGGGGAAGGAGCGCGTCCTCCTCCGGGTCCCCGGAGCGCTCCTCCTCCACGACGTCTCGCGCGACGGCAAGGTCCTCGTCGCCCACGCGCACTTCCGGCTGGAGGCCTTCGGGCGCCCGCCGGGCGAGACGCGCGAGCGCGACCTCTCCTGGCTCGACGTGACACGGATCGACGACGTCTCTCCCGACGGACGGACCATCCTCTTCGACGAGACGGGCGAGGGGGCGGGCGAGCGCTACTCCGTCTACCTGCGCCGGTCGGACGGCTCCCCGCCCGTGCGCCTGGGGGACGGATCCGGCCTGGGCCTCTCGCCCGACGGGAGCTGGGCGCTGGCGCTCGACCCGGTCCCGCCGTCGAAGCTCCTCCTCCACCCGACCGGCCCCGGCGAGTCGCGCACGCTCCCCCGCGGCTCCATCTCCGAGCACCAGCGGGCCTGGTGGCTCCCGGACGGCAAGGCGCTCGTCGTCCTCGGGAACGAGGCGGGGCGAGCGCAACGCCTCTTCCTCCAGGAGCTGCCGGCCGGCCTCCCCGACCCGGTCAGCCCCGAGGGGACGGGGAGCCTGGACGGCGCCGTCTCCCCCGACGGCTCCCGCATCGTGACCCGGGGGCCGGACGGGGTCTTCCGGCTCTTCCCTCTCGACCGGGGAGAGCCCCGCCCCGTGCCGGGCCTCCTCCCGGGGGATCGTCCGGTCGGCTTCGCGGCCGACGGCCGGGGCCTCTTCGTCCGCTCCGGCTCGTTCGGCCCGCTCGTGAGGATCGACCGCCTCGACCTCGGCTCGGGGGCCCGGACGACGTGGGGAGAGGTACGTCCCTCCGACCCGGCCGGGGTCCTCTTCATCGGCCGCGTCCTCCTGACGCCGTCCGGCGAGGGCCTCTTCTACCAGTTCGAGCGGCTCCTCGGCGACCTCTTCGTCGTCGAGGGGGTCCGGTAGGCAGGCGCAAGGCCCGCCCACGCGGATCCCCTGCACCTCCTCCGGCGGGCTGCTAGGCTCACCGTGTGGTGCAGCCCGACGACGGCCACGGGACGCCCGACCCCGCGACGACCGAGCTCCTGCGCCGCCTGCACGAGGGGGGCGCGGACGCGGTGGAGGCCGTCGGGCGGATCCTCCCCGACGTGGCCGCCGCGGTCGAGGCGGTCACGGCGCGTCTCCGCGACGGCGGGCGCCTCCTCCACGTCGGCGCCGGGACGAGCGGGAGGCTCGGCGTCCTGGACGCCGCCGAGCTGCCCGTGACGTTCGGGGTCCGCGAAGGGCTCGTCGTGGGCCTCCTCGCGGGCGGGGCCGAGGCCCTCTCCCGGGACGTGGCGGGGGCCGAGGACGACAAGGACGCCGGCACGCGCGACCTCGACGCGCTCGGCGTCTCGCCGCGGGACGCCGTCGTGGCCTCGAGCGCGACCGGGACGACGCCGTACGTCCTCGGCGCGGTGGCGCGGGCCCGCGAGGTCAAGGCGCTCACGGTCGGCCTCTCGGCGGTCCCCGGCTCCTCGCTCCTGAGGACGGTCGACCTTCCCCTCCTGGTCGACGTCGGGCCGGAGGTGCCCAGGGGGGTGACGCGGCTGAAGGCCGGGACGGCCCAGAAGCTCGTCCTGGAGATGCTCACGACGGCCGTCATGGCCCGCCTGGGCCGCGTCTGGCGGGACGAGGCCGTCGCGATGCGCCCGACGAGCAGGAAGCTCCGCGCCCGCGCCGCGCGGGTCGTCTGCGACCTCCTCGGGCTGGGGCGGTACGACGCGGACAACCTCCTCGAGGCCGCGGGGGGAGACCTCCCCGTCGCCCTGGTCGCGGGACGCTGGAAGACCGGGCCCGACGAGGCGCGCCGGAGGCTCGACGCGCTCTCGGGCGACGTCGCGCGCGCGCTCGAGGAGCCTCCGGAGGGAATGCCGTGAACCTCGTCGACCTCCACCTCCACGGCGCCTTCGGCGTCGACGTCCTCACCGCCCGGGACACCGACCTCGACCGCCTCTCGCTCGGCCTGGCCTCGCGCGGGGTCGCCGGGTTCGTCCCCACGCTCGTCCCGCTCGGCCTCTCCGACCTCGCGGCCACGGTCGAGCGCCTCTCCGCGTGGATCCGGTCCCGCGCGGAAGGGGACGGGCGCGGGGCGATGCCCCTCGGGATCCACTTCGAGGGGCCGTTCGTCTCGCCGGCGCGCGCGGGAGCGCTGCGTCCCGCGCGCCTCCTCGACGGCCAGGACCGGAGGAAGGTGGACGCCTTCCTCGAGGCGGCCGGCGACGTCCCGGGCCGCCCCGTCGTCACGCTGGCGCCGGAGGTCCCCGGCGGCCTCGACCTCGTCTCCCTCTTCGCGAAGAGGGGCTGGCTCGTCTTCATCGGGCACACCGACGCCTCGTTCGCGACGCTCGACGAGGCGCTCGCCCGGGGCGCGAGGCACCTGACCCACTTCTGCAACGCCATGCGGCCCCTCCACCACCGCGACCCCGGGGCGATCGGCTGGGGGCTCCTTCGCGACGGGGTGACCGTCGACCTGATCGCCGACCTCGTCCACCTCCACCCGGAGACGGTCCGCCTCGTCCTGAAGGTGAAGGGGCCCTCGCAGGTGGCGCTGATCAGCGACGCGAGCCCGCCCGCGGGGCTCCCGGACGGCAGCTACGTCGTCTGGGGCGACACGCTCACCGTCCGCTTCGGCAGCATCCGGAACGCGGCCGGCTCGCTCGCCGGGAGCGTCTCGCTCCTCCCCGAGGGGGTCGCCAACCTGATCGCGCTCGGCGTCCCCGAGGCCGAGGCCGAGGCCTGCGCCTCGACGGTCCCGAGGAGGATCCTGGCCTCCTGACGGGGCCGGCGCGGCCGGGGCGCTCCGCGCTCCGAGCTATCTCACGAGCAGTTTCTGTCCTATCGTCTCCCGCATGGCGCCGCCCGAATCGCCGTCCTCGCCCCGAATCCCCACGCCGTTCCGGGCCGGTGGCCGCGACCCGCTCCGGACCGTCGTCCAGCTCGCCCTGGAGTCGAGGGGCCTCGAGCCCTTCCTCGCGGCGGTGCACGAGGCGCTCGCGGGCCCGCTCGGGGTGACGAGCGCGGCCCTCCTCGTCGGGCAGGTCCCGACGGGCGTCCTGAGCCCCCGCTTCGTCGCCGGGGACGTCCCCGTCTACGACGCCGCCGAGCGCCGCCTGGCGCTGGCCGAGCGGGTCGTCACCGGGGGCTGTGCGATCCGGCTCACGCCGGAAGGGGCGCAGACGCTCGCCGGCGGCGGGACGCTCTCCCTCGGCCCGACCCCCGGCGTCTCCTGGCTGGCGCTCCCGGTGTCGGCGGACGGCTCGCGCTTCGGCGCGGTCGTCCTGACCGGAGGGGAGGACTCCTTCGACGAGGACGCCACGGAGCTGGTGCGGCTGACGGCGGGCCTCGTCGGCCTGGCGGTCCAGCGCTCGCGGGCCGAGGAGGAGCTGCGCGAGGACCGGAACCTCCAGCTCGCCCTCGTCCAGGCCCTCTCCGACGCCAACCAGGGGATCCTCGTCCTCGGCGCGGCCGGCGTCCTCTGGGCCAACGAGGCGGCCGCGCGCCTGACGGGCTACACCTCTACGCAGCTGGCCCGCTTCGGGTCGATCCTGGATCTCCTCCCCGCCGAGGAACGGCCGAAGGTCTCCCGGGCCCTCCGCGAGGAGACCCCTCCCGCCGTCCAGACCGCGTTCCACCTCCCCGGCGGCTCGCGGCGGGACGTCCTCCTGGCGATCCGGCCGATGAGGTTCCGCGGGCAGAAGGCGCAGCTGGCGACCTTCGACGACCTGACGCCCGCCCTCTCTCGGACGAAGACCGACCCGGTGACGGCCCTCCCGAACCGCGCCGCCCTGGCCGAGACGGCCGAGCGGGAGTGGCGGCGCGCCCACCGGCAGCTCCACGAAGGGGAGCGCCCGGGCGTCCCCTCGCTCCGCGAGCCGGGGGCGCTCTCGCTCCTCCTCCTCGAGGTGCAGGACCTGGCCGCGGCGGCCGAGCGGTACGGGCCCGAGGGGGCGGAGACGCTCCTGAGGCACGCGGCCGAGGCGATGCGCACCTGCCTGAGGACGTCGGACTTCCTGGGCCGGCTGGACGGACCGCAGTTCTTCGCCCTCCTCCCGGACACGGGCGCGGAGGGGGCGAGGCGCACCGCTGCCCGGCTCGCCGAGGCCGTGGCCGCGGCCGGGCCGCCGGAGGACGAGCCGGCCGTCGGCACGCCGCGCGTGGCGATCGGGACGGCCTCCGCCTCCCGCCCGGAGGAGGCCACGTACGAGGAGCTCCTCGCGAGAGCCGAGTCGGACCTCGCCGCGACCCGGACGGCCGTCCCCCCCGGGGAAGGTCCGGCGGCTTGAGGCGGAAGGCCCGCGCGGGCCTCCTGCCGGGGCTCCTCCTGGCGCTCCTCCTCGGCGGCTGCGTGACGGCGGGGCGCCCGGCGTCCCGCCCCGCGGCCACTCCGGCCGAGCTCTCGGCCCGGCTGGAGGCTCTCGCCCGCGGCTCGGGCGGCCGGATGGGCTTCGTCGCCCTCCACCTCGAGAGCGGCCGCCGGTACGAGCGGCTCGCCGACGAGGTCTTCGAGGGGGCCAGCGTCGTCAAGCTCGCCCTCCTCGTGGAGGCCGTCGCGCGCCACCGCGAGGGGACGCTCGACCTCTCCGACCGCTTCCCCCTGACCCCGCAGGCCACCGCCGCGGGCTCGGGGATCCTCGACGAGCTCCAGCCGGGCCTGGCGCCGACCTACCGCGACCTCCTCCGGCTGATGATCACGTACTCGGACAACACCGCCGCCAACGTCTTCGTCGACCGCTTCGGTGCGGCCGCCGTCAACTCGCGGATGGAGCGGCTCGGCTTCGCCGGCATCCGCCTCGGCGGGAGGATCCCCGACCGGGAGCCGGTCGAGACCGAGAGCGAGCGGTGGAAGGGCCTGAGGCTCGGCTGGATGACGCCGCGCGACACCGTCGAGCTCTACCGGCGGATCGCGGAGCGGTCGCTCGTCGACCCCGAGGCGAGCCGCCTCCTCCTCGAGCTCCTCGCCTGGCCGAAGAGCCTCGACCGCCTCTTCCGGACCTTCCGGGACGACGAGGGGGTCTCCTGGGCCGGGAAGAGCGGGACGATGCGGGGGATCCGCGGGGACTCCGGGATCCTGACGACGCGGAAGGGGACGTTCGTCCTCGCGGCCTTCGTGGACGGCGTCGACGACGACAGGGGGGGCGGTCCGCGCGCCAACACCGCCATGGCCGAGGCCGCCCGCGAGGTGGTGGAGTCGTGGTCGGCGACGCTCCCCGACCTCCCGGCGCCGCCCGCCCCGTCCCCGTGGCCCGAGGAGCCGCCCCCCTCGACCGGGCGGCTCGGCCTGACGCTCGCGCAGGCGCGAGCGGGCGGCGTCCCGGAGCTCTCGCGCGTCTTCCGCCCGGCCGATCGCGCGTTCTGGGAGCTGTGGGAGGCGAGCGGCGGCAGCGTCGCCGACGCCTGCCTCGTCCCGAGCCCGAACGGCTGGTGGGAGGAGAACGACCCCCAGAAGATCGACCCCGTCACCTCGATCGTCCTCCACCACACGGGCTCGGCGACCGACGTGCGCTGCGTGGAGAAGTTCCTCGACCCGCAGAGCTTCGTCTCGGCCCACTTCCTCGTCGGCACCGACGGGCGGCTCTATCAGTTCGTCTCGCTCGAGCACCGCGCCTGGCACGCCGGGCTGTCGTACCTCCACGGCGAGCGCGCGCTGAACCGCTCCTCGATCGGGATCGAGGTCACGGGCGACGGCAACCTCGCCCCGTTCACGCAGGAGCAGCTCGCGACCGTCCGGCGCCTCCTCGGCGTCCTCGTCGCCCTCCTCGACGTGAAGGCGCCGTCGATCGTGGGCCACCAGCACGTCGCCCCCGGCCGCAAGCCCGACCCGGGCATCTGGTTCCCCTGGAACGACGTCCTCCGCGACGCCCTCGACCTGGCGAAGGAGCTCGAGCCCCGCGCCTGCCCCGCGCGCCTGGCGATCGGCGCCCGGCCGCTCGGACGACCGCTGGGGCCGGCCGTCAGCCTCCCGGCGCCTGACGCGGTGATCGCGCCGTGACCGACCGGAGGAGGCGACGCGTGACCGCACTGTTCCTCGGCCTGATGGTCCTCGCGGGGGTGATGATCGCCTTCCAGTCGCCGCTGAACGCCGCCCTGGCGAAGCGGACGGGGCCGCTCGAGGCCGCGCTCATCTCCTTCGCCACCGGCGCCGCGCTCCTCTTCGTCCTCGTGCAGGTCCTGGGGAAGGGGTCGGTCCAGGCGGCCCACCGCGCCCCGCCCTGGATGCTCCTCGGCGGCGTCCTCGGGGCGCTCTACGTCACGACGATCATCGTCTCGGTCCCGCGCGTCGGCGTCTCGGCGGCCATCGTGGCGGCCCTGGTCGGGCAGCTGGCGGCCGGCCTCGTGATCGACAGGCTGGGCCTCTTCGGCGTCCCGGCCCACCCGGTCGACGGCTCGCGCGTCCTGGCCCTCGTCCTGTTCGTCGCCGCCCTCTGGCTGATGTCGCCGAAACGCTGACGCCGCCGCGCTCCCGCGCGGCGGCGTCCGGGAACCGCCGGCCTACTTCTTCCTCGTGTAGGTCATCTCCAGGTTCTTGAAGATCTTTCCGTTCGGCGCCGGCATGAACATCTCGAACTTGATCGTGTCGTCGTCGACGTGCCGGCTGACGGTCTTCACGGTCACGGACTTCTTCATGACCGGGTCGTCCATCAGGCCCCACATCGTCATCACCTTGCCGGACTTGTCGTAGTTCCCCTCCATCTTCAGGATCCCGGTCATCGCGGAGTCCATCCAGACGGAGACGTACTTCTTCTTGTAGTTGTCGTAGGCCGTGTACCCGATCCCCGAGAAGGGCTGACCCATCATCGTCCCCTCGTGGGTCTGCATCTGGTACCGGCCGCCGAGGACCATCTTCATCTCGGAGGTCCCGTCGGTCTCCTCGGGCGTGGCGCCGGGGGCCATCCACGACTTCGCCTTCGCGGTCCACGTACCGTCCTGCTTCGCCAGGGCCTCGTGCTCCTTGCCCGGGGTCATGTAGGCCGTCCAGAGCGCCTGCGCCTCCTCGGGCGACGGGGCGGCCGCGGCCGGCTTGGCCGCCTCGGCGGGCTTGGCGGCCTCGGCCGGGGCGGCCTCGGTCTTCGGGGGCTCCTCCTTCTTCGTCTCCTCCTGCGCCAGGGCGGGCGCTCCCAGGAACGCTCCGACGCCGAGCGACAGGACGACCGGGGCGATACGTCTCCACTTCATGTGGGATCTCCTTTCATCTCGGACCCGTGCTTTCGCCGGAGTCTTCCACGCCGCCGGGGCGCTGTCCAACCGCCCCGGCGCCGCTCGAGGTTTTACATTTCGTAAAGAATTTCTGCCAGGCCTTTACAAATCGATCAGCGGACCACAGATTCGGCGGAGGAGAGCCGCCCGTGACCCGACACCTGATCGAGGACGACCTGAACCGCCGCCTCCTCGCCCTCCTCCAGCAGGACGGCCGGATGGCCCACGCGGAGCTGGCCGAGCGCCTCGGCGTCAGCCGGCCGACCGTGATCGAGCGCGTCCGCCGCCTGGAGGAGGACGGCGTGATCGCGGGCTACGCGGCCCGCGTCCCGGCCGAGAAGGTGGGCAAGCCGTGCGTGGCCTTCGTGGCGGTGAGGTACAAGCCCGGCACGGACGACGCTGCCGAGGAGCGGTTCCTGCGGGCGCTGGAGAAGGAGCCCGACGTCCTGGAGGCCCACACCGTCGCCGGGGAGGACTGCCTCCTCCTGAAGGTGGTCGCCGCCGACCCGCAGGGGGTCAACGAGAGGCTCCGGAGGATCCGCGCCCTCGGCAACCAGGTGACGACCCGGACGACCGTCGTCCTGGCGACGCACTTCGAGAAGCCCGGGCCGAGCCCGTTCCCGGCCGAGGGGCGAGGCGCGCCCGCCCGGGGAGGGAAGCCGTGAGCGCCCGTCCCGAGTCGCTGTCCCCGGTGGCCGCGATGACGGCGGCCGCGGCGGCCCCGGCGCCGGCCTCGCCCGCGAAGGCCGCCGCGTGGGGGCCGTGGGTGGCCTGGGGGACCTGCTCGGTCGTCTGGGGGAGCACGTACCTGGCGATCGCCGTGGCGCTGGAGTCGTTCACGACGTTCGGGATGGTGGCGATCCGCTTCGGCGCCGCCGCCCTCCTGGCCCTCCTCCTCGGGCGGCTCCGGGGCGAGCCGATGCCGGGGCGGAGCGAGCTCCCCCACCTCGCGCTCGTCGGCTTCCTCCTCCTCTTCGTCGCCAACGCGCTGATCGTCTGGTCCGAGCACCACCTGCCGTCGGGCCTCGTGGCGGTCCTCTGCGCCACGACCCCCGCCTGGTTCGGCCTGATGACCCGGCGGAGCGAGCCGCTCGGGGCCCGCGGCTGGGTGGGGACCGCGCTCGGCTTCGCGGGCGTCGTCCTCCTGGCCGCCCCCGGCGAGGACCTCTCGCTCCACGCCCCGGGCGTCGTGGCCGTCCTCCTGGCCACCCTGGCCTGGGCGTCGGGGACGCTCCACGGCAGGCGGCACGTGACGGGGGGAGGCCCGCTGACCCGCGCCGGCGTCGAGATGGCCTCGGCGTCCCTGGCGGGGCTCGCCGTCGCGCCGTTCACGGGGGGGTTCCTCTCCTCCGCGCCGACGCCGCGGGCCGTCCTCGCGCTCGTCTACCTCGCCCTCTTCGGCTCGGTCCTCGCCTACACCGCCCACGGCACCGTGACCCGGGCCTGGAGCCCGGCCCGCGCCGGGACGTACGCCTACCTGAACCCGGTGATCGCCGTCCTCCTCGGCGTCCTCCTCCTCGGCGAGCCGTTCGGGGCGCGCGTCGTGGCGGGGATGGCGGTGATCCTGTCGGGCGTGGCGCTCGTCCAGCTCCGGGCCCGGCGATGAGCCGTCCGGCTCATTGAACGGGGGCGGGCCCGGCACCATCCTCTTCCCTCAGGGGAGAGGTGTGCCATGCCCACCGTCACCTTCACGCTGAACGGGACCGAGACGACGGCCTCCTACGAGCCGGGGATGCACTTCCTGGAGGTCCTCCGCGAGGAGTGCGGCGTCACGACGGTCAAGGACGGCTGCTCGCCGCAGGGGTTCTGCGGCTGCTGCACGATCCTGGTGGACGGCCGGCCGGCCCTGGCCTGCCTCAAGAAGCCGGAGCAGGTGGCGGGGACGCGGGTGACGACGCTGGAGGGGCTCCCCGAGGCGACCCGGAAGCTGATCGCCGAGTCGTTCGTCAGGGAGGGGGGCGTGCAGTGCGGCTACTGCGTCCCCGGGATCGCGATGCGGACCGCCTCCCTCCTGGACGCCGGGCGCGCGCACGACCCGGAAGCGGTCGAGAACGCCCTCTCGGCCCACCTTTGCCGGTGCACCGGCTACGCGCGGGTCGAGAAGGGGATCCTCGCGGCCGGGGAGGCCGCCCGCGCCGGCGCGCCCGCCCCTGCGGCCCACGGCGAGGGGGTGGGCGACGGCGCCCCGCGCTACCGCGGCCAGGAGATGGTCCTCGGCGCCAAGGAGTTCGTCGGGGACATGAAGGTCCCCGGGATGCTCCACGCCGCCGTCGTCCTCTCGCCGCACCCCCGCGCGGCCTTCCACGGTGTCGACGCCTCTGCCGCCCTCGCCGCCCCCGGGGTCGTGCGCGTCCTGACCGCCGCCGACGTCCCGGGCGAGCGATACGTCGGCCTCGTCACGCGCGACTGGCCCGTCTTCGTCGCCCCCGGCGAGGAGACGCGCTGCCTGGGCGACGTCCTGGCCGTCGTCGTGGCCGACACGCAGTTCCGCGCGCGGCAGGCGGCGAAGCTCGTGAGGGTCGAGGCCGAGGAGCTCCCCCCTGTGACGAGCCCGGAAGAGGCGCTCGCCCCCGGGGCCCCGAAGCTCCACCCCGGCGGGAACCTGCTGGACGTCTGCTCCTTCTCGCGCGGGGACGTGGACGCGGCTCTTTCGGCCTCGGCCCACGTCGTCTCGAAGCGGTTCACGACGCAGCGGATCGAGCACGCCTTCCTGGAGCCCGAGGGCTGCCTCGCCGTCCCGCTCCCCGGCGGGGGTCTGAAGGTCTACTCGCAGGGACAGGGGGTCCACGACGACCAGCTCCAGATCGCTGCCGTCCTCGGCCTCCCCCGCGAGGCCGTCGAGGTGGAGCTGGTGACGAACGGCGGCGCCTTCGGCGGCAAGGAGGACCTCTCGGTCCAGGGACAGACGGCGCTGGCGGCCTTCCTGCTGCGAGCGCCGGTCCGGCTCGTGCTCACGCGCGAGCAGTCGATCCTCCTCCACCCCAAGCGCCACCCGCTGACGATGGACTACACCGTCGGGTGCGACGCCGAGGGGAGGCTGACGGCGGTGAGGGCCCGGATCGTGGGGGACACGGGGGCGTACGCCAGCGTCGGGGCCAAGGTGCTCGAGCGCGCGGCGGGGCACTCCTGCGGGCCCTACTACGTCCCGGCCGTCGACGTCGAGGCGAAGACGGTCTACACGAACAACCTCGTCTGCGGCGCGATGCGCGGGTTCGGCGTCAACCAGGCCGCGTTCGCGATCGAAGGGTGCCTCGACATCCTCGCCGAGCGGGTGGGTCTCGACGGGTACGACGTCCGGGAGCGGAACGTCCTCGACCCGGGCAAGCCCTTCGCCACCGGGCAGCTGATGGACGAGAGCTGCGGCGTCCGGCGGACGCTGGAGGCCGTGCGCGACGTCTACCGGTCGGCGAAGGTCGCCGGGATCGCCTGCGGGATCAAGAACACCGGGATCGGGAACGGGATGCAGGACGTCGGGCGGGTGCGGATCCTCGTCGGCGAGGGGGGTCGGCTCGAGATCCAGACGGGCTACACCGAGATGGGGCAGGGGCTCCACACGATCGTCAGGCAGGTCGTCGCGGGCGAGACCGGCCTCCCGGCCGGGTCGATGACGGTGAGGACGGTGAGCCACCTCGCGGTCCTCTGCGGGATGACGACCGCCTCGCGGGCGACGGCGCTGGCCTCCACGGCCGCCTGCTTCGCCGCGCGGGAGCTGAAGGCGGCGCTGGCGACCTCTCCGGTCGAGGCGCTCGCCGGGAAGGAGTTCCGGGGCGAGTACGTCGTCGACTTCACGGTCAAGCCGGGGACCGACGTCCCCAACCCGGTGACCCACATGACGTTCGGGTACGCCACGCAGGTGGTGATCCTCGACGACGACGGGCGCCTCGCCAAGGTCGTCGCCGCGCACGACGTCGGCCGGGCGATGAACCCGGACTTCTGCCGGGCGCAGATCGAGGGGGCGCTCCACATGGGGCTCGGCTACGCGCTCTCGGAGGACCTCCCCGTCCACGGCGGCCGCCCCGACTCGACCCTCCTGCGCGACCTCGGGATCCTGAAGGCCAAGGAGATGCCCGAGGTCGAGGTGATCCTGATCGAGGTGCCCGACAAGGTGGGCGCCTACGGCGCCAAGGGCGTCGGCGAGATCGGCCTCGTCCCGACCGCCGCGGCCGTCCAGGGGGCCCTCCACGCCTTCGACGGCAAGCGCCGGTTCTCCCTCCCGATGACCGACGCCCCGGCCGCGGCCCCGTCGGTGCCACGCCGCCGCCGGGCCCGGACGGAGGAGGCGGCGGCGGGCTCCTAGCCGGGTGGCGACGGACCGGGCGCGCGTCGAGATCTCGTCTCGACAGAGTCATGTTTGACAGGCCGCAACGGCGGCGCTATACGAGATCCCCCTCGACCGCAGAAGGGAGGAGACGCTCCCCAGCATGAGCTCGACCGCGATCCCGGTCACGAACGGCGACCTCTACCGGCTCCCCTGGTCGCTCCCCGACAACGCCATTTCCTGGCTGGAGCCGACGGCCGCCTGCAACCTCGCCTGCGACGGCTGCTACCGCCCCAACGAGGCGGCCTCCCACAAGCCCCTCGACGCCGTCCGGGCCGAGCTGGACGTCTTCCAGCGCTACCGGAAGACCGACTGCATCTCCATCGCCGGAGGCGACCCGCTGCTGTACCCCGACATCCTCCCGCTCGTCAGGGAGGTGAAGGCCCGGGGGCTCAAGCCGATCGTCAACACGAACGGCCGCGCCCTGACGCCGGAGCTCGTGAAGGAGCTGAAGCGGGCGGGGGTCTTCGGCTTCACGCTCCACGTCGACTCCCGTCAGGGCCGCCCGGGCGAGTGGCGCGGCAAGAACGAGCTGGAGCTGAACGCGCTGCGCCTTCAGTACGCCGAGATGATCGCCGAGGCGGGCGGGATGGCCTGCTCGTTCAACGCCACGGTCTACGAGGACACGATCGAGTACGTGCCGGAGCTCGTCGCGTGGGCCCAGGAGCACATCGACGTCGTCCACACGATGGTCTTCATCGCCTTCCGGCACGTCGTCCCGCAGATGCCGTTCGACTGGTACGCGGGCGCCAGGAAGGTCGACTGGCAGCAGATCACCTACCACAGCGAGACGGAGCGGAAGGTGGACATCCGCTCGACGGACGTCCTCGACGTCGTGCAGCGGCGCTTCCCGGACTTCACCCCGGCGGCCTACCTCAACGGCACCGAGCAGGCCGACTCGTACAAGTGGCTCCTGACGGTCCGCGCCGGCTCGAAGAAGGAGATCTACGGCTACCTCGGGCCGAAGTTCGTCGAGGCGACGATGGCCTTCTACCACCTGGCGAAGGACCGCTACCTCTCGTACGTCTCGCCCGGGATGTCGCGCCTCGGCAAGTCGGTCGCCCTCTTCGCCCCGGTCGACCGGGGGAGCCGGAAGGCGTTCCTCCGCTGGCTCGGCGCCGTCGCGAGGAACCCGCTGAGGCTCTTCACCCCCGTCCACATCCAGTCGGTCATGTTCATCCAGCCGGTCGACTTCCTGCCGGACGGCCGGCAGAGCATGTGCGACTCGTGCCCCGACATCACGGTCCACGAGGGGGAGCTGGTCTGGTCCTGCCGGCTGGAGGAGCTGAAGGCCCACGGGACGTTCCTGAGGACCGTCCCTTGCCGGGCCGCCCGGACCTGAGCGTTTCCGGGGCCCCTCGCGCCCGAGACCGCTCCGGGCGGTAGGATGCGGGCGGAGGACGCCGTGGAGACGAGAGATCGGCCGGACGTCCCGTGGCAGCGGGCGCCCCGCGCCGCCGCCTTCGCCGGCATCCTCTTCGCGGCCCTCCTGATCACGAGCTTTTCCCTCATCCGGCTCGCCGTCCCGGCCGACCCGCTGGAGGCGGGCGCCTGGCTCGCGGCCCGGTCGGGGACGGTCGTCCTGGCGCTGAACCTCGTGCCGTTCGCCGGCGTCGCCTTCCTCTGGTTCGTCGGCGTCCTGCGCGACCGGCTCGCCGAGCGCGAGGACCGCCTCTTCGCCACCGTCTTCCTCGGCAGCGGGCTCCTCTTCCTCGCGATGCTCTTCGTGTCGGCGGCGATGGTGGGCAGCCTCGTCGTCGCCTACCGCGCCGCCCCCGAGCAGCTGCTCGGAACGCCGACGTTCCGGTCCGCCCGCGCCGTCGCGTACGAGATCATGAACGTCTACGCGATCAAGATGGCCGCCGTCTTCATGATGGCCACCTCGAGCCTGGGCTTGCGCACCGGCTTCATCGCCCGCTGGGTGGCGGTCCTCGGGCTGGCCGTGGCGCTCGGCCTCCTCCTCGTCGGCCGGAGCGTGGAGGGGATCCTCCTCGCCTTCCCGTTCTGGGTGCTCGTGACGAGCCTCTCCATCCTCGCCGAAGACGCCCGCCGGCGCCGCGCGCCGGCCGGGCCGTGACCCCGGAGGGACCATGAGACGCATCGCCTGCCTCCTCCTCGCCGCCCTCGCCCTCGTCCTGCCGGCCGCCGCGGCCCCGCAGCAGGGGAGCCCGGAGAAGGAGACCTACACGGTCGAGTGCACGTTCACGAACCCCTCCTACCCGGGGCCGTGCGCCGTCTCCGAGGTCGTCCCGCGCTCCCTGACCCCCGAGGCGGCCTGCGGGCGGGTCCTCTCGTGCCTCAACGACGCGAGGTGCGTGACGAAGACCTACTGCAACGCCACGACCGTTCGCGGCGGGTGGAAGCTCGTCTCGGCCGCCGAGGCGAAGGCCCCCCTGCCCGGGAGCGGCACGCTCTCCCGCCCCGCGGGGGCGGTGCCCCCGTCCGCGCACCGGTGAGAGAATCGGCCCGGCCTCCGCCCCGCGGAGACCGGGCCCAGGGATGTCGACGACCAGACTCGAGACGCCTCCCCCCGCCGCGCCGACGGGCCCCGGGTTCGGGATGCTCGAGACCGTCTTCCGGGCGCTCGGGCGGGTGCTCATCGTCCTCGACGCCGACCTCAAGGTCCTGAGGGCCTGCCACACGCTGGACGCCATCGCCGGCCCGGGGACCGCCGACGCCTCGATCGGCAAGCCGGTCGAGGAGCTGGTCGGGGCCAAGCTCTTCGGCCCGGCGGACACCCTGCGCGAGGCGCTCCACGAGGGGCGGCGCGAGGAGGGGCGGCGCGCGGTCCTGCGCTGCGGCGGAGGGACCGCGCGCCTCGTCTCCCTGACGGCGGCCGTCGTCCCGCGGGACGTCTCCAACCACTGCGACCCGCGGGCGCGGTTCCTGATCGTCATCCGCCCGGCCGAGGACGAGGACTCGCTCCTGCAGAGCATGATCGCCTCGCACGGCCTCGTGGCTCGCTCGGCCGCGATGCTGAAGATCGTCCACTTCGTCGAGTCGCTCCACCGGAGCGAGGCGACCGTCCTGATCACGGGCGAGAGCGGCACCGGCAAGGAGGTGATCGCCCGGGCGGTCCACTCCAACTCGCCCCGTTGCACCGGCCCGTTCGTGGCGGTCAACTGCGGCGCGCTCCCGGCCGAGCTCCTGGAGAGCGAGCTGTTCGGCCACGTGAAGGGGGCCTTCACGGGCGCGATGCGCGACCGCGTCGGGCGGTTCGACCTGGCCCGCGGCGGGACCCTCTTCCTCGACGAGGTGGGCGACATCCCGCTCCACCTGCAGGTCAAGCTCCTGCGCGTCCTGCAGGAGCGGCGGTTCGAGAGGGTGGGCGAGAGCAGCTCGAGGCCGATGGAGGCGCGCGTCATCGCCGCGACGAACACCGACCTCGCCGAGGCGGTCCGCGCCGGGCGGTTCCGCGACGACCTCTACTACCGGCTCCGCGTCGTCCCGATCCACATCCCGCCGCTGCGCGACCGGCCGGAGGACATCGCAGTCATCGCCCAGCACCTCCTCGCCCACATCGGCGGGCGGGCGGGCCGCGCGCTGAGGCTTTCCCCCGACACGCTCGCCCTCCTGGAGCGGTACGCGTGGCCGGGGAACGTCCGCGAGCTGGAGAACGCGCTCGAGTACGCCGTGGCGCTCTGCACCGGGCAGACGATCCAGATCGAGGACCTCCCGGAGGAGG
>RHKY01000010.1 GCA_008363385.1 Acidobacteriota bacterium | reverse complement strand
GCTGAACGCCGACGGGGTCGACGTGCTCTATATCGGGGATTCCGAAGCCTCTGCGCCGGCGCCGCCGTCGGGTGTCCGCGTGGGGCGGGTCGCCGATCCGAGCGGCCCCGACAACCGCACGGATTTCAACGTGGCGCTTCCGGAAGCGCTCGAAGGACGCGACGGCGAAAGGGCCCTGGTCGTCTATGCCGGCATCGGCGTTTTCGTTGTCTGGGAGCGCATGGAGCACGACCTGGACGCGTTCTTGCGGCACCGGGAAGGGGCGGTCCTGGCCTTCATCCGGCAAGGCTTCGAGCCGCTGCCCTTCGCCACGCACA
The DNA here is from genome assembly GCA_008363385.1 of Acidobacteriota bacterium. GTDB lineage: Bacteria > Acidobacteriota > Thermoanaerobaculia > UBA5066 > UBA5066 > RHKY01. Next base: position 151,746 of record RHKY01000010.1, on the reverse strand, counting down.
CGCACATTTTATCGTTGTTAATCAAATACTTTCCGGTTCGGAAGTTCAGCACGTCGCTGGACGTATACGATCCGGCGGCGAGCGGCGGCTTCGGAGCGGTCGCCGCCCTTCGCCGTGCCTGGAAGGCCCTGGCGCAATGCGTGAGGACCGCCAGGCCGGCCCAGCCCGATGCCCCTCCGGCCGGCTCGCTCGCCGGCGCGCCGCAGCAGCCGTGCTCGGCGGGGGCCGCGACGCGGCACGCCTCGTTGCGCGCCCACGCCGCCGCCGACGTCGCCTCGAGGACGAGGCACGCCAGCGCGACGAGGACGGGGAACGCGCGTCTCACCTGCACCCGGTTCTCAAGATGCCGTCTCCCCCAGGCGGTGTCAAGGGCGTCTCGCCCGGCGTGGCGGGGTTGCCTCGCGGGACGACGGCCGTCAGAAGTGGTAGCGGACCCCCGCCGCCAGGCCGGCGAACGTCGAGCTGCGGTCTCCCACGCCGCCCACGAAGTGGACGAGCGCCTGGCCGACGATGGCGAAGCGGCGGTCGAGGAGGAACTCGGCCCCGCCCCCGACGTGCAGCCCCAGCCGGCCCGAGCGCCCCCCGTCGACCGGCTCGATCGCGTGGAACCCGAGCCCTCCCTGGACGAAGGGCCTGACCGACCCCTGGTCCCAGACGTAGACGGCCGAGGCCAGGAAGTAGCCCGAGCTGACCGTCGGGTCGCCGTCCAGCTCGGTCCCGTGCCGCAGGTAGCCGCCGGTGGCCCGGATCGCCACGCTGGAGGAGAGGTAGTAGTCGAGCGAGCCCTCCAGCTGGAACCCCAGCGAGTAGTCGCTCTCGAACGGGACGACCAGGCCGGCGATCCCGCCGACGGCGACGTGCCCCTCCTCGGGCTTGGCGGCCCGAAGCGGGGCGGCGAGGAGGAGGCTCGCGAGGAGGAGGGCGGGGAAGAGTCGAAGCGTTCTCATGCGTCGTGTCCGGTCCCGCCTTCGCGGGGTCGATCGACGGATTGTACGGTTCGTCCGGTCCAGGCGCCGCAGGCCGTTCCTCTCGCCGGGGAGGGGGTGTGGGGGAACCCGGCGTCTTGCCTGCCCGGAGCTCGCCTCGAGACCGCTGGGGAGGGGGTGTGGGGGAACCCGGCGTCCAGCCGCGTGGGCGGCGGGGGTTCCCCCACGTCACTTCAGACCGGCGGACCCTTGCGGATCCGGACCGTTCCGGAGGTGGCCCTCACGGAGATCTCGGGCCCGCCGCCGCCGAGCTTGCCTTCCGCCTGGACGTCGCCGTGCCTCCTCGTCGAGCGGGGCGCGACCGCGATCTCGGGGAAGTCGGAGACGACGTACGTGCCCTCCTCGTCCACGCCCGTGACCCGGACGCTGACGGTGGCCTTCGCGTTGGCCGGGAGCGTCAGCGTCACGTCGCCGCCGCGCGTCAGGAGCGAGCTCGGCCCGGGGGCCTCCCGCGCCACGATCTCGCACTCGATCGACCCGCCGCCGGTCTCGGCCTTCACGCTCCCCTTCACGCCGCGGAGCTTGACGTCTCCGCCGGCGCTCTTGGCGGTGACGCCGCCGCCCGCCGAGGCGAGCGCGATGTCGCCCCCCATCGTCTCCAGGCGCGCGTCGCCCGAGACCGTGCCCGCCCGCACGTCCCCGCCCCACGTCAGCGCCGTCAGGTCTCCCTTCACGGACTCGATCCTCACGTCGCCCCCGGACGTGGAGAGCTCGGCGCCCTTCCCCGCCTCGACGACGCGGATCTCGCCCGACTTCGTCCCCACCCGGACGTGCCCGCTGACGCGCCCCACCTCGACGTCCCCGATCGGGACCGAGGTGAGGAAGTCGCCGGAGACGTCCCCCATCCGGACCGCCCCCTCGCCGTGGGAGAAGGAGGCGTGCCGGCCCGCGACGGGCGGGACGGGGGGGACGGGGGGAACGGGCGGCACGGGAGGAACGGGAGGGACCGTGACGACCCGGCCGTGCCGGGAGGGAAGGAGGGAGACGGCCTTGGCGTCCGGGGCGCCCACGGCCAGGATCGAGATCTTCCCGTTCACCGTGGAGGCGCTGACGGAGGCGCCGCCGCCGCCCACCTCGCCCTCGTAGGAGCGGTCGAGGCTCTCCTGGACGCTGCGGGCGACCTCGGCGCTCATCTCGGACATGCTGCGGGAGAGCTCCTCCATCGCGCGGGCCAGCTCCTCCTGCACCTCGGCCAGCTCCTCGGCCGTCTCGTCGTCCTCCCCGTGCTGCCGGCGCCGCTCGGCGGCCTCGCGCTTGGCTCTTTCGTACTCGCGCTGGGCCTCGTGCTGGGCGCGCCGGATCTCCTCCCGCGCGTCGCGCGAGGCGCCCTCGCGCCGCGGGAGGGCGAAGCTCGTGACGACGTCCCCGGAGAGCGTCCGGGCCGAGAGGCGGAAGCCCGCGCCCGGGGGGAGCCTCAGGACGACGGCGCCGTTGACGGTCTCGACGTCCACCTCGGCGGTCTTCGGGAGGGCGGCGAACGACCCCTCGACGCTCCCGTTGACGGCCTGGGCCCGCAAGCTCCCGCGGGCCCCCTGGACCTCGACCTTTCCGTTGACGGTCGTCAGCTCGAGCCCGCCGCCGAGGTCCGACGTGCGGATCGCGCCGTTGACGACGGAGACCGTCAGGGACGCCTCGGCCGGGAGCGTCACCTCGTACCGGGCCGTGACCCCGGAGTCCGGGTCCCAGCCGTAGCCGCGCCCGTGCCGCCCCGACCGGCCGTTCCGCACGGGCCAGTCGGTCTCGAGCGAGACGGCCCCGTCCCGCTCCCGGAACAGGACCTTCGTCTCGGCCAGGAGCTTCTCGGCGCGCCCCTTGTCCGAGCCGCGCGCCCCGAGCGCCACCGTGGCGCGGAACGCCGGGCCCGCCGTCACCGTCACGTCGCCGTTGACGTTCTCGACCGTCAGCGACTTCACCGGCCCCTGCGCGGCGAAGGTCTCGGTCCGCGAGGCGCGCTCGGTGGCGCCCTCGGCCGCCAGGGCGGCGAGCAGCGAGACCAGGAGGAAGAGGACGACGGCCGCCGTCCAGGCCACCGCCGACGCGCGGCGGGCGCCCGGGGCGAGGATCCGGGGGAGGGAGGTCTCGGTCGTTCTCATGTCCGGGAGACGGCGGGCGCGTCCCGAGGTTACGCGGGCCGCGCTACATCGTCAGGCCGGCGAGCGCGGAGGCCGCCTGGACGCGGACGTAGCCGTTCTCGCGGCCGTCGGCCGCCCGCTCGCGGAGCGTCTCGATGGCGGCCGGGTCCCTCAGCTCGCGGGCCGCGCGGGCCAGCGCCTCCACAGCGACGATCCGGATGCCCGGGTTCGGCTCGGCCTTGAGCGTCTCGACGAGGGCCTGGCGGATCTCCGGCGACGGGGGGAGCTGCCCGAGGGCCTCGGCGGCCTTCCTCCGCACGCCCGGGTTCCGGTCCGTCCTGAGCGTCGTCACGAGGGCGGAGACGACCTCGGGAGACGTGGCGCTCCCGGAGGCCATGCTGCTCGAGACGAGGTCGAGGGCGCGTCCACGCGTCCCCTCCGTCGCCGCGCCGGCGAGGAGGTAGGGCAGGAGCCTCGCGAGCCCGTCGTCGCCGGGACGGCCCACGACGGTGTACCGCGTGGTGACGTCGAAGGAGACCCCCACCTTCCCCGACTCGTCCGCCGGGCGGAACGAGACGTTGGCCAGGGCCGGACGGCCCGACAGGTCCGGGACCGCGCTCGCGGCGTCGAGGGTCCGCTCCGAGGAGACCGGGACGAGGGCGACGGCCGGCGCTGGGGCGGCCAGGGAGGGCACCCGCCGGGTCGTCGCCCCGGAGCGCGCCGCGATCCACCCTGCCGAGGCGGCCAGGACGACGACGGCCGCCTGCGCCAGGACCGCCCACGCCCCCCGGCGCGGGAACCGGACCACGCGGCGCGCCAGCGTGGCCTCCTCGAGGGCCTCGAGCGTCCGGCGGGCGAACCCGCGCGCGGGGACCGGCTCCGGGTCCTTGCCGAGGCGGTTCCAGACCGACTCCAGCTCCGCTGCCTCCTGGCGGCAGTCGGCGCACTCGCCCAGGTGCCGCGCCAGGCCGGCCTCCTCCTCGGGGGAGAGCTCCCCCGACAGGCGGGCCAGGACGCGGTCGGGGAGGTCTACGAGCTCACGGCACGACATGGCGTCTCTCCTTCGGCGAAGACGCGCTTCAACGTCTCCATCGCCCGGAAGATCCGGGTCTTGACGGCCCCCTCGCTGATCGAGAGCACGCGGGCGATCTCGGCGTACGGGAGCCCGTGGTAGCGGGCCAGGACGAGGGCGGCGCGCTGCTCCTCCGAGAGGCCGCCCAGCGCGCGGCGGACGAGCGTCCGGCGCTCGTCGGCCAGGAGGCGCTCGTCGGCCCCCTCGCCGGCGTCCGCACGCTCGGCCACGGCCTCCAGCGGGACCACGGCGCCCCGGCGGGACTGCCGGAACCGGTCCCGGCAGGCGTTGGCGGCGATGGCGAAGAGCCAGGAGGCCACCCGCGCCCGCCCGTCGTACTGCTCCACCCTCTCGATCATCTTCAGGAAGACCTCCTGGGTGACCTCCTCGGCCTCGGCGTCGCTGCGGGTCATCCGGGCCGTGAAACGGAAGATCGGCCGGGAGTACCGGGCGAAGAGCTCCGAGGCCCCGCCGGGATCCCCCCGCCGGACTCTCTCGAGCAGCTCCTCGTCGGTGGTTTCCGTCACGTCTCCTCCCGGTCTCCCGCCCCCGGGCCCGCCGACGGTGAGACGGCGGACCCCGGAGAAGGTTTCGCACCCGCGGTCGATCGTCCGATCCGTGACTGATAGGATGAACGGTCGTGCCCCCGAGCGCCACCCGGTCGTTCGCGGCGGCCGCGCTCCTGGGTGCGGTCCTCGTCGCGACTCCCGCCGCCGCCGCGGAGCCCGCGGCCCCCGACGCCGCGCCGCGGGAGCTCTCGGGCGCCGAGCGCGCCACCGTCCCTTGGGTCCTGGCGTACCTGGAGCGCGGGCCCGCGGCCCTGATCGACGTCCTCGACCCGCTCTCCCCCCTCGCCAAGCTCGACCCGGCCGACGCCGCCCGCGAGCTCGCGGTCCGGGCCGGGCCGCCCGGGGGGTCTCGCTGGGAGCTGGCCACGGTCGTCCCGTCGTTGAAGGACCGGACGGTCGTCTGGAGGGTCGGGTTCCCGTCCGGGATGGACGAGACGCTCCTCTTCCAGGTCGTGGCCGACGGCGGTGCGTTCCGCCTCCGTGAGGTGGACATGCTCTCCGAGCCGTCGCGGCTCTCGGCCGCGGCGGAGCTCCCCCGGCCCGGCGCCGCCGGCGGGGACGGGGCCAAGGAGACCTCCCGTCCGGGCCGGATCGCGGCGCTGACCGTCGTCCTCGCGTTCCTGGGGGCCTCCTTCCTGACCGGGGCGGTCCTGAGGCGGGAGCCGGTCGGGAGGGCCGTCCTCGGCGTGTCCGGGCTGGCGCTCCTGGTCACCGCGTGGATCGGCTTCAAGGCCTGGGAGCGCGCCTCGCACCCGCCTCCCCGCGCGCCCCGGCCTCCGGCCGAGGCCTGGAGCGCCGGGGCCAGGCTGGGCGACCTCCTCCCGCTCCGGGAGGCTCTGGCGACCGGGACGGGCTCCGAGGCCGAGAAGCTCCTCTCCGGCCTGCCGCGCAGCGGCCCGGTCGCCGAGGTGGCGCGGCTCTGGAGCGCCCAGAGGGCGCTCTCGGAGATGGACCTGGCCCGGGCGGGTCGCCTCCTGGACGGTTTCCCGCCCCCCTCCCGGATCCCGCTCGCCGAGGTCCTGCGGGCCCGCCTCCTGGCCCTGACGTCGCGCGAGTCGGACGCGGCCGTCGCCTACGAGCGGGCCATCAACCTCGGGCCGGGGCAGGACGCCCTCTGGTGGGAGGCCGCGCAGGCCTTCGACCTCCTGGGCTTCCAGGAGAACGCCACGGCCTTCCTCCGCCGCCTGGCCCGGATCGGCTCTCGAGAGGCCGGGGCCTGGTACGCCCTGGCGGCGCAGGCCGCGCGGGAGAAGCGGCCGGAGGAGGGGGAACGGTTCTTCCGGACCGGGTGGCGGCTGGCCCCCCTCTCCCGGCGCGCCCTGTTCCGGAGCGGCGCGCTCTGGGCCGTCGCCTCCCGCCCCGCGATCTACCCGACTCTCCTCCTCGACCAGCCCGGGGAGCCGGCCTACGCGACCGTCGCCGGGAACCCGGCGCCGCTCACCCTGCCGGCCGGCGCGGTGGCCCGGTTGACGGCCTCCGAGCTGCGAGTCTCCCTCGGCCGGAGCGAGATGACCGTCCCCGGGGGCGCCGCCCTGGCCCCGGAGGGGATCCTCCCGAGCGACGCGGGGGCCGGGGAGCGGGAGGAGGAGCGCCGGGCGCTCGCGAGCCTCCCGCGGCTGACGACGGCCGCCCTGAACGCGGGCGCGCTGACGCAGCCGCTCCTCAGGCGCGAGGTGGAGGCGGCCGTCTCGGCCCTCGTGAAGGCGGGCCGCTTCGAGGAGATCGTCGCCCTGACCGCCGGCTTCCCCCCCCGCTCGGAGTCGGTCCCGCTCGGGATCCTGTTCCGCAAGGCCGAGGCCCTCCGGAAGACGCAGCGGGTCGAGGAGGCGCGGGCCTTCTTGGCCGAGCTGACGGACAGCCCCGCGGTGACGCGCAGCTCGACGCCGGTCGTCCTCTTCTCGCTGGCCGAGCTCCTCGTCTCCGTGGAGCGGTACGACGAGGCGATCCGGCTGCTGGAGCGCGTGGCCGTCCGCGTCCCGAACGCGGGCGTGGAGGACCGCCTCCGCCAGGTGCGGATGGAGAAGCGTCTGGCCGGCTCCAACGAGGTCCTCCCGACGGACCACTTCGACGTGGTCTACCCGCCCGACCGGGGAGCCGCCTTCGCCCGCCGGATCGGGGAGCTCCTGGAGGCGGAGCGCCGGCGGCTCCTGGCCCTCGTCCCCCTCACCGGCCCCGGCCGCAGGACCACCGTCCAGGTCCTGCCCTGGGACGAGTTCGCGATGACGTGGGCGACGGTGCCGGGGGTGGTCGGGATCTACGACGGGAAGATCCGGCTCCCGCTGGGCGGCGTCCGCGAGCTCGTCCCCGAGGTGGTGGCGATCGTCTCGCACGAGCTGGCCCACGCGATGCTCGCCGAGCTGACCGAGGACCGCGCCCCCCGCTGGCTCCAGGAAGGGGTCGCGCAGCACGCCGAGATGGTGCGGCTGCGGTCCAACCCGGTCCCCGGCGACGTCTCGCGCGGGCGGTTCCTGTCGCTCTCCTCGCTGGACGCCGTCCTGGAGGCCCTCCCGGACCCGTCGATCTCGGAGCGGGCCTACCAGCAGGCGTTCTGGTGGGTGGCCTTCGTCGAGAGGACGGGCGGGCGGAGCGCGCTGCAGAGGCTCCTCCTCGCGCACCGCGACGGCGCGGCGACCTCGGAGGAGGCGATCGGCCGCGTCTTCGGCGACCTCGGCGGCACTTTCCAGCGCCGGTTCCTCGACTGGTGCTCCGGACCGGCGCCGAAGGTCTGGACGATGGACGTCCTCCGGTACGACGACGCGACGGCCGGCATCCGGGCGGTGGGGACCCCGAAGCCGAGGAAGACGCCGGAGGTCCCCGACTCCCTCCGGCCGCCGCCGGACGAGTGGTGATGACGTGGACCTCCCCGTCTCGGTGACGCGGGGCGAGCTCCTGGTGCTGCTGACCGGCGCGGCGGGCGCCGTCGTGCAGTCGGTCGGCTTCCTCCTCCTCGGGGCCCTCTCGCAGGTCCCGGCGCCGGTGAACCGCCTGAGGCCGCCGGAGAAGGCATTCCTGGCCGCCTCGCTCCTGCCGTTCGCGTTCCTCCTGGCCGGGGCGTTCGTCCTCGTGACCGAGCCGGCGAGCTGGGTCGCCCACGTCCCGCTGGCCACGATCGCCGCCTGGCTCGCCGCGGCGGGGCTCCTCTTCGTGCCGCTTCTCGCCATCCTCCGGCAGCGGAAGATCGGCTGGGCGGGGCCGTTCCTCTCCGTCCCCGCCTACGTCGTCCTGCTCCTCGTCCTCCTCGGGCTGGCCGCCGCGGCCCGGGTGAACGAGACGCTCGTCTACCGCAAGGAGCTGGCCGACTACGCCGCGTCCCTCTCGAGGACCGCATCGACGATCCGCGCCGCCGCCCGGAACCCGAACGACCCGGTGGCCGCCGGGCTGGACGAGGAGGCCCTCCGCGCCCGCTCGGAGCTCTCGCGCGTGGCGGCCGACGACGGGATCCCCGCCGCGACCCTCGCCCTGCGAAGGCGGCGGGCCGCGATGGAGGACCGGCTGGCCGGGCGGGACGAGGGAGGCCTGGCCCCGCCCGACGCCGCCGCCGTGGAGGGGGCCGGCGAGGAGGCGCCGGCCCGGCCGCGCCGCCGGGGGTCCTGCGCGCAGCTGTCGCGCGGGATGAGCGCGGGGCAGGTCAAGAGGCTCCTCGGCCCGCCCGACGAGGTCCGCTCGACCGCCGACGTGCGGGGGCCGGGCTCCGAGCGGTGGACCTACCGGGAGCTGGCCTGCCAGGTCCACCTCCTCGACGACCGGGTGGAGTTCGTCGACTGACGGCCATTTGAGGTGAAAGCTCGATGCGAGGAGGGCCGTCGCGCCCGGGCGCTCGCGGGGTATAGTCGCGACGTGGTCTCGGACCGGCTCCGCCGCGGGCTCCTCGCCCTCCTCGCCGTCGCCTCCCTGACGGCCGGGACGGGGATCCTCGTCGCGACGGCGGGCGGCGCCGGCGCGCCGGGCGGAGACGTCGTCGTCTCGGCCGGGTCGGCCCGGCCCGGCGCCCCCTCCGACGCCGAGCCCCTCCCCGTCCCACCGGTCCCCCCCGCCGCCTCGGGGCTGGTCCTCGCGCGGCCTCCCGCCCAGCCCGCGGTCCTCCCGCCGCCCGGCATCTCCGTCGTGCCCGCGCTCGCGGGCCCGCCGTCCCCCCCGCCACGCTCCCGCGTGCTGGCCTGCGGCGTCGCGCCGCGCCTCCTCGCCCCGTCGCCGACGAAAGGAGCTCCCCATGGCGAAGCGCGCGCGGAAGAGGGACGAAGCTGACCTCTCCGCCCCCCTGAGCCCCGTCACCCCGGCGCCCCCCGTGGAGCCGGCCCCCTCCCCCGAACCCGCCCCCGCTCCCGGCTCCGGGGTCGCCCCGGACGACGCCCGCTCGCTCAAGAAGGCCGGGCTGTTCTTCGCGCTGGCCGTCGCCCTCCTCGTGGCCCTCAAGCTCCTCCTCGGGTGGTGAGGCTTGGCGATCGGCACGGTCTTCACCGACCTGGACGGGACGCTCCTCGAGCCCGACGCGACGCTCTCCGAGTCGGCGGTCGCGGCCGTCGAGCGGCTCCGCCGGCGGCGCGTCCCGCTCGTCCTCCTCACGAGCAAGAGCGAACGGGAGCTGCGGGTCTTCCTAGAGAGGTGCTCGGCGGCCGCCGGCTCCTTCGAGAACGGGGCCGGCATCGTCGTCGCGGGGAGGCGCGAGCTCCTCCCCGCCGCCCTGCCGGTCGATCTCCTCCGGGCCGGCCTCGAGCGGCTCGGCGCCAGCGCGGGTCTGGCGCTCCGCCCGCTCGACGCCCTCCCCGAACCCGAGGCGCTCGCGGCCACGGGCCTGCCGCGCGAGGCGCTCCCGGCGGCGCTCGAGCGCGGCTACGACCTGCCCTTCCTGGCTCCCGAGGGCGCGGCTCAGGCGCTCCGGGCCGCGGTCGGAGAGCTGCCGGGCCTCGCCCTGACGCGAGGCGGGCGGTTCTGGCACCTCTCCGGGCGGCACGACAAGGCCGACGCCTTCCGCGCGCTCGTGACACGGCTGCCGGCGCCGCGCCCGGTGGCGGGCCTGGGCGACGCCGAGAACGACGCCGGTTTCCTCGCCCTGTGCGACGTGGCGGTCGTCGTCCCTCCCGCCTCGGGAGAGTCGCGGCTGGCCGGCCTCCTGCCGGCCGCGCGGGTGGCGCCCGCCCCCGGAGGAGCGGGATGGGCGTCCGCCGTCGATTCGCTCCTCGAGGAGGACGGGCCGTGACCCCCGCCGCGCTCCCCCCCCTCCCGGCCGAGGTCGGCGAGAAGCTGCGCCGGATCGGCAAGGCCGACGTCCTCGTCGGGATCCCGTCCTTCAACAACGAGCGGACGATCGGCCACGTCGTGAGGGCCGTCGTCGCCGGCCTGGCCCGCCACTTCCCGGACGCCCGGGCCGTCCTGGTCAACAGCGACGGCGGCTCGCACGACGCCACGCGGGACGTCGTCGAGCGGACCGAGGTGGGGAGCCTCGCGGAGATCCTCGTGGACGCCGCGCCCGCCCCGGCGCAGCGCCTCGTCACCCCGTATCACGGCCTCCCGGGGAAGGGGAGCGCGCTCCGGACGATCTTCCGGATCGCCGCCGAGCTGGAGGTGGGGGCCTGCGCCGTCGTCGACAGCGACCTTCGGTCGATCACGCCGGAGTGGGTCGAGCTCCTCCTGACCCCCGTCGCCCGTCACGGCTTCGAGTTCGTCGCGCCGCTGTACGCGCGTCACAAGTACGACGGCACGATCACGAACTCCATCGTCTACCCCTTCACGCGGGCCCTCTACGGCCGGAGGATCCGCCAGCCGATCGGCGGGGACTTCGGCTTCTCGGGCCGGCTGGCGGCGCGGTACCTGGAGCACCGCGACTGGGAGGGCTCGGTCGCGCGGTACGGGATCGACGTCTTCATGACGACCACGGCGCTGGCGGAGGGGGGCCGCGTGGCGCAGGCGTTCCTGGGCGCCAAGCTCCACGACCCGAAGGACCCGGCCGGGGACCTGACGCCGATGATGGTGCAGGTCGTCTCGACGCTCTTCGACCTGGCCGAGCGGTACGAGGCGGCCTGGCGGGGCGTCACGGGCTCCGAGGAGGTTCCCCTCTTCGGGTTCCCGTACGCCGTCGGCCTCGAGCCGGTGCCGGTGCGCGCCGACCGGCTCGTCGCCGTCTTCCGGCAGGGGGCCGCGGACCTCCCCCCGGTCTGGGAGGCGTTCCTCTCGGAGGCGTCGCTCTCGGCGGTGGCGGACGCCGCCCGGCCCGCCGAGCCGCGCCTGACCGACGAGGCCTGGTCCCGGATCGTCTACGAGGCCGCCGCCGGCTGGAAGCGGCGCGCGCTGCCGGCCGAGACGCTGATCCGCTCCCTCGTCCCCCTCTACCTCGGAAAGGTGGCGACCTTCGTCGCCGAGACCCGCGACGCCTCCGCGGACGAGGCCGAGCAGCGGCTCTCTCTCCTGGCCGAGACGTTCGAGAACCAGAAGGACCTCTTCCGCGCCCTCTGGGCCGGGAAGGGCCGCTGACGGAAAAGGAGACGGCCATGTGGCGCAACCTGCAACGGAGCATCACCGACGCCTTCGGGCGCCTCCTCGACGCCTTCCTCGCGGTGATCCCGGCCCTCCTCGTCCTCCTGGCGTCGCTCGTCGTGGGCGTCCTCGTGGGCCTCCTCCTGCGGGCGGTCCTCCTCGCCTTCCTGAAGCTCCTGAGCCGCAGGGGCCGGGTGGCGCCTCCGGCGGCGGGGAGCCTCCTGAAGGCCGCCGGGGTCCGAGCCGCGCCGGAGCGCGTCGCGGGCGTGGCTTCCTTCTGGACCGCCGTGATCGTCTCGCTGGCGGTCGGCGTCAACGCGCTGGAGCCCGGGGCGCTCCGCAACGCCCTGAGCCAGATCGTGGCCTACGTCCCGGCGCTCCTGACCGCGACGCTCCTGTTCGTCATCGGCCTCGGCCTGGCCGCCCTGGCCCGCAGGAGCGTCCTGATCGCGGCCGTCAACGCCGGGCTCCCCTGGGCGCGGCCGGCGGCGCGGGGCGTCCACGCGGTCGTCGTGGCGTCCTTCGCGGCCGCGGCCCTGGACCACCTCGGCGTCGGGCGCGGGATCCTGATCGCCGCCTTCTCGATCGTGGCGGGCGGCATCGTCCTGGCGCTGGCGCTGGCGTTCGGCCTCGGGGCGCGCGACCTGGCGAAGGGCTACCTGGAGCGGAAGGTGCGGGCGGAGGAGGAGGACACCGGGATCCGGCACGTCTGACGTGGACAGGGAGAACCCGGGTCCGCCCGGGTTCTCCCTCGCCGCTGCGCGGGGGTCAGCCGTTCAGGAGGCCGCCCTCCTCGGCGACGGCCTGCAGGAGGAGGTCGCCGGCGTCGGGGACGGCCGACAGGACGCGCGCCCAGTTCGGGATGAGGGGCGCGCCGAGCGGGTCGGCGATGAACTGCTCGATGGCGGCCTTCAGCGCCCGGGCGAAGGTGGCCACCGCCATCTCCTCCTCGTGCCGGGGGAAGGTCAGGCCGTTCATCTTGGCCACCGCGTAGAAGCTGCTGACGGCGTCCTCCGCGCGGCGCTGGTACGAGGCCAGGAGCGACTTCAGGGCCCCCTCGGAGAGGACGACGTCGGCCGCGGCCAGGGTCCGGAGGAGGTGCTTGGCGATGTCTCCGGCCATCCGGTTCAGGCCGCGGGCCGGGTCGGACGGCGAGAGCGCCTGGTGCTTGTGGTCGTACCGGTCGGTCACGTCCGTCTGGCAGACGCGCCGCGGCGAGCGGTGCCGGAAGACCTCCGAGAGGACCCCGATCTCCAGCCCCCAGTCCGAGGGGATGCGCACCTGCCGGGCCAGGTTCTCCGACAGCGCGAACTCGCCGGAGAGCGGGTAGCGGAAGGAGGAGAGGAACTCCAGGTACGGGTGCGAGCCGAGGAGGGCCCGGAGCGACGCCAGGAGCGGGCCGACGAACAGCCGCGCGACGCGGCCGTTCAGCCGGTCGGTGAACCGCGCGTAGTACGACTTGCAGAAGTCGAAGTTGAGGATCGGGTCGGCGATCGGGTAGAGGAGCCGCGCGAGCATCGCGCGGTCGTAGTCGAGGACGTCGGCGTCGTGGAGCGCGATGTACTCGACGTTCCCCTGCGCCAGCAGGTACCCGAACGCGATCCAGCACGCCCGTCCCTTCCCGCGCTCGCCCAGGCCGAGGTCCGCCTCCTCCAGGCGCGACAGGAGCGTCTTCACCCCCGGGCCGTCGTTCCAGAGGACCACCGTCCGGCGGTTCAGCCGCCTGAAGTAGTCGAGCGCGCGCCGGTAGCCCTCCTCGTCGGCCCGGTCGAGGGAGACGAGGACGGTGTCGAGGTAGGGGACCTTGGCGATCTCGTCGCAGATCCCGACGAGCGCCGGGCGCTCCAGCTCCGAGACGAGGCAGGGGATCAGGAGGGCCGCCTTGTTCCGGCGCGTGTTCCGCGCGATCGCCTCCTCCAGCTCGACGAGCGGCCTCTGGCCGAGCCGGCTGAGCGTCGTGATGGGGCCGGACTGGTGGAAGTCGCTCATTCAACCATTGTGCCCCGGGCTCCCTCCACGGGAAACCGAAACCGTGCGGGCCCCTCGAGGAGCGGCGGCGGCCGGAGGGCACGAACCCCTCCGGGAGGGCGAGGCCCCGCTTTCCCGCGCTGGTCGCTAGAATGCTCCCGCCCCCCGGGGCGCGGCGCGAATGGAGATCGGCGAGCAGGTCGGCAAGTACGTCGTCGAGGCGGAGCTCGGGCGGGGCGGGATGGGGGTCGTCTACCGCGCGCGGCACGCCACGCTGGAGAGGACCGTGGCGCTGAAGGTCCTCTCGCCGAAGCTGGCGCCCGACTCCAGCGCCAGGGGCCGCTTCGTCCGGGAGGCTCAGGCCATCGCGCGCCTGAACCACCCGGGGATCGTCCAGATCTTCGACATCGAGGAGCAGGGGGAGCTCCTCTACCTGGTGATGGAGTTCGTCGAGGGCGACAACCTCGACGGCCTCCTGAAGAAGACCTCGATCTCGTTCAAGCGGGCCGCCCGGATCGTGGCCGACCTGGCCGCCGCGCTCCACTTCGCCCACGAGAAGGGGGTCGTCCACCGGGACGTCAAGCCGGCCAACATCCTCCTCACGCCCCACCGGACGGTGAAGCTGGCCGACTTCGGCCTCGCCCACCTCCTCGACCGGGAGATGGGGCTGACGAAGACCGGCATGGTCGTCGGGTCGCCTCACTACATGTCGCCCGAGCAGTGCCAGGGGAACCCGGTCGACCGGAGGGCCGACGTCTACGCCCTCGGGATCGTCCTGTACCGGATGCTGGTGGGGAGCGTCCCGTTCAGCGCCCCCAACTCCCTGTCGGTCCTGGTCTCGCAGGTCCAGGAGCCCACGCCCGACCCGCTGGCGAAGAACCCGCAGGTCCCCGTCCCGCTGCGCGACGTCATCGTGCGGGCCATGGAGAAGGACCCGAACGCCCGCTTCCAGACGATGCGGGAGATGCAGCGAGCGCTCCTGGCCTGGCTGGGCGAGCCGCTCCCGGACGACCGCGAGGAGTTCCTCAAGCAGAAGTCGGTGGACGTCCCGACCGTCCTCCTGCCCGGAGTCCCCCCGGGGGCGGGCAGCGGCCCCGGCGCCCGGGCGGCCACCGCCACCGAGGCGATCCCGGCGGGGGCCCTCCCGACCGCGCTCTCCTCCCCGCCGCCGACGGCGGCCTCGCACGTCCGGCCCGCCGGCGAGGGCGGCCCCCCGCCGGAGGAGGTCGAGACGCTCTCCTCCCCGACCCCCTTCCCGAGCGTCGCCGGGACCGCGTCGCGCCGCGGGGAGGCCGAGGAGCGCGGGCCGTCGAGGCCTCGCGCGCGGCGCCACCGGGAGGAGGAGCCCGCCCCGGTCGTCGTCCGCACGTCGCGCTCGGGCTGGGTCCCGGGGATCGTCGTCGGGATCCTGATCGCCGCGGCGGTCTGGGCCTGGCAGAGCGGGATGATCCGGATCGGGCCGCCCGTGGACGCTCCGGGGCCGGTCCCCACCGCCGTCCCCTCCCCGCCCGCCGTCCCGGGGGCGGGGGCGGAGGTTACGCCGCCCCCGGCGACGACGGCCTCCCCCGATGTCCCGACGCCGGGCGGCGAGGCGGCCGAAGCGGCCGAGGCCACGCCGGGTCCCGCGACTCCCGCGGTCCCGTCCCCCGCGCCCGCCCCGAGCCCGCCGCCGACGGCGGTCCCGACCCCGTCTCCGACGGCGGGCCCGCGCGAGCTCTCCGTGCCGATCCCCGCGGGCGACCCGCGCCGGAAGGCCGGCGCCGTCTGCGTCGTCGAGCGGGGGCTGAACTTCCAGTGGCTGGAGGGCGACGAGCGCGCGCAGACCTTCCGGCGGAAGGTGTGGCTCGACTTCGGCCTGGACCCCGCCGCGCCGAAGGCCGGGGAGGCCTTCTTCGTCGTCGTCTGGCTCCGGAACGACGCCGGCGAGGCGGTCGTCGTGGAGCGGGTCGTGCCGGAGCCCGCCGACGGGGAGGCCCACCTGAAGGGCGTCCCCGGCGTCTCGCTCCCCCTCACCGTGGCCCCGCGCTCGACGCGGCCGCTCGCGATGTTCGAGGTCTCGAGGCTCCCGGAGGGCGGGATCGTGCGCGGGCTGCGCGCCTTCGCCTCCGGGAACCTCTCGTGGGGACGGTCGGCCGAGATCCAGCCCTGCCGGTGACGGCTCCTCGGGCCCGGCGGCTCAGGCGCGGAAGCGGCGGAGCCTCAGGGCGTTCGTCACGACGCTGACCGAGGAGGCCGCCATCGCGGCGCCCGCGATCATCGGGTTCAGGAGGAGGCCGAAGGACGGATAGAGGGCGCCCGCGGCCACCGGGATCAGGACGACGTTGTAGACGAAGGCGAGCGCGAGGTTCTGCCGGATCGTCGAGAGCGTGGCGCCGGAGACGAGGAGCGCGCGCCGCACGCCGTCCAGGGAGCCGCCCACGAGCGTCAGGTCGGCCGCGGCCATCGCCACGTCGGTCCCCGTCCCCATCGCCACGCCGAGGTCGGCGGCCGCGAGCGCGGGGGCGTCGTTGATCCCGTCGCCGACGACCGCCACGCGGCGCCCGCTGGCGCGCAGCGAGGCGACCCGGGCCGCCTTCTCCTCGGGCTTCACGCCCGCGAGGACGTTCGCCTCGGGGATCCCGGCCTGCGCCGCGATCGACCGCGCTGTCTCCGCCCGGTCCCCCGTCAGGAGGTGAAGCGAGAGGCCGAGGGCCGAGAGCCTCGCCAGGTCCTCGCGGGCGGAGGCCTTCAAGGGGTCCTCGAGCGCGACGGCGCCCAGGGCGCGGCCGTCGCGGGCGACGAGGAGTGAGCTCCTCCCCTCGACGGGCGAGAGGAGCTCCGCCGGCGCCTCGGCCCCGTTCTCCGAGAGGAACGCCGCCGAGCCGACGAGGAGCGCCCTCCCCGAGGCGGTGCCCCGGACGCCGCCGCCGGGCGTGGCGCGCACGTTCGAGGCCGGCGTGACCGCCAGGCCGCGCGCCTCGGCCGCCCGGAGGACCGCGCGGGAGAGAGGGTGCTCCGAGCCGGTCCCGACCGACGCCGCGGCCGAGAGGAGCTCCTCCTCGGAGACGCCGGGGGCGGGGTGGACCGAGACGACCTCGGGCCTCCCGGCCGTCAGCGTCCCGGTCTTGTCGAAGACGACGGTGTCGACCCGGCGGACCTTCTCCAGGACGGCGGCGTCGCGCACCAGGACGCCCAGCTCGGCCGCCCGCCCGGTCCCCACGACGAGGGCGGCGGGGGTCGCGAGCCCCAGGGCGCAGGGGCAGGCGATGATCAGGACGGACGTCATCGCCGTCAGGGCGGGGACGAGCGCGGGCCGGGGGCCGAGCGCCATCCAGAGCCCGAACGTGACGAGCGCCACGAGGAGGACGGCGGGGACGAAGACGAGGGCGATCCGGTCGGCGAGGCGCTGGACGGGGGCCTTCGTCGCCTGCGCCTCGCGGACGAGCGCCACGATCCGCGCGAGCGCCGTCTCGGCCCCGACCTTCGTCGCCTTCATCACGACCGCGCCGTTCCCGTTCACCGTCGCGCCGATCAGGGCGTCGCCGGGGCCCTTCTCGACGGGGACCGGCTCCCCCGTGACCATCGACTCGTCCACGGCGGTGAACCCCTCGACGAGGAGGCCGTCGGTCGGCACCTTCTCGCCGGGGAGGACCCGCAGGAGGTCTCCCTTCCGGACCTCCTCGAGCGGCACCTCGACCTCGCGCCGGCCACGGACGAGCCGCGCCCGCCTGGCCGTCAGCCCGTGCAGCCGGCGGAGCGCCTCGCCCGCCCGCCCCTTCGCCCGCTCCTCGAGGAGGCGCCCGAGCAGGATGAACGCCACGATCACGACGGCGGCCTCGTAGTAGACCGGCGCGTGGCGCCCCGTCCCGGAGGCGAACGCCTCGGGGAAGAACGTCGCCGCCGCGGACGTGAAGAACGCCGAGAGCGTCCCGATCGCGATCAGCGTGTTCATGTCGGGGGCGAGCCTCCTGGCGGAGGCGAACCCGGACTCCAGGATCTCGTGGGCCGAGAAGCCGAGGGCGAGGGCCGTGAGGAGGAAGAAGAGGTGGTCCCGCCCGGGGAACGCGACGCCGAGCATGGAGAGCGCCGTCACCGGCACCGCGACGGCGGCCGCCACGAGGAACCTCCGCTGGAGCCGGTCGAGGGCGCGCGCACGCTCCAGCTGCTCCTCGTCGACGAGGCCGGCGAACGGCGCCTCGTGGTGGGCGTGGGGGCCGCGGGCGAGCCCGGCCGCCGCGGGCGGGGGGACGGGTCTCGCCTCGTAGCCGGCGCCGGCCACCGCCTCGACGAGCTTCTCGACCGGGACGGCGGGGTCGGAGAGGGCGACGCGCGCGCGCCCCGACATCAGGTCGACCGCCGCGGAGGCGACGCCGTCGACCGAGGCCAGCGCCTTCTCGATCCGCGCCACGCAGGAGGCGCAGTGCATGCCGGAGACGGTCAGGTCGGAGGAGGCCCCTCCCGGGGGCCCGGCGGCGGGCGGGGGGGCCGGGGCGGAGGGGAGCGTCGGGAGGCTGGGGAGGTTCATCTCGTCTTCCTCGGGGTCACCGCGCCCGGCGGAGGGCGTCGACGACCTCGGCGACGGCCGCCCGCTTCTCGGAGGCCTCCCCGGACTCCAGGATCCGGGTGACGCAGTGGGTGAGGTGGCTCTCGAGCAGGCGCTCCTTCACGCGGGCGAGCGCCGCCTCGACGGCCGAGAGCTGGACGAGGATGTCGGGACACCAGCGCCCCTCCTCCACCATCCTCGCCACGCCGCGCACCTGGCCCTCGATCCGGGCCAGGCGGGGAACGAGGTCCTTCGGGGCGCTCCCCTTCCGGGAGGGGGCGTGGGCGGGGAGGGCGGGGGGACCCGGTCTCGATACCATACCCCCCTAAGGTATTTTCCTCCGAGGGCCCTGTCAAGGGGGCGGGGCGGCGAGGCGGCTCCAGGTCAGGCCCTGGAGCTTCCAGGTGTGGCCGACGACCGACTCCCCCTCCACCGCGGGCCGCAGGAGGACGTGGACCCGCCACGCCTCGCGGCCCGGGAAGGCCCGCAGCACCTCCTCCCGCAGCCCCGGCAGGTCGCGGACGAAGACGCGTCCCCCCGCCCCGGGCGGCAGGGCGTTGAGGTTCAGGTACGAGTGGTACGTCGGGCTCGCTTGGGGCGGGTACCCCGCCACCTCCGTCGTGGTGGCGACGAAGACGACGGCCCGCTCGGGGACCCCCGCCGCGGACGCGCCGGCGAGCGGCTCGTTCAGGACCGCGTGGTACGAGAGCGCGTGCGAGCGGGCCAGGAGGGGCAGGCGCACGAGGAGCGGCGGGAGGAGGACCGCGGCGATCGCCGCGCCGGCCCCGAGCCTTCGCGACGCGGGCGCGGCGAAGAGCCCGAAGCGCGCCGTCAGCCTTCCGGCCCTGTCGAGGAGGAGGAGGAACGCCCGGGCCGAGAGGAGCGAGAGGGCGCCGGCCGCCTCGAACGCGTAGCGCGGCCCGCCGTGCGAGACGTCGTAGTTCCAGAAGAGGCTCTGACCCAGGACGAGGCCCGCGGCCGACACGAGGAGGAGGCCGTCGCCGGCCGCGGGGGCCAGGAGGAGCGCCAGGAGGAACCAGAACGGCGGACCCGGGACGTCCCAGAGCGCCCCCGAGAGGTCGGAGAGGTAGGCCGGCAGGTGCTCGCGGAGGAGCGCCCACGGCTCGTACCGCTTCCCGAGGAAGCTGAAGAGGCCGATCGTCGGGTCGTAGACCCTGTAGCCCGACCGGAAGGGGCTCCCGAAGGAGGCCGCCTGGAAGGCCAGGAGCGCTCCGAGGGGGACCAGCCCCGCTGCCACGGCCGGCAGGAAACGTCTCGCCGGCGACCCGGCGCGGAGCGAGCGTGCCCCGATCCAGGCGAAGGCCGGGAGGAGGAGCGTGGCGGCCGTGTAGGGGCGGACGATCGCACAGAGCCCCGCGAGAAGGCCCGCCGCCGCCATCCGCCCCGGGCGTCCCGTCCGCTCCGCCTCCACGAGGAGCGCCAGGCACCAGAGCCCGAGGGCGAGTCCCGCCGGGTGCGCCATGAACCCCGCGCCGGTCAGGAGCGTGAACGGGCTGGCCGAGAGGAGCAGGGCGCCCAGGAGCGACTCGCGCTCGCCGTAGAGGAGCCTCCCGAGGCGGGCCGCGCCGAGGACGGCGAGCCCCGTCAGGAGCGGCGCCAAGAGCCACGGCGCCCCGGCCGCGCTCCCGAGGGCGAGGAGGAGCGGCCAGCCCGGCGGGTAGAGCGAGCACCAGCGCGTGGCGGTCAGGACGACGTTCTGCGCCCGGAAGGCGTCGGGGACCGGCGGCGGCTCCAGCCAGAGGCGCGCCGAGGCGAGGATCCGGGCCTGCCAGAGGTACGAGACCTCGTCCGCGACGTGCGGGACGGCGCCGAAGACGCCCCAGGAGAGCGCCGCGCTGGCGGCCGTCGCGGCGAGGGCGAGGAGGGCCACCGCCAGGCGCGTTCCCCTCGCGCGGGTCTCGGGCGTCGCGGCTGGCGTCGTCCCCGGCCCGTCCCGGACGTTCCGAGGGGCGTCTGCGGGTCGCGGCCACCTCTTCCTGGCCACCCCTCGCCTCAGCGGCGCGCCGCCGGCGCCTCCTCCGGGAGCCTGGGGAGGGGCTCGGGAAGGTCGGCCAGAGCGAAGGCCATCGCCGAGAGCGCCGTCGCCGTCTGCTCCAGGCTCGCCGGGTCGACCTTGTCGAACGTGTCGTCGGCCGAGTGGTGGAGGTCGAAGTACGAGGCGCCCTCCTGGTCGGGCGACAGGAGAGGGACCCCGGACGCCCGCAGGGGCCCGATGTCCGCCCCGCCGCCCCCTTTCCGGAGCCCGGAGGCGCCGAGAGGGGACAGGAGCGACGAGATCGCCGCCAGGACGGGCTCCGCCCCCTCGCCGGCGCTCCAGCCGAACCCCTTCGTCCGGCCGGCCCCGCCGTCCGCCTCGAGGGCCGCCACGTGCCGGGGGAGCTCCCCGGCGTGGGCCCGCGGGTACTCGCGCCCCCCCGCCAGGCCGTTCTCCTCGTTGGCGAAGAGGACGACGCGTACGGTCCGGCCGGGCCGCCGCGGCGCCTCGGCGATCAGGCGGGCGGCCTCCAGGACGATGCCGCAGCCGGCCCCGTCGTCGATGGCGCCGGTGCCGAGGTCCCACGAATCCAGGTGGGCGCCGAGGAGGACGACCTCCTCCGGCCTCTCGCTCCCCCGCACCTCGCCGACGACGTTGGCCGAGACCGCGTCCGGAAGGTTCCGGCACCCGAGCCGGAACCGGACCACGACGCGGCGGCCCGAGGCCGAGAGCCGCTCGAGGAGGTCGGCGTCCGGGGCCGAGACGGCCGCGGCGGGGATCCGGGGGCCGCCGGCCGCGTAGCGCATCGCGCCCGTGTGCGGGAGCCGGCTCGAGGAGGTGCCGACCGAACGGATCAGGACGCCACTCGCCCCCGCCTTCCCGGCGCGGGCGGCCCCCTCCGTCCGGATCGGCACGACGGAGCCGTAGCCGTTCCCCGGGCTGTCCCGCAGCATCTTCCGGTGGAAGAAGACGACCTTCCCCCGGACCGCGCCGGGGTCCTTGGCGAGGAGCGCGTCGAGAGCCTCGAGCGAGGGGACGGCGACGAGCTCGCCGACGAGCCCCCCCACCGGCGTCGGCACGCTCCCGCCGAGCGCGGTCAGGACCAGCCGGTGCCGGTACGGCGCAAGGACCTCTCCCGTCTCCTCGCCCCGCTTCCACCGCGGCACCGTCACGGGCTCGGCGCGGACCCCCGTCAGGCCGATCTCGCGCATCACCCGCTGCGCCCACGCCACGGCCGCGCGGTCTCCGGGCGAGCCCGACAGGCGCGGCCCCACCTCGTCGCAGAGCCGCCGGGTCCACTCGGCGGCACGGGTCCCGCGCGCGGCCCGCTCGAGGAGCTCCTGGACGCCGTCGCGGGTGCCGACGGGCAGGAGCTCCGCGGCGAAGGACAGCGCGCCCGAGAGGGCGAGGACGGCGGCGGCGAGGGCCGCCGGCGCTCGTCGCCTTCGGGGCACGGCTCGCTCGCGGCTCACGACACCGCCGCCTCGAGGAGCGTCAGGGTCTTCCGGTCCGCGTCCAGCTCGGCGGTCACGCCGAGGGGGAGCGTGGCCCGGTCGGCGGCGTGGCCGAAGAGCAGCCCCGACAGGACCGGTGTCCCGAGCGAGCCGAGGCGGTCCGCCGCCACCTCCTGCCAGGTCCAGGTCCCGTTGAAGCTCGGCTGGAAGTCGCGGGGGCCGCAGTCGGTGAACTTGCCGAGGACGATCCCCGCGCAGGAGGAGAGCTTGCCCGTCAGGAGGAGGTGCGTCAGCCAGCGGTCGATCCGGTACGGCTCCTCCCCCACCTCCTCCAGGAAGAGGATCCGCCCCGAGAGCTCGGGCTCGAACGGCGTCCCGAGGAGCGTCGCCAGGACGGAGACGTTCCCGCCGACGAGGCGCCCCCGCGCCGTCCCTCCCGCGATCGTCCGGACGCGGTGCTGCCGCTCCGCCTGCCCCTCCCTCCTCTCGAACGGGGGCGGGGCGCCGACGACGCCGGCCGGCTCGGGGCGCGAAAGGACGCGGCGGAAGCCGTCCAGCGTGTAGGCCGTCTGGCTCTCGGAGGCGTTCGGGCCGTGGAACGTGACGAGGCCCGTCAGCCGCTCGACGGCGTTCAGGAGCGCCGTGGCGTCGCTGTACCCGATCAGCGGCTTCGGGCGCTGGCGGACGACGTCGTAGTTCAGGAGCGGCAGGAGGCGGGACGAGCCGTAGCCCCCCCGGACGCACCAGACCGCGTCCACCCCGGGGTCCCCGAAGGCGGCGTTGAGGTCCGCGGCCCGCTCGGCGTCGCTCCCCGCCAGGTACATGTCGCGGCGCGCGACGTTGGGCATCGGCCTCGCCCGGTAGCCCAGGGACTCGACGACCTCCACGGCGACGTCGACTCCCTCCGGGTCCGAGGCGGGCGAGGCGGGCGACACGAGGGCCACCGTCGCGCCGGGGGCGAGCGCCCTGGGGCGCAGGACGGGCGGACGCCCCGACGCCAGCCTCTCGATCGACGACCGCGCCGACGGGGAGAACGTCGTGAAGAGGGACGCGAGGGAGACCTCCTCCAGGAAGGCCCGGCGGCTCTGGACCATGACGCGCGATTCTAAGGACGCCAGGGGAGCGGCGGCTTCCCGGCGTTTACCCGTCGCGCGGCCGACCGCACAATACCCGCCCGAAGGAGACCCTGTTGGAGAAGGCCTCAGCGGACGGAGCCCCGGGGCGGTAGCGCGTTGGGAGCCGTCGACCTCGCCGTCGTCGCCCTCTACCTCGCCGGGGTCGTGGCCGCCGGGGCCTTCCTGGCCGGCCGTCAGAGGACGACCGCCCAGTACTTCCTCGGGGGACGGCGCGTCCCCTGGCCGGCCATCTCGGCCTCCATCGTGGCGACCGAGACGTCGACCATCACGTTCCTCTCCGTCCCGGGGATCGCCTACGCGCGCGGCGGGGACCTCACCTTCCTCCAGCTCGTCCTGGGCTACCTCGCCGGGCGCGTCGTCATCTCGGTCCTCTTCGTCCCGCGCTACTTCGAGGGGGAGCTCCTGACCGTCTACGAGCTCCTCCGCGGGCGGTTCGGGCACGGCGTCAAGGCGGTCGCCGCCTCGCTCTTCGTCGCGATGCGGACCGTCGCCGACGGGATCCGGCTCCTCCTGACGGCCCTCGTCCTGGCCGCCGTGGCGGGGGCGTTCGCGCCCGGGCTCGACCGAGAGACCGCCGTCGTCCTGGCCTGCGCCGGGCTGGGCCTCGTGATGGTCCTCTTCACGCTCTGGGGAGGGATGGAGGCGGTCATCTGGGTGGAGGTGGCCCAGCTCGGGATCTACCTGGCCGGAGCCCTGGCCGCGGCCTGGGTCCTGGCGGGCCGGGTTTCGGGAGGGCTCGCCGGGGCCTTCGCCCTGGCCGAGGGGGCGGGGAAGCTGCGCGTCCTCGACTTCTCGCTCCGGGGGGACGGCTCGTTCGTCACCTTCTGGGCGGGCCTGGTCGGCGGCTGCTTCCTGACGATGTCCACGCACGGGACCGACCAGTACCTCGTCCAGCGCTACCTCTGCACGGACCGCCCCGGCCGGGCCGCCGCGGCGCTCCTCCTCTCCGGCGCCGTCGTCCTCGTGCAGTTCGCGGGCTTCCTCTCGATCGGCCTCCTCCTCTTCGCCTTCTACCGGCCCGACCGCCTCCCGGGCTACCTGACGGGGCCCGCCGCCGCGCCGTTCGCCCGCGG
Source organism: Acidobacteriota bacterium (assembly GCA_008363385.1). Classification (GTDB taxonomy): domain Bacteria; phylum Acidobacteriota; class Thermoanaerobaculia; order UBA5066; family UBA5066; genus RHKY01. The sequence goes on along the minus strand of RHKY01000010.1, from coordinate 128,427 downwards.
CGACGCCGTCTTCGCCGACTTCGTCGCCCACCACCTCGGCTCGCCCCTGTCGGGCCTCGTCGTGGCCGCGATCCTGGCGGCCGCGCTCTCCTCCTCGCTCAACTCGGTCGCGGCGACCGTCGTCTCCGACCTCTACCGGCCGCTCCGCCCCGGGGAGCCCGACCGGCGGTACCTCGCCCTCTCCCGCTGGCTCACGGTCCTGGCGGGCGCCGCGCAGGTCGCGGTCGCCCTGGCGGCGCGCCGCTCCGGCGGCTCCGCCCTGGACCGCGCGCTCGCCGTCGCCTCCCTCCTCAACGGCCCGGTCCTCGGCGTCTTCCTGCTGGGCGCCTTCACGCGCCGGGCGAGGGGACGCGAGGCCCTCGTCGGGATGGCCTGCGGGGTCGCGGCGGTCCTCCCGGTCTGGCTCCTCACGAAGGTGCCCTGGCCCTGGTACGCGGCCATCGGGAGCCTGACGACCCTCGCCGCGGGGTCCCTCGCCTCGGGCCTCCTCGCGCGCCCGTCGGAGGCGGCGTGAGGAGGCGCCCTCTCCTCGCCGCCTCGCTCGCCGGCCTCGTCGTCCTTTCCGCCTGCGAGCCCCGCCCGGAGCCCTCGGTCCCGCCTCCCCCGTCCACGCCGACGCCCGCGCAGGCCGCCGCCCGCCCCGTCCTCCCCTCCCGCGTGAAGCGGCTCCTCTCGAAACTGACGGACGCCGAGAAGGTCGGGCAGCTCTTCATGGTCGGGGCGGAGGGGCGCTACCTCGCCGACGACGACCCGGCCTTCCGAAAGCTCCTCTCGCACGTCACGGCGGACGGCGTCGGCGGCGTCATCTGGTTCAAGTCGCAGGTCGAGGCCGTCATCTCGGCGAACGCGCGGCTGCAGGGGGCCGCGAAGGTGCCCCTCTTCGTCGCGGCCGACCTCGAGGCGGGCGCGGGGATGCGGTTCCCCGACCTGGTCTGGGGGCCGTACGCCATGGCCGTCGCGGCGACCGGGGACCCCTCGCTCGCCGAGCGGCGGGCCCGGAACACCGCCCTCGAGGCGAGAGCCCTCGGGGTCAACCAGGTCTACGCGCCCGTGGCCGACGTCAACGTCGACCCGGGGAACCCCGTCATCAACGTCCGCAGCTTCGGCGAGGACCCGGCGGACGTGGGACGGTTCACGGCGGCCGTCGTGAGGGGCCTGCAGGACGGCGGCGTGACGGCGTTCCTGAAGCACTTCCCCGGGCACGGGGACACGTCGACCGACTCGCACCGGTCGCTTCCGGTCCTGCCGTTCGGCCGCGACCGCCTCCTCGCCGTGGAGCTGGCCCCCTTCCGGGCCGGCCTGGCCGCCGGGGCCCGCGGCGTCATGACGGCCCACCTCTCCGTCCCCGCGCTCGACGCAACCCCCGCTCCCCCGCTCGCCTCCGCCCCGCGCGACGACGTCTTCACCGCGGACGTGGGGGAGGTGGAGCGGAGGGGGACCGTCCCCGCCTCGCTCTCGGCGCCGATCGTCGACGGCCTCCTCCGGAGGGAGATCGGGTTCACGGGCCTCGTCGTCACCGACTCGATGAAGATGGGGGCTCTGGCCGCCCACTTCTCGCCGGGCGAGGCGGCCGTCCGCGCGATCCTGGCGGGGAACGACGTGGTCCTCCACTCGCCCGACACGAAGGCGGCGCTGGCCGCGGTCCGCGAGGCCGTGGCGAGCGGGCGGATCCCCCGCGCGCGCCTGGACGAGGCGGTGGCGCGGGTCCTCTCGGAGAAGGAGCGGCTCGGGCTCTTCTCCCGGCGGTCCCCGCCGCCCGGCGCCGTCCCCTCGACCGTCGGGACGCGCGCGCACCGGGCGCTCGAGGCCGAGATCGCCCGGCGCTCGCTGACGCTCCTCCGCGAGGAGCCCGGGGTCCTCCCCCTGTCGAGGGGGAAGCGGCTCTTCCACCTCGTCGTGGTGGACGAGCCGCTCGTCCCCGGCCTGGACACGCGCGTCGGGCCGGAGCTCGCGTCGCGGCTCGGCGAGGTCCCGACGGTCCGGCTCGTCCCGGGGTCGTGCGAGGCCGACGTCGCCGAGGCGCTCCGGCTCGCCTCGGAGGCCGACGTCGTCCTGGCCTCCCTCTTCGTCCGCCCCCGCTCCGGCGCCGGGAGGATCGCCGCTCCCCCCGCGGGGAAGGCCGCGCTGAAGGGCGTCCTCTCGTTCGGCAAGCCGGTCGTGGCGGTGGCCTTCGGGAGCCCGTACCTCCTCCTCGAGTTCCCCGCGATCGGGACGTACCTCGCCGGCTACGGGCCGCAGGAGGTCGTCCAGGAGGCGGCGGTGGCCGCCCTCTTCGGCGAGGCCCCGGTCTCGGGGAGGCTCCCCGTCACGCTCCCGGGTCTCCACGCGCGGGGGTCGGGGATCCGGAAGGAGGCCTCCCGGTGACGGGAGCCGTCCGAATCCGTCCGCGTCCTGTCCGCACGCTCCTCGCCGGCCTCGCGCTCCTGGCCGCCCCCGCGCATCTCGCGGCCGCCCGCGCCCCGCGTCGTCACGAGCCCGCTCCGTCGCGCCCCGCCGGGCCGGCCTTCGACGTCCGCCCGGGCGTGGAGGTTCTCGCCGAGCGGGGGTTCGCCCCTCTCGCCGGGAAGCGGGTCGGCCTCCTGACGAACGCCACCGGCGTCACGCGCGACGGGCGGAGGACCGCCGACGTCCTCCGCTCGGAGGAGGCGAGGCGGGCGGGAGTCTCGCTCCTGCGGCTCTTCTCCCCGGAGCACGGGCTCGGCGCCTCGGCCGACGAGGAGGTGCCGGACTCGGTCGACCCCGGGACCGGCCTCCCGGTCGTCTCGCTCTACGGGGCGAAGCGGCGCCCCTCGCCCGCGGACCTCGCGGGGCTGGACGCCGTCGTCGTCGACCTGCAGGACGCCGGGTGCCGCTTCTACACCTACCTGACGACGCTCGGGTACCTGATGGAGGAGGCGGCGAGGGCCGGGGTCGGCGTCGTCCTCCTCGACCGGCCGAACCCGATCGGGGCCGACGTGGTCGAGGGCCCGCTCGCCGACGACCTCTCGTTCACGGCCTACCACCGGATCCCCGTCCGCCCCGGGATGACGATCGGCGAGCTGGCCCGCCTCTTCGCCTCCGAGCGGACGCCCGGGGTGGCGCTGACGGTCGTCGCGATGGCGAGCTACCGGCGCTCGCTCTGGTACGACGAGACCGGGATCCCGTGGGTCGACCCCTCGCCGAACCTGAGGTCGGTCACGGCGGCCGCCCTCTACCCCGGCGTCGCCCTCCTGGAGCTGACGAACGTCTCCGTCGGCCGGGGGACGGGGACCCCGTTCGAGGTTGTCGGGGCGCCGTGGGTCGACGCGGCCGTCCTCTCGCGCACCCTCTCGGTCCGCCGCGTCCCGGGCGTCCGCTTCGCGCCGGTCACGTTCCGGCCCGGCTCCGGCCCTCACGCCGGGGCGCTCTGCCGGGGCGTGAGGATCGGCGTCGTCGACCGGGCCGCGATCCGCCCCGTCGCGCTCGGGATCGAGATCGCCTCCGCCCTGCGCGACCTCCACCCGAGGGAGTGGGACGCCTCGCGCTTCGGGACGCTCCTGGCCTCGCGCGGGGCCCTCGCGCGGTTCTCCCGGGGCGAGAGCGCCTCTCAGGTCGTCGCCGGCTGGGCGGGCGAGCTGGCGGAGTTCGAGCGGCGAAGGGCCGCCGTCCTCCTCTACGAGCCGCCCGGGCGCTAGTTCCGGGGCCCGCCACCCCGGGAGCACCACCCTTCCTCCCGAAACCGCCGATCCCTCCGGGTCCCTCCAGCCCGGACGCATCGATCAAACGGATCATGGCGCCGGCCGGGCCCGGTCCCTACGATGCCCGCGGGCCCGCCCGGGCCCGAGGGAGACCCCGATGACGCGATTCAGCGACCTGGACGAGAGGCGCGCCGCCCTCGTCGCGGGCGGCGGCCCCCAGCGGATCGACAAGCAGCACCGCGAGGGGAAGCTCACCGCCCGGGAGCGGCTGGCGCTCCTCCTCGACCCCGACAGCTTCGTCGAGTTCGGCCTCTTCGCCCGCAACGCCGCCCAGGAGCACGGCGGCAAGCCCCTCCCCGGCGACGGCGTCGTCACCGGCAAGGGCTGGGTGGGCGGCCGGCCCGTCTTCGTCTTCTCGCAGGACTTCACGGTGGGCGGCGGCGCCGTCGGGCGCCTCCACGCCGAGAAGGTCTGCGAGTGCCTGAGGGGGGCCCTCAAGAGCGGCTTCCCCGTCGTCGGCTTCAACGACTCCGGCGGGGCCCGGATCCAGGAGGGGGTCGAGGCGCTCTCCGGCTACGGGCAGATCTTCTACACGAACACGCTCCTGTCGGGCGTCGTCCCGCAGATCTCCGTCGTCGCGGGGCCGTGCGCGGGCGGCGCGGCCTACTCGCCGGCCCTCACGGACTTCATCGTGATGGTGGACCGGACGGCGAAGATGTTCATCGCGGGCCCGGACGTCATCAAGGCGGCCACCGGCGAGGAGATCAGCGACGAGGCGCTCGGCGGCGCGACGGCCCACGCGTCGGTCTCCGGGAACGTCCACTTCGTGGCCCGCGACGACCGGGAGGCCGTGGCGATCGTCCAGGCCCTCCTCTCGTACCTGCCGTCCAACAACCTGGAGGGCCCGCCCGACGTCCGCTCCGACGAGGCCGTCGCCGACGACCCCGGGCTGGACGACGTCGTCCCGGAGGACCCGCGCAAGCCGTACGACGTTCGCGACGTCCTGGCGCGGATCCTCGACCCCGCGACCTTCCTCGAGGTCCAGCCCCTCTTCGGCCCGAGCCTCCTGACCGGCTTCGCCCGCCTCGGCGGGATGGTCGTCGGCGTCGTGGCCAACCAGCCGCTCGTCAGGGCGGGCTCGCTCGACATCGACGCCTCGGACAAGGCGGCCCGGTTCGTGAGGACCTGCAACATCTACAACATCCCGATCGTCACGTTCGTCGACGTGCCGGGGTTCCTGCCGGGCGTCGCGCAGGAGCACGGCGGCATCATCCGGCACGGCGCGAAGATGCTCTTCGCCTACTCGGCCGCCACGGTCGCCAAGCTGACCGTGATCCTCCGGAAGGCGTACGGCGGGGCGTACCTGGCCATGTGCAGCAAGGACCTCGGGGCCGACTCGGTCCTGGCCTGGCCGACCGCCGAGATCGCGGTGATGGGCCCCGAGGGGGCGGCCCGGGTCCTGTACAAGCGGGAGCTGGACAAGGCGAAGGACCCGCGCGCCCTCCTCGCGGAGAAGGTGGCCGAGTACCGGAAGCTCCACGCCAACCCGTACCGCGCGGCCGAGTCGCTCCACGTCGACGACGTGATCCGGCCGTCCTGGACCCGCCGCCTCCTGATCGAGCGCCTCGTCACCCTCCGGGCCAAGCGCGACCTCCGCCCGCAGAAGAAGCACGGGAACATCCCGATGTAGCGCCCGAGAGGTGCGCCCCGATGACCCCAGCCGTCGTCGCCCTGGCCTGCTTCTCGACCGTGATGCTGGCGATGGGCCTGCTCACGGTCCTCATCTTCGCCCTCCGGGCCGCCGCCCGGGCCGGAGCCCGCCGGGCCGAGGTGGCGAAGGCCCCTTCGGAGGGAGAGGTCCCCGAGGAGCTCGTCGCCGTCCTGGCCGCCGCCGCGCACGCCGCGCTCGGGCGGGCGGTCAAGATCCACCGCGTCCACGTCGGGAGGTTCCCGGGCCAGGAGACCTGGTCCCGCGCCGGACGCCTCGACATCATGGTCTCCCACCGCGTGGCCCCGCCCCGCCCGGAGACCGGGAGCCCGCAATGAAGAAGCTGCGCATCAGCGTCAACGGGAAGGTCTACGACGTCGAGGTCCAGGTCCTCGAGGACGACGAGCGGATCGCCAGCCCCCTCCCCCTCGTCTCGCCGATCGCCATGCCGGCCCCGCCCGCCCCGTCGGCCCCGGTACCAGGAGCGATCCCGGCGCCGCTCCCCTCGGGCCGCGACGCCGACACGATCCGCAGCCCGATCGCCGGGACCGTCCAGAAGGTCTTCGTGACCGCCGGGACGCCCGTCGAGGCCAAGACGCCCGTCGTCCTCCTGGACGCGATGAAGATGGACACCTACATCTACGCCCCCCGCTCCGGGAAGGTGTCCGAGGTCGCCGCCGCCCCGGGCGCCACCGTCCAGGTGGGGGACGTCCTGATCCGCTTCGAGCCGGAGGGCTGACGTGGCCGAGCTCCTGGCGCGCACCGGCCTCGTCGCCCTGACGTGGCAGGAGGCGGTCATGATCGCCGTCGCCTTCCTGCTCCTGTGGCTCGCGATCCGGAAGGGGTTCGAGCCGCTCCTCCTGGTGCCGATCGGCTTCGGGGCCCTGATCACGAACCTCCCGCTGAACGGGCTCCTCGCCGAGCCGCACGGCGTGGAGCCGGGAGGGCTCTTCCACTACCTCTCCCAGGGGGTGAAGCTGGAGATCTTCCCGCCGCTCATCTTCCTGGGGCTCGGCGCGCTGACGGACTTCGGCCCGCTGCTGGCCAACCCGAAGACGTTCCTCCTCGGCGGGGCTGCGCAGCTGGGCGTCTTCGGGACGTTCCTGGCGGCCGGGTGGCTCGGATTCACGCCGCAGGAGGCCGGCTCGATCGGGATCATCGGCGGGGCCGACGGCCCGACCTCGATCTACCTGACGATCAAGCTCGCGCCCCACCTCCTCGGGGCGATCGCCGTCTCGGCCTACTCGTACATGGCGCTCGTGCCGCTCATCCAGCCGCCGATCATGCGGCTCCTGACGACGAAGGAGGAGCGGCGGATCCGGATGGAGGCCGACTTCGACGTCCCGCGCTGGATGCGGATCGCCTTCCCGGTCCTCGTCACGGTGGTCTGCGCCCTCCTCGTCCCCCCGGCGACGTCGCTCATCGGCCTCCTGATGTTCGGGAACCTCCTCCGGGAGTGCGGCGTCACCGAGCGTCTGAACCGCTCGGCCCAGAACGAGCTGATCAACCTCGTCACGATCGTCCTCGGCCTGTCCGTCGGGGTCACGATGGAGGGGAACTCGTTCCTCACCCTGGCCACGCTGAAGATCCTCGTCCTCGGCTGCGTCGCCTTCTCGTTCTCGACGGCGGGAGGCGTCCTCCTCGGCAAGCTGATGGCGCGGCTGCCGGGCAGCCCCGTCAACCCGCTCATCGGCGCCGCGGGCGTCTCGGCGGTCCCGATGGCGGCGCGCGTCGCCCACCAGGTGGGGCAGGAGGAGGACCCCGACAACTACCTCCTGATGCACGCCATGGGGCCGAACGTGGCCGGCGTCATCGGCACCGCCGTGGCGGCGGGCGGCCTCCTGGCGATGCTGAAGTAGTCAGCAGGAGACGGGAGCGCCCGGGAGGAGCCCGAGGGGGACGGGCGGCCGCCTCACGACGGCGATCGAGACGTCGTCCTCCGGGACGGCGGGGCCGAGGAACCCCTTCAGGTCGGCGCAGAGGGCCTCCACCTGGTCGGTGGCCGGCAGGCCCGCCGCGCGGGAGAGGACGGCCTCGACCCGCGCGTCGCCGAACTCCTCCCCGGAGGGGTCGCGGGACTCGGGGAGCCCGTCGGAGTGGAGGACGAGCGACTCGCCCGGCCCGAGGCGGCCGGACTCGACGACGGCCTTCAGGTCCGGCCGGACGCCGAGCGGGTAGGCCCCCTTGCCGATCCTCTCGCGCACGAGCCCGTCCGTCCCCAGGAGGAGGACCGGCGGGTTGCCGGAGACGACGGCCGAGAAGGACCCGTCGGCCTCGACGAGGAGCGTGACCCCCGCGAAGAACGACCGCGGCCCCGCCGTCCGGCAGGTCCCCGTCCGGCAGAGGAGGCGGTTCAGCGCCGTGGCGACCGCGAGCGGGTCCGGGTCGAGGTCCACCTGCGCCCGGTAGGCCGTGTGGGCCACCGCCATGACGAGGCCGGCGGTCATCCCGTGCCCCGAGGCGTCCCCGAAGAGGACCGAGAGCCTCCCCCCGGGGAGCGGCGTGAACTCGTAGAGGTCCCCTCCCACCGTGTTGGCGACGCGGTTGAAGGCCCCCAGCTCGAACGGCGGCGCGTCGGGGAGCTGCTGCGGGACGAGGTCGGCCTGGAGCTCGCGCGCCAGGACCAGCTCGTCGCGGAAGCGGAGCTTGTCGACGAGCTCCATCCCCACGAGGAAGACGAGGAGGAGGGAGGCGACGAGGAGGAGGACGACCGAGCCCGGGGCCTTCTCGACCGGGTCCCCTTCCCCGAGGAGCCGCACGACGGACCAGAGGATCAGGAGGACCGAGAAGGCGAACAGGAGCCTCCGCCGGGGCGCCAGGCGGCTCGTGAGGCCGTAGAGGAAGGCGTTGGCGACCTTCAGGGAGCGGAGGAAGCGGCGCCTCTCGGACTCGATCGAGCCGCGGTGCTCGGCGGTCAGGGCGGCCGTCGCCTCCCGCCAGTCGACCGTGTACAGGCCCCTCACGTCGTCCGATCCCACCGAATCGGCCGTTTCTCTGAAGAGGCTCTTCCACTCCTTGCCGCTCGCCATCTCCTCCCGACTATACGGACCGACTCCCCCGCGGTTCTCGCGCCGCGGGGCTCCCTCCGGGGGTTAGACTGGCCCGGGCCGCCCGGCCCGGTCGCGCCAACCGCGCGCCCACCTCACCCTGCGAGGGCCCACATGTCCATCCCGACCATCCTGGTCACCGGCGCCAACGGCGAGATCGGCCGAGGCCTGATCACGTACCTCACCGACCACTCCGAGGTCCGCGTCGTCGCGCTCGACCTGCACGCGCTCGACGAGTCGATCCGGCCGCGCGTCTACCGCTCGGCCACCGGCGACATCCTGGACACCGCGTTCCTCGAGAGCCTCTCGGCCGCGTACGACTTCGACACGATCTACCACCTGGCGGCGCTCCTCTCGACGAAGTCCGAGCGGGTCCCCACGCTCGGCCACCGCGTCAACGTGGACGGGACGGTGAACGTCCTGGAGATGGCGATCGGGCAGTCGCGCCTGCAGGGGCGGAACATCAAGTTCCTCTACCCCAGCTCCATCGCCGTCTACGGCCTCCCCTCCCTCGACGCCAAGCGCGACGCGGGGAAGGTGAAGGAGGACTCGTGGCTGACCCCGACGACGATGTACGGGATCAACAAGCTCTACTGCGAGCAGCTGGGCCGCTACTACTCCTCCTTCTACCGCCAGCTCGACGTCCAGACCGTCCAGGGCGGGATCGACTTCCGCGGGCTCCGCTTCCCGGGCCTGATCAGCGCGGTGACGACGCCCACCGGCGGGACCAGCGACTTCGCCCCGGAGATCCTCCACAACGCCGCGCGGCGCGAGGCCTACGCCTGCTTCGTCCGCGAGGACGCGCGGATCCCCTTCATGGCGATGCCGGACGGCGTCAAGGCGCTCCTCCTCCTCGACGCGGCGCCCAGGGAGAAGCTGACCCGGCAGGTCTACAACGTCGGCGCCTTCAACCCGTCCGCCGGCGAGGTCCGCGAGATCGTCCGGAGCGCCTTCCCGGCGGCCGACGTGACGTTCGTCCCGGACGTGAAGCGCCAGGGGATCATCGACTCCTGGCCGGCCGACGTGGACGACTCGGCCGCCCGCGACGACTGGGGCTGGTTCCCCGCCTACGGCCTGGAGCGCGCGTTCCAGGAGTACCTGATCCCCGGGGTCGCCAGGCGCTACAAGATCGTCTGAGCCGTACCGGGTGGACGCAACGCGGGCCCGCGCGAGCGGGCCCGCTTCGTCCCGATCCCAGCCGCGGGAGACCGGCGCCGTCAGTCCGCGGAGAACCCCTGGAGCGTGACCGGCGTCGTCCCGGCCGGGCCGAAGAAGACGCGGTCGAAGTAAGCCTCGAACGTCCCGCCCGCGACGTCCTTGTACACCTGCAGGTAGACCGCGACGCTCTGGGCCGCCGCGGGGGCCGCGAAGTTCGTGACGGTCGTCAGGTGCCAGCCCCCGTCGGCCGCGACGACGGGCGAGCCGTCCGCCTGGATCCACCCGCTGACGCACCCGACGGTGCTGTACCAGTAGACGTAGACGAAGGCCTGCCCGGTGGCCGTCTGCCCCGAGGGGACCCGGACCGTCGCGCCCCAATCGTAGAGCGAGCCGCCGGTCACGGAGCTCGGGAAGCAGGCGCTGGGCCCGGCGTTGTACGCCCCGGCCGCGGAGTTGACGACGTGGCCGGAGCCGGAGGCCGGGTTGCCGAAGGCGTCCGCGCCCGGGACCTGCTGGAGGGAGAGGTTCGGGTAGACGGTCCAGGCCGTCAGATCGCTCGTGTCGAAGTTGGCGTTCGGGACGACGTTCTGGGCAGCGGCCGGGAGGCAGAGGAGCACCGCAGCCGCCACGGCGAGCGCTCCTCCGGCGAGACGGGTCACCACGTTCTCCTGGTTCATGCGACAAGTATACGGTCGTTGGGGTCCCGAGATCCAGCGCTTGCGGTCACGATGATTGCAGTCACGGGAAGCTGCGCTGGGCCGCCGCTTCACCTCGCTCCCCCCGCGGCCAGGAAGCGGCGCCACCCGTCCAGCAGCTGCTCCTCGGAGACCCCGAGCCGGCCCAGCACGCCCGCCGCGGTCGTCTCGGCGAGGAGCGCGACGGTCGTCGCCCGACCGAAGCGGCCGTCCAGGTAGGCCACGAGCGAGCCCGCGAAGCCGTAGCGCTCCTTCCCGGACCAGGCTTCCGAGAGCCTCTTCGGCCCCTGGCCCCTCGCCACGGCCTCCCGCGCGCGGCCGAGCCGCCCTGCGTCCAGCTGTCCGGAGGCGAAGGTGGCCAGCCCCTCCGCGAACCAGGCGATCTCCTCGAGGTCGAAGTCCGCGCTCGGGCTCACCTGCGAGTGGTAGACGTGGACCAGCTCGTGCGCCAGCAGGAGGCGCGTCGCGCGGGCGTCGGAAGGGTCGTGGTCGCAGGCCTCGGTCGAGAAGGCGCGCGGCGACAGGAGCGACAGCGTCCCCGCCGATCCGCTCGCGACCATCCAGCACTCCGGCGTGAAGCCGGGCGCCTTCCACTCCTCCCGCCAGAAGTCGGTCAGCTCGGCGCGGCCCGGGAAGACCGAGACGACGAAGGGCTTCGGGAACGGCTTTCCGAAGAACGCCTCGACGGACTTCCTGCCCGAGCCGGCGGCGTCGAGGACCGCAGCGGCCGTGGCGGAGTCGGCGGGCGTGTACCGGAGGGTGACGCCGTCTCGCTCCAGCGTCTGCCAGGCCGGCCCCGCCGCCTCCGCGCCCCCCGCCGCGAGCAGGGCCGGGATCAGGGCGGCGAACGCCAGGACGGGGGCGGACGGACGGCACGGGTGCCCGGGGCACCGGCGGGTTCCTCGCATCGGCGGACCTCTCGAGCGGAGGAATACGAAGGCCGCCGGGGATTTGTTCTGGAGCCCCCCGTCAGGAACGGGAGGGGGCCGGGCCCGTCAGCGGAGCCGCTCCCAGGAGGCCTCGACGACGCGCCAGCGGCTCCCCTCCTCCAGCGCCAGCCGGACCTCGAACCGCCACGCCGAGGAGCGGGGCAGGACCGCGTCGAGCCCGAACGCCTTCGAAGGGGTCCCCGAGAGCTCCGCCTCGAACGTGGCCCGGGCCCGGTCCGGCCCCCGCTCGACGGCCACGGACGACAGCGAGACGCCCAGGCTCTCGTATGCGGCGAGGTACCGCTTCACCGTCGCCACCGTCTCCGCCTTGCCCGTGCCGCCCGCGTCGCGGAAGGACTCCGAGACCCGGTCGGCGATCTCCCCGGCGTCGCGCTCCTCGGCCCCCCGGGCGATGCCGTCGATCGCCTCCCGGACCGGGTCCCCGCCCTTCTTGCAGGCGGAGGGGGCGAGGAGGAGGCCGAGGAGGGCGACGAGGACGAGGATCGCGGCGAGGGCGGGCGAAACGGTCCGGCGAGCGGTCACGACGGCCTCCGCGCGGGCGAGCGGACCCGCGGGGGCCAGCATATCCGACGGGGCCTCACGGCGCGCCGTCCCCCGTTGCGCCGGCGGCCGGACGGGTCCAGCATGACGGGCATGGCGCTCCCGGAAGCCGAGCTCGTCAGGCTCGCGGTCGCGCTGGGCGTCGGGCTCCTGATCGGCGCCGAGAGGGAGAGGCGGCAGCTGTCCGAGGGGGGGAGCGCCCCGGCGGGGATCCGGACCTTCGCGCTCGTCTCCCTCTCCGGAGGGACCGCCCTGCTCGTCGGAGGCGTCCCCCTCCTCGTGGCCGGGGCGGTCGTCTTCGGCGGGCTGGCGGCGCTCTCGTACACGAGGAGCAGCGCGGAGGACCCGGGCCTGACCTCGGAGGTCGCGCTGGTGGTGGCCTACCTCCTGGGCGCCCTGGCGGCACGTCAGCCGGCCCTGGCCGCGAGCCTGGGCGTCGTCGTGACGGTCATCCTGGCCTCGCGCACGCGGTTGCACCGCTTCGTCCACTCGGTCCTGACCGAGCAGGAGCTCAACGACGCGCTCCTCCTCGGGGCGGCCGCCCTCGTCGTCCTGCCGCTGGCCCCGGACCGGGCGGTCGGCCCGTTCGCGGTCCTGAACCCGAGGACGCTCTGGAAGCTGGTCGTCCTCGTCATGGCGATCTCGGCAGCCGGGTACGTCGGCCAGCGCCTCCTCGGCCCGAGGTACGGCCTTCCGCTGTCCGGGCTGGCCTCGGGCTTCGTCTCCAGCACGGCGACGATCGGGGCGATGGCCTCCCGCGCGCGCTCGGAGCCGGCGCTTCTCGGCGCCTGCGTGGCCGGCGCCGCCCTCTCGACGATCGCCACCGTCGCCCAGCTGGGCGTCGTCCTCCTGGCCACCTCGCACGCGGCGCTCCGGGCTCTCGCTTTCCCGCTCCTCGTCGCCGGCGCCGTCTCCGTCCTCTGGGGCCTCTTCCTGACGCTCCGGACCCTGCGGACGCGGGGCGAGGTCGAGGCCAGCCCCGGACGGGCCTTCAACCCGCTGGTGGCGGTCGGCTTCGCGGCCGCCGTCTCGGCGATCCTCCTGATCTCCGCGTCGGCCAACGCTCTCCTCGGCTCCCGCGGCCTCGTCGTGGCGAGCGCCCTGGCCGGGTTCGCCGACGCCCACTCCCCCTCGATCGCGGTGGCCGCCCTCGTCGCCGCCGGGAAGCTGCCCGCGGGCGACGCGGTCCTGCCGATCCTCCTGGCGTTCACGACGAACTCCGTGTCGAAGGCCGTCCTGGCCGTCACCGCGGGGGGGCCCCGGTTCGCGGTCCCCGTCGTCGCCGGTGTCGTCCTCGTGACGCTGGCCGCCTTCGCCGGCGCCCTCGTCGATCCCGGCGCGCTTCCCGCGCTCCCGTCCCGCTGAGCCTCCGCCGGCGCGTTGCAGACCCCCCGGGACAGGCCCGGGGGGTAGGCGCGCAGCGCCGCAGGGGGGATCGACACGCTGTCGACCCCCCTGGACGAGATCGCCCTACCTCGGCAGGAGAGTCCGGGGGTCGTTCGTCCGGTTGTCGATGACCGCCGCGTAGGCCGCGAACTCGCCGTCCGGCGTCGACGTCGAGACGAGGAGACGGGCCCGGGGGACGTCGCCCGTCACGCCGAGCTGCCTCACGACCCCGGACACCTGGGTCATCCCGAGCGGCGGCAGCCTGTAGCTCCGCGGCGTCCCCAGGATGGTCCCCGCGTCGTTCTGGAGCGCCACCTCGACCTCCACCTCCGACTCCGAAGAGTTGGCCAGGACGAGGTTCGTCCGGAAGGCGCCGTCCTCTCGGACGCCGAGGATCACGCGCGGCGTCCCCTCGACCACGAGGTCCGCCGGGCCGAAGGCCGGGACGCTCTGCCCGAAGGTCCCGCCGACGCAGGCGTCGGCCGCCGTGGAGGTCTGGCTGAGGACGGCGAGGCTCGGCGTGCTCGAGGAGATCCGGATCGCCCCGTAGTCCTCGGAGAGCGAGAAGACCCCGGAGAGGACGTCCTCGTACGTCACGGACTTTCCGGCCGAGAGCGCCACCGGCACCTCGGGGCCGACGGTGCCGTCCCGGTCGTGCCCCAGGAACTTCAGGACGATGGCCGCGTCCGTCGACCCCCGGTTGGCGATCAGCAGGTCCGTCACGTAGTACGCCCCCCCCTGGCCCGGGACCCGGGCGCTGGAGGGGAGGATCCAGGAGTACGGGGTCGTGGCCGTGGACGACCAGCCCAGGTCCCTCATCAGCTCCACCGTGGTCAGGAACTGGTGCATCGGCGCCGTGTAGAACGGCTCGAGCGACTCGTCGGGGACGAGGGCCGTGTCCCAGTGCACGACGGAGCTCCCGCTGACGAGCGTCCGCGGGGCGTACATCCGGAGCCGGCCCCCGGCCCCGACGCCCGACGTGAAGATCCCGCTCCGGGAGTTGGCGAGGGCCCCGTCCCAGAGGAGCCCGCCGTCGTTCACGGCGGAGGCCGCTCGCTCGCCGTCGGTCAGCAGCTGCCACCGCTTCCCCTTGCTCGCGTCGTAGAGGTGGACGAGGAAGATGTCGTCCCTCCCCTGGAGCCTGGCGCCGGTCGAGAGGTCGACGTAGGTCTGGAATCCGAGGCCGTGCGCGATCTCGTGGTTGACGATCGTCACGAAGTCGATCTCGTTGGCGCCCGCCCTCTGGTCGAAGCCGTAGTACCAGCGCCTGGGGAACGGACAGCCGGCGTCCAGGCTGGAGTTGAACCGGGACTGGATGTCGTCCACCGCGGCGTCGAGGTCCCTCTCGGCCATCATCGACGCCAGGGCGCTGGGGTACCACGTTCCGGGCCGGGCCACGCCGACGAAGTCGCGGTGGAGCTGGATGCCCCCGGCCGACCCGAGGACCGCCGCCGTCGCCTGGCAGCTGAGCGCGTCGAACTTGGCCTGCATCCGGATCGGGACGTCCGTCCTCACGCGGGAGGCCCAGAGGCCGGCCGCGTACTTCAGGGCGTTCAGGCGCTGCTCCCCGAGAGTCGTGCCGGTGTTTCCGCCGACGGGGCTCCGGGGGGACGAGTCGTTCAGCCCCTCCCCGGGGCCGTCCTGGTTGAGGATCACGAACGTCGTCGCGGAGGGGCTCGGCGGCGAGGCCCGGACGAACGTCTCGCTCGCCCCGGCCACGGGGGCGTCCGAGGACGCGGGATCGGCGCGCTCGCAGCGGGTCGTGACGTCGCCTCGCGGTCCCACCTGGGCGACGAGGGCGGCCTGGAACCGCCCCCCGAGGTGGATCGCGAAGCCGCCGGCCGGAGAGGTCCCTGGGACCTCCACGAGCCCGTCGTGGCCGTCGCCCCGCCCCGGGGCCAGGGCGGCCTCCTCGCCCCGGACCGGGGCCCGGAGCTCGCCGGTGACGGGATCGACCCAGGCCCGCTGGGCCGGTTCCGAAGCCAGGCCGCCGCCGGCGAGGGCCGCGGCCAGGACGGCGGACGGGACGAGGAGCCGGAACATCGAGGCCTCCGTCCGGGAGTGACACACCCCGGGTTCGTCTCACTCTACGCCGACATCCCCGAGCCGGACGTGACGCCGCGCACCGCCCGCCGGATCCGGGATCCCATCACCCGGCCGACGCGCCCCCGAAGACGCGGAAGGCCCGCGCACGCGGGCCCTCCTCTCCTTCGCGGAGGGGGGTACGGCCTGCGGCGCGGGTCCCAACCCACGCCGCAGCCCGGAAGGACCCGGGTTCCCCCTTCACGCCGCCGGCCTGCGCAGCAGGCCCGCCTCTCCGCGGCGGAGGGGCCTGGGGGACCCGCGCGGTCCCGGGTCCCCCAGGAACACTACAGCTCGACCTGGAGCCCCATCTCCACCACCCGGTTCGGCGGGATCTCGAAGAAGGTCGTCGCGCGCCCCTCCGAGCGGGACATCCAGGCGAAGAGCCTCTCCCGCCAGAGCGCCATGCCGGGCCTCTCGCTGGCGATGAGCGTCTCCCTGCCGAGGAAGAAGGTCGTCTTCATCGGGTCGAATCCCTGCCCGTCCAGGTCCAGGAGGCGGAGCGCCTGCGGGACGTTCGGGTCCTGCATGAACCCGTAGTGGATCGTGGCGCGCCAGAACCCGCGGCCGAGCTTGCGCACCTTGATCCGGTCCCGCCTCCTGACGTGCGGCACCTCGTCCGTGACGACGGTGACGAAGACGACCCGCTCGTGGATCACCTTGTTGTGCTTCAGGTTGTGCAGGATCGAGGGGGGGACTCCCTCGCCCGTCCGGTCCATGAAGACCGCCGTCCCCGGGACGCGCAGCGGGTCGCGCTTCTCGACGTCCTCGAGGAAGAGCTTCTCGGGGAGGGTCGACTCCCTGAGCCGGTCCGCCAGGATCTCCCGGCCCCGCTTCCAGGTCGTCATCACGACCATGACCAGCGCGGCGACGAAGAGGGGGAACCACCCGCCGTGCCCGATCTTGACGATGTTGGCGCCGAAGAAGGCGAGGTCGACGACGAGGAAGAGCCCGGCGAGCAGGTAGGCCACCCACGCCTTGACCCCCCACGACTCGCGGGCGATGACCGCGATGAGGATCGTCGTGATGACCATCGTGGAGGTCACCGCGACGCCGTAGGCGGCCGCCAGCCGGCTGGACGACCCGAACTCGAAGACGAGCCAGATGCAGGCGACCATCAGGAGCCAGTTGATCGTCGGGAGGTAGATCTGCCCGATCTCCTTGGCCGAGGTGTGGTCGATCCGCAGGCGCGGCATGTACCCGAGCTGGATCGCCTGGCGGGTCAGCGAGAAGGCGCCCGAGATGACCGCCTGCGAGGCGATCACGGAGGCCATCGTGGCCAGGACGACCATCGGGTAGAGCGACCACCCGGGGCCCATCTTGAAGACGGGGTTGTCCGACGCCCGCGGGTCGGTCAGGAGGAGCGCCCCCTGCCCGAAGTAGTTCAGGAGGAGCGCCGGCAGGACGAGGGCGAACCAGGTGATCCGGATCGGGCGGGCGCCGAAGTGCCCCATGTCGGCGTAGAGCGCCTCGCCGCCCGTGACGACGAGGAAGACCGACCCGAGGATCAGGAACCCGGCCGTCCCGTGCTCGGCGAAGAAGCGGAGCGCGTGGTGAGGGCTGACCGCGAGGAGGACCCCCGGGACCCTGGTGATCTGCCAGGCCCCGAGGACCGCCAGGACCGCGAACCAGACGAGCATCACGGGCCCGAAGAGGGCGCCGATCCCGGCCGTGCCGCGCTTCTGCAGGACGAACAGCCCGACGAGGACCGCGGCGGCGATCGGCAGGATCCACGGCTCGAAGACGTTCGTGGCGACCTTCAGCCCCTCGACCGCCGAGAGGACGGTGATGGCAGGCGTGATGATCCCGTCCCCGTAGAGGAGCGCGGCCCCGAAGAGGCCGCAAGCGAGGTAGGCGTAACGCTTCCCGCTGACCTTGGCCCCCTCCGGGGGTCCCTTCAGGAGGGAGACGAGGACGAGGATCCCTCCCTCGCCGCGGTTGTCCGCGCGCAGGACGACGGCCAGGTACTTCACCGAGATCACGAGGACGAGGGCCCAGAAGACGAGGGAGAGGACCCCGAGGACGTTGGCTCGCGTCACGGCCATGGCGTGCTCCCCGAAGAAGCACTCGCGGAGCGCGTAGAGCGGGCTCGTCCCGATGTCCCCGAAGACCACGCCGAGGGCACCGAGGCAGAGGACGCCGAGGTACCTCCCGGAGTCGTGCCGGGACTCGAGGGTGGCCGTCTCGGTCAGGGCCGGCTGGGTTCCCGAGCCGGGCGGGCGACCCGCCGGCTCGGTCGAGGAACCGTCGCTCAAGCGGACGTAGTCTAAGGCAAAGGCCCCGGCCGGCCGGCGGCGCGAGCTTCCCCGCGGGGGGCGGAACCGATATCCTGCGTCTCCGCATGGAAGGAACGAGGAAGACCTTCGACTGCCCCGCCTGCACGAAGACGTTCACCTACTGGGTCCGCGCCGACCAGCCTCACCCGAAGGTGAAGTGCTACTTCTGCAGCGCCGAGTCGTTCCCGAACGGCCAGCCGCCGGCGGCCCCGGCCGACCCGCCGAAGGAGGCGCCCGCGGCAGGCTGAGAACGGGCCGGCCCTCAGCCGCCCCCCAGCGCCTCCGCGGTCGCCACGAAGCGCTGCAGCTGGACCTCCTCGAGCGCGGAGCGCACCGGGGGGTTCCTCTCCAGGAGCTCCCGCAGGTCGGCCCGCGACAGCCGGAGGAGCTCGACCGGCGTCACGGCCGTGACCGTGGCCGTCCGCGCCGTCCCGCGCAGCGCCGCCCAGTCCCCGAAGATCTCCGGCGGGGAGAGGAGCGCCAGCCCCACCTCCTTGCCGCCGCGCTCGACGCTGACGCGGACCTGGCCGCGCCGCAGGAGGTAGATGGCGTCGTCCGTCCGCCCCTGGACCACGACCTCCTCGCCCGGCCGGGCCTCCACCGGCGCGAAACGCGAGGCGAAGAGGTCCCGCTCCTCCCTCGGCAGGCCGGCGAACAGGACGGATCGGGCCAGGACCCCGTCCAGGACTCGCTCGCGGTAGAGGACGGTGAGCGCGCCGGCCAGGCCGCGGTTCTTCCTCAGGATCGCGTCGACGGCGCCGCGTTCCAGCTCGAGGAGCTCGCACGGCTCCGTCGCCGTCAGCGTCGCCGTCCGGGGCACGCCGGAGAGGAACGAGATCTCCCCGAGGACGCTCCCGGGCCCCAGCCGTCCGAGCGGGACCGGCTCCCCCGACGGTCCCCGCGAGGCGGCCGCGAGCTCGCCGGCCGCGACGAAGACGAGCGAGGCGCCGGCATCTCCTTCCCGGAAGAGGACCTCGCCGGGGCCGATCTCGCGGAGGTGGACCTTCTCCAGGACGAGCTCGAGGAGGAACGGCGGGACGTCCTTGAGGAACGGGATCGTCGCGGCGGCCGCCTGGACCCTCTCCTTCTTGGCCCGCCGTGCGGCCCGCACGACCTCCAGCCCCGGGTCGGGGGGAGGCTCGGGGGCGGCGGGGGCGTGCGGCCCGGCGGGACCGGAGGAGGGGAGCCCGCGGGAAGCGGCCGCGAGGAGCTTCTTCAGCTCCAGGCGCGTCAG
Organism: Acidobacteriota bacterium; assembly: GCA_008363385.1. Taxonomy (GTDB): domain Bacteria; phylum Acidobacteriota; class Thermoanaerobaculia; order UBA5066; family UBA5066; genus RHKY01. Next base: position 109,695 of record RHKY01000010.1, on the reverse strand, counting down.
GAACGCGGAGGTCACCTCGCCCTTCGGGTCGACGTCGTCCACCTTCCGGTAGACGGCGATCGCCTCCACGCCCTTGCCGGCCTTCTGCAGCGCGCTGCCCGCGCGGTTCAGGACGGCGACCGCCTCCCGCCGCTCGCCGGCGGCGGCCAGGGCGGAGGCCGCCGCCAGCGCCGCGGCCACGTCCTGCGGGGCCTCCCGGACCCGCCTTCGAAGCTCGTCGAGCTGGCGTCGGTCCACCCCGCCGCTCCCGCTCCCCGGACGCTCGAAGATCCCCACCCCGTCAGGATAGCCCGGGCCTCGCCGGCCGTCGCGGATGTAGGATCGTCGCGATGCGCCGCGCCCTCCTGGCTTCCGCGCTCCTCCTCGCCCTGGCTTCGTGCGCCCGGGAGGTGCCCTGGGCGACGGAGCCGATCGGCTCGATCCTGGAACGGGCGAGGACAGGAAAGGCCGTCCTCGTCGACGTCCGCCCCGAGGGGGAGTGGTTCCAGGGGCACTTCCCCGGCGCTCTGACCCTCCCGCTCGCGCGGCTCGAGGACCCGAAGGGAGTGAGGCTGACACAGGTCTACTTCGGGAAAGACGTCTTCGTCTACGGGGCGCGGGGGAGAGAGGCGCAGAAGGCGGCCGTCCGGCTGCGCCGGCAGGGCGTAGACGCCCATCCGCTCGAGGACGGCTACTCCGACCTGGCCGCGGCCGTCGGCTTCCGCCCGCCCCCCACGCCGGTCGGCGGGCCCCGCGCCTTCCGATGATCGCCGCCGCGCCCGACGTCCTCCTCGTGGACGACGACGAGGCGGTCCTGGCCTGGGAGTCCGCCGTCCTCGCGCAGGAGGGCTACGCGGTCCGGACGGCCCGCGACGGGGCCGAGGCCCTCTCGGCGATCGAGGCCCGGGTCCCCGACCTGGTCCTCCTCGACCTGCTCCTGCCGGACCTCGACGGGTTCGTCCTGCACGCGCTGATCCGCGAGCGGTCGTCGCTGCCGGTCCTCGTCGTCTCGGTGGTCCCTTCGGGCGGCGAGTCGGTCCTCCGAGGCGCCTGCGGCTTCGTCCAGAAGCCTCCCGATCCGGAGACCCTGCTCGCGGCGGTCCGGCAGGCGCTCGGAGAGCCCTCGCGGCCGACCTCGGTCCTCGTCGTGGACGACGACGAGCCGACGCGCGCCCTCTACCGCACCGTCCTCGAGCTGAAGACGCCGTACGCCGTCGTCGAGGCGGCCGACGGCCTGGAGGCGCTCGGCCGGCTCCGCGCGGACCCGAGCATCCGTCTCGTCATCACCGACGTCCACATGCCGGAGATGAACGGCGTCGAGCTGGTGAGGGCGATGCGGGGGGACGAGCGCCTGCGGGAGCTCCCCGTCATCGTCCAGACGTCGGACTCGCTGATGGCCCGCAGCGGCGTCTGGGCCGAGCTGAACGTGGAGCAGGCGATGGACAAGGACGACTTCCGCCGCTGGCTCCGCGAGACCGTGACGCGGCGGGTCCCTCGCGGCGGCGAGGAGCCCCCGCCGGCGGTGTAGCCGGCTACGTCAGGAACGTCACGATCCGGTTGGCGACGAACGCGCCGACCCAGGCCAGAGTGCCCATGAAGGCGAACTGGACCGCGGGCCACTTCCAGCCGCCGGTCTCCCTCCGGACGACCGCCACGGTGGAGAGGCACTGCATGGCGAAGGCGAAGAAGACGAGGAGGGCGACCGCCCCGCCCGGCGTCAGGTCCCGGCGAAGCGCCTCCTGCAGGCCCCTGGCGTCGTCCTCCCCCTCGATCCCGTAGAGCGTCCCGAGCGTCCCGACGATCACCTCTCGCGCGGCCAGCGACGTGACGAGGCCGACGCCGATCTTCCAGTCGAACCCCAGGGGCGCGATGAGGGGCTCCACGGCCCGCCCGATCGTCCCGGCCACGCTCTGGGAGACGGGAGGCGCCTCGCCCCCGCGGAGCGGGACGTGGGCCAGCACCCAGAGCCCGACGGCGACGGCGAGGATCACCGTCCCGGCGCGGCGGAGGAAGACCTTGGCGCGGTCGAGGAGCCTCAGTCCGATCTGCCTCGCCGTCGGCCAGCGGTACGGGGGCATCTCGAGCACGAACGGCATCCGCTCGGAGGCCAGGACCGAGGACTTGAGCGCCCGGGCCGTCAGGACCGCCGCCAGGAACCCGAGGAGGTAGAGCCCCAGCATGGCGGCCGCGCGCGTCCCGAGGAGCGGGCCGAGGAGCTCTCGCTCCGGGAGGAAGGCCGCGATGATGAGCGTGTAGACCGGGAGCCTCGCCGAGCAGGTCATGAAGGGGGCGATCAGGATCGTGGCGATCCGGTCGCGGCGGCTCTCGATCGTCCGCGTGGCCAGGATGGCCGGCACGGCGCACGCGTACGCCGACAGGAGCGGGATGAACGACTTCCCCTGGAGGCCCACCTTCGCCATCGTCCGGTCCGCGATCAGGGCGGCGCGCGCCAGGTACCCCGAGTCCTCCAGGAGGCCGAGGAAGAGGAACAGCAGCAGGATCTGCGGCAGGAAGACGAGGACCGCCCCGACGCCGCTCCAGGCCCCCTCCACCAGGAGGTCCCGGAGGACGCCGGGCGGGATCGCCCGGGTCAGGCCGGCTCCCGCCAGCGCGATCCCCCTCTCGACGCCGTCCATCAGCGGCTGCGCCGCGACGAAGATCGCCTGGAAGACGGCCACGACGACCGCCAGGAAGACGAGGGGCCCCCAGACGGGGTGGAGGAAGACCGCGTCCAGCCGCCGCGTCCAGAGCGGCGGGGCCGGCGCACGGTAGGCCGCCTCCTCGCCGAGCCGCGCGGCCCACTCCCGGCACCGGGGCACGTCCGCGACCGCCGGCAGGTCGATCGGCGCAGGGACCCCGACGCGACCGCAGAGGAAGCGCCGCACCGTGTCCAGGCCCTGGCCCAGGGCCGCCGAGGTGAGGGTGACCGGGGCCCCCAGCTGCTCGGCCAGGGCGCCGACGTCCACGTCCCCGCCCCGCTTGCGCAGGTCGTCGGCCATGTTCAGGACGACGAGCGTCGGCATCCCGAGCGAGAGGACCGGGGCGGCCAGGACCAGGTGCCGGCCGAGGTTCGTGACGTCGAGGATCAGGAGGACGGCGTCGGGCTTGGGCACGCCGGGGAGCGTCCCGAGGAGGGCGTCGTGCGTGACGCGCTCGTCCTCGGAGCGGGGGGCGAGGCTGTAGACGCCGGGCAGGTCGACGAGGAGGACCTCGCGGCCGTCGTCTGCCCGGAAGCGCCCGACGTGCTGCTCCACCGTGACCCCGGGGTAGTTGGCGACCTTCTGCCTCAGGCCGGTCAGCCGGTTGAAGAGCGTCGACTTCCCCGAGTTCGGCGGCCCGACCACGGCCACGACGCGGGGGAAGACGTGCTCTCTCTCCGTCGCCGGAGGCGTCCCGGGGCGCGTCCCGCCCGCGGCCGGGCAGCCCTCGCAGCCGCTCACGCGCCGCGCCCGGCCTCGCCGGCCAGGGCGGGCCGCAGCAGCAGGTGACGGGCCGTCTCCCTCCGGAGCGCGATCTCCGAGCCGTCCACGCGGTAGACGCGCGGGTCTCCCCCCGGTGCGCGGAACGCGGCCAGGATCCGGTGGCCCGGGAGGAAGCCCAGCTCCATCAGCCGCCGGGCGACGTCCTCCGGGAGGTCCAGCCGGTCGAGGGTCGCCTCCTCCCCTTCGCGCAGCTCGGCGGCCGTCCGGGCGGGGCCGAGGCGGGGGTGGCGGCGGGCGCGGATCCTGATGAGACCAAGTCGCATCTTCGGGGAAAGGATGCGCCACCGCCGCGAGGGTGTCAATGAGCCAAATCATCCACCCCGCCTGAGCAATCCGTCCGCCGGACGCCTCCGGGACTCGCGCCGGTCAGGCGCCGCGGGGGCCCTCCCCGGACATGCTCCCGATCGTCGGGGGGAGGGGCCAGGGGAGGGACGGTGGGGGTGGGGCCCCACCGTCGCCGCTTCGAGCGCGCAGCGCGCTGAACACCAGCGCCGGTCAGGCGCCGCGGGGGCCCTCCCCGGACATGCTCCCGATCGTTGGGGGGAGGGGCCAGGGGAGGGCCCGACGTCCAGCGGCGCCGGTCAGGCGCCGCGGGGGCCCTCCCCGGACATGTCAGATCTTGAGGTTCTCGGACACCTGCACCACCGCCTCGGTGTTCGCCAGCCCGATCAGCGGCGCCATCAGGTAGGCCTTCACCGCGGAGGCGATCTGGGCGAGCTGCTCGGGCGGTACCCCGAAGGCCTCGGCGTACGCCCCGACGCGCTCCCGCTCGGCGTCGCTGAACGACCGGTCCACGAAGGCGACGAGGAGGACGGCCGTGACGGCCAGCTCTTTCTGCCGGGCCAGGGGCAGCTCGGCGGCGGCTTCCGCGGGCGTCGGGTCGGCCTCGTTCGGGTCCACGTGGGCGATCTCCTGAATGAGCGCCCGTTCGCGCTCGTCCACGGACCCGTCCGCCCGGGCGACGGCCAGCATCAGCCGCGCGACCACGCGGGCCTCCGAAGGAGAGAGCTCGACGTCCTGAAGGATCTCCATCACGAAACCTCCGTAACCGGGACTCGGGACGCCGATGATAACGGCACCCCGGCCCGCCCCGTCACCGGGCGGCGGCCCCCTCGGCGCACCACTTCTCGACGATGGCCACGGTCTGGGCGGTGGCCGACGTGAAGCGGATCCGGAACCGGTCGGGCGCCTCCTCCGGGACCTCGACGACCTTGGCGTAGACGTAGCCGCCGTCGTCCCCGGCCTCGGCCGTCCTCAGGCGCAGGTTCGCCAGGACCGCGGGCCGGCTCGATCCCCGGAGCTCCGCCTCCCGCGCCGACACCCCGAGGACCTCGGCCACCTGCGCCTCGGCGTCCACGAGCTTCTGCGTCAGGACCCAGAACCGGACGGGCACCGGACGCGACAGGGGGATCAGCTCCTCGACCCGCCGCGGGAGGACGAGCCCCTCGCCGAGCCCGAAGAGCTCGTGGACGGTCACCGGCTCGCGGAACCCCTTGGCGTCGAGCGCCATCGTCCGCCCGACGCGGACGTCCTCCCCCGCCTCTCGCCGGGTCGACTCGGAGAGGAGGATCTGCCCCCCGACGGTGAACGACTCGATCCGCCCCGAGAGGTTGACGTGGCTGCCGACGACGCCGTACTTGGCGCGCGTCTCGGAGCCGATGTTCCCGACGACGACCTCCCCGGTGTTGAGCGCGATCCCCATCTCGAGGGGCGGCAGGCCCTCGGCGGCGTTGCGCTCGTTGACGCCGTCCATCGCCAGCTGCATCTCGATGGCGCAGGCCACCGCGCGGCGCGCGTCGTCCGGGCCCGGGATCGGCGCCCCGAACAGGGCCAGGATCGCGTCGCCGATGAACTCGTCGATCGTCCCCCGGTACCGCGCGATGATCCGCGTCATCGTCCCGAGGTAGTTGTTCAGGACCGCGACGACCTTCTCCGGCGGGATCCCCTCGGCCATCGCCGTGAAGCCCCGGAGGTCGGCCATCAGGATCGTGACGCTGCGCTTCTCGCCGCCGAGCTTCAGCCCTTCCGGCGTCTCCAGCAAGCTGGCCACGACGTCGTCCGAGAGGTAGCGCCCGAACGTCTTCCGGATGAAGCTGTTGGCGATCTCCAGCTCCTCGGCCAGCTTCGTGACGCGCTGCTTGGCCCGCTTGAGCGAGAGGGCCGTCTGGAGCCGCGCCAGGACCACCGGGAAGTCGAGCGGCTTGGTGACGTAGTCGTTGGCCCCGAGCTGCAGCGCCTCGACGATGTCCTCGCTGTGGTCCTTGGCGGTGGCCATGATGATCGGCAGGTCCGAGGCCGACTGCTTCTGCCGGACCGTCTTCAGGACGTCGATCCCCGAGATCCCCGGCATCATCACGTCGAGGAGGACCGCCTCGAAACCGCCCCCGGCGATCTTCCCGAGCGCCACCGTGCCGTCCTCGGCGACGTCCACCTCGTAGCCCTTGGCCTTCAGGCGGCGCGAGAGCATGTCGCGGTTCAGCTCGTTGTCGTCCACGACGAGGACCGTCCCGGAGGCCTCCGGCGAGGGGGGGGCGGCCCCGGCGGGCTCCGGGACCTCCGCGCGCAGGATGACCCCGGTGCTCCGGAGCGGGGCGGCCTCCTTCGGCGCCGGAGCCGGGACGTCCTTGCCGACCCGGTCCACCAGCTCCAGGAGCTTGCGGGCCGCCAGCTGGATCCGCTTCAGGTCGGCGACGTACTCGTCCTTCCCTTCGGAGGAGAGCTCCTCCTCGAGGAGCTCCGAGTAGCCCAGGATCTGGTTGATCGGCGTCCTCAGGTCGTGGCGGAGAGCCCTCTGTGCGTCCTCGGGCGACGGGGGCTGCCCGCCCCGAGCGCTCACCCGCGGCTCCCCCGCCGGCCGAAGCGCCGCTCGCGCCCGTTCCAGCGCCAGGTGTCGCCCTCGCGGGCCAGGACGAAGTTGGGAAGGCGGCGTCCGTGCCGCGAGGCGGCCTCGCGGATCCCCGAGTCGGCCAGGAGGGGCCCGAGGTGGCCGGCCACGACGAGCGTCTTCGGGTGGGCGCGTGCGGCCGAGGCCCAGAACTCCTGCGAGCCGTGGCCGTGCCGCTCGTCGTCCCGGCGGGCGAAGTGGGCGTCCCCCAGGGCGAGGTCGGCCCCAGCCAGGAGGCTCTCCTCGGCCCCGCCGCCGTCCCGGGGCGGCTCGTGGTCCGAGACGTACGCCACGACCGGCCCGCCGTCGCGGCTCACCTGGAACCCGACGGCGTCCAGGACCCGCTTCGTGGCCCCCTCCCCGGAGTAGTGGTGGAGGGCGACGACGCGGACGCCGAAGGGGCCGACCTCCCGCTCGTCGCCCGCCCGGAGGGGGACCTCGACGACGGAGACCGGGCCCCCGGAGACCAGGGTCCGGAGCGGGACGTACGAGGGGGGCTCGAACGCGCGAGCCACGGTCTGGAGCGCCTCGGCCGTCCCGAGGAGCGTCACGGCGAGCGGCCGGTCCCGCTTCCAGAACCAGTCGACGTCCTTCAGCCCCTCCCAGTGGTCCATGTGCGCGTGCGACAGGAGCACCCAGACGCGCTTCACCCGCGAGAACCTCGCCTCCCGCGTGAGCGCCGCCCCCAGCATCGCCAGGCCGCTCCCGGCGTCGAAGACGACGACGTCCTCTCCGCCGAGGAGCGAGTAGCAGGACGTCCGCGTCCCGTACGCGGAGCGGCCCGGCGTCAGACCGCGTGAGCCGCGGCAGCCCCACACGTCGAAGTCGACGGACGGCGCGCGCGGGACCCTCGTCGTCGGCATCCCCTCTCTCCCTTCGACCGGTTCGCCGGCCAGTGTCGCACACCCGCGGCCGCCCCGGCGCGCCCGGAAACGCTCGGCCGGAAGCCCGCGGGCCGGGCCGGGGCGTCAGAATCCTCCCGTGGAGCCGGCCCCCCGGAAGATCGTCCACGTCGACATGGACGCCTTCTTCGCGTCCGTCGAGCAGCGCGACGACCCCCGCCTCGCCGGGCGGCCGGTGGCGGTCGGCGGCGACGCGGCCCGCCGGGGCGTCGTGGCCGCCGCCAGCTACGAGGCGCGGCGGTTCGGCGTCTTCTCGGCGATGCCGACGGCGCGGGCCGTGAGGCTCTGCCCCGGACTCGTCGTCGTGCGGCCCCGCTTCGCGCGCTACAAGGAGGTGTCGGCGGTCGTCTTCGGGATCTTCCGCTCGGTGACGCCGCTCGTGGAGCCGCTCTCGATCGACGAGGCCTTCCTCGACGTCACCCAGAACGCCTGGGGGGAGCCGCTCGGCGTCGAGGTGGCGCGGCGGCTGAAGGCCGCGGTCCGCGAGGCGACGGGGCTCACGGCGTCGGCGGGGGTGGCGCCCAACAAGTTCCTGGCCAAGCTCGCCTCGGGGTGGCGAAAGCCCGACGGCCTGACGGTCGTCGCGCCGCGCAACCTCGAGGCGTTCCTCTCGAGACTGCCGGTGGACGCGCTCTGGGGGGTCGGACCCGTCACCGCGCGCCGCCTCCGGGACGCGGGCGTCCACCGGCTCGTCGACGTCCGGGAGGCCCCCGAGGAGACGCTGCGGCGGGCGGTCGGCAGCTCCTGCGAGACGCTCCGGCGGCTCTCCTTCGGGATCGACGACCGCCCCGTCGTCCCGGACCGGGCCTCGAAGTCGGCCGGCGCCGAGCGGACGTTCGACACGGACCTCACCGGCGTGGAGGCCCTGGAGGAGCCGCTCCGGTCGATGTCGGGGCGCGTCTCCGCCTGGCTGGGGAAGAGGCGCCTCTTCGGGCGGACGGTCACGCTGAAGGTCCGCTACGCCGACTTCACCACCGTCACGCGGAGCGTCACGGAGCTCCCGGCGGTGCAGGACGAGGCCTCGATACTGGAACGGGCCCGGAGGATGCTGACCCGGACCGAGGCGGCGAGCCGCCCCGTGAGGCTCCTCGGCGTCTCGGTCCACGGCTTCTGCGACGGCCCCGACCCGAGGCCGCGCAGGCCCTCCGCCCAGCTCGCCCTCTTCGACCCCGACGCCCCGCCCTGAGCCGCGCGGTCCCGGGCTCCCCGGGGACCGGTCAGTCCTCTCCCTGGTCCCAGCCCGGCGGCCGCTCCTCCCGCCGTGCCGGCGCCGCGGCCTCCTCGAGGACCGCGTCGGCCTCCACCTCCAGGAGGTACTCGGGGCCGACCAGCTCGGCGACGCGGACCGTCGTCAGCGCGGGAGCGCCCGCGGGGAAGGCCTCGTTCAGCGCCTCGAGGAACCCGCTCGCCACGTCGGGCGAGACGTAGTGGACCCTGAGGCGCACCACGTCCGAGAGCGACCCGCCGACGCGTCCCAGCGCCTCGCCGATCTTCCGGAAGACGGCCGCCGCCTGCCCGTACGGATCGCGCGCCAGCGGGAGGCCGGCCCCGTCCGCCGCCACCGTCCCGGAGACGGCGACGAAGCTCCCGGCCCGCACGGCGCGGGCGTAGCCGAAGCGCCGCTCCCACGGGCTGTCGGTCTCCACGCGCGTCCGCCTCATCTCCCCTCCTTCCCGGGGCCGTTCACTCCGACGGGCTCCCCGGCGGGACGGCCGCCGTCCCGGTGCTCGACGGCCGCCGCCTCCTCGGTCCCACCATCGGGATCCCCGAGGCGGAGCTCCGCGGCGGCTCGCCGACCGCCGTGACGACCTGGTTGCGCCCCCGGGCCTTGGCCGTGTAGAGCGCCGCGTCGGCCTGCCTCAGCCACGCCGTCGGCGAGATCGTCGCCCGCTCGAGCGGGTCGAAGACGGCCAGCCCGATCGAGACCGTCGTCCCCTCCGCGGCCCCCGAGACCCTCAGGCCCGCCACCGCGGTCCGGATCCTCTCGAGGCAGGCGAGGGCCCGCTCCGCGTCGGCCTCGGGGAGGAGGACGGCGAACTCCTCGCCGCCGAACCGGGCCGCCAGGTCCGTGTCCCTGACCGAGGCCTGCAGGGCGCGCGCGGCGGCCGCCAGGAGCCGGTCCCCGGCGACGTGGCCGAACCGGTCGTTGAACCGCTTGAAGTGGTCGAGGTCCAGGATCGAAAGGGCGACCGGGTGCCCGCTCCGCCGCGCCCGGGCGATCTCGAGCGCGATCCGGTCGAAGAGGACGGCCCGGTTGGCCAGGCCCGTCAGAGGGTCGGTCGAGGCCGCCATCCGGAGGTGGGCGAACCGGTCGGCCATGGCGGCCAGGAAGGACGCCATGTAGACGAAGTAGACGGGTCCGAAGAGGCGGACCGTGCCGACCGGGTCGCCGAGGGCCCCGTAGTCCTGGGCGACGTCGTGGGCCACCGCCAGGACGACGGCCGCCGTCCCCGCGAAGAGCCAGCGGGCGTACGGCGCCCGCCGGCGCGCGTCGCCCCAGAGCAGGACCAGGACGTCGATGGTGATCGCCCCGGTGACGACGTAGCCGGCGGCCAGGACGTAGTAGAGGTCGTCCACCCGAGGCCACAGGAGGCAGACGAGCGACCCGGCTCCGGACAGGACGAGGAAGGCGCGGTGGCGCGCGAGGGTGGCCCGGTCGAAGAAGGCGAGGAAGAAGAGGAGGAAAAGGCCCGGGATCAGGAACGTCGCGGCGAGGTTCCCCCGGAACAGGGTCGACAGCGGCACGGAGGAGGAGGTCCAGACCGAAAGCCACGTCGAGACGTAGACGGCCGTGGCGGCCGTGGCCAGGAAGAAGAAGAGGAAGTCGCGCTGCTCGCGGTCCCGGACGAACAGGAAGAGCGAGAAGAGGCCGAGCGAGGCGAACGCGGCCCCGAGGAGCGCCCGCGGGGCCTCGGCGCGCATCCGCTTCAGGAACGCCGCCGAGACCGTGTCGAGGGTGGGCTCGCCCAGGATCCCCCCGGCGCGGGGCCCGGGGTTGTGGACCCTCACGGCGAGCGTGTGGGGCCCGGGGCGCGCCGTGAGCGTGGCCGGCAGCTCGTAGACCCGCCAGACGAGGGTCCCCTTGTCGTAGGCGGGCGGGAGCGACCCGGTCCGCCCGACGAGCTGCCCGTCCAGGTAGACCTCGTCGGCGTCGCGGATCTGCCGGCAGACGAAGGCGAGCGGCGGGCCGGAGAGCCCCGGGTCGAGCTCGAAGCGGACCCGGTACCACGCGGTCCCGTGCCCCGAGACCCCCTGGGCCTGCCAGCTCCCCGGCACCTCCAGCGGGCGCCACGTCAGCGCCGCGAGCCCTTCGGGGCCGAGCGGCGTGTCGTCGAGCGCGAACTCCCACGTCCCGGCCAGGCTCCCGGGGAGGCGGTCGACGTACAGCCCGGGCACCGACCGGCCCGCGGGCGCGGGCTCGGCCGGACGCGCTGCCGACGCCGCCGCGAGGACGAGGAGGGCGAGGAAGGGGCGCTTCAACGGCGTACAGGATCTCGGAAATCCGGCGGGGCGGCAACGGGGAGGATCGGGGGCGCATAAGATCCGCCCCGGAAGGAGCCCCCGATGGACCTCGAAGGGAGCGTCGTCCTCGTGACGGGAGCCGGCCGGGGGATCGGCCGGGCGATCGCCCGGGCCTTCGCCCGGCAAGGGGCGCACGTCGCCCTGATGGGCAAGACGCGGAAGAACCTGACCGAGGCGCAGCGGGAGGTCAAACCGCTCGGCGTCAAGAGCGTGGTCCTCGTCGGCGACGTCTCCGAGGAGGGGGACGTGGCCCGCTGCGTGGCCGCCGCCGAGCAGGCGCTCGGGCCGGTCGACGTCCTCGTCAACAACGCCGGCATCTTCGCCTCCGGGCCGATCGACAAGTTCGACGCCCTCGTCTTCGACCGGATCCTGGCGGTGAACCTGCGCGGCCCGTTCCTGATGGCCCGGGCGGTCCTGCCCGGGATGAAGGCGCGCCGGAGGGGGCACGTCGTCAACATCGCCTCCACGGCGGGCCGGAGGGGCTTCGCGGGGGGCGGGCCCTACTGCGCCTCGAAGTTCGGCCTGGCGGGGCTGTCGGAGGCCATGATGTGCGAGGCCCGGAAGTTCGACGTCCGGGTGACGTGCGTCTTCCCGTCGACCGTCGCCACGGACCTCGCCCGCAAGGCCGGGACGCCGGCCGACCCGGTGAAGTCGATCCTGCCGGACGACGTCGCGGCGGCCGTCGTCGCCCTGGTCGCGCTCCCGGGGCGCGCCATGGCCACCTCCCTGGAGGTCTGGCAGACGAACCCGTGACCGGGGCGCCCGGCTACTTCCCGGTGACCCGGTAGACGAAGCCGACCCCGGTCGCCCCGCCCGCCGACAGCTCCTCGCGGAAGGCGAGCGCCTCCTCGCCGGAGGCGAACCCTGAGAGGACGCTCCGGAAGTAGGTCCCCTTCGCCCCCAGGTCGACCTCGAGCGCGAAGGCGGGCCGGCCGTGCGAGCGCGCCAGCTTCTGCGCGTCTTTCTCGGCGAGCGCCCGGTCCCGGTACGAGGCGAAGTGGAGGACGAACGCTGGCTCCTTGCCCGCCCAGTCGGGCGAGACGAGGCTCGCCGGGCGGTTCTGGCGGGGCAGGCTCCCCGCGCCCTCGGCGGGCCGGGCCGGCGGCACGGATCCCGCCGCCGGGGCCTCCGGCGCGGGCTCCGTGGGCCGGGAGGCCACGCGCGTCACGGGGACGGGGCTCGGCGTCTCGGCGGCCGGGGCGGGAGCGGGCGGGACGCGAGTGGCCACCGCCAGGGGCGCGACGGTCGCCGCCGGCGCCGGGACGGCGGTGGGCGCCGGGGCGACGGGGGTCGGGACCGGGAGCTCCGTCGGGACGAGGACGGTCACCGCCGTCGGCTCCGGCGCGACCTCGGTCTCGGCCGAGGCGGGAAGGTACGGCACGGGCGACGTCGTCGGCTTCGGGGCTCCGCCCGAAAGGAACGGGACCGAGGGGAGCTTCCCTCCGCCCAGGTAGACCCACGCCACGCCGGCCACCGCGAGGAGGACGACGACGGACCCGGCGGCGACGAGGAGCCGCGGGGCGCGCTGCGGGGGCTCCGGGGTCTGGAACGGGACCCGCTCGGGGAGGAAGGGCCGGTCCCAGTCCGGGCGGCGCGGCGGCGCTTCTTCCCCGGGCGGGGCCTCCGTCGGTGCCTGATCCTCCGCCGCGGCCGGCGCCCCGGCGGCCGCCCCGCCGAAGCGCAGGGGGGGAAGGGGCTCCGTCGGGGCGTGAGCCGCCGCCCTGGGGAAGACGCTCGCCAGGGGGAGCTCGGCCGCTTCTCGCTCCAGGCGCGTCAGGGTCTCCTCGCCGGGGATCCCGCGCCCGCTCTCCTCGCCCTTCTCCATGGCCCCGGCTCGCTCCTCGTCCTGACGCGCGACGTCCTCCAGGAGGAACGGCGCCGGCGGCGGGGGCGGGGTGGCCGCCAGCTCGAACGGCTCGGCGGCCGGAGCGGGGGAGCCGGGAGGCGGCGCGGGCGCCCCCTCCTCGAACGGCTCGCGCTCGTCGGGCTCCCAGCGCAGGTCGAGGGCGCCCGTCGTCTCGCTGAAGGGGTCGTCGCTCGTGCCGGAGGGGGTGCGAATAGAAGGCGCGGAAGGAGGAGACGGCGGCTGGGCGGGCGCCGCCTCGGGCCGCGCGCCCGAAGGGGGCGGGTATCCCTTCCGCAGGATCTCGTGGACCCGCGAGGCCAGCTCCTCGGCCGGAGCGGCGGCCCCGCCCTGCTTGACCCGGGCGAGCTCCTCGGAGCAGACGTACCGCGCGGCCTTGAAGACCTGCGCCGGGTCCGCCGAGGGATCCCCCTGCGCGACCAGACGGACGACCTCCGACACGGAGGGGAGGAACCGCTTCCGGGCCTGGGTCGAGGTCGGGTCGAGCGGGATCTCGTTCGTCGTCATGCCGAGAGCTGCTCCCAGTCCTCCACCGGCGCGTCGAGGGCGATGGAGAGGCCGCCGGCGCTTCCGGCGAAGAGCGGGTCGTCCACGACGCGGACGCGCCCGCCGCCGACGCCCGAGAGGGCCCGCTCCAGCGCCCCGGCCAGCCCCGGGATCTGCGAGCCGCCCCCGGCCAGGAGGACGTTCTGGCGGACCCGCTCCTGGTACTCCGGCTCCACGCGCGACAGGAGGTCGAGCATCGTCTCGACGATCGGCGGCAGGAGGCTCTCGCACGCCTTCTTCAGCTCGGCCGTGACGTCGAGCTGCGTCGGGGTCCCCGCCACGGGGACGGTCACGACGACCGGCGCCCGGCTCTCGCCGACGAAGCTGTGCTTCTCCTTCCACTCCCTCACCATGTGGATGGAGAACTGCGCCTGGGGGTGGCGGGTCCGGATCAGGCCGACGAGCTGCTCGTCGACGGCGTCGCCCGCGTTCGTCAGCGTCCGCTGGTCGTCCTCGGTCGGGTACCGGCCGTTCATGACGCAGAAGTCGGTGGTCCCCGCGCCGATGTCGATGATCATCGTGTGCAGGAGCGCGTCCATCCCGTAGGCCACCGCGAACGGCTCGGAGACGATCATGAGCGCGTCGGCGACCCCCTTCACGGCGGCCCGGAGGTTCTGGCGCGAGACGCGGAGGGCCTCGGCCGGGACGCCGACGACGGCGTGGACCTTCTGACCGTCCGCGGCGCCCGCGAGCGAGATCAGGTGCTGCAGCAGCTCGCGGACGGCGGCCTCGTCCTTCTCGGAGCCCTCCTTGATCAGGCCCCGCTCGAGCGGGCGGTGGAGGTCCAGCATCGGCCGGTTGTCGAGCGCCTCGCGCCCGAACAGGATCGGCTTCTTCACGACCTTCCGCGCGACCATGTCCACGGGCCAGCCGACGTAGCTGTCCACGACGTGCCGCGACCCGTTCGAGGCCGAGATGGCGCTCCGGGACGTTCCGAGGTCGATGCCGACGTAGAGGACGTCCTTATCCTTCTTGCCGCTCATCCCGCCGTCCGTCCTTTCTTCTGGTGGCTCTCGGTCCGCTCCTCCTGGACCGCCCCGGGCGACCGGGCGTACTCGCCGATGCCGCGCCGGAGGGCCTCGGCGATCGCCTCGCGGTGGTCCCCGCGCGCGAGCAGCCGGGCCTCGGCCTCGTCGGAGAGGCAGCCCACCTCCGCCAGGATCGCCGGCATGCGGGTCCCGACGAGGACGACGAACGGGGCGCTCTTGACCCCCCGGTCGCGCAGGCGCGGGTCGGCCGGGCGGAGGGTGCTCACCAGGCCCGTCTGCACCGCGCCGGCGAACCGCCGGGACTCCCCCTGCCGCACGTCCTCGTACACCCCCTCCAGGAGCTTCCGGAAGTCGGCCAGAGAATAGCCCGACTCCGCGTTCTCCGTCCCCGCGAGGCGCTCCTCCTCCGGGCCCTCCGCGGCTCCGAGGAAGTAGGTCTCGACCCCGCGCACCCCGGGCATCGGCGCCGAGTTGACGTGGATCGAGACGAAGAGGTCGGCGCGGCGGTCGTTGGCCAGCCGCGTCCGCTCGGAGAGGGGCATCCGCCGGTCGGCGTCGCGCGTGAGCGAGACCTCGAAGCCGTCCTCGGCCAGCAGGCGCGAGAGCCGGAGCGCCACGTCGAGGGTGACCTCCTTCTCCGTCAGCCCCCAGGCCGCCGAGGCCCCGGGGTCCCCGCCGCCGTGGCCCGGGTCCAGGACGACCCGGGCGACCCGGAGCCGGAAGGTGCTCGGCGCGATCGGCCTCGGCGCTCGGAGCGGGGAGGCCGTCGCCGGCACCGGCTCTCCCGGCGCCACGACGAGGACCTCCGGGGTCGAGGAGCCTCCGCCGGAGAACGCGTTGATCGAGACGAAGAGCGCGGCCGGCACCAGGACCAGAGCCAGGACGCGCACCGGGCCCCTCCACCTGCGCCCGCGGAACCGCCGCCTCAGGAAGCGCCTGTCGTCCAGGAGCTCGAGGTTCTCCCGGACCGCCCCCTTCAGGATCTCGCGCTTGAGCTTGGCGGTGGCCTTCATTCGACTCGCGGGCGCGGCACGACCGGCGGCCGAGATCGCCCGACCGTATAGTGTGGGCCTCGGCGCCTGTCCCGTCCACCCCGCGCCCGAAGACCCGGTCCGCGGCGGCTAGAATCGCTCATGACCGGGAATCAGGGATCTCCCGCCGACGGCCCCGCCCAGAGCCCCGCCGACAGCCCGGAAGCCGCGGTGATCGCGGCCCACCTCGACGCCCTCAGGAGCTCGGACGTGCCGGCCCTCCGGCGGACCGTCTCGGCGGACCTCGCCAGGCAGGTCGACGCGCCCGGCTTCGAGGAGCAGCTCGCGATCCTCTCGCGCCTGGCGCCCGCGGAGTTCACCGTCGTCTCCGTGGCGCGCTCCGGCGAGCGAGCCTCGGTCGAGCTCGCGACGGACCTGCAGGAGGGGCGCTTCGAGCTCGTGCTCGAGGAGGGCTCCTGGCGCGTGGCCGGGCAGAGCTGGCGTGCCCGTCCCGCGGGCTGAGCCCGCGCCGCGAGGCGTCAGGCGCCGGGGCCGGACCCGGAGAGGTCCTCCGGCGCGTCGAGGAGGAGCGCCCGGACCGGGGAGGCGTCCGCCCCTTCGAGCCGGAGCGGGACCGCCACGAGCGTGTAGAGGCCCGGCGCGGCGCGGTCGAGCCTCAGCCCCTCCAGCCAGACCAGGCCCAGGCGGGCGAGCGAGCGGTGCGCCGCCAGCGTGGGGTCGTCGAACGGGTCGACCGAGGGCGTGTCGACCCCGACGAGGAGGACGCCCCGGCCGGCCAGGTGCTCGGCGAGCTCCACGGAGAGCCCGGCGAAGCCGGTCGTGAAGCGCTCCGGGTCGGGGTACGTCCCCGTCCGGACGAGGACCCGCGGGGCCGCAACGGGCGAGAGGAGGTCCTGCGGGAAGACTCGGGAGCCGGGCCCCACGCGCGCCTCCACGACCTGACAGAGGCCGACGTACGTCCCGGGCGGGATCGCGTCGATCGGGGCGCCCCCCGCCAGGACGTGGGACGGCGCGTCGGCGTGCGAGCCGAGGTGGAGCGTCGAGGCGATCGACGACTCCTCGGCCACCTCGGCCCCCGCGAGCGTCCGCGTCGGCTCGCGCCGGTACGGCACGTCCCCGGGCCACACGGCCAGGCGCGGCGAGACGGGGGGGGACAGGTCGAGGACGCGGGTCAGGCCCACGTCAGGACCTCCTCGAGCGGCTTGCGCGTCACGTCCGGGACGACGGCGTCGGGCGCCGGGTAGCCGACCGGCAGGAGGAGGTAGGCCTTCTCCCCGGGCCGCGCGCCGAGGATCTCGCCGAGGAAGTTCATCGGCGAAGGGGTGTGCGTCAGCGTCGCCAGGCCGGCGAGGTGGATCGCGGCGATCAGGAAGCCGCAGGCGATCCCGATCGACTCGCTCGGGTAGTAGGTGCTCCGCCGCTCGCCCCCGACCAGCTCCCAGTCCTTGCGGAAGGCGACGACGAGCGCGGGGGCCACCTCGAGGAACGGCTTCCTCCAGTCGGTCCCCAGAGGCTCGAGCGCCTCGCGCCAGGCGGGGGGCATCCGGTGGTCGTAGCTCTCCCGCTCCTCCTTCTCGGCCGCCTCGCGGATCCGGCGCTTCGTCGCCGGGTCGCGGACGACGACGAACCGCCACGGCTGGCGATTCGCGCCGGACGGGGCCTGCGCGGCGGTGGCGACGAGCGCCTCGAGCACCTCGTCGGGGACCGGGTCGGAAGCGAAGTCGCGGACGCTTCGCCTCGGCCTCAGCGCCTCGAGGAGGGAGAACGCCCGGCGTCGGGTCTCCTCCGGGGGGACCGTCTCGAAGCGGAGCGGGACGGGGGTGTACGGCATTCCGCGATTCTCCCTCGCCCCTCTGCCCCGTCGCCCGGAAACGAGTCCCGCCCGAGGCGCTCTTCCCCGTCGACTGGATCGCGGGTGGGTTCCTCGACGCCTCCGGCTCCCCCTCCTCGGGCTCGCCGGGGCTCCGGGTGACCTCCGTTCGACTTCGCGAACGGCGGTTCCCGCCCGCGCACGACCGCCGGTCCCGGGATCGACGATCAGGGCCTCCTTCGACGCCGGCCGTTTCCGACCGACGCCGACGACCCCGGTGGGGCTCGAGAGCCTCTCGGCGGAGTCGCCCCGGGGCCGCCCGGGGGCGGCGCCTCCTCAGGCCAGCGACGTCAGCCAGGCCGAGACGTCCTCGACCATCTTCGCGAAGCTCGGGGCGACGAAGAGGACCTTCTGGTACTGCGTCGGGTCGTACGGGACGCGCGAGCAGACCTCCAGGTCGAGGGGCTTCAGCTCGGCCTGGGTGGCGAAGCTCCCCAGCTCGCCGAAGGAGGAGAGGAGGCCGGCGCCGTAAGTCTTCAGGACGCCCTCCTCCTCGACGACGCCGAACTCGAGCGTGTACCAGTAGGCGTACTCGAGCCGCTTCATCGTCTCGTCGTCCACCCGCCAGGCGGCCTCCCCGAAGAGGCGGGAGAGCCTCACCACGTCGGGGTGGAAGAGGCTCGCGGCGTGCCCGACCAGCTCGTGGACGACGTCGGGCTCGGGCGTGTAGAGCGGCACCGTGTGGTGGCGCATGTACTGCGTGGAGAGGAAGACCCCCTTGCCCATCATCCCGAGGAACATCCGCCCCGAGACGAGCCCCGCCACGGGGAGCATCCGGAAGCCGGCCCCCCGCTGCAGCGACTCGTTGACCTCCGCCAGCTGCGGGACCCTCTCGCGCGGCAGGGCCAGCGCCCGCGAGCTCTCGAGCCACTCGCGACAGGCGCGCTCCTCGTGGAGGGGGGCCAGGTGCTCCCAGACGGTCCTCCAGACCCCCTGCTCGGCCTCGGTGTAGTCCACGGACGGGAGGGGGTCCCCCTCGCGGTACTCCAGCGCGCGCCGGGCGATCTCGTTGCGGCGGGCCCGGTACACCGGGTCCTTGAACCCCGGGTGGTCCGGGTCGAGCGGCACCAGCTCCTCGGCGCCGCCGGCGTGCGGTAACGCGCCGCCCTTCAGAGAGGCCTCGATCTTCAGTCCGGTCGAGTTCATCACCCACCCCCACCCGGTCGACGCGGCGTCCCGGCGGCCCCGGGGCCCGTTCCCTTCGACCCCGGCGGAGGGAGTCTATCGCGCGGCCGGGCGACCTCGCGGCCGGCCTCCGCGGGATGATGTGAGGCGTGCCCCCTCGTCCCGCGCCCGCGTACCGAGCCCTCCTGGAAGGGGGCGAGCTGCGGCGGCGGGCGGGCCTGGCCCGCGCGCGCCTCGGGGACTGCACGCTCTGCCCCCGCGCCTGCCACGCCGACCGGACCGCCGGGCCCAGCGCGGGCTGCCGGACCGGGGCGCTGGCCCGCGTCGCCAGCTACGGCCCGCACCACGGCGAGGAGGCGCCCCTCCGCGGGCGGCTCGGCTCGGGAACGGTCTTCTTCTCCGGCTGCAGCCTGCGCTGCGTCTTCTGCCAGAACTTCACGACGAGCCAGCTGCTGGAGGGGCCGGAGCTGACCGACGAGGAGCTGGCCCGGGTCTTCCTCGACGTCGCGGCGTCCGGCTGTCACAACCTGAACCTCGTCACGCCGAGCCACGTCGTCCCCCAGGTCCTCTCGGCGCTCCTCCTCGCGGCCGAGCGGGGGCTCTCGATCCCGGTCGTCTGGAACTCCTCGGGGTACGACTCGCTCGAGGCCCTGGCCCTCCTGGACGGCGTCGTCGACGTCTACATGCCGGACCTGAAGTACGCCGACGAGGCGACCCCGCGGCGCCTCTCCGGGGTCCCCGGCTACCCCGAGGCCGCCTTCGCGGCCGTCCGGGAGATGCACCGGCAGGTCGGGGACCTGGTCCTCGACGGGGACGGGCTCGCCGTCCGCGGCCTCCTCGTGAGGCACCTCGTCCTGCCGGGGGGGCTCGCCGGGACCGCGGCGGTCCTGCGTTTCCTCGCCACCGAGGTGTCGCGGAGGACGTACCTCAACCTGATGGACCAGTACCACCCCGCCTTCCGGGCCCGCGAGCACCCGCCGCTCGACAGGAGGCCCACGTCGCGCGAGCTGGACGAGGCGTTCGAGGAGGCCCGCCGGCTCGGCCTGACCCGCCTCGACGCCCCGAGGCGTCACGGCTGACGGCCCGGGCGGGGACTAGAATCGTCGCGGACCACGCGGAGGAGACGGACGGCGTCCGGCCCGGAGGTTTCGATGCGGGCTCTTCTTCGGCTCGACCTTCTCGCCCTCCTGGTCGCGTTCCCCCTCCTGGGCGGGCCTCCCGCCCCGCCGGCCCCGAACCCCGCCCCTCCCGGCTCCCCGGTCAAGCTCGTCTTCGTCCACCACTCCACCGGCGAGAACTGGCTGACGGACGGCAACGGGGACCTCGGGATCGCGCTGCGCGACGCCTCGTACTTCGTCAGCGACACGAACTACGGCTGGGGGCCGGACGACGTCGACACGGGCTGGGGGACGATCGGGGACCACACCGACTTCGGCAACTGGTACAGCTGGTTCTCGGGCCCCAACCGGGACACCTACACGGCCCAGCTCTTCGCCGAGAGCGAACAGCACTCCTGGTACAGCCGTCTCGACACCGACCCGGGCGGGGAGAACCAGGTCGTGATGTTCAAGTCGTGCTTCCCGAACTCGAACCTGACGGGAAGCCCCTCCGACCCGATCCCCCCGATCGAGTCGAACCCCCTCCGCGGGCAGGACGCCTATTCCGAGCACATGACCGTCGCCAACGCCAAGGGGATCTACCGCGAGCTCCTGAACTTCTTCGGCGCGCGGACGGACAAGCTCTTCGTCGTCGTCACGGCCCCGCCGCTCGGCTCGTTCGACACGGACGCGGCGCGGGCGGCCAACGCCCGGGCCTTCGCGAGCTGGCTCGTGAACGACTGGCTCGACTCGTACCCCTTCCGCAACGTCGCCGTCCTCGACTTCTACAACGTCCTGACCTCCGACGGGGGCGCCACCCGGACCGACGACCCTGAGACGAACGACCTCGGCTGGGCCGACGGGAACCACCACCGGATCCGCTCCGGGGCGATCGAGCACACGCGGACCGTGGCCAACGACTTCTCGGCCTACGCCGCCGGGGGCGACAGCCACCCGACGCCGGCCGGCAGCCTGAAGGCGACCGGCGAGCTGGTCCCCCTGGTCAACGCGGCCTACAACTGCTGGAAGGGGACCGGCGGCTGCCCGCGGCCGGGTCCCTCGTTCTACACCGTCGCCCCGTGCCGGGCCCTCGACACGCGCGAGTCGGCCGGGCCGGCCCTCTCGCCGGACGTCCCCCGCACCGTCGTCCTCGCCGGGACCTGCGGCCTGCCCGGAGGGACCGTCGCCGTCTCCGCCAACCTCACCGTCCTCGGCGCCTCGGGCTGGCTCGCGGCCTACCCCGGGAAGGGGGCCTGGTCGGGGACGAGCAACGTCAACACATCGGGGGGGAAGGTCCGGGCCAACAACGCGGTCCTCACGCTCGCCGCCGACGGCAGCGGGAGCGTCACGCTCCTGGCCGGCACCGACGCCCCTCTCCACGTCGTCCTGGACGTGAACGGCTACTGGCGCTGAGGACCCCGCCCGCCACCGGGCGGATCCGACCCGGAGGGCTTCCGTGTCCGCGGCAGCGTCCCCCTCCCCGCGGAGCTCCTCCCGTCGCCGGCCGCCTCGCCCCGCGCTTGCCCATCGCCGCCTCCAGGGTGCCGACGACCGACGATCACTCCACGACGATCACTCCGAGGTCCGGAAGGACGGAGTTCGTCACACCCTTGCGGTCAGAAAGCGTTGACGACCAGAACGCAGGAACCCTTCACCGCGGATACGCCATTCGTGTATTCCAACACTCCTTTCGCGGCATTGAACTGGATTTCAGCGAGAAACGAAGTTCGGCAGGAGCGGTAGTCCGCGCCGGTGGCGTTCCCAGGCCACGGCTCGAGCGCGAGGAACTTCCTCTTGCTGCTATCGCAAGCAACGATGCCGAGAACGTGGGGCCAGCCGTTTTGTTTGATGTACTCGGGGTCCAGCCTCTGACTCCTGTTTGATGTGGTCGGCCAGCAGATGGCGATGCTGGTGGGGTTGTTCTGCCTCAGCCTCTCGGCCAGCATGTCGCAGGCTCTCTCGACTCTCGTCTTGTCGAAGTCGTTGCCGTTGTGCTTCAGAAGGGAGTATCGGCTGGGGCTATCCAGCTTCATGTACCTGTCGAAGAAGAACCGGAGCACTTCGCTGCAGCTCTTGCTGCTCTTCGCGGGGCCCAGCGCCGTTTGCCACCCGTATCCCAACTGGTTCCATGGGATGCGGCTGAGCTGGGTGTTCGCCGGTTGGCCCTCGGGTGAGCTGACCAGCAGCTGGTAGACATGATTCCGGTCTGCCGGAGGCTGCGTTGGCGGATCGACCCGGTCGGACCACGCCTTCTCCCAGTTCTTCCATCTTGTTCGGAACTGCTGACCCAACGGCATGCCCTGATTCGTGACCAGGTAGTGGTAGAGCAGGTCGTACACGGCCATCTCCTCTTCGCGGTTGTCAGTCAACCTGTTGGAACATCGCCTTCTGGGTCGAGGACAAGGACTCAACAACGCGCTCGCACCGGGACGCGCAGGCTGAAGGATGGCTAGCGGTCGACAGGACACCAGAAGCTCCCACGGTCGTCGCCGTTGAGCTTCGCCAAGGCCAAGAGCGGAGGGGACGGGATCAGCGGGATGAAGGTCGGCAAGGGCGCGAAGACCATGGTGCCGGGGCCACCCGGTCGAATCGCAGGCCGCATGCTCGGGCGACGGTAGCGGCCCGTCGCCTTCAGCGGTGCTGTGTGCGGCGTGGCGGCCGAACCCCGGGGTGAAAGAGGGGGCGGGCTCGGTCCTGGGACGGAGCTGCGGGATTGCCGGCGCTCCGCGTGCTTCGGACGACATCGGCGAATGCCGGCCGTTGGTCGGGTCGCCATGATGTGGCGGGAGAGGCGGGACCTCTACGCCCCAAGCCGCGTCCTCGATGCCGCGCATGCCGGGTTCTCGGGCCGGGCTAGTTTCTCGGTTTCGGGAGGAGTCCTGGGAACAGACTATGCGATCGGCTGGTCGCCATCATCCCCCGAACGGGTGAGTCGGTCCAGGGAGCCGGACACGGCCTCGGACGAGGCGCGGCTCAGGTTTCGAGGAGGCCGGGGCTCCCGGGATCGCACGCGGGGAGGAGCGGGAAGGCGATCGCGCGCCGAGTGGGCATGGAAGCTCGCCGTCGCGGCGTGCCCGGGCCGAATTCCGGAGAGGACGGGCGTCCCGCCTGGGCTGAGGTGCCGGAGGTAGAGGCGCAGGAGGGACTCGAAGTCGGCCTCCGACGGGCCGAGCGGAGGACGAGCATGTGTGCTCCGTCCCCGAGCGCCTCGCGGGCGCTCGCGAGAGGAGGAGAGGCGAGCCGCCACGCCCTGGCCAGACGAGCAGGACCTTGCCGGGTCGCCTGGACGTGAACGGCTACTGGCGCTGAGGACCCCGCCCGAGCGAGACCTCGCTAGAGCTTCATGACGTCGTCGACCTTGCCGTTCAGCTTGAACTGGACGATCCCGGCGTCCTTGACGCTGACGATCCAGCGGTGGGACTTGCAGAAGACGCCGGGGCTCAGCTGGACGACGTCGACCGTCCCCGAGGACTTGCCGAGGAGCCCCGGCGCCTTCTGGACGAGCGAGGGGACGATCGAGAAGTCGACCTTGGCGAGCGCGATCGTCTCGTCGCAGTCGTCGCTCGACCCCTCGTCCGGCCCGGTGACCGCTCCCCCCTCGTACTTGAACCGGCACCGGTCGGTCGAGGTCAGGTCGCACTCGGTCGTGGCGAAGGCGAAGCCGGGGTAGATCGCCAGCTCGTAGACGACCGGGGTCTTCGCCGGCAGGACGGCCTTCAGCTGCGAGAGGTCGTCGAAGAGGCTCCCCTTCTGCTTCGGGCGAGAGGCGTCCTCGATCGCGGCGACCTCCTCCTTCGCGTTCGGCTCGACGCGGAAGAGGGCGTTCCGGGCGGCCTGCGCGATGAACCCGTCCGGGTCCCTCAGCGACTCCCTCAGGAGCGGGATCGCCGGCTTCCCCGCCTCCCGCATCTCTCCCAGGGCCGTGAGAGAGGCGGAGCGGACCTTCGGCCACTCGTCTTCCTTCGCCGCCTTCATCAGCGCCGGCAGCGCGGTCTTGGCGCACCTCGGGCCGATGTTGCCGAGGGCCTCGGCGGCCGCCACGCGGGTGTCGTTCTCGTAGTCCTTCTCGAGGAGCTCGACGAGCCGCGGCACGGCGGGGAGCGCGGCCTCCCCCTTGTGGCCGAGAGCCCGCGCCGCGCTGGCGCGGTCCGTCGAGCGGGAGGCGTCGAGCTGCTCCCGCAGCTCCGGCACCCCCTTCGAGGCCCTCTGGGCGAGGGCGGCCGGGGCGAGGAGGAAGAGGCAGAGGGCCGGGACGAGGGGACGGGACATCGCAGCCTCCTACGGACCGGGGTGAGCTTCCGGTTGTGCCGCGATCCTATCCCGTCCCCCGGCCCTCGCCGGGCCCGCCGCCGGCCCTCAGCGCAGCATCATCCAGAGGTAGGCGTACTGGAGCGCCGTGACCCGCGCCGTCTGCTTGTTCACGGCGCCGCTCCCGTGGCCCCCCTCGGTGTTCTCGAAGTAGTAGACGGGGTGCCCCTGCGCCTCCATCCTGGCCACCATCTTCCGGGCGTGGGCGGGGTGGACGCGGTCGTCCTTCGTGTTCGTCCAGTAGAACGGCGTCGGGTACTTCGCGTCGGCCTTCAGCAGGTGGTACGGCGACCACTTCTGGATGTACGCCCACTCCTCGGGCTTGTCGGGGTCCCCGTACTCGGCCATCCAGCTCGCGCCCGCCAGCAGCTTGCTGTACCGGCGCATGTCGGCGAGCGGCACCTGCGCCACGACGGCCCGGAAGAGCTCCGGGTAGAGCGTGAAGGTCCCGCCGACGAGGAGCCCTCCCTGCGACCCGCCCATGATCCCGAGGTGGCGGGGGGAGGTGATCTTCCGCGCGACCAGGTCCTGGGCGACCGCGGAGAAGTCCTCGAAGTTGCGGAAGTGGAGCTCCTTGACGGCGGCCTTGTGCCAGGCCGGGCCGAACTCGCCGCCGCCGCGGATGTTGGCCAGGACGTAGACGCCGCCGCGGGAGAGCCAGGCAGGCCCGAGCGTGCCGCTGTAGCGCGGGACCATCGACGCCTCGAAGCCGCCGTAGGCGTACAGGAGCGTCGGGGCCTTCCCGTTCGCCACGAACCCCTTCGGGGTGACGACGAAGTACGGGATCTTCGTCCCGTCCTTGGAGGCCGCCTCGTACTGCTCCGTCTTCATCCCCGTGGCGTCGAAGAAGGCGGGCATCGACTTGACCTTCGCCGCCGGGGCGGAGCCGTCGGCGAGCCAGAGCGAGGCGGGCGTCGTGAAGTCCTGGTAGGTGAAGAAGAAGGCGTTCGTCCGCTCGCTCGTGGCCGAGAACGACGCCGTCCCGACCCCCGGCGTCGGGATCTCGGTCCGCACCCACGCGCCGTCCACGAGCGACAGCGCCGCCATCCGGCTGCGGACGTTGTCGAGCGTCTGGACGAGGACGCGGTCCTGCGTCCGGTCGACGGCGGCCAGGGAGACGCGCTCGCCCGGCTCGAAAAGCACGTCCATCCGGCGGACGCCGCGGAGCAGGTCGTCGACGGAGACCGCGAGGAGCGAGCCCGCCCGGTAGGTCGCGCCGCCGACCGCCCAGTCGCTCCGGAGGGAGAGCAGGAGCCGGTCCCGGAAGAACCCGCGCGGCTGCGAGTCCTCCGGCACGTCCAGCTTCACCAGCCTGTCGCCCAGGTAGAGGAAGGACTCGTGCCGGTAGAAGGCCGGCGTCCGCGTGACGACGTCGTACCGGCCGTCCGGGAGGATCAGGCTGTACCCCGACGAGGAGACGTCCGCGGTCCCGCCCTCGAAGACCGTCCGGGCCTCCGAGAGCGGCGTCCCCCGCTTCCACAGCTTGACGACGCGGGGGTATCCGGAGGAGGTCAGGGAGCCCGGGCCGAAGTCCGTCCCGACCCAGAGCGTCTCCTCGTCCCGCCACGCCACGCGCGACTTGGCCTCCGGCAGGGAGAACCCGCCGGGCACGAACCGCTTCGTCCCCGTGTCGAACTCGCGCTGGACGGAGGCGTCCGAGCCCCCGGGCGAGAGGCTGACCATGCAGCGGACGTAGGCCGGCGGCAGGCAATCGGCGCCGTGGAAGACCCAGGCCTTCCCCTCCTCCTTGGCCAGCGCGTCGACGTCGAGGACCGTCTCCCACTCGGGGCTGGCCGTCCGGTACGAGGCGAGCGACGTCCGCCGCCAGATCCCCCGCTCGTGCGCCTCGTCGCGCCAGAAGTTGTAGACCGTCTCGCCGTGGAGCTCGGGGAACGGGATCTTGTCCTTGGAGTCCAGGATCTGGAGCGTCCGCTCGTAGATCGGCTGGAACTCCTTGCGGGCCTCGAGGAGCTTCGTCGACTTCGCGTTCTGCTGCGCGACCCAGGCCAGGGCCTTCTCTCCCTGGACCTCCTCCAGCCAGGCGAAGGGGTCGTCGGGCTCCTCGGCGGCGACCGGACCGGCGGCGAGCGCCGCCGCGACTCCCAGGGCAACGAGCAGTCTCTTCATGCGAGCCTCCGTTCGGAGGGGGATGTTACGGCGGACGCGCCGGTCCGCTTTCCCGTGGCGGATTCGAGACGAGGTCGCGAGAATCGTCGCGGAGGACCGCCATGGACGGACGCGACCCGATCGGGGAGACGCTGGACCCTTCCGACTGGGAGGAATACCGGAGGCTCGGGCACCGGATGGTGGACGAGATGCTCGACTGGCTCCGGACCGTCCGCGACCGGCCCGTCTGGCAGGGCATCCCCGCGGAGGTCGCCGCCTCCTTCCGCGAGCCCCTCCCCGCCTCCCCGACGCCCGCGGCGGCGGTGTACGAGGAGTTCCGGGAGAGGGTCCTCCCCTACCCGACCGGCAACGTCCACCCGCGGTTCTGGGGCTGGGTGATGGGGACCGGGACTCCCGGGGCGATGCTCGCCGAGATGCTCGCCGCCGGGATGAACCTGAACCAGGGGGGCGGCGCGCAGGCCGGCGCCCTCGTGGAGCGCCAGGTCGTCGACTGGTGCAAGGAGATGCTCGGCTACCCGGGCGAGGCCTCGGGGATCCTCGTCAGCGGCGGCTCGATGGCGAACCTCGTCGGGATGACCGTCGCCCGCAACGCGCGGGCCGGCTACGACCTGCGGCGGGACGGCGTCGAGGCCGGGCGGCGAAGGCTCGTCGGCTACGCCTCGCGGGAGGTCCACAGCTCTGTGCCGAAGGCGATGGAGCTCCTCGGCCTGGGCCGCGCCGCGCTGCGGGAGGTGCCGGCCCTCCCGGACGGCAGGATCGACCTCGGGGCGCTGGCGTCCGCCGTCGCGGCCGACCGGGCGGCGGGGAACGCCCCCTTCCTCGTCGTCGGCTGCGCCGGGACGGTCGCCACGGGGGCGATCGACCCCCTCGGCGCGCTGGCCGACCTCTGCGAGGCCGAGGGGCTCTGGTTCCACGTCGACGGCGCCTTCGGCGCGCTGGCGGCCCTCTCGCCCGAGCTGAGGCCGCTCGTCTCCGGCATGGAACGCGCGGACTCGCTCGCGTTCGACATGCACAAGTGGATGTTCCTCCCCTACGAGATCGGCTGCGCGCTCGTGAGGCACCCGGACCTCCACCGGCGCGCCTTCGCCCTGACGCCCGACTACCTCGAGCACACGGCGCGCGGGATCGCGGGGGGCGAGCTCTGGTTCAGCGACTACGGGGTCGAACTCTCCCGCGGGTTCCGCGCGCTGAAGGCCTGGATGGCGCTGAAGGAGCACGGGGCCCCGCGGTTCGGGCGGATCATCCGGCGGAACGTGGAACAGGCCCGCGCCCTCGGCGAGCGCGTGAAGGCCGAGCCGTGCCTCGAGCTCCTGGCCCCGGTCGCCCTGAACGTCGTCTGCTTCCGGTACCGGGGCGGGCTCGCGAGCGAGGAGGCGCTCGACGCGCTCAACCGCGAGCTCCTCCTGAGGCTCCACGAGGGGGGCGTCGTGGCCCCCTCGTACGCGACGGTCCACGGCCGGTACGCGCTGCGCGCCTGCATCACGAACCACCGGACCCGCGACGAGGACCTCGCCCTCCTCTGCCACGAGACCCTCCGGCTCGGCCGCGAGCTGGAGCGCGAGCGCCCCGCCTGACCGCTCGCTCCGGCGGCACGCGGGCGCAGGCGGCGCAGCGGCCGAGCGGAAGGTCTGGAAACCCGCTCCGCGCGCCGCCGCTGGATCGTGGGGGGCGCAGGCCGCGCAGCGGCCGAGCGGAAGGTCTGGAAACCCGCAAGACGGGTTTCCAGGGAACTTCAGTGAATGCCGACGATCTTCCCGTCCACCAGGTCGATCCGCTCGGCCTGAGGCGAGGCGGGGAGCCCGGGCATCCGGAGGATGTCGCCGAGGAGCGGGACGAGGTAGCCCGCCCCCGCCGCCAGGAGGACGCCGCGGACGGTGACGTGGAAGTCGGCGGGCCGGCCCACGAGCTTCGGGTCGTCCGAGAGCGACATCTGCGTCTTGGCGACGCAGAGCGGGAGCCCCTCGTGCCCCAGCCGCCGCACCTCGGCGAGGTCCCGCTCGGCCTCCCTCGTGTACGCCACGTCGTGGGCGCCGTACATGTGCCGGGCGATGGCCGCCATCTTCTCCTTCACCGGGGCCTTCCAGTCGTAGAGCGGCCGGAACGGGCGGGAGCGCTTCTCGGCGTGCGCCAGGACCGCCTCCGCCAGCTCCGTCGCCCCCTCGCCGCCGCGCGCGAAGGCGTCGGTCACGGCGAACGGCGCGCCCCATCCCTCGGAGGCGCGCCGGACGACGTCGACCTCGTCCCCGGCGTCCGAGGCGAAGCGGTTCAGCGCCACGACCGGCGTCTCGCCGAAATCCCGGATGCTCTCGACGTGCTTGGCGAGGTTCGACAGGCCGCGCTCGACCGCCGCCGGGTCCGGCGCCCCGAGGGCGTCCTTCCCGACGCCGCCGTGCCTCTTCAGCGCCCGCACCGTGGCGACGAGGACGACGGCGGCCGTGTCGAGGCCGGCCGAGACGCACTTGATGTCGAAGAACTTCTCGGCGCCGAGGTCGAACCCGAAGCCGGCTTCGGTGACCGCCCAGTCGGCCGTCGCGAGCGCCGCCTTCGTGGCGATGACCGAGCTGCAGCCGTGGGCGATGTTCGCGAACGGACCGCCGTGGACGAGGGCCGGGACCCCCTCTCCCGTCTGGACGAGGTTGGGGAGGAGCGCGTCCTTCAGGAGCGCCAGCATCGCCCCGGTCGCCTTCAGGTCCGCGGCCGTCACCGGCCGCCTGTCGAACGTCAGCGCGACGACGACGCGCGAGAGGCGACGCCTCAAGTCCTCGGCGTCCTCGGCCAGGCAGAGCGCCGCCATCACCTCCGAGGCCGGCGTGATGTCGAAGCCGGTCTCCCGCGGGACCCCCTCGAGGACGCCGCCCAGTCCGATGACGACGTGCCGGAGCGAGCGGTCGTTGACGTCCAGGACGCGCCGCCAGAAGACCCGCCGCGGGTCGATCCCGAGGGCGTTTCCGTGGTGGACGTGGTTGTCCAGCATCGCGGCCAGCAGGTTGTGCGCCGCCGTCACGGCGTGGAAGTCGCCGGTGAAGTGGAGGTTGACGTCGTCGGAGGGGACGAGGCGGGCCTTCCCGCCGCCGGTCGCCCCTCCCTTCATCCCGAACGTCGGCCCCAGCGACGGCTCGCGCAGCGCCAGGCAGGCCCGCTCCCCGAGCCGCGCCAGCCCCTGCGCCAGGCCGATCGACGTCGTGGTCTTCCCCTCGCCGGCGTCCGTCGGCGTCATGGCCGAGACGAGGACGAGCCGGCCGCGTCTCGAGGCCGGGTCGAACGCCCCGGGGGCGAGCTTGGCCTTGTCGGCCCCGTACGGGACGAGCCGGTCGGGAGGAATCCCCAGGGACGCGGCGACCTCGGCGATCGGACGGATGCACGGTTCGGCCATCTCGCCCTCCTCCGGGGGCCGCCGCGGCAAGGAGCCGGGCGGCCTCTCCCCGGGCAGACTACACGCTCCTCGGTTGCGGGGAGCCTGGCGCAGGGCGGCCCGCCCTAAACTCCACGGGCGGGAGGCGCGCGGTGAAGGACCCGACCCCGGCCCTGACGGTCGCCATCGAGGCGGGAGCCGTCCTCACCTCGGCCGTCTCCGGGGCCCTGAAGGCCGCCGAGAAGAGAGCCGACCTGGTCGGCACCGTCTCGCTCGCCCTGGCCACGGCGTTCGGCGGCGGGACGCTCCGCGACGTCCTCCTCCAGCGGCGGCCCTTCTTCTGGGTCAGCAACCAGGAGTACGTCGTCGTCACGCTCGTCCTGGGCGTCGTCCTCGTCTACAGCCGGAGCGCCTACGAGCTGGCCCGCGTCTTCGACCGGCGCGCCGCCCTCGTCGACGCGCTCGGCCTGGCCCTCTTCAGCCTGAGCGGCACCCGCGCGGGCGTGGAGGCCGGCCTCTCGTTCCTCCCCGCCTCCTTCATGGGCGTCGTGACGGGGACGTTCGGCGGTGTGATCCGCGACGTCCTGGTCAACGACATGCCCGTCATCTTCCGGCCCGGCACCCTCTACGCGATCCCCTCGCTCCTCGGCTGCTGGCTCTACCTCGGCGCCTCTGCCCTCGGCGCCGAGCCGCACCTAGCCGGCCTGGCCGCCGTCGCGGCGATCGTGGGGGTCCGGATGGCCTCCGTCAGCACGGGCCTCGACCTGCCCCCGGCGCACTGGAACGACGGCGCCTCCGGGCGCTGAGGCCGGGCGAAACCGGCCGGGCCGGCGCCGCGTATCACCCGACGGTGCCCCTTCTTCCACCCTGCCCGTGGCCTGCCCGGCCTCCAACGAACCCCAGAGGAGAGCGAATGAACGCCCGAATCGCCCGAACCGTCCTGGCGGCCGCCCTCGCCGCGGCCGCCGCCCCCCTCACCGCGGCCGCCCCGGCGGCCGCCGCCGTCCCCGCCGCCCCGAAGGTCGAGTTCGAGAAGTACACGCTCCCGAACGGCCTGCAGGTGATCCTGCACGTGGACAGGAAGCTCCCGATCGTCCACGTGAACCAGTGGTACCACGTCGGGTCGAAGAACGAGAAGCCGGGCCGGACCGGCTTCGCCCACCTCTTCGAGCACCTGATGTTCCAGGGCTCCAAGAACGTCCCCGGCGAGTACTTCGACCACGTCGAGAAGGCCGGCGCCAACCTCCGCGAGGGGGGGGTCAACGGCACGACGAACAACGACCGGACGAACTACTTCGCCACGGTCCCGTCGGGGAACCTGGAGCTCCTCCTCTGGCTCGAGTCCGACCGGCTGGCCACGCTCGGCGAGGCGCTGACGAAGGAGAGCCTCGACAACCAGCGCGACGTCGTGAAGAACGAGCGCCGCCAGGGCCTCGAGAACCAGCCGTACGGGCGCGCCTGGAAGCTCCTGTACGAGGCGGTCTACCCGACCGGCCACCCGTACAGCTGGCCCGTCATCGGCAGCCACGAGGACCTCACGGCCGCCTCGCTGGACGACGCCAAGGAGTTCTTCCGGCAGTACTACACGCCCAACAACCTCTCGCTGGCCATCACCGGGGACTTCGACCCGGCCGAGGCGAAGCGGCTCGTCGAGAAGTACTTCGGCCCGATCCCGCCCGGCCCCGCCCTGGACCGCCCGAAGCGCGAGCCCGTGAGGCTCGAGGCGGAGAAGGTGTTCGAGGTGGCCGACCGGGTCCCGCAGGAGCGGACGTACATGGTCTGGGCGGCGGTCCCGTACTTCGCCCCGGGGGACGCCGAGCTGGACCTCGCGGCCCGGGTCCTCTCCGAGGGGCTCTCCTCGCGCCTGAACAAGGCCCTCGTCTACGACCGGCAGCTCGCCACCAACGTCAACGCCTTCAACGACAGCAACGAGATCGCCGGCGGGTTCGTCGTCATCGCCACGGCGCGCCCCGGCGTGCCGCTCGAGACGCTGGAGGAGGAGGTCGGCAAGGAGATCGCCCGGCTCGCCAAGGAGGGCCCGACCTCCGCGGAGCTCCAGCGCGCGCAGACGAAGTACGAGTACGACTTCGTCACCGCGCTGGAGGGGATCGGCGGCTTCGGCGGCAAGGCCGACCGTCTGAACCAGTACAACGTCCTCCTCGGCGACCCGGGCAAGCTGGACGCGGACCTCGGCCGGTACCGCGCCGCCACACCCGAGAGCGTCCGCGCGGCGGTCGCCACGTACCTCGACACGAGGAACCGCGCCCTGATCCGCTTCCGCCCCGAGACCTCCCAGCGCCCGCCCGCCTCGACGCTCGACCGGACGAAGGCGCCGGCGGCTGGGGCCGACCGCCCCTTCACCGCGCCGTCGGTGAAGAGCGCGAAGCTCCCGAACGGCCTGGAGGTCCTCGTCGTCGAGCGGCCGGAGCTGCCGAAGGTCTCCGCGGCTCTCGTCGCGCGCGCGGGCGCCGTCGCCGACCCGCCCGGCAAGGAGGGGACGGCGTACCTGGCCACGATGACGATCGACATGGGGACGAAGACGAGGAAGGCGCTCGAGATCGAGGACGCCCTCGGCGACCTCGGCACCGGGCTCTCCGGCAGCCCCGGGCGCGAGGCCTCGGTCGTCTCGCTCGAGGTCCTGAAGCGGAACCTCGCGCCGGCCCTCTCGATCCTCGCCGACGTCGTCCAGAACCCGACGTACCCGGAGTCGGAGATCGCCCGCGAGAAGAAGCGGCACCTCGACTCCCTCTCGCAGGAGGCCAAGAACCCCAACGCACTGGCCGGCCGCCTCGCCCCGATGCTGGCCTTCGGCGCGTCGCACCCCTACGGGCGCCCGGGCCGCGGCCTCCCGTCGACCGTCGAGAAGATCGGGCGCGACGACCTGGCCGCCTTCCACGCGGCCCGGTTCCGCCCGGGCTCCTCGGCCCTCGTCTTCGTCGGCGACGTGACGCTGGCGGAAGCCACGGAGCTCGCCAAGAAGGCGTTCGGCGGCTGGGCCGGCGGCGCGGCGCCGGCGGTCGCGATCCCGGCGCCCGCCCCCGCCCCCGCGGGGAAGGTCTACCTCGTCGACCGGCCGGACGCGGCGCAGACGGTGATCTCGCAGCTCCTCCCGGCGCCGAAGCGGAAGTCCCCCGACTACTACGCCCTCCGGATGGCCGACGCCGTCTACGGCGGAGGCGGCTTCGGGACGCGCCTGAACCTGAACCTGCGGGAAGAGAAGGGCTACTCCTACGGCGTCTTCTCGAACCTCGCCCTCCTCTCCGAAGCGGGCTTCTGGACCGCCGGCGGCGGCGTCCAGACGGCCAAGACGAAGGAGTCCCTCGTCGAGTTCGACGCCGAGCTGAAGGGGGTCGCCGGGGCCAAGCCGATCTCCGAGGCGGAGTTCGACGGCGCCAAGAAGACGCGCCTTCGCGGCTACGCCCAGCAGTTCGAGTCGCTCGGCCGGGTCACCGAGCAGGTGGCGTCCCTCTGGGTCCAGCGCCTCCCCTTCACGCAGCTGCAGGAGGAAGTGTCCGGGACCGCCGCGGTGACGCTCGCCGCCGCCAACGCCGCGGCGAAGGCGTGGGCCGTCCCGGCCAAGGCGGCCTACCTCCTCGTCGGCGACGCGGCCAAGGTCCGCCCCGGCGTCGAGGAGCTGAAGCTCGGCGACGTCGTCCTCCTCGACGTGGAGGGGAAGCCCGTCACGCGCTGACCTGTCGCGGGAGGGCCCCCGTCCGCGCTCCCGCGCGCGGGGGCCTTCCCGCACCCTCCCCCGGCGGGCGCCGTCCGTCTCGGGCCGAGGGCCCTCGCCCCTTCCTCACCTCGCCGGCGCCGGAGGCCTGGCCCGCCCGCCGGAGAGCAGGAGGAGCCGCACGCCGCCCACGTCCGCGGGGACGTACCTCCCCGCGAGCCACGGGTAGGCCTCGGGCGGGACGAGCTCCAGGCGGAGGTAGGCCCAGCGCGCCGGGACGTCCCAGAGCTGGGCGACGACGTCCGGCGAGAGGGCGCCGATCGAGCGCGCGTAGTCCCACTTCAGGTGGCCCGGGTAGAAGGGCCTCTCGCGCATCGGCAGCCGCGCGATCACCGGGTCGGTCTTCCCCAGGAGGTCGACCGCCGGCCGGTCGGCCACGTACGGGATGATCCCCGCCCAGGCCACCGCCACGCTCGCGCCGGGCGGGGCGACCGCACGCACGGCCAGCGCGCGGCGGACCGCCTCGGCGTGGACGAGCGCCGCCGGGCGCGGCGCGTCCCACCAGGTGGCCAGGGACGACGGCCCGCGGACGCCGTTGCCGAGGAGGAGGGCCAGGACGCCGAAGCCCGCGGCGAGCGGAACGGCCATCGCCTCCCGCCCCCGGGAGAGGCGGGAGGCGACCTCGAGCGTCCCCAACGCCGCCAGCGCCGAAAGGAGCGGGACCGCGGTCGCCAGGTACCGGTTGCAGGTCGTCACGTACTCCCAGGCGTCGCCGCCCACCCACGCGCTGTAGGCCGCCTGACCGAGGAAGAGGAGGCCCAGGAGGCGCGCGGCCGGGGACGGCCGGAGGAGGAGCGCCACGAGGGCGAGGAGGGCGAGCGGGGCGCCGTCGCCGAGGAGGTACGCGCCGAGCGTCTCGAGGCCGCGGAGGAGGCGCGGCAGGAGCGGGTAGCCCGTCAGCTTCAGGGAGTAGGTGTTCGGCAGGAGGTCGCCGTAGTAGAGGCCGCGCGCCGCGGTCTGGGCGGCGAGGGCCAGGGCCAGGAGGCCGAGCCCCCACCCCAGGTGCTTCCCGCGGTCCTCCCGCCGCTCGCGGGCCAGGAAGAGCGCCGCGAGCGCCGCGGGGACGGCGGCGTCCATCCTCAGGAGCGTCCCGAGGGCGAGGAGGGCGTGCGGCGAGGCGCGGAAGCGCCCGTCGGCGAGCGTCCGGGCAGAGAGCAGGGCCGCCAGGACGAGGAGAGGTGCCAGGGCCGCGACCTCCATCCCGAGGAGGCCCCAGTGGAGGAGCGGCGCGTGGAAGGCCGCGAGGAGGACCGCCAGGGGCGCCGCGCGCGCCGGAGCCCCCGGGAGCGCGCGGCAGAGCGCGGGGAGGAGGGCGGCGCCGAGGAGGAGGAGGAGCGCCGAGAGCGCCTGCACCGCGAGGCTCGCCAGCCGCGCCGGGAGAGGGAGGAGGTGCACCACCGCCATCGCCCCGACCCAGAGCGGGTTGGAGAACCCCTCGACCCGCTCGCCGGGGTTGAAGACGAGGCCCTCGCCGCGCGCGAGGTTGCGCGCGTAGCGCATCGAGACCATCGCGTCGTCGAGGAGCATCGACCAGCGCTCGCCCCCCTCGACGAAGGTCGAGCGGACCACGTACCGCGCCGAGAAGGCCGCGGCCGCCGAGAGGAGGAGGACGAGGAGGAGCCGGTCCCGGCGCATCCGGCCCCTCCGCGGTCTACTTCTTCCCGGGTCCCGGCAGCCCCGTGTCCGGGGCGGGGTCGAACGTCACCGGGGCGCAGGCGCCCGGCCCGGCGGCGTTCGTCACGGAGACGTCGTCGAGGTAGAAGCCCTCGAACTCGAGCCCCGGGTCGCTCGTCAACCGCCAGCGGACCTTCACGGTCTTCCCGGCGTGGGCCGAGAGGCTCGTCTCGTACCGGGTCCACGGCGTGAGCGCGTCGTTCTGCCCGGGGCCGGTGAAGGCCCCGTGCGTGGCCGAGTAGGCGCACGCGTTGACGGGGGGCGTGCCGGTCTCGGAGAGGGTCCCGGGGTACCCGGAGGGGCTCGTCGGCGGGAGGTCGGACCAGGTGGAGCCGCCGTTCGTGGAGAGCTCGACGACGACGCCGTCCCAGTTCACCTCCAGGTTGTAGCGGACCCAGTACGAGAGGACGGCGTTCGTCCCGAGGACGAGGGACGGCGTCGTCAGGGCCGCGCACGTGTTGGCCGGGTAGAAGCCGTCCCGGGGCCCCGAGTGGTACGAGAAGCCGCCGGACCTCGCCTCCTTGTCCGAGATCGCCCACGGGGCCTCCGGCGCCAGGAGCGCCCCGCCGTCGCCGGCGCCGTCGGTGAAGCCGCCTCCCGGCGTCCCCGGCGCGCCGACGGCCGTCGCGAAGCGCTCGACGAGGTTGCCCTCCTCGTTGCCCCCGTGCGGGCCGGCGCTCCCCCGCGTGCCGTCCTCCATCCGGACGACGTAGAAGTAGGTCGTCCCCGTCGAGAGGCCCGGCGTCTGGTCCTCGTACCGCGCCCCGGCCACCGAGGCGACGAGGCTCTCCGGCGACGGGGTGAAGCCCGGCGTCCGCGAGCGGTAGACGTTGTACCGGGGCGGGCCGCTCGGCGAGGCGCACCGGACGGTCCCGGGAGCCCAGGTCAGGACGACCCGGCAGTTCGGGACGTCGGCGGCCGCCGAGGAGAGGCCGTCGAACTCGGGGAGGAGGTCGCATCGCCCCGCCGGGACGATCGACGTGCAGGAGGAGGCCGGGCCCTCCCCGCAGCCGTCGCTCCCGCGGAGCCGGTAGGCGTACGTCTGCCCACCCTGCGCCCGCGCGTCGTGGTACGTCCCGCCGGTGGCCGTCCCGACCGGGACGAAGGCGGAGGCGGGGCTGCCGCAGTCCCCTTCGGCGCGGTAGACCTGCGTCGCGCTGGAGCCGCTGGCCGGGGAGAAGGAGAGGTTCACGCCCATGACGGCGTCGCTCGTGGCGACGAGGTTCGACGGCGCGGCCGAGACCGCCGTCGCGCAGGAGCGGTTGCTGACCGCCAGCGCGTAGCCCTGACGGGAGGTCCCGGGCCGGCCGTTGCCGGGGACCCGGGCGGCGGTGACCGTGATCGTGTAAGTCCCGGCGCCGGGGACGGGGAGGCGGACCTGCTCGACGTTGTTCACCGCGTCGGCCGAGCCCCCCTCGACCGACTCCCCGGTGGTCGAAAGGACGTTCCCGCGCCAGGAGCGCGTCCCGTCGGAGACGACGAGGTCCAGGTCGTTCACGAGGGCGCGGGCGGCCCCGAGCGTCGCCTCGGGGTCCGACCAGACGAGCGTGGCGCGCAGCTCCTCGCCGGACGAGACCGTCACCGTCACGCTCCGCGTCTCCCCCGTGACGAGGCCCTGAGCGTTGGGCAGGGAGGAGAGGCGCAGCTTCCGCGCCTCGCCCGAGAAGTAGAGGTTCGAGTCGAGGAAGACCCGCCCCCACCCGTAGCTGCCGCTCCCGAAGGCGCCCCCCACCGGGAGCGGGTAGGTCCCGTTGAGGAGGACCGCCTTGACCTCGGGCGCCGAGAGCTCCCGCGCGTCCGCCGGGT
Organism: Acidobacteriota bacterium; assembly: GCA_008363385.1. Taxonomy (GTDB): domain Bacteria; phylum Acidobacteriota; class Thermoanaerobaculia; order UBA5066; family UBA5066; genus RHKY01. Next base: position 73,446 of record RHKY01000010.1, on the reverse strand, counting down.
TCTTGCTGCCGGAAGGGTAGAAGCCGTCGGCGAAGTACTGCCGGAGGAGGGCGGCGGCGCCGGCCGCCGTGGGGCAGGACATCGAGGTCCCCGAGAGCGAGCGGGTCGCGCAGCCCAGGTCCGTGTGGCTCGTGTTGCCGCCCGCGGAGACCGTGCTCGACCCGGGCGCCATGACGTCCGGCTTGACGCGCCCGTCGGCGGTGGGGCCGCGGGAGGAGAAGGAGGTGACCGTGGTCGAGGTCCCGTGCCCCAAGGCGCCGACCGTCACGGCGTTCTTCGAGACTCCCGGGGAGCCGATCGTGCTCGTCCGGGGGGGGACCGGCGTGCCCTCGTTCCCGGCCGAGTAGAAGATCGCCATCTCCTCGTGGTCGAAGAGGAACCGGTCGGTGGACTGGTCGTCGCCGGCGTAGACGCCGTACGTCGTGCCGCCCCAGGAGTTGGAGTGGACCCGCGCGCCGCCGCGGAGCGCCTGGAGGAACATCGCCTCCAGGTCGGAGAGGCCCGAGAGGCAGCCGGACGCGTCGTCGCCGACGTCCTGGAAGAGGAGCTGGCCGTTCGGCGCCATCCCGTCCCCGAAGTCCACCCCGGCGTTCGTCGGGCTGGACGGCGTCGCCAGGTTGTCCCCGACCACGGTGCCCGAGGTGTGCGTGCCGTGGAAGGAGGTCGACGAGGAGGAGCAGACGTTGTCGTTGTCGTAGGCGGTGGCGCCGGGCTGGACCCAGTAGCCGATCACCTTGCGGGTCGGGTGGAGCGGCCCCATCTCCGGCGGGACGGTGGTGGCGGCGTCGGTGACCGCTGTGACGCCGTTCAGGTGGCGGAAGAAGCAGATGTCGCTGTCGCAGCCGGAGTCGGAGACCGCCACGATCTGCCCCGTCCCGGTGATCCCGCGCGCGAAGATCGTCCTGCCCTGGGGGCTCGCGGTGTTGCCCTGCACGGGCCCGGAGGCGTCGACGTTGTGGAGCGACGGCGGGTCGTACGGCTCGAGGAAGGCGACCCCCGGGAGCGAGGCGGCCCGCGCGACGAGCGCGTCGCGGACGGAGCCGGGGACCGAGAGGCGGGCGGCCGGGGCCGGCCCCCCCTCGCGCAGGTGGACCAGCGTGACCGTGGGGAACTCCGCCGTCAGCCTCGCGGCGAGCTTGCCCGCGGAGGCGTCCGGGAAGGCGTGGAGCCTCAGCTCCGGGACCGGGGTCCGGTCGGCCCCGGGCCAGAGGCGCGGGTGGACTCGGTATCCGGGCCGCCACTCCCCGACCCAGCGGACCGCCGGGTGGGCGGCGAGGAGGCGCCGCGCCTCCCCGCTCAGACGGACCTGGAAGGCGTCGTCGGGAACGTAGCCGTAGAAGCGGACCCCCGCGGCCTCGAGCTCCCTGCGAGCGTCGAGCGCCCCCGGGAGGAGCTGGACCAGCCCGTACGGGTCCTCCGCCCCTGCGCCGTCCTCCAGCGCGACGGACGAGAAGTCGAGGCGCTGGGAGAGCGGGTCGAAGCTGCCGCCGAGGAGGTGGATCCGCGAGCCTCCGGCTCCGGGGGCCGCCGGGGCCGCCGGAAGGGCGGAGACCGGGACCCCCTCCAGGCGGTCCGCCCGGGGGGCGGCGTCCGGCGGGACCGCGGCGGAGGGCGTCGGCAGGAGGGCGAGGGCGGCGACGAGTCCGGGGAGGAGCGGCAGGGCTCGCATCGGCGTGCAATCTAGCAAACGAGGCGCCCGGGCGGGCCGTCCTCCCTTCGTGTCGTAGGATCGCCGCCGATGCGGCTCCGACTCCTCCCTCCCGCCCTGGCGGTCCTCCTGGCCGCCGCCCCTGCCCTCGCGGCGACGGCCGCGACCGCCCCGGCCCCCGCGCGGGAGGTGGTCGCGAGCCTCCTCGCCCGGGCGAAGGCCTCGGGGCGGGCGCCCCTGGTCCTCTTCCACGCCTCCTGGTGCGGCTGGTGCCGCAAGCTCGAGAAGACGCTCTCCTCCCCCGAGGTCAAGCCGATCGTCGAGAAGCACTTCGAGACCGCCTGGCTGCAGGTCCAGGAGCGCGCCGCCAAGAAGGCCCTGGAGAACCCCGGCGGAAACGAGCTCCTCGCCACCTGGGGCGGCGGGGACGCGGGGCTTCCCTTCTACGCCGTCCTCGACGCCAAGGGCGCGGTCGTCGCCTCCGCCCTGATGAAGGGCCCGGACGGCAAGGCGGCCGGGGCCTCGGGCTTCCCGGGCACGACCGAGGAGATCGACCACTTCCTCGCGATGGTCAGGAAGGGGGCCCCGCGGATCTCCCAGGCCGAGCTCGACACGCTCCGGAAGGCCTTCCCGGTCCTCGTCCCTTCCGGTTCGGCCCGCTGAGCCGGAGGCCGTTTCCACGATGGAGGAGCACGCGGGGGCGGTGGGGGCGGCCGGCCGGCCTCGGCAGGCCGACCTCCTCCTCCTCCTGCTCCTCTTCGCGGCCCTGACGGCCCTCTCCTGGCGGCGCTGGGCCTCCTTCGACGGGGACCTGAACCGGGAGTGGACCACTCCCGCGCGCGTGGCCGCGGGAGAGCGGCTCTACCGGGACGTCTCGTACTACTACGGCCCGCTCGTCCCGTGGACCGAAGGGGCGGCGTTCCGCCTCCTCGGCGCGCGCGTCGGGACCGCCGTCGGCTTCGGCCTCCTCGCCGCGCTCGGGACGCTCCTGGCCCTGCAGGCCGGCGCGCGGACGTTCCTGCCGCCTGCCGGACGTCTCGCGGTCGCCTCCACCGCCGCGGGTGTCTTCGCCTTCGCGCCCGAGAACGGGGCCTTCCCCGCCCCCTACTCCCTCGCCGCCCTCCTCGCGGTGGGGCTCGCCTGGGCTTCCTGGACGCTGGCCCGGGAGGGACGCGACGTCGCGGCCTCCGTCGCCGCCGGGCTGGCCCTCCTCTCGAAGGTGGAGGCCCTGCCGGCGCTCCTCTTCGTCGGCCTGGCCCTCGGTCCCCGGCGCCGCCTCCGGTTCGCGGCCGTCGCGCTCGGGATCGCCGCGGCCGGGTACGCGTGGGCCCTCCGCGGCCTCCCGGTCGACGAGCTCGTCCGGTACGGACCGCTCCGGCACGCGGCCCTCCCGCCCGAGTTCCGGGAGCTCTACCTCCGGGTCGCGGGCCTGCATCCGGCCCTCCTGCCCGGCGCTCTGCACGGGCTCCTCGCCGGGTCGCTCCTCCTCGGCGGGTTCCTCGCGGGCCTGTCGGGCCTCCTCGCCCGCCGTCCTCTCCGGGCGGCCGCCGGGGCGGCGGGACTCCTCTCGGGAGCCCTCCTCTGGCTCTCGCGCGCCCCCGAGCCGCTCCTGACGACGCTGGTCCGCGGCCTCCCGGCCCTCCTCCTGGCGGCGTTCCTCCTCGCGCTCCTCCGCGCCCGGGAGGACGAGGACGCCCGCCACGCCGCGCTGGCCGCGGGAATCGGCCTCTCGTTCGCCTGGCGGACGGCGCTCTGGACGGTCCCGTCCTTCCCGTACGCGCCGCTGGCGATCGTCTCCGCGCTTCCGGCGGTGGCCTGGCTGGCCGCCTCCGCGGCGCCGCGGGCCGTCCCCCAGGCGCGGCGCCGGACGGCCTCGGCGCTCCTCAGCCTGCCGCTCGTCCTCTCGCCGCTCGCCTTCCTGCCGCGCCTCGTCGACTTCTACGCCTCCCCGCGGGAGGCAGTCGAGGGGCCTCGCGGCCGGTGGCTCCCGCCGGGGGAGGACGGGGCGCTCTACCAGGCCGTCCTCGACCGGCTCCAGCGGCTCGGCGTCTCGGACGGGTCGCTGGTCGTCGTCCCGGAGGCGACGGCCCTCGGCTTCCTCCTCGGGGTGAGGAGCCCTCTTCGCCTCGAGCAGCTCCTGCCGGGACTCCTCGACGACGCGACGGACCGGGACACGGCGCGCCGGCTCGAGGAGACGAGGCCGAGGTGGGTCGTGGTCCTGCCGCGAGCCACGGCCGAGTTCGCCGGCTCGGCTCTCGGCCGCGACCACGGGCGGCGGACCGCCGGGGTCCTCTCGCGGGACTACGTGCCGGTGACGACGTTCCGCCTCGCCCGGGACCCCTCCCGCTCGGCCACGCTCTTGACGCTCGCCCCCGGACGCTGAGCCCCGGCTTCTGTAGGATGTCGCGTCGAATGACGCACATCCCGGAGGGCTCCCGCTGATGGAGGCGTTCGCCGTCCTCCTGGTCCTGGCGTTCCTGGCGACGCCGTTCGTCGCCCTCGGGCTCGTCGTGGGGGCCCGGAAGAGGCTCCGCGACGCCGAGGAGCGGATCGAGGGGCTGCGGGCCGAGGGGCGCGCCCTCGAGGACCGTCTCCTCGCCCTGAAGCGCGAGATTCGCGACCTCTCGGCGCGGGTCTCCTCCGAGGGAGCCGAGGTCCGGCGCGACGCCGACACGGAGGAGCTGCCGCTCGTCCCGGAAAGGGCGGCGGCCCCGCCTCCCCCGCCCGCGCAGCCGGTCCCGCCGCCACCGGCCTTCGCTCCTCCTCCGCCGCCGGTGCCGCGCCCCGTCATGACGCCGCCGGTCGCGCCGCCCCCGGTCACGCTTCCGCCGCCGGCCGGGGCGCCTCCCCCTCCGACTCCGCGCCCGCCGTCGCCCCCTGCCGCGCCGGCGCCGCCCCGCCCCTCCTTCGACTGGGAGGGGCTCGTCGGCGTGCGGCTCTTCTCCTGGGTGGCCGGGATCTCCCTCGTCGTCGCCGCGGTCTTCTTCCTCCGCTACTCGATCGACCACGGCTGGCTGAAGCCCCCCGTGCGGATGGCCATCGGGGTCCTGACCGGGCTCGCCCTCCTCGTCGTCTGCGAGCTGAAGGCGGCGCGGCGGTACCGGGTGACGGCCAACGCGCTCGACGGCGCCGCGATCGCGATCCTCTTCTCGACCGTCTTCGCGTCGCACGCCCTGTGGAAGCTCGTCGGCGCGCTCCCCGCCTTCGCCCTGATGGCGCTCGTCGCCGCGGTCGCCGTCCTCCTCTCGATCCGGCGCGACTCGATCTTCATCGCCCTCCTCGGCCTCCTCGGCGGCTTCGCCACTCCGGCCCTCCTCTCCACGGGGGAGGACCGCCCGATCGGGCTCTTCGGGTACCTCCTCCTCCTCAACGCGGGGCTGGCGTGGGTGGCCCACCGGAAGAAGTGGCCGGTCCTGACCGCGGTCGCGCTCGCGCTGACGACGCTCTACCAGTGGGGATGGGTCGCGAAGTTCCTGACGGCCTCCAAGCTCCCGCTCGCCCTCGGGATCTTCGCGGTCTTCCCGGTCCTGTCGCTCGCCGCGCTGGCCCTGGGGCGGAAGGAGCCTGCGGGCGAGCGGACGGGCCTCCTCGCCCTCTTCGAGCGGACGGGGAGCGCGGCCGCCGCCCTGCCGCTCCTGTTCGCCGTCTACCTGGCCGCCGTTCCGGCCTACGGCGAGCGCTGGGGCCTCCTCTTCGGCTTCCTCCTCCTCCTCGACCTCGGCCTCCTCGCCGTCGCCCTCTGGCGCGGGCCGATGCTCCTGCACCTCCTCGGCGCGGCCTCCACGCTCCTCGTCACGGCGGTCTGGCTCGCGGCCTCCTGGGTCCCCGCCGCCTGGCCCGGCCTCCTCGGGTTCCTCTCGGCGCTCGTCCTCCTCTACCTCGGCGCGCCGTTCCTGGCGCTGAGGCTCGGCCGCCCGCTCGCCGAGGCGGGGACGCGGGCCGTCTTCGCGGCGCCGCTCCTCCTCTTCGCCTTCCCGGTCCTGGCGCACCTGGAGCCGCGGACGGCCTCGCCGGCCCTCCTCTTCGCCGTCCTCTTCCTCCTCCTCGGAGCGACGGCGGCCTACGCGATGGCGCGGAGCGAGGGGGCCGTCTACTACCTCGGGGCCTTCCTGGCGCTGGCGGCCGAGGCGGTCTGGTCGGCCCGCCACCTGACGCCGGAGAGGCTCCTGCCGGCACTGGCCGTCTACGGCGTCTTCGCCCTCTTCTACCTCGGCGTCCCGCTCGCGGCCCGGCGCCTCTCGCGCGACCTCCGCCCGGAGGGGAGCGCCTCCGTCCTCCTCCTCGCCAGCCTGGCCCTCCTCCTCTTCCTCGCGGCGGGCCCCGCCGCGGAGGCCTCGCTCTGGGGGCTGGCCCTCCTCCTCGCGGTCGTCAACGCGGGCCTGTTCCTCGAGGGCTCGGCCGGGCGCTTCCCGGTCCTGACGCTCGTCGGGACCGTCGCCTCGTGGGTCGTCCTGGCCGTCTGGTGGGTGACGGCCACCGTGTCCACCTTCCTCGTCCCGGCGCTCGCGGTCGTCGCGGGCTTCGGCGTCCTGACGCTCGCGGGGAACCTCTGGGCACGGAGCCGCGCGGGGGCCGAGGCCGCCCCGGGCTCGCCGCCCGGCGTTTTCGACGGCGGGCTCGCGCTGGGCCTGGCCGGGCACCTCTTCCTCGTCTTCGTCGCCTCGCAGCCGGGCCTCGCGGTCCCCCCGTGGCCGCTCCTGGGCGTCCTCTTCGTCCTCTGCCTGGCGGTCGCCGCTGCCGCGCTCGCCGCGCGCCGCGGCGTCCTGCAGGCGGGCTCCCTCGGGGGAGCGGGGCTCGTCCTCCTCGTCCTGTCGCTGACGGCCGGGGAAGCCCCGTGGCCCTCCGTCACGGTCCTTTCGGCCGTCGCCCTCGGCGCCTTCGGCCTCGCGTTCCTCCCCCTCGCCCGCCGGCGCCTCGGCCGGGCGGGAGCCCCGGGGCTCTCCAGCTTCGACCGCGGGGCCGCCCTCGGCCTCCTCCTCGCCCAGCTGGTCGCCTCCCTCGCCACGTTCGCCGACGGGAGGCCTCCCCTCGCCCTCCTCCTCGGCGCGCAGGCGGCCCTCGTGGCCGGCCTCCTCGCGGTGGCGTGGGCGTCGGGGGAGCACGTCGTCGCGTGCCTGGCCGTCGCCCCCGCCGCGCTCGCCTCGTTCGCCTTCGCCTCGTACGGAGTCGCCCCCGCGCCGGGCGAGCGGCTCCTCTTCGGAGGCGTCCTCTACGCCCTCTTCCTGGCCTTCCCGCTCGTCCTCGGCGAACGCGCGCGGGCCTCGAGAGAGGCCTGGCTCGCACCGCTCCTCTTCGGCGTCCCCTTCTTCTTCCTCGGCCGCCGCGCGCTCCTCGACGCGGGGCTCGGCGGGGCGATCGGCCTCCTGCCGGTGGCGCAGGCGGCTCTGACGGCCGTCCTCCTCGTCCGGCTCCTCTCCCTCGAGCCGCCGGGGAAGCGCTCGCTCGGCCGGCTGGCCCTCGTGGCGGGGGCGGTCCTGGCGTTCGTCACGGTGGCGATCCCGCTCCAGCTCGAGAAGCAGTGGATCACGCTCGGCTGGGCCCTCGAGGGGGCGGCGCTGGCCTGGCTCTTTTCGCGCGTGCCGCACCGCGGGCTCCTCGTCGCCTCCACCGGCCTCCTCCTCGCCGCGTTCGTGAGGCTCTCGCTGAACCCGGCGGTCCTGACGTACCACGAGCGGAGCACCACGCCCGTCCTGAACTGGTACCTCTACTCGTACCTCGTGGCGGCGGCGGCCTTCTTCGCGGCGGCGCGGTTCCTGAAGGGGACCGACGACTCCGTCCCGGGCACGAAGCTCCGGGTCTCGTCCGTCCACCCCGCGTTCGGGACGGTCCTCCTCTTCCTCCTCCTGAACATCGAGATCGCCGACTGGTTCTCGAGCGGGCCGGCGCTGACCTTCCGGCTGCGCGGGGCCTCCTTCGCCCAGGACATGGCGACGACGCTCGGCTGGGCGCTCTTCGCCATCGGCCTCCTCGCCGCCGGGGTCGTCGCGCGGAGCCGTCCGGCGCGGATCGCCTCGATCGCGCTCCTCGTCGTCACCGTCCTGAAGGCGTTCCTGCACGACCTCGGCCGGCTGGGCGGGCTCTACCGCGTCGCCTCGTTCGTCGGCCTGGCCGCCTCCCTGGCGCTCGTCGCGCTCCTGATCCAGCGCTTCGCGCGGGAGACGCCGAAGGAGCCGACGACGTGAGTCGCCGCCCGAAGCCCCGCCTCCTCGCCCTCGCGCTCCCCGCGCTCGCCCTGCTCCTCTCCCTCCCCGCCCCGGGCGCCCCTCCCCCACGATGGGAGCGGCCGGTGACCCCCGGCGGGGCGGGTCCCAACCGCCTGGAGGTGGACGTCCCGCTCCTGTCCGGCGCCGCGCCGCTGCGCCCGGGCACCGGCGAGGGGCTCGCCGACCTCAGGCTCGTCGCCGCGGACGGGCGGGAGGTGCCGTACCTCCTCGTCGGTCCCCTGCGGACCGGGCCGCGCTGGACGGCGGCCCGCGTCCTCTCGGTCCCGGCGACGAAGGGGTCGAGCGGCTTCGAGGCGGACCTCGGCCGGCCGCAGACCGTCGACCGGCTGGAGGTGCAGGGCCTGCCGGCGCCGTTCCTGAAGCGCGTCCGGCTGGAGGGGAGCGGGGACCGCGCGCGCTGGACGCTCCTCGTCGCCGAGGGGACCCTCTTCGACCTCCCGGAGGAGGGGCTGACGCGGACCTGGCTCGCGTTCCCCGCGAGCGAGCTCCGGTACCTCCGGCTCACGTTCGACGACACGAGGAGCGGCCGCCTCCCGCTCCCGCCTTCCGTCCGCGCGCGCCTCCTCGCCGGGACGCCGCCTCCCCCGCCGCTCCGCGTCGGCGTCCCGTTCGAGAAGCGGGCGAGCGAGCCGCGGACGAGCCGGTACCGGCTGAAGCTCCCCGGGCCGGGCCTCCCGCTCTCGGCCGTCGAGGTCGTGACCGGGGCCGGGAACGTCCTCCGGCGGGCGACCGTGACGGAGGCGCGGCTCGTCGGGAGCGCCGTCGAGCCGGTGCCGCTCGGGTCGGCGACGCTCCGACGGTCCGTGAGGGACGGCCTCTCCGCCGACGAGATGACGGTCCCGGTCACGCCGCCGTCGGAGGCGGAGGTCGAGCTGGTCGTCGAGGACGGGGACAACCCGCCGCTCGCGATCCGGGAGGTGGCCCTCCTCTTCGCGCCGCTCCCGTGGGTCTACTTCGAGAGCCCGGACGGCGCCCCGCTCGTGGCCCGGTTCGGCGCGCCACGAGGAGAAGCCCCCGCTCCGCCGCGCTACGACCTCGAGGCCGGAAGGCCCGCCGTCGAGCGCGGGGCGGTCGTCCCCTCCCCGGCGCGGTGGGGCGAGCGCCGCGAGGTCGCGCCCTCCTCCGCCGCCGCGCCGGCGGGATCGCCCCTCCCCGCCGGCGCCGCGCTCGACGCCAGCGGGTTCCGTTTCGAGCGGAAGGTCCCGGACGGACCGACCGGGCTGACCGCCCTCCTCCTCGACTCCCACGTCCTGGCGCACGCGCCGGGCCTCTCGAGCGTGCGGATCGCCACGTCCGACGGCCGTCAGCTGCCGTACCTCCTCGAGACTCTCGGCGAGCCTTTGGAGGTCCCCCTTCCCGCGCCCGCCCCGGCGAAGGCGCCGGCACGGGCCCGGTCGATCCCTCCGCGCTCGTCCGTCTACCGGCTCGTCCTGCCGTTCCCCGGCCTTCCGGACGCGCGCCTGACCGTGAAGACCGGCGCGCGCGTCTTCGAGCGGAACGTCACCCTGCACGTCGAGGCCCCGGAGGACCGCTCGCGGGGGGAGGGCCTCCGGTCCGTGGCCGGCACGACGTGGCGACACGCGGACCCCGAGACGGAGGCGCCGCCGCTCTCGCTCTCGCTCCCCCCGCTGCCGTCGGCCGAGGCGCTCCTCGTCGTCGACGACGGCGACAACAGCCCGCTCCCCCTCGAGGCGCCGAAGCTCCAGCTCCCCGGGCGGCGCCTGCGCTTCTTCCGCGAAGGCACCGGGAGCCTGACGCTCCTCTACGGCAAGGACGGCCTGCCGGCGCCCCGGTACGACCTGGCGCTCCTGGCCCCGCGCCTCCTCGGAGCCCCGGCCCACGAGCTCTCCCTGGGGACCGCGGAAGCCCCGTCCGAGCGGGCCGAGGGGCCCGACGTCCCGCGCCTCGTCTTCTGGGGCGTCCTCGCCGGGGCCGTCGTCCTCCTCCTCGCCCTCGTCGTCAGGCTCGTCCGCCGCGAGGAGGGCGCCCCCGGGGGCGGCGGGCCGGAGGGGTCGTGACGCCCTCCGCGGCCGAGCGCTTCCGCGCCTCCAGCTCCTCGACCGACCGCGGCCAGTCACCCTTCAGCAGGCGCGAGAGCGCCCGGTCGGCCAGGAGCCGTCCGCCCGTCTGGCACGCCGGGCAGTAGTTCGCCTCGTTCTCCGCGTGGGCGATCCGCTGGACGCTCGTCCCGCACGCGGGGCACGGCTGGCCGAACCGCCCGTGGACGGACATCCCCTCGCGGAACGCCGTCACCTTCTCGGGGAACCGCTCGCGGGCCTCCGAGACGAGCCGGTCCCGCCACGAGCCGAGGACCGACAGGATCGCCTCGTGGAGCCGCGCCACCTCCTCGTCCGTCAGCCGGTGCGTGAGGGCGACGGGCGAGAGGCGGGCCGCGTGGAGGACCTCGTCCGAGTAGGCGTTGCCGATCCCGCTGAAGAGGTGCGGGTCGGTCAGCGCCCGCTTCAGCGTGTGGTTCTCGCGCCGCAGCGCCGCGGCGGTCTCCTCGCGGCTCGCCCCGAGCGGCTCGAGGCCCGCGGGGACGTGGGCCGCGAGCGCGTCCGGTCCGGAGAGGAGGTGGAGCGAGGCCCGCCTCTTCGTCCCCGCCTCGGTCAGCAGCAGCGTCCCGGAGTCGAAGTCGAACGCGGCGAGCCCGGTCCTCCCGGGCACCTTCGCCCCCGCGTCCTTCCAGTGGAGGCGCCCCGCGATCCTCAGGTGGAGGACGAGGAAGAGGTCCCCGTCGAGGCCCAGGACGACCCGCTTCCCCGCGCGGAACACCGAGGCCACCGTACGGCCGAAGGCCGTAGAGAGCGGCGGCTCGGCCGAGCGGAGGAGGAAGGGGCTCGCCAGCCGGACGCCGAGGAGGCGCCGTCCCCGCACTCTCGCGGAGACCGCCTCGACGTAGGCCTCGATGTCGGGGAGCTCGGGCACGTTCCGGGCGGGGGCGCCGGGCCCTACCGCAGGTTCGTCAGCATCCAGACGTTCCCGGTCGTCTCCGAGAACTCGGCGACGACGCGGCTCCCGTCCGGGGACCACTCCACGTACCGGAGGTAGGCGCTGATCCGGTCGTTGTCCGAGAGCTTCACGATCTTCTTCGTCGACCTCGACACCCAGTAGGCGTTCCAGATGCCGTCCCGGAGCGCCACGAACGCGATCTTGTCCCCGTCCGGCGAGAAGCTGTAGGGCCACGCCTGCCCCGGCTCGGACGTCAGCACCTCGACCGGCCCGCCGTCGGAGGGGACGACGCCGATCTGGACGTGCTCGCCCCGCTTGACCTCGATGGCCAGGAGCTTGCCGTCCGGCGACCAGTTGGCGAACGCGGCCATCTCCGCGTCGAACGTGATCTGCCGGGCCGGCCCGCCGCCGACCTCGCCGACGAAGACGTTGAACGTCCGTCCGCCCCGGCTGGAGTGGTACGAGTAGCGCTTCCCGTCTCGCGAGAGCCGCAGGAAGTCGGTGTCGGGGCCGGGGTCCGAGAGGAGCGTCTCCTTCCCCGTCTCGAGGTCGACGGTGAAGAACGCGAAGGTCCCTGTCCGCCTCGAGACGAACGCCAGGCGCTTGCCGTCCGGCATCCACTCGGGGAAGTCGTCGTCGGCGGGGTCGGTCGTCCGCTGGACCGGGTTCTTCCCGTCCACGTCGACCGTCCAGACGTCCTGCGTGGAGCCGAGGCGCCACTTGGTGAAGGCGATCGTCCGCCCGTCCGGCGAGAAGGCCGGGCGCGAGTTGCGCCCCGACTCCTGCGTCAGGCGGACCGGCTCGCCGACGGGCATCGCGGTCGCGGGGTCGAGCGTCCTCAGCCAGAGGTTGCTCGACATCTGGAGCGAGGAGTAGGCCAGGCTCCGCCCGTCCGGCGAGAGCGCCAGGTGCTTCGACCGCCAGGAGCCGAAGTTGGCCAGCTCCTCCTCGTCGCCCGCCGGCTGCCCCTTCTTCGCGTCGAAGCGCCGGCGGTACAGGCCCGAGGTGTGAGCCTCCGAGACGCCGCCGTAGTAGATCTCGTCGCCGCCGCGGCCCCAGACGGGGTCGAGCCTCCAGCCCTTCCCGCCCGAGAGCTCGACGAGCTGGCGCGTCTTCAGCGAGAGGCCCCAGATCGCGGCCCTGTCGCGGCTGTAGACCGAGAAGGCCACCCACTCGCCGTCGGGCGAGACGTGCGGGGCGCCGTGCCCGCCCGCGGGGCGCCCCGCCTCGGTGAGCGGCGTGGGCCGGCCGCCGGCGCTCGGCACCGTCCAGAGGACCGAGGGGGGCAGGGCGCCGTAGGCGCTGGCCGAGAGGTCGACGACCGGGTCGGTCTCGAAGACGACGAGGGCGCCGTCGGGCGTGTACGTTGGCCTCGAGCCGAAGCTCGACAGCTGCCGCGGGGCCCCGCCGGTGGCCGGGACGAGCCAGATCCCGCCCCGCTTCTTCGAGTGGTAGGCGACGGTCGCCCCGTCCGGCGAGACGGCCGGCTGGAGGTTCTCGAGCCCGTCGCTCGTCAGCGCCATCTCGCGGCCGCCCGGCGAAAGGGGCCGGCGGTAGATCTCGAACTTCCCGGACTGGTTCGAGGAGTAGACGAGCGACCCGCCGTCCGGCGTGAACGCGGGGAAGACGTCCAGCCCGGTCCACGTCGTCACCTGGACCGGCCGCGGAGGCTCGGCGGTGCTCCTCCCGTCCCCCTCGCCGCCCTGCCTCGCCACGAACAGCCCCACCAGGACCGCCAGGACGAGGACCGCGCCCCCGGCCGCCAGGAGGAGCGGGAGGCGGGGAGGCCGGCCCGTCTCGATCCGCTGCGTCCGCGAGTCCACGCCCCCGACCGGCGGGAACGAGCCGGTCGGCGACAGGCTCCGGCGGCGGGGAGGGGTCCCCGGAAGGTCGGCGGTCTCCAGCAGGCGGTCGAGCGCCTCGGCCATCTCCTGCGCCGAGGCGTACCGGTCCTCCGGCTTCTTCTGGAGCGCCCGGTCGACGACCTCCGCCACCACGGTGGGGACGGCTCCCGGACCCTCGCCGGCCGGCGGGTAGGGCGTGTGCACGATGGCGTGGAGGACGTCGATGGCCGAGTCCCCCTCGAACGGGCGAGCGCCCGTGAGCAGCTCGTACAGGACGACGCCGAGGGAGAAGACGTCGGTCCTGCCGTCCAGCTTCTTGCCAGCCGCCTGCTCCGGCGACATGTAGTGAGGCGTGCCGAGGACGATCCCCTCCACCGTCAGCCCCGGGCGGCTCTGGCCGCTACGGGCGGGGTCGAGGGTGGCCAGGCCGAAGTCGACGATCCGGACCCGGCCGTCCTTGCCGAGGAGGAGGTTCCCCGGCTTGACGTCGCGGTGGAGGATCCCGGCCGCGTGGGCCGCGGCCAGCCCCTCGGCCGCCTGAGCGCACCACGAGACGACGAGCCCGGGCGGCGGGGTCCCGCGACCCACGACGTCCTCCAGGCTCTCGCCGTCGACGAACTCCTGGACGACGTACGGGATCCCCTCGGCCTCGCCCACGTCGTGGACCTGGACGACGTTCGGGTGCGAGAGCGAGGCCGTCAGCCGCGCCTCCTGCTCGAACCGCAGGCGCCGCTCCGGGGTGGCCACCATCTCGGCGGGGAGCACCTTGACGGCGACGACGCGCCCGAGGACCGTGTCCTCCGCCCGGAACACCTCGCCCATCCCCCCCTTCCCGATGACGGAAACGAGGCGGTATCGCCCGACGCGGGCGCCCGGGACGAAGGGCGGAGCGGTCGGTTCGGTCATCCGTGGTCCATCACCCGTGGGAGGCACCTCCAGCCGTCACCCCGCGGGGCGGAAAGCCGTCCCGAGGATACCCTTTCCGGCCTTGCCGATCCCTCCAGGGTGATCCCGGTCACGATCGGGGCGATCGCGGGACCGGCCGCCACGCCACGGCCGTCCACGCCGCGCGGGCCCTGGCGGCCTCGTCCGGCCGCCCTGCGCCTGCGGCCGCCCGGGCGTACCTCTCGACGACGAGGTCGAAGTGGGCGCGGTCCGCGACCGAGAGCTCGCGCCGGACACGCGCCTTCTCGAACGCCTCGCGCGAGAGGGCCAGCGCCTCGTTCCCCCGGCTGGTAAGGCGCAGCAGCTCCGCCTCGAGCGACTGCAGGAGGACCCGCGTCTCGGAGGCGCGCCGGGCGTCCTCCCGGACGAGCCCGAGGAGCGTCGCCGGGTCCTCCCCCGAGGCCAGGCGCACCTCCAGCTCCCAGTAGCGGAAGAGGTCGGTGTTCCCGGGGAGGAGGCGGGCCACCGCCGGGAGGGCCGCGCCGGACCGCCAGGCCACGTAGGCGCGGTACATCGCGAGGTCTCCGATCCCGGTCAGCAGAGAGGCGGCGGCGAACTCCTCGATCCGGCGGCGGGCCTCGTCGGGGCGCCCCATCTCGGTCAGCGCGAAGAGGAGCCCCTCGAGGAACTCGTACTTCATCCGCCCGTACTCGGCCTCGCCGCCGGGCGTCAGGCCCCGCCGGTACCACTCCGCCGCCAGGGGCAGGTCGCCGTTCAAGTGAAAGGCGGTCGCGGCGTCGAAGGCCGCGTCGCGCCCGGCCTGCGGGTCGCGCGAGGCCTGCTCGAACAGCGCCACCGCCTCGGGAACGCGCCCGTCGGCGGCCAGGGTCCTCCCCAGGACGCGCCGCGCCCAGTCGGCCAGGGGGCGGTCGGAAGCGGCCTCGGCATGCGAGAGCGCCTCGCGCGCCGCCCCGACCGCCGCCGCCCGGTGCCCCCCTCCCGACAGCTGCGTGACGTCCCGGAGCCGCGCGTAGGCCCGCTCGCGGCTCGCGGCCCGGACGGCGACGTCGCCGCCGCCGATCCCCTTCTCGAAGCCGTCGAGGCCCAGCTCGAAGGCGCCCCCGCCCAGGACCGGGACGCGGATCGCCCGCCGTTCCACGTCGAGCTTCACGTCGCTCCCGGCCATCGGCACGTTCGGCGGCGGGCCGAGGGCGTACCAGAGGAGGGCCGGGGACGGCGCCCAGCTCCGCGTCCGGTCGGGGGAGAACGCCTGGGCGGGCACGGCGGCCGACCGGCCGATGCTCGCGCTCCAGGGCGGCACCCGGAGGGCCGCGAAGTCCGCGTGCCAGCCCATCCGGTTGTTCAGGCCGGAGAGGATCAGCTCCTTCCGCCCGTCGCCGTCCAGGTCGAGGGCCCCGAGCAGGTGGTGGCTCCCGGACCCGTACCAGACGATCCACGCCCTGCGGAGCGCAGGCTCGCAGACCATCGTGTAGCAGGGCCAGTACGGGACGTGGTTCTCTGTGACGACCACCTCGTCGGCCCCGTCCCCGTCCAGGTCGACCGCGCTCATCCGGTGGGGCTTGAAGACCGGCGAGAAGTCCGGGTAGTCCGGGGCCCCCCGCGGGAGGGGGAACTCGAACAGGGCCCGTCCCGTCGCGCCGTCCAGGACCTGGAGACGGTGGGCGCGGTCCTGGTCGAAGTCGAAGGGCGCCCGGGGGATCGCCGCCACGTCCAGGCCGGGACGACCGGCCATCCGCAGCGGGACGGCGGACTCCCCCGGCTGGAGGTCGTCGCGCGTCCAGAGGGTCCGGCCCCGGGGGTCCACCGCCGCGGCGCCCCAGGAGGTGAGCGGGAGGAGCTGGGCCAGCCGTGGACGCCGGGCGTACGAGGCCGCCACGAGGCCGAGCCCCGCGAGGAAGGCGACGGTGGCCCCGACGGCGGCCAGCCGGCGCCACACGGCGCCGCGGAACGGCCGGCGGGAGGCCCGGTGCGTCTCCAGGTCGTGCAGGACCGCCTCGGCCGAGGCGTACCTCCGGTCCGGGTCCTTCTCCAGGAGCCGCGCGATCACGGACGCGAGCCACGCGGGCGTCCTCGGCCGGACCTCGCGGACGTCCGGAGCCGGCTCGGAGAGCCGCGACGCCAGGACACCGAGCGGCGTCTTCCCCGGGAACGGGAGCCTCCCGGTCAGCATCTCGAACAGGAGGACGCCCAGGGCGTAGAGGTCGGTCCGCGCGTCCACGTCGTGCCCGAGCGCCTGCTCGGGCGAGAGGTACTCGACCGTCCCGACGAGCCCGTCGGTCTCCGTCGCGCGGCTCTCGTCCCCCTCCCACCGGCGAGCCAGGCCGAAGTCCGCCAGCTTCAGCCCCCCGGACTCGGGGAGGAGGATGTTCCCCGGCTTGACGTCGCGGTGGACGACCCCCCGCGCGTGGAGGACGGCGAGCGCGCGCAGGACCGACGACGCCAGGGCGACGGCCTCCTCCTCGGGGAGCGGCCCGCGCGCGAGCCGGTCGCGGAGCGACTCGCCGACGACCTCCTCCATCGTCAGGAAGACCGTCTCGCCGACCCGCCCGATGTCGAACACGCGGGCCAGGAGCGGGCTGTCGGCGTCGCGCGCCACGGCGGCCTCCCGCCGGAACCGCTTCAGCGCCGCCTCGTCCATCCGGTCCGACCGGAGCACCTTCAGCGCCACGTCGCGCCGAAGCTCCCGGTCGAAGACCCCGTACACGACCGCCGACCCGCCCCGGCCCAGCACACGCCGGACCTCGTACCGCGAGCCGATCTCCGCCCCCGGCGCGAAGATCCGGATGGACCCTTCGCGCTCCGGCTCGCCCCCCGGCAGCGACCCCGTGCGGGCTTCCTCGGTCACTCGCCCCCGCTCCTCCCCCCGTTCGCGCGTCTCGAAGACCGTTCCGGGCGCAGATTCTAGTGGCCACTCCGACTCCCTATGACCCGATACCAGCGCTCGATGCCTGACCGCCACAGCGCCCACCAACTAGACGTCACCGAACAGTCACAACACGCGTAGCCGCCTCGGCATAGATCGTCTGCTCTACAGGAACTAGGACTGACGGCTCATCACTGACCGTTTCTTCCCGGCATCCCCCTTGCGGCAGCCCTAAACATGTCGAACGTCGACCGCTTCTGTGGTGCGTGTTCCCCGCTTCGTGCTCTCTCGCTGGCCTCCCGCGCCGAACGCAGGCGTCGCCACCTGCTCTGCCTCCTGCTGCTGGTCCCGGCGCTCGCAGCGAGCGGGATCGGCACGCTGGCGTGGGCGCAGGCACCGCTGGCCGGGGAGGACCTCGTCATCCCGCCGGAGGCTGCCATCACGGCGGCACTGGCCGAGGTGAATCTGTTCTATCCCGGAGCATGGCGCTACGTGTCCCACTACGTCCTGGAGGACCTCGACGACCGGCCGGCGTCGTATGCCGTGCTGCTCGCGCGGGTCGGGGGTGACGTCCCCGCGGTCTCGGCAGCTGACGTCGAGGCCCGTGTCACCGGGGGGCAGGAGAGCGTTCTCCAGCTCCAGCGCTCGATCGCCGAGGTCCGGAGCGCGCCCGGCGGCAACGCGGGAGACAGGGACGCGCAGCTCTCGAAGCTCGCCGGACAGCTCGCCGAGGCGCGCCGCGCCCTCGTCGGCGGGGAGATCTTCTGCACCGTCTTCACCGGCGCGCGGAGCTCGATGCCGGTCGTCCGGAAGTGCCAGAAGGGGCTGCCGGCCTTCCTCGTCGAGAAGGCGGAGGCGCAGGCGCGGCTGCGCGAGGTCTCGCCGTCGCTCCTGATCACCCGGCCGCTCTTCCTCGACCCGTTCTCCGTCACCTACGAGGCCGCCGGCGAGTCGGGACCGGCGGGAGCGATCGTGTTCGACCTCGAGACGCGGCGGACGGCGCAAAAGGCGGAGCTGCAGGCACGCAGGCGTGCCGCGGAGAAACAGCTGGCGGCCGCAAAGAGCCCCGCTGACACGCAGGACCTGGAGGCCCTCAGGGCGAAGAACCTCCGCGCGTGGCAGCGATACCTTCCTCGCCCCGGGGACACCAAGGTGCCGATCCCGCCCGGCTCGCCCGCCGCCCAGCCGGCCCGACTCGGCTCCGAGACCGGAGGCCAGAAGTGAGACGCCAGGAAAGGGACGAGAGGGGCCACGCAGTGCACCTCGAGCAGCCGTCCGCGATCCACGGGCCGCGGTTCCGGAACCGCGGTGCCGCGTTCCTCGTGCTCTGCTCCCTCTGGGCGGCCGGCCCCGTGAGCGCCGCCACGACGATCACGGCGCCCCTCGTCGCCGATGCCACCGTCGCGGAGGCCGCGCCCAACACGAACTTCGGGACCGGGACCAGCCCCTGTCCCGCCGGGAGGCTGATCTTCGGAACGGACAACAGCTACTGCCTCAACACCTACTGGGGTTACGACCTCGCCTACATTCGCTTCGACCTGTCGAGCATCCCGGCCGGTGCCACGATCGACTCCGCCACGCTGACCTGGAGGTTCTCCGGACGCGGGGGCAGCTTCACCGCGTACCTCGAGAAGGTCCTCGGCTCCTGGTCGGAGTCGACGATCACGTTCATGAACCAGCCGGCGGCCACGTCCCTGACCAGCTTCGCGGCCGGATCCGGTACCGCTTCCCCCAAGGTGTTCGACGTCACGACCACCGTCCGGGATTGGTATGCGTCACCGTCCAGCAACCACGGGTTCCGGTTCGGCGCCGCCCCCAAACCGGCGGGAGGAAACGTCGAGATGGCCAACTCGAGGGAAGCCAGCCCCTCGACGCAGCCGACGCTGTCCGTCACATACTCGCTGCCGACCGGGAACCTCACGGTCACGATCCAGGACCAGAACGGTAACCCGAAGCCCTTCGCCAAGCTCGTGAGGTACGTCGGCGGGACGCCGGACCCGCCCGTCGCGGCCAACTCCAGCGGGCAGGTCAGCTACACCGACCTCCCTGTCGGCACCTACTACAACTTCGAGGCCTACTACGAGGGCGCGAATCCGTTCGACACCCTCGGCGAGTTCTGGGCGGCCGGCGGCATCACGATCGCCTCCGGAAGCAACAGCCTCACTCTTCGCCGGGACTGGCCCTACGTCGAGTCCCTCGAAGTCCTCAAGGACGGCGTTCCGCTGACCGACACCAGCCTCGTCGTTCCCGGGACGCCCCTCACCCTCCAGGCCGTCGTCCGGAACAAGCAGGCGACCGGCCAGAGCGTGAGGGTCGAGGTTCGGCTCGACCGCGATCGCGCCGCGGGCTGGGACCTCAGCCCGGTCCTCGGGCCGTCGACCGTGCCCGCGAACGGGACCGCCACGTTCTCGACGACGTTCACGCCCACGACGGCCCAGCTCGGCCAGTTCTCCAAGGCCGTCAAGACGGAGACCTACATCAACTCCCAGTGGGTGAAGACGGACTCCTGGACCTGGGCGAGCACGTTCCGGGTGGTCCAGTGTTCGGCGCACGGGAGCATCCGGAACTTCGCCGGCCTGACCGACGCGGACAACGACAACTACTGGGAGGTCTTCAGCTTCGAGCTCGGGGTCTCCGGCGAGGTGACGTCGGGGACGACGAACGTCTTCGCGAAGATGATCTGCCCCACGACCGGTCACTCGTGGTGGTCGAACTACGCGTGGCCGATCTCCTCGGGCGTGAGCTACGAGTACTTCACGTTCTCGTCGGCCGACTTCGCGAGCTACTTCACGGGCACGCGTGGCAACACCAACCTCGACTTCACCGTGGAGATCTGGGACTCGACCAAGACCAACCTTCTCGCCAGCACCGCGACCGTGGAGAACGAGCCCGTCAAGGCGGACGACTACAGGATCGTCTCCGCGAACGGCCTGCCACAACCGCTGCCAGAGTACATCAACGATAACGATGAGTACGTACCGTGGTGTGGGGAGCCGTGTGCCAAGGGAATATGCTGGGCCACAGCCAATGCCGGCGTTCTGGCGTACTGGGACCGCAACAGCTACTCGAATGGCGTGACGTACTGGAACCTCGTCGACAACGGAGTGGCCCAGCAGAACGAGGACACTCAACCGACGGCACCTGGCCATGACGGTGCGAACGTGGCGGCTTTGGTTTCGGAGCTCGCTCTTCGGTACTACGTGAACCAGGATCCGGAAGCGAGCATTCTCAGCTCCATCACCAGCGGGAAGGGCCTCGCGTTCTCGATCAGCTACCGGCCCGGCGTAGACAGCCAGGCAGGGAAGGAGGGGTACTTCGACGAGCTCAAGGCCGAGATCGACGCCGGGAGGCCGCTCTCGGTCGGGTCGTACTGCCCGGACCCAGATTGGGAGGTTGTGTGTCCAGACCTCTACTTTGGCGGACCGCATCAGGTCCCGGTGATGGGCTACGTCGAGGCAGGGAACCCGGAAGAAAGCACCTTCTTCGTTCATTTGAACAAAGGTGATCCCACGGGTGGGACCTCTGACACGTGGGTTAACTTCTTCGACGATAGATGGTACCGCCTCGACATGGACCTTCTCGTTCCTGGAGGCACTCCCGCTGACCAGTACGAGAACGACAACACCCGCGAAGACGCGAAGGTCCTGGACCCGCTGGACGTCTACGGGTTCAGGCAGACGCACAACTTCAAGGCGGGCGTCCTGGGAGGCGGTGACGACACCGTCGACTGGGTGCGGTTCACGGCGCAGGCGGGACGGCGCTACACGGTCTTGACGGAGCACCTGGGAGCCAACGTCGAGCCCTGGCTGCGTCTCGAGTGGGACGGAGGAGGGTCGCAGTTCCTCGAGGGTGGCCGGATCGTGGTCTGGGACTGCGCGGTCAACACGACGGCCTATGTGCGGGTGACGAACACACTCGGAAGCGTCGGTCACGACACGAACTACGACCTCGCTGTGACGTCGGTGCTCGTGCCTCTCGTCTCGATCGGGGACGCGACGGTGCTGGAGGGCGACTCGGGGACGACTACCGCGATCTTCACGGTCAGTCTCTCCAGCACGCCCACGCAGATGGTGAGCGTGGACTTCGCGACCGCGAACGGCACGGCTCTCGCAGGGAGCGACTACGTCGCGACGTCCGGGGTCCTGACCTTCG
This sequence comes from Acidobacteriota bacterium, assembly GCA_008363385.1. GTDB lineage: Bacteria > Acidobacteriota > Thermoanaerobaculia > UBA5066 > UBA5066 > RHKY01. The sequence goes on along the minus strand of RHKY01000010.1, from coordinate 52,857 downwards.
ACCCGCCGACGACATCGCGGGCGGTGAGCGTGACCGTCCTGGGCGACACGAAGGACGAGCTGGACGAGGCCTTCTTCGTGAACCTCTCCGACCCCGTGAGCGTCATCCTGAACGACAGCCAGGGCTTCGGGACGATCACGGACGACGACGCGCCGCCGACGATCTCGATCGGCGATGCGACGGTGACCGAGGGCAACTCCGGGTCGGTCAACGCCAGCTTCACGGTGACGCTGTCCGCGGCGTCCGGGCTGACGGTCACGGTCATGTATGCGACGGCCAACGGGACGGCCACCGCTGGGGGCGACTACACCACGACGAGCGGCATGCTGACGTTCCCGCCGGGCACGACGTCGCAGCCGGTGGTCGTCCCGGTCCTCGGGGACACCCTGGACGAGGCGAACGAGACGTTCTACGTCAACCTTTCGAGCCCGACGAGCGCGACGCTCGCGGACGGGCAGGGCCAGGGGACGATCACGGACGACGACGCCCAACCCTCGCTCTCTATCAACGACGTGACGGTCTCGGAGGGAAACAGCGGATCCGTCGACGCCAGCTTCACCGTGACGCTGTCGGCGGCGTCGGGGCAGACCGTGACCGTGGCCTACGCGACGGCGAACGGGACAGCGACGGCGGGGAGCGACTACTCGGCGAGGAGCGGTACGCTGACGTTCAACCCGGGCACGACCACACGGCCCATCGTGGTCCCGGTGCTGGGCGATCCGGTGAACGAGGCGAACGAGGTCTTCTTGGTGAACCTCTCTTCCGCCGCGGCCGCCACCATCGCCGACCCGCAGGGGCAAGGGACGATCAACGACGACGACCCCCTCCCGACGGCGACGGTCTCGGGCTCCGGGACGATCTGCCGGGGCCTCTCGACGACGATCTCCGCGGAGCTGACGGGTACCGGCCCCTGGGACCTCACATGGTCCGACGGGCACGTCCAGACGGGTGTGGGGTCCTCGCCGGCGACCCGGGCGGTCAGCCCCACGGCCTCGACGGTCTACACGGTGACGGTGGTGAGAAGCGCGGCTGGGACGGGAACGTCGAGCGGAAGCGCCGAGATCACCGTGGAGCCGGATCCGACGCCACCGGTTGTCACCGCTCCGTAGGGTCGGGCAGTCGGACGTGAGAAGAGCGCAAGAGAGCCGCCCCACCCCGCCTGTGGACCGTGAGCGGCGGGAGAACGCCGCCGCCCACGGATCCCGGGCCCCCGACCCTGGCGACTCCCTTGGGTCGGATCCTCGTGGCGGGTCCCGGTGAGCCACCACCCGCTAGGCCCGGTCCTAGGCACCAGCAACACTGACCTTGTCACAGCCTCGACGGTCGATCCGGTTCTCTCATGCCATACTCGTTTGTGCTGGAATCTGAAGGAGAGGGAAGAATGAAGGCCGCCGTCCGAACGACGTTCCTGGCTCTTCTGGCGACGTTGATCCCTGGCGTCCCTGCCCACGCGGATATCACCGTGTACCAGAGCACCTGCTGTGGAACCGCCCCGGCCGGCGGTGCCACAGGCGCCACGTCGACTGCCCTGGCGACCTGGCTCGGCGGCGGGTACGCAACCGACAACTGCGACCCGAACCCGACTCGGCTCGCGAACCAGGTGGGGAACGTCGACATCGACGACGCGACGTACTGCTTCCCTTCCGGCTCGACTGCCGTGACCTTCCGGTTCCGTGACGCGGCCGGCAATATCGGCTCCGCGACTGGGAACGTCACAGTCCGGATGTACGGCGACCTCGACCTCACCGGCGCGGTCGACCCGGCCGACATGGTCGTCCTCCAGTCCTACTTCAACTTCGCCGTCAGTCCCGAGGTGCCGCCCTTCGGCGCCCCCGCGGCCATGGCCGACCTGACGCACGACACGATCGTCGACCCGGCCGACATGGTCCAGCTTCAGGCCTACTTCAACTTCGCCGTGTCGTGCCTGGCGCCGTGACGGATCCGCACGAGCGGGCGGACCAACGGACTGACGCCTGACCACCAACCTGTCCGACAGCCGAGAGGTCTCGGTCCTCAACGGCTCCTCCGGAGTAAGCGTCCGACGAACCCCGGGCTTCCCGCCGTGGTCCTGACGGCGAAAGCTCGGCGGTCCGGAGGTGCCGCCCGGGCAGGGCCCGCGCCTTCTCGTTTGCCGAACGCACACCCGATGAGCTCGCTGTCGTTGACGGACCTGCGCAGTCGCCGCCTGCTAGGATGAGTCGAGACGGAGGGCGTCCCGGGTGCAGTGCCTCGTCGCAAGGTACGGGGAGCGCGGACTCAGGTTCCGGCTGCCGGAGGTCCCGGTCGAGGTCGGGTCGCGCCCCGGCGCGGACCTGATCCTGCCGTTCCCGGGCGTCTCGAGGCGGCACGCGCGGCTGCAGGCCGTCCCGGGAGGGGTCGTCGTCACAGACCTCGGCTCCCGGCACGGCCTGGCCGTCGGGGACCGGAAGCTGCGGGAGGTCCTGCTCGTCAAGGGGATGCAGCTCCAGCTCGGCGCGGCGACGCTCTCGATCGAGGAGGAGTCGACATCCGACCTCGAGGTGGCCTTCGCCGTCTCCCGGTCGCCGAAGGGGCCCCGGGACGTGGCCCGCCCCGAGCGGGAGACGGACTCGGGTGTCGTCGGCGGAGGCTCGCCGGCGGCCGCGCTCCGCTTCATCCGCGAGCTGGAGCACCGGGGTCCGCTCCGGGCGGGCGACCTCTTCGAGGCGATGGACGCTGCCCGGCCGATCCTGGGTGCCGCCGGGCTCGTCCTCTTCGGCCTCGACGGGGCCGGCTCCCCGGTCGCCAGGGCCGTCGCCGGGGCCTTCCCGGTCGACACGCTCCTCCCGGACCTCCTTCCGCTCCCGGCTCATCCGCCCGGGCAGGGCCGGAAAGACGCGCAGCGGTGGCTTCACGCTCCCGTGCTGAGGGTCGTCCAGGGGTGCGAGGTGCTCCTCGCGTCCTCCCCCGCGGGCGAGGAGGGGGGCCCGCGCGCGCTCGCCGCGGTCTTCTCGCCCGGGTCCGGTCCGGACGCGACCTGGAAGCACGAGCTGGTCGGCTTCCTGGCCCACCGGCTCCTGAAGCGGGAGGCCCTGGAGCCGGCCTCGAACCGCGAGGACCACCCCGCCGCGCGGTTCCGCCGGGCCGACCTGCCCGAGGTCGTCGTCCCGGAGGGGATGGTGATCGGCGGCTCGGACGCGATGACGGGCCTGCTGCGCCAGATCCGGACGACGGTGAGGAGCCGGATGGACGTCCTCCTCCTCGGCGAGACCGGGACGGGCAAGGAGCTGTTCGCGAAGCTCGTCCACCTCTCCGGCCCCCGGCCCGACGGGCCGTTCGTCCCGATCAACTGCGCCGCGATCCCGCTGGAGCTGCTCGAGTCCGAGCTCTTCGGAATCCACGGCCGGATCGCGACGGGCGTCGACCCCCACGTCGGGCGGGTGCTGCAGGCCGAAGGGGGGTCGCTCTTCCTCGACGAGATCGGCGAGCTTGCGCCGCCGCTGCAGGCCAAGCTCCTCCGGTTCCTGCAGGAGCGCGAGGTCCACCCCCTGGGCGCGCAGGCGCCGCGGAAGGTCGACCTGCGGGTGATCTCCGCCTCGAACCGGGACCTGGAGCAGGACGTCCGCGACGGCCGCTTCCGCGCCGACCTCTTCTACCGGCTGCGGGGCCTGCGGTTCCACATCCCGCCGCTGAGGGACTGCCGCGAGGACGTCCCGGCCTACGTCCTCCGGTTCGCTCAGGCCGCGGCGGCCGAGCACGGGAAGCGCGTCGACGGGATCAGCCGGAAGGCCCTCTCGGTCCTGACGCGGCACGACTGGCCCGGGAACGTCCGCGAGCTGCAGGCCGAGGTGCACCGCGCCGTCCTCCTCTGCCCCGACGGCGGCACGCTCATGGCCGAGCACTTCGGACCCGTCCTCTGGGCGGTGGAGAAAGAGCAGCGCGAGCGGGAGGCCGCGACGCCAGCGACGGCGCCGCCGTCGACGGCCGCGCCGGCGCCCGGGCCGGCCCCCGTCCCCCCGACCCCCGAGCCCGCCGCGCCGCCGGCCTCCTTCCTGCTCCAGGACCGCGTCGACGCCGTCGAGCGGGCCACGATCGAAGAGGCCCTTCGCGCCTCGGGCGGGAACAAGACGAAGGCCGCCGGCCTCCTCGGCATCACCCGCGGGGGGCTGTTGATGAAGATGAAGCGCCTGCTCGGGGGAGACGGCCAGGGCAGCCGGTAGGGCGGCGCGCCCGGTGGCCCTCGTCAGCCCTCGATCCCGAAGAAGCGCTGGATCCGGGTGAGGAAGCTCCCGGAGTCCTCGACGCTCGTGGCGGCGGCGCGCCCGGGCTCGGCGGAGAGGCGGGCCTCTTCCTGCGCGCGACGCTCCAGCTCGAGCGAGAGGTCGCGGACGAGCCGGGGGTCGGAGAGGATCACCGCTCCGAAGGCGTCCTTCTCGACGACGACGACCTCGAGCTCGGTCAGGGCGACGACCGAAGCCGACCGCGGCTCGCCGGTCAGGAGGCTCGTCTCGCCGAAGAAGCTGCTCGGCCCGAGCTTCGCGAGCTCCCGCCGCGCCCCGTCCGCGTCGGTCCGCTCGACGCGCACCTGGCCGGACCGGACGACGAAGAGCGAGCGCCCCTCGTCTCCCTGCCTCACCAGCGCCTCGCCCGCGGTGTAGCGCTCGAGCCGCGCCGTCCGCGCCAGGGAGCGCACCTGCTCGTCGGTCAGCGGGTGGAACGTCCGCACGCTCCGGAGGACGTCGAAGCTGTCGCGGCGGAGGGCTTCCGCCCTCTCGGCGGCCTGCGCGTCCGAGACGTGGTGGACGGCCACCTCCCGGCGCGGGAAGGGGATCTCCATCCCGGCCCGCCTCAGCGCGTACCAGACCCGCGTGAGGACGGCGTCGCGCACCTGGTGGGCGCGCGCGAAGTCGAGCGTGAAGAACCTCAGGTCGTATTCGACCGCCGACTCCCCGAAGGCGGTCACGATGGCCTCCGGAGGAGGCGACGGCGAGACCCCCTCCGCGCCGAGCGCCGCCCGTTCGAGGGCGGCCTTCACCTCGCCCGGGGGGTGCGCGTACGCCACCCCGACGGTCGCCCGCAGCCTCTCGAGCGGCCCCGGGCGGGAGTAGTTCACCAGCTCCTCGCGGGCGACCTTCGCGTTCGGCAGGACGACGTGGTGCCCCTCGCGGGCCTTCAGCGTGATCGTCCGCCAGCTGGTCTGGACGACCTCCCCTTCCTTGTCGCCGACCCGCACCCACTCCCGCGGCGAGACGGAGCCCTCGATCTGAAGGGCGATCCCGGCCATCAGGCTCGCCAGGACGTCCTGGAGCGAGAGGCCCAGGATCGCCGAGAGAACGGTCGAGGTGACGAGGAAGCCGGTCAGGTTGACGGAGTAGAGCGACTTCAGGAGGGCCGCGCCGACCCCGGCCAGGACGAGGAAGTTGAAGACGTCGAAGAGGAGCCGCGGCACCGAGACGTGCCGTGGCTCCAGCAGCCTCTTCCAGACGAGGTGGTCGACCACCTGCAGGACGACGTGGAGCGCGACGAGGACGAGGACCGCCGCCGCCGCCGTCGTGACCGAGTCGCGGCCCGGGTGCGCTAGACGCGGCTCGAGGAGGAGGACGCCGACCAGGAGCGCCGCCGCGCAGAGCGAGAACCGGACCCGAGAGACCAGCTCGGACCGCCGCGAGACCCTGCGGACAGCGACGACAAGGGCGGCGATGGTGACCGCCTCGAGCGCCACGAAGAGGAGGAGGGGCACCGCGCGAAGATACCAGCCGCCCCCGACGGCACGGATTCAGGAGGTGCGGCCATGAGGACCGACAGGGAGCTCCGGGCGCGGCTGACGGCGCCGCTTCGCTGGCGCGACGCCCACGTCGACCTCGACACGGCGCTGCGCGGCGTCCCGGCGCGCCTTCGCGGCGTCAGGCCCCACGGGCTCCCCTACTCGCTCTGGGAGCTGGTGGAGCACGTTCGCCTGGCCCAGCGCGACATCCTCGACTTCTGCCGCGACCCCGCGTACCGCGAGCCGCGCTGGCCCGAGGACTACTGGCCCGCCTCCCCCGAGCCGCCGGACCCGCGCGCCTGGCAGCGGAGCCTGGCGGCCATCCGGGCCGACCGGCGGGAGCTCGAACGCCTGTTCCGGGATCCCGCCCTCGACCTCGGCGCCAGGATCCCGCACGGGAACGGCCAGACCTACCTCCGGGAGTGTCTCCTCGTCGCCGACCACAACGCCTTCCACGCCGGCCAGGTCGTCGTCCTGAGGCGCCTCCTCGGGATCTGGCGCTGAGGGGCTCGAGCGGCGTCTCACCCCGGATGTGGGCGGCACGTGGATGGGGCTCCAGAATCGGCTCGTGGAGAGCCGTGGGACCGCCGCCGAACGCCTCCGGACGGCCTTCGTCCTCTACGACTTCGCCGAGGCGCTGGTCCGGAAACGACTCCGTCGCGAGCATCCGGTGCAAGCCGCGCCCGGATCGAGGCCCTCGTCCAGGCCTGGCGCGAGGAGAGGCCGGGTGCCGAGCACGGCGACGGCATCGGGCGCCCGCGGGCCTGGCCGAGAGGAGCCTGATCCGATGCGCCGCCGCGGACGGGGCGACGCCCGGAGGGCAGGGACGACGAGCCCGCTCGAACTCGCGCTCGCCGCGGCCGCTCGCGCGCTCAGGAGCGCGAGGAAGCCGTGGGCGCTCATCGGCGGCCTCGCCGTCTCCGCACGGCACTCTTGATTGGTACGACCAGGAGTCGTACCATCGTGTCATGGCAGTCGCGAAGATAGCTGTTTCCCTCGATCGCGGCGCGCTCCAGCGGGTGGACAGGTTGGTGCGCTCCGGGGTTTTCCCCAGCCGGAGCAAGGCCATCCAGGACGCTCTCGTCGAGAAGCTCGATCGCCTCGACCACTCACGCCTCGCTCGTGAGTGCGCCAAGCTCGACCCCTCCGAGGAGAAGGCCTGGGCCAACGAAGGCTGGACCGCGGATCTGCCATGGCCCGAGTACTGAGGGGAGACGTCTTCTGGGTAGACCTCGAGCCCGGCCACGGTCACGAGCAGCACGGAAGCCGTCCGGTCCTCGTCCTCAGCAACGACCTCTTCAATGAGCGCTCGGGAATCGTCATAGCCGTTCCGATCACGGGCTCCGAACCCCGGGCCGGCTTTCCGCTCACTCTCGAGCTCCCGCCCGCTTCGATGCCAAGGCGTTCGTGGGTCAAGATCAGCCAGATCCGCGCACTCGCTTCCGAGAGATTGCGTCAGAAGATCGGCCACCTGCCTCCCGAGGAGCTCGTTGCCATCATCGAGGGCCTCAACGAGATCATCGGCGCCTGACCCGGAATCCAAGAGGGCTCACTTCGTTCGCCGCGGAACGTCGCGAGCGACGGGGATCCAGGACCCATCGACCCTCGGCGCCTCGCGGTCGGTCTCGGCGTAGAACGGTCCTCGCTCAAATCCCCTTCTTGAACTCCAAGACCTCGAAGGGGAGGGCTCCGGGCTCCGGGTCGTCAAAGAGGGCGCTGGCGTAGCCGACGAACGGCTGGTCGCACGTGACCGTCAGCCAGACGGAGACGCCGCCGATGTACTTCGTGGTGTCGTCGACCACGATCGGGATCGGGAGGCGGTTGACCTGCCGGACCTCCTTCGGCTCGAGCGTCACGGACGTCTCGAGGAGCGGCGTCGCGCTGCGCCTCCGCGGCATCGCCCGGATGACGAACGTCCCCGGAGCGTCGCCGCCGTTGAAGAGCGTCACGTTCACGCGCCGGAGGTACCGCTGGTTGGGTGTCGCGCAGGTTGGCGGAAGGGCGGGATTCCCCATCGAGATCTCGTTGGTGACCACGGTCGACCCAGCCGGGAAGAGACCCCGATAGACAGGGAGAGGGGCACGGCCCTGGGGAATCACGGCCATCGAGCCACCGGGAATGACATCCCCGTCGCATGTACCGTCGGTGTACACCAGCTCGACCTCGGCGCTGATGACAACGCCCTCGGGCACGTCCAACTCGTTGAACACGGGGAGCGAACCACGTGCCAGTGGCACCTCTTCGGCGGACCCTGGCGGGAGCAGCCCGCTTCCGGAAAGCGGGGGGACCGCCGCGCCGAGAGCCACGTAGACGTTCGTGTTGGTAACCCGGAGAACCTCAGCAGTCGGGTTGACGCCAAGGGCCTGGCTCTTCCACCGCTTCGAGTAGTCCGCTGATGGCGAACTGATCCAGAACGTGGACTCGAATGCGGGGACGTAGACCGGTTCGCCCGCTTGAGCGTACGCGGCCACAACGAGGCAGGCGATCACACCATTGCGGAGAACGCAGCTTTCACTCATGGGCGTTCTCCACCGCCAGGGCGAAGTCCTGCCTCGCCGTGCCGGGTCGCGTACACGGCTCGACGCCGTCGCCCGTCACGGCAAAGGCCCTGACGGTCACGGTCATCTGCGTGGCGCCGGAAGGGATCCTCGCCGGAGAGATGTCGATCTTCTCGACGTTGTTCTTCCGATCGGCCGGTAGCCCACAGGTGGTCGTTCCGCTGTCGAGGGAGTAGCCGGTCCTGCCCGAGCCCACGGCGTCCCGATCGCAGTAGTAGACGTTTCCGGCCCAGACCCGGTAGCCCTGGCCGTCCCAGATCGCCACCTCGAGGTCCAGGTCGTTGACGAGGTTGACGAGGTCCCATGAGATCGGGCTGGAGGCCCGATCGGTCCAGGTCAGGGCCCTCCCCGGGGCGACCACCGTTTCGCCAGGTTCGCGACTCGCCTGCCGGCTCACGTGCCCTTCTTGAAGGCGAAGACCTCGAAGGGGAGGGCTCCGGGCTCCGGGTCGTCGAAGAGGGCGCTGGCGTAGCCGACGAACGGCTGGTCGCAGGTGACGGTCAGCCAGACGGAGACGCCGCCGATGTACCGCGTGGTGTCGTCGACCACTATCGGGATCGGAAGGCGGTTGACCTGCCGGACCTCCTTCGGCTCCAGCGTCACGGACATCTCGAGGAGCGGCGTCGAGCTGCGCCTCCGTGGCATCGCCCGGATGACGAACGTCCCCGGAGCGTCGCCGCCGTTGAAGAGGGTCACGTTCACACGCCGGAGGTACTGCTGGTTCGGGGTGGCGCAGGTCGCCGGCAACGCGGGGTTTCCCATCGAGATCTCGTTCGTGAGGACCGTCGACCCTGCCGGGAAGAGACCGCGGTAGACCGGAAGCGGGGCACGGCCCTGAGGAACCTGAACGGCCGGGGCAGATTCTGAAACGCAGGCGCCGTCCTCTCCGTGTACGAACTCGACTTGGGCGCTGATGACCACGCCCTCCGGCACGTCCAGCTCGTTGATCACCGGAAGCGCTCCGCGCGCCAGCGGCACTTCCTCGCCAGAACCGGGAAGGAGAAGTCCGTATCCTGAGATCGGAGGGACTGGCTGGCCGATCCCGACGTAGACGTTCCTGTTGATGACGCGCAAGGCCTGCGGGGTCGGGTTGAATCCGAGCCCCTGGCTTCTCCAGCTCTTCGAGTAGTTCGCCGGGGGGGGGCTGACCCAGATGCCGACCTCGAATCCCGGCACGTAGACGAGTTCGGCGGCGTTGCAGGAAAGTACGAAGAGAACGGCGCCAAGGACGGCACCGGGAAGTATGAACCGGCTCCTATTCATGGCCGTTCTCCACGGCGAGCGCGAAGTCCTGTCTGGACGTGCCGGGCCGTGTACACGGCTCGACACCGTCGCCGGTCAGGGCGAAGGCCCTGACGGTCACTGTCATCTGTGTGGCCCCCGCAGGGATCCTCGCGGGTGAGATGTCGATCTTCTCGACGTTGTTCTTTCGATCGGCCGACAGGCCGCAGGTGGTCGTGCCGCTGTCGAGCGAGTAGCCGGTCCTGCCCGAACCCACGGCGTCCCGATCGCAGTAGTAGACGTTCCCGGCCCAGACCCGGTAGCCCTGACCGTCCCAGATCGTCACCTCGAGGTCCAGGTCGTTGACGAGGTTGACGAGGTTCCAGTTCGTCGTCGCGGTGGCCCGGTCGGTCCAGGTCAGGGCCAGAGAGATCGGCTTCGTCGGATCGGTGATCGTGAGGACCTTCGACCAGACCTGGCCGTTGGACGTGAACGTCGTGCCCTGGTCATACAGGTAATAGCGGCTGGTCGCCCCGAAAAGCCGATCGAGCGACGCGCCGCCCCACCCCTGGTACTGGTCCGGGGCGGGCCTCATGTCCCAGCAGTCCCAGCACGTGGCGGGATTACCCGGGTCGTCGCAGCAGCTCCCCCAGGCGGACCGAGCCGGCACCAGGTTCTTCGCGGTGGCGATCATCAGGGCGCGAAGCAGTGCGGACGAAGGGTTGCTTCTACCGAACGAAGAGCCAAGCCAGTCCCGAACCAGCGCCGCCGCACCGCTGACGGCCGGCGCAGCGAAGCTGGTCCCCCTCATCCAGAAGTAGGACCAGATGTCCGGCGGTCCGGGGGGAACACAGGCCGAACCGGGTGCGGCCCTGATGAGACAGATGTCTTGGCACCAGAAGTTGCGCTGGGTGAACGGACCGTAGACGCGGGAGCCGGGCGCGACGAGGTCGGGCTTGAGGCGGAGGTTCGGGTACCCGATCCGGCTGAATCCGGCCACGACGCGCGGGTTCGAGCCGAGGAGGTTCTCCGCGCCCCAGCAGGTGGTGGTGCCAGGGTCCGGGTCGCACGTCCTCGGGTCGTCGGTCCTCGTGGCACCTACGGTCAGGCCGTTCTTGGCGTTGGCCGGGCTGACGACCTCCTGATCCGAGCCAGCGACGGCCAGCGGGACGTCCCCCGCGGGAGCCGTCCGGTTTCCGGCAGCTATGACATGAAGCGCTCCGGCCCCATCGGCTCCGAATCTGGGCACGGCCGTCCCTCCGACCTGGTAGGCGAAGGAGACGCAACCGAGGTCGCGGGCGCTGACGTCGATCAGCTTCGAGACCGTGTCGTACTCCCTTCCGTCCGCGCCTCCGCCGGGCGGAACTCGCCAGCTGTGGTTGAGGATCCGAACCGGGGGCTCCGGCGGCGCCGGACGCTCGGGGAGCTGCCCGGGGCAGGTCATCTCGACGAGCGAGTAGCGAAGGAGCTGCTGCATGTCCATGAAGTCGATGACTTCGTAGATGCCGTCGGTACCCGGTTGCGCCTGCGGCCTGGGCGCGGTCGGATCATTCCCGGTGCCGTTGCAGAGGAACAGTATCTTGCTCATCGCGACGTTGACGCCCGGCGCCACACCCTGGGCGAACGCGTAGCCTCTCGTGTCTCGTGCAGACGACGTCCGCCCGCCCGCGATCGCGACGACGGCCGAGCCGTGGTCGCGCCAGTCGTCGGCCTTCCTCTCGGGCAGGCCGAAGTCGAGGCTGGCGTCGGTCGTGAAGACGAGACGACAGTCTGGACCGGCCGTCCCAAGGCTCGGGGGACAGTCGTCCGTCGGCGGGTTCTCGCGCCTGAAGCCCTCGTCCACGCCCGTGTCCAGGAACCCGATCGTCTGGCGCTGAGGGTCGATGCCCGCGTTCGCGAGCTGGGTCATGTAGGCATCCCAGTAGAACTGCGGCGTCGACGGGTTGGTTCCGATCTGGGTGGGCCAGGAGGTCCCCGGGGTCCCGAACGTCCCGCCGATGATCCGGTTCGACCGCTCGTCCGCGGGGACGGCGCCGAGAGGCTGCCGGCTGACAGCGAGGACGTCCGGCCTCCGGCTGACCTCGATCCCCTGCTGGGGCGTCAGGTACGCGCCGTAGTCCGTCAGCCGTCCCGTCGTGAAGACCTTGTTCACGGGGCGCGTGCTCAGGCGCTTCAGCTCCTCGAGCGCGGCGTTCCCCGCCTCGTCGACGACGGTCACGACCGTCGACGAGGGCCCCCCAGGGTCGCCCGCGGGAACGGTGTCCACGCGGAACCGCTTCAGGCCCGCCGGGACCTCGAAGACACCCTGGACCCACGGCCTGGACCCCGGCAGGGACGAGATGGCGGTGCGAGAGCCCCAGACCAGGTACCCCATCGACGGGACCGGCTCGAGGGGGACGAGGCCCATCCCTTCCAGCTCCGCCAGCCAGCCGCCCTCGGGATACGACTTGAAGACGACCGCGAAGAGCGCCTGCGGGCTGCCGGCCGGAACCTCCGAGAGGCCCGGCACGGAGCTGTCGAAGACCCGCGTGTCCGCGTCGTACGTCCCGCGGGCGAAGAAGAGCTTGCGCGCGTCGGGGAGCTTCTCGAGCGCGAGGAGGTCGGGCCGCTCGAGGGAACGAAGCCGGTCGGCCAGCTCCGGCGCATCGGCCACGACGACGCAGTGCGACGGGTTGCACCACCTCTCGGCGAAGCCTCCGTCGCGAAGGACCGCCTCGACCTGAACCGTTGCCGAGGCGGTCCTGGCCTTGCGGACCGCGAAGGTCTCGGCGTTCGCCGGGCGGTCAGCGAGGGGCGTCAGCAGAGAGAGAGAGAGAGAGAGAGACGGAGGATCAACACCCGGGCCGGCCTCATGCGACGCACCTCCTCGAGAGAGTCTCCGCTCGTCCGAACAGCGCCGTCAAGAAGTGTCCGGACGAAGCCGGATCTCACATCGGGGGCATCCGAGACACGATCGCAGTGCGTTCCGCGGCTTATTTTCGTCGTTCGAGTCGCCAGGACGTTCCCCGGGATCTAGCAAATCCGCGGCAGCTGCTCTCCCGAGAGGAGGGTCAGGAGCCTCGACGCTCCTACCGCCGTCTTCAGGACGACGTTGCCGTGGGTCGAGCGGCCGGTGACGCGGCCGATCCTGCCGCCGCCGAGGCCGGGGCGGAGGCGTTCGAGGATGGCGAGGGCCTTTGCTTCGTCGTCCGCGGCCACGAAAGCCACGAGGCGGCCCTCGTTGGCGACGTAGAGGGGGTCGAGGCCGAGGATCTCGCAGGCGCCTCTCACGTCCTCGCGGACGCTGACTGCGCGCTCGTCCATCTCGATGTCGACCTTCCCGTCCTGGGCGATCTCGACGACGGCTCCCGCGAGGCCGCCGCGGGTCAGGTCGCGCAGGCAGCAGAGCTTCACTCCCGCTTCCAGCCACGCCAGGACGAGGTCGTGGAGCGGCGCGCAGTCGCTCGTGATCTCGCTCTCGAAGGCGAGCCCCTCGCGGACCGACATCACCGCCATCCCGTGCCGGCCGACGTCGCCGGAGAGGATCAGGACGTCTCCCGGGGTCACGCTCGACGGGGCGATGACGAGGTCGTGCTCGACGAGGCCGAGGCCGGCCGTCGTCACGAAGACGCCGTCCCCCTTCCCCTTGTCGACGACCTTCGTGTCGCCCGTGACGACGAGGACGCCGGCTTCCTTCGCGGCTCTCCCCATCGAGTCGACGACGCGCGTCAGGTCCGCGACGGGGAACCCCTCCTCGATCAGGAAGGCCGCGGAGAGGTAGAGGGGGCGCGCCCCGCACATCGCGAGGTCGTTCACCGTCCCGTTCACCGAGAGGCTCCCGATGTCGCCTCCGGGGAAGAAGAGCGGGCTGACGGCGTGGCCGTCGGTCGTGAAGGCCAGGCGCGCCCCGCCCACCTCGACGACGGCCCCGTCGTGCCGCTGGCCGAGGTACGGGTTCGTAAACGCGGGAGCGAAGACCTTCTCGATCAGGTCGTGCATCAGGCGGCCGCCGCCGCCGTGGGCGAGGAGGACGTTTCCGTAGTCGCGGATCGGGGCCGGGCAGGAGAGGGTGAAGGTCGGCTTCTCTTTGGACATGTCGTCGGACATCGTCAGGCCGTGTGCGCCTTGTAGCGGAAGTAAGCCGCGCAGGCCCCCTCGGCCGAGACCATCGTGGCGCCGAGCGGGTGCTCCGGCGTGCAGAGGGTTCCGAACGCCGCGCAGTCGGGGGGCTTCCTGCGGCCTCTGAGGATGAGGCCGCTGATGCACTCCTCGGGCTCCTTCGTCGCGATCGCGCCGACGTCGAACTTCCGCTCGGCGTCGTGGGCGGCGTACCTCTCGCGCAGCCGGTAGCCGCTCCGGGGGATGACGCCGATGCCGCGCCAGGCCCGGTCGCCCACCTCGAAGACCTCCTCGATCACCGCGCGGGCCGGGAGGTTCCCCTCGGGACGGACGACGCGCGCGTACCGGTTCTCGACCTCGGCCTTTCCCTCCGAGAGCTGCGTGACGCAGCCGAGGACGCCCTCGAGGATGTCGATCGGCTCGAACCCGGTCACGACGATCGGGACGCGGTACCTCGCGGCGATCGGGTCGTACTCGCGCGTCCCCATCACCGCGCAGACGTGCCCGGCGGCGAGGAACCCCTGGACCAGGTTGTCCTCGGCCGAGAGGATCGCCTCCATCGCCGGGGGGACGAGGACGTGCGAGACGAGGATCGAGAAGTTCTCGAGCCCCTCGCGCGCGGCCTCGCGGACGGCCATCGCGTTCGCCGGGGCCGTCGTCTCGAACCCGACGGCGAAGAAGACGACCTGCCGGTCGCGCCTCTCGCGGGCGAGCTTCACGGCGTCGAGAGGCGAGTAGACGATCCTCACGTCCCCGCCGCCGGCCTTCACCGAGAAGAGGTCGCCCGCGCTCCCCGGGACGCGCAGCATGTCCCCGAAGGAGCAGAACGTCACCTCGGGCCGCTTCGCGATCGCCAGCGCCTTGTCGAGGAGCTCGAGCGGCGTGACGCAGACGGGACAGCCGGGCCCGTGGACGAGCGTCAGCGTCCTCGGCAGCAGCTCGTCCAAGCCGAACCGGACGATGGCGTGCGTCTGCCCGCCGCAGATCTCCATGATCGTGAAGGGGCGCGTGGCGGCCCGGCCGATCGCCGCGGCCAGCTTCCGCACCCCTTCGGCGTCGCGGTACTCGTCGAGGTACTTCATCAGGCACCTCCCCTCAGGCGGGCGGCCGCGACGAGCTGCCCCAGCGAGATCCCGCCGTCGTTCGGCGGGACGCGCCGCTGGAGGAGGGGCGTGAAGCCCTCCTCCGACAGGCGCGCCACGGCCCGCTCCGAGAGGGCCCGGTTCTGGAAGCAGCCCCCCGTCAGGAGGACGAGGCGCTCCCCCGCGGCCCGCGCCGCCGCGACCACCATCTCCACGAGGCCATTGTGGAGCTTCGCCGAGACGGTTGCCAGCGGCACCCGCGCCGCGACGTCGGCGAGGAGAGCCGCAAGGAGCGGACCCCAGTCCGCCTCGGCCGGCCCCGCCGGCATCTCGCGGAGAGGAATCGGGTACGCCCCCTCGGCCTCCCACCCCTCCGCGAGCGCGAACTCCAGCTCCATGGCCGCCTGCCCCTCGAACCGGCAGCGCTGCCGGGAGCCCGAGAGCGAGGCGACGGCGTCGAAGAGGCGGCCGAGGCTCGACGTGAGGGGCGCGTTGACGCCGCGCGCGGCCGCCCGGACGAGGACCTCGCGCTCCCTCGGATCGAAGGCCCCCGGCCACGGGAGGTCCGGGCTCGCGTCGAGCGGCGTCCCGGAGGCGACGAGGAGGCCCAGCGCCGAGCGGCGCGGCTCGCGGACGGCAGCCTCGCCCCCCGGGAGCGGGAAGGGCCGGAGCCTGGCGAGCCGTTCGTAGGAGGCCCCGGCGACGCGGAGGATCTCTCCGCCCCAGACGGTCCCGTCCGGTCCCCACCCCGTCCCGTCCCACGAGACGCCCAGGACGGGGCCCGGGAGGCCGTGCTCGGCCATCGCGGAGAGGACGTGGGCGTGGTGGTGCTGGACGCGGACGAGGGGCTTCCCCGAGGCCTCGGCCCACCGGGTCGAGACGTAGTCGGGGTGGGCGTCGCAGGCGACGGCCTCGGGGTCCACCTCGTAGAGCGACGTCAGGTCGGCGATCGCGCGCGTGAAGGCCGCGGCCGACTCGGCCGTCCCGAGGTCGCCGAGGTGCTGCGAGAGGAAGACGTCGGTCCCCGCCGAGACCGCGACCGTGCACTTGAGGTGGCCCCCGACCGCCAGCAGAGGTGGTAGCGGTTCCGCGAGCGCGATCGGGAGCGGCGCGTAGCCGCGCGCGCGGCGGAGGACGGTGACCTCGCCCGCGACGACGCGGACGACCGAGTCGTCGACGGGGCGGGCGACGGGGCGGTCGTGGACGAGGTAGAGATCTGCGATCCCCCCGAGGCGCCGGAGGGCCTCGATCTCGTCGGTGGCGAGCGGCTCGTCCGAGAGGTTGCCGCTCGTGGCGACGAGCGCGAAACCCAGCTCGCGGAGGAGGAGGTGGTGGAGCGGCGTGTACGGCAGGAAGACGCCGAGGTTCGGGTTCCCAGGGGCGACCTCCGGGCAGACGGCGTCCGAGGCGCCCGCCCTCCGGCGCGCGAGGAGGATCGGGGCCTCGGGGGAGGTCAGGAGCCGCTCCTCGAGGGACGAGAGCGCGACGGCCTCCCGCGCGGCGTCGAGCGACGGGAGCATCACCGCGAACGGCTTCTCCTCGCGGCGCTTCCGCTTCCTCAGGAGCGCGACCGCCCCGGGGCTCCGCGCGTCGGAGAGGAGCTGGAAGCCGCCGATCCCCTTCAGCGCGACGACGCGCCCCTTCCGGAGCGCCTCGGCCGCGAGGAGGAGCGCCTCGTGTCGCGTCGAGATCTCGCTACCCTCTCCGTCCCAGAGGGCGAGCTGGGGCCCGCACTCGGGGCAGGCGATGGGCTGGGCGTGGAACCTCCGGTCGCGCGGGTCCTCGTACTCGGCCCGGCAGGCCTCGCACATCTCGAAGCCCCGCATCGTCGTCCCCGGCCGGTCGTACGGGAGCGAGAGGACGATCGAGAACCTCGGCCCGCAGTTCGTGCAGTTGGCGAAGGGGTACCGGAACCGGCGGTCGGCCGGGTCCAGGACCTCGCCGAGGCACAAGGGGCAAGTCGCCAGGTCGGGCAGGACGACCGCGGTCTTGGCCCCCTGCGCCCCGCTCTTCCGGATCTCGAACGGCGGGAGGCCGGCGGGCGGGAGGACCTCCTCCTCGCATGCGGCATAGGAAGCGTGGGGGGGCTTCTCGTCGCGGAGCCTTCGCGAGAACAGCGCGAGCGACTCCGCAGGACCCTCGACCTCGACGAGGACCCCCTGCGGCGTGTTCGTCACGAAGCCGCGCAGGCCCATCCCCGTCGCCAGCCGGAAGACGAAGGGGCGGAACCCGACGCCCTGCACCGCGCCCCGGATCCTCAGGGAGAGCCGGGCCTCCGCGGGGCGCGCGACGGCGTCTCCGGACGGCATCCGGCCGGGATGTTACGGGAGGGACTTCACGGCCGGCGTCGAAGGGACGCGCGCGGCCACGGCGCGGGCCGTCCGGTCGGCCGCACCCCGCAGCGCCTCCAGCGCCTGGCGCCCCGCGCGTCCCGCTTCCCGCGCCGAGGCCGGGTCGGCAAGCCAGGCGCCGAGCGCCTCCTCCAGCTCCTCCACGGGGGCCTCGCCCCGGATTCGCCTCAGCGCCCCGGCCGCCTCCAGCGCCGAGGCCACGTCCGCGAAGTGCGAGAGGTCGGCCCCGCTCACCACCGGCACTCCGCGCGCGGCCGGCTCGACGGGGTTCTGCCCCCCCTTCGGGACGAGGCTGCCGCCGACGAACGCCACGGCCGCGCGCGAGTAGAGCGAGGCGAGGAACCCGATCTCGTCGACGACGAGGACGTCGGGACGGGCGGCCGGGTCGGGCGCGGACCAGAGGACCGGGACGAGCCCCTCGCGGCGGGCCTCCTCGACCACCTTCCCGGCGCGCCGGGGGTGCCGGGGGGCGACGACGAGGAGGAGGCCGGGGAACCGCTCCCTCAGCCTGGCCGCGGCCGCCAGGAGCGGGCGCTCCTCCGAAGGGTGGGTGCTCCCGGCCACGAGGACCGGCGCGCGGCGGGAGAGCGCCTCCTCCCACGGCGGGGGCAGCGGGCGGTCGGACGGGGTCGCGTCGAGCTTCAGGTTCCCCGTCACCTCCACGGACTCGGGCCGCGCCCCGAGAGAGAGGAAGGCCTCCCGCTCGCGCTCCGACTGCGCCCCGATCCAGGTCGCCGCGCCGAGCGCCCCGGCGAAGAGAGGCCTCGCCAGGCGGTAGCGGGGCAGGTCGCGGGGATAGACCCGGGCGTTGGCGAGGAAGAGCGGGAGGCCGAGCGCGCGGCAGGCCGAGAAGAGCCCCGGCCAGAGCTCGGTCTCGACGACGACGACCCCGTCGAACCCCCTTCCCGCGAGCCAGCGCCGGAGCGCCCGCGGCCGGTCCCAGGGCAGGTACGTCACGCCGGAAACCGCAGGGAGCCGCTCCCGGAGCCTCCCGGCGGCATTCCACCCGTCGCGGTTCCCGACGGAGACGACCGCCGAGAGGCCCGGGAAGAGCCGGGAGAGCGCCTGGAGGAGGACGCCCGCCGTCGCCACCTCGCCCACCGAGACCGCGTGGACGAGGAGGTGGGGGCGCGAGGGCGGCGGCCCCGCCGGGGCCGTCCTCCCGAGGCGCGCGGCGAGCGTCCCGGCCGGTGTGCGGCCCACCAGCGCCCGCCCTGCCTCGAACGGGGCGAGGCCGAGCCAGGTGACCGCCTCGACCCCGGCCCCGTAGAGCCGCAGCGCGACCCGGCCCGCCCGCATGCCGGGGGAGTCTACGGGCGGTGCAGCCACGGGCCGCGCAACTTGACGCCGTTCCCGCCCGGTCCTTAGACTGCGTCGCCGTAAGCCCACCCCAGATCACGACCAGAGCTTGCCCGGGGACGATCCGTCGAAAGGGGAACTCGATGACCGCTCGCTTCCGTCTTTGCCTCGTGGCCGTCGCCCTCGTCGCGGTCGTGGCCGCGCCCGCCCTCCTGGCGCAGTCGACGAATCGCTACTTCGGGCCGAACTTCCCGGCCCTGGTCGACTCGAACGGCAACGGCCGGCCCGATCCGGGCGTGGACGCGCCGTTCACCCCGAGGGCCAGCGGCGGGGACGGGTACCTCACCAGCCCCTGGCAGTGCGACACCTCCGCGCCGTCGAACTACTTCGGCATGACGAACATGAGCGGCGGGAGGTTCCAGACCGTGGAGCGGCAGACGTACGGCCGCAGCCAGGCGGTGACGGTCACCCAGGCGACGGCGGGAGGGGCCGCGATCTCCTTCTCGTTCAGCGAGACGAACCCGTCGGCCGCCGTCCGCGAGGGCCAGCGGGTCACCGCCGCCACGGGGAGCGGCGGCTTCAACGACTACAACGGGGACGGCATCTACGACGGCGTCTCCGGCTCGGGGAACCGCGGGAGCGGGCCGGTGAACGTCAGCACCGGGTTCGTCCTGTCGGACATCACGGGCGACGCCTACCCGGACTACGTCTCGGTCCCGTGGTCCCAGTCGGCGGCCCTCGGCGTCAAGCCGAACTTCCAGTGCACGCCCGGCAACCCGACCCCGCAGGTCTTCGTGCCGCTGGCCGACAGCAACGGCGACGGGCACCCGGACTCCGTGATCCTCGACCTGGACGGGGACACGGTCCCCGACTCGGACGTCTACCAGAGCCCGATCCTCGCCCCGAACCCGACCGGGGGCCTGGCGGCCAACGAGGTCCCGACCCTCTCGCAGTGGGGGCTCGTCGGCCTGGCCGCGAGCCTCGCCGCGGCGGGCTGGCTCTTCCTCCGCAAGAGCGGGCTCGGCCTCGGGGTCTGACCCGGCGGGGGCCGCGCCCCGCGTGCGCTTCGTCCTGATCGACCGGTTCCTGGAGCTGGAGCCGGGGCGGCGAGCCGTGGCCCGGAAGGTCTTCCGGCCCGAGGAGGAGGTCTTCCTGGATCACTTCCCGGGCCTGCCGGTCGTCCCCGGCGTCCTCCTGACCGAGGCGATGGGGCAGACCGCGGGCTGGCTCCTGGCCGCGGGGTACGGCTTCGCGCGATGGCCGCTCCTGGTGATGGTCGAGAAGGCGAAGTTCCGCCGGCTCGTCAGGCCCGGGGAGGAGCTCGTCCTCTCGGCCACGGTGACGCAGAGGGGCCAGGAGGACTTCGAGGCGCGGACGGTGGCGGAGGCCGCGGGCGAGCGGGTGGCCGACGCGCGTCTCCTCTTCCACGTCTTCGACCTGCCGGGGGACGCCCGGCTGCGGGAGTCGCTCGCCGAGTGGGGCCGCCAGACCTTCGCGAGCCTGCGTCCGGAGGGGGGCGTCTGAGGTGCGACGGGTCGCGGCGCTCCTCTTCGTCCTGGCCAGCTCGTACCTCGTCGGGCGGCTCGCCCTCTCGGTCCTCGTCAACGGCCGGGTCGTCGCCGGCCGCGAGGTCGCCGTCCACCTCGTGGCGGTCCCGCTCGTGCAGCTCGCCGCGCTGACTCCGCTCCTCCTCCGGGCGCGGCGACGGGAGGCGGCGTGAGGGTCCTCGTCTCGGCCGGCGAGGTCTCGGGGGACGTGGCCGGCGCCCGCCTGTGCGCGGAGGTCCTGCGCCGCCAGCCGGACGCCGCGCTCTTCGGGATCGGCGGGTCGCGGATGGCCGCCGCGGGCGTCGAGCTCCTGGCGTCGACGAACCACCTCGGGACCGTCGGCGTCAGCGAGTCGTTCCGGACGGCTCCCGGGCTGCTGCGGGCCTTCGCCGAGCTGCGCCGCCGCGTCCGGCGGGAGCCGCCCGACGTGGCGGTCCTGATCGGCAACGACGTCTTCAACGTCCTCCTCGGTCGGTGGCTGAAGAGGCGGGGCGTGACGACCGTCTCGTACTTCCCGCCGCAGGTCTGGATCTGGCGCTCGCTGGCGCGCGTCTTCCGGAGGAGCTTCGACGCCGTCCTCTGCTGCTTCCCCGACGAGCTGACCGTCTACCAGCGCGCCGGGGCGAAGGCGGTCTTCGTCGGCCACTACCTCGGCGAGGCCCTGTCGCGCGTCACGCCGGAGGAGCGCGCGGGGGCCCGCGCGGGCCTCGGCCTCCCGCCCGGGGCGCGGGTCGTGGGCGTCCTGCCGGGGAGCCGGGTGCAGGAGCTGCGGACGCTCCTCCCCGCCCTCCTCGGCGCCGCCGCGATCCTCTCGCGGCGGGACCCGTCGCTCAGGTTCGTCCTGCCGGTGGCCGAGGAGTCGTTCCGGGAGACGATCGTCGCGCAGGCCGGCTCGCTCGGCCTGACGCCCGTCCTGACGCTGGGAGACGACAGCCACGCGGCGATGCGCGCCTCCGACCTCCTCCTCCTCGCCTCCGGGACGGCCTCGCTCGAGGCCGCCCTGATCGGCGTGCCGATGGTGATCGCCTACCGCGTCTCGAAGCTGACGATCGGCGTCGTCCGGTCGGCCATCGCGCTGCGGCTGATGGACTCGGAGACCGTCGGCCTTCCGAACCTCGTCCTCGGCCGGCACGCGGTCCCCGAGCTGATCCAGGGGCGCGTCACGGCGGAGGCGATCGCCGCCGAGGCGGAGGCTCTCCTCGGCTCGCCGGAGCGGCTCCGCGAGATGGAGGCCGCGCTGGCCGAGGTCGCCCGCCGCGTCGCGGGCGGCGGCTCGGTGGCGCGGGCGGCCGACGCCGTCCTCGCGCTCGCGACCGCGCCGGAGACGTGGGCCCCGGCCCACGCCGGGGCGCCGGTGAGGCAGGGCGAGGCGCCCAGCGCGGCGCCCGGGGGGCGCTGATGCCGTCCTTCACGCTCGACGAGATCGCCCGCCGCCTCGGAGGGGAGCTCCTCGGGGACGGCTCGGTCCGGGTCTCGCGCGTCGCGGAGGTCGAGGAGGCGGCGGAGGGGTCGGTCGCCGTCGTCATCGACCGCCGGTTCGAGAAGCGGATCGGCTCGCTCGGAGCCGGTGCCGTCGTCGTGGGGCCGGGCGTCGAGCCGCAGGGCAAGCCCGCGATCCGCGTCGCCCACCCGAAGCGGGCGCTCGTCGCCCTCCTCGGCCTCCTGCACCCCGAGCCCGTGCGGCCAGCGGGCGTCTCCCCGTCGGCCTCCGTGTCGAAGGACGCCGTCCTCGGCGCGGACGTCGCCGTTGGAGACCACGCCGTCGTGGAGGCCGGCGCCGTCCTCGGGGACCGTTGCCAGCTCTGGCCCGGCGTCTTCGTCGGGGAAGGCGTCGTCGTCGGCGAGGACTCGGTCCTCTTCCCGAACGTCGTCCTCTACCCGGGGACGCGGATCGGCAAGAGGGCCAGGATCCACGCCGGGGCCGTCGTCGGGTCGGACGGCTTCGGGTACGAGCGCGACGAGCGGGGCGTCCAGGTGAAGGTGCCGCAGGTGGGGAACGTCGAGGTCGGGGACGACGTCGAGATCGGCGCGGGCTCCGCGATCGACCGGGCCACGATCGGCACGACGCGGATCGGGAGCGGGACGAAGATCGACAACCTCGTCCAGGTGGGGCACAACTGCCAGGTCGGCGAGCACTGCTGCCTGATCGGGCAGTCCGGCCTCTCGGGGAGCGTCACGCTCGGGCGGTTCGTCGTCCTGGCTGGGCAGGCCGGGATCTCCGACCACGTCACGCTCGCCGACGGCGTCGTCGTCGGCGCCCAGTCGGGCGTGCCCCACGACCTCTCTCCGGGCGTCTGGCTCGGGACGCCTCCGCTCCCGCGCGAGCAGGCGGGCCGCGCCTTGCTGGCCATACGCCACCTCCCCGAGATGCGCCGGGAGCTCAGGCGGCTCTCGGAGCGCTGCCGGCAGCTGGAGGAGGAGCTGGCCCGGCTCGCCGGAGGCGCAAAGGGGGAGGGTTGAAGCGCCGGGCGGCGGTCACCGGCGTGGGCCTCCTGACCCCGGCCGGGGACGCGGCCGCGACGCTCGCGGCGCTCGGGCGAGGGGAGCGCGCGCTCGCCCCTCCGACCCTCCTCGACACGGCGCCCTTCTCCGTCCACGAGGCGGGCGAGGTCCGCGGCTTCGACGCGCGGCCCTACTTCGAGCAGCCCAAGGCCCTCAAGCTGACCGACCGCCGGACGCGCCTGGGCGTGGCCGCCTGCGCGATGGCCGTGGCCGACGCGGGTCTGCCCCGCGGGGAGGGGGCGCTCGAGGAGCTCGGGGTCGTCCTCGGGACCTCCGGGTCGGACCTCCTCGTCGAGGACCTCTCCCGGGCGCTCGCGCCCGACGAGGACCGGCTCGCGGCCGGCGACGTCCCGTTCTTCGCCGAGCGCGTCCTCTCCGGGCTGAACCCGCTCTGGCTCCTCGTCGTCCTGCCGAACCTGGCCAGCGCGCACGTCGGCATCCAGCTCGGCGCGCGCGGGCCGAACAGCACCGTCATGACCGACGCCGCGGCCGGCCTCTCGGCCGTGGGCGAGGGGGCCTCGTGGATCGGGACGGGCGAGGCGGACGCGCTCCTCTCGGGCGGGGCCGACACGTCGCTCCAGCCGGTGGCCTGGACCGACTTCGAAGCGGCCGGGCTCTTCGCGGAAGACGCCGCCGGGGCGCGCCTCCTCCCCGGCGAGGGGGCCGCGGTCCTCGTCCTGGAGGAGCGCGAGCGGGCGCTGTCGCGCGGGGCGCGCCTCCTCGGCGAGGTGCTGGGGTTCGCCACGTCGAGCCCCGCCGGCGAGGAGGCGCCGGAGGGCGCCCTGCGCCGGGCGGTCCGCGGGGCGCTCCAGGACGCCGGGGTCGCGGCGTCGTCGGTCGGAGCCGCCGCCCTCGACGCGCTCCGCCCCGCGGGAGAGCGCCCCGCGCTCGACTCGGCGCTCCGCGAGGCTCTCGGGGGAGGCCCGCCCACGGTCCTCGACCTGGCTCCGTCGCTCGGCCACTCGCTCGCGGCGTCGGGCCCCACGGCGGCCGCGCTCCTCCTCTCGGGGCTCGCTCCGCCGGGCGCCGTTATCCTCGTCGCCTCGCTCGGCCTCGCCGGGCAGGCCGCCGCGCTCGTCCTCCGCCGCGAGGAGCCTGCGGCCGGGAGGAGCTGAATGGACCGGACGCGAATCCAGGAGACGGTCGTGGGGATCGTCGCCGACGCCCTCGACCGGAAGGCCGGGGAGGTTCGTCCCGACTCCTCGCTCGTCGACGACCTGGGCGCCGAGTCGATCGACTTCCTGGACATCGTCTTCCGGCTGGAGGGGGCGTTCGACCTGAAGATCCCCGAGGAGGAGATCTGGAGGGGCTCGGCCGACCTGGCCGCGGCCGGCCCCGAGGAGATGGCCGCGGGCCTGGCCCGCCTGCGCGAGCGGATGCCCGGCTTCCGGTGGGACCGCTTCCCGGCGAACCCCGGCAAGAGGGACCTCGCGCGGCTCATCACCGTCACGACGATCGTCGACTACCTCGAGCGGAGGCTCGGCGGGGCGCCCGCGGAGCCCCCGGCGCCGGAGAACTGCGCTTCGTGACGCCCGCGGCCCCATCGCGGCGGCGCGTCGTCGTCACGGGGATGGGGGTCGTCTCGGCGGCCGGGACGACGCTCGGCGACTTCTGGTCGACGCTCTCCGCCGGCCGCTCGTGCGTCCGGACGATCTCCCGCTTCGACGCCTCGGCGTTCCCGAGCCGGATCGCGGGCGAGGTCACCGGGTTCGACGAGGAGGGCGCGCTCGGCCGCTTCTGGCCCACCTGGCGGGACCGGGGACGGATCGCGCAGTGGGCGATGGCGGCCACGCTCTCGGCCGTCGAGGACGCCGCCCTCCCGCTCGACCCGGGATCCCGGGAACGGACCGGTGTCGTCGTCGCGACGGGGCTCGGGACGTACGGGCACGCCGAGGTGTTCGGACCCGTATCGGCCTCGCGGGCGTCGCGCTCGGCCCCGTTCGACGGGGCCGTCTTCGGCCGGGAGCTCCTGGCGTCGGTGGAGCCGCTCGCGGCCGAGCGGCGGACTCCGGGGTCGGTCCCGGCAAGGGTCGCGCGGGACCTCGGCCTCCTCGGCCCCGTCTCGAGCGTGATGACGGCCTGCGCCGGGGGGACGCAGGCGCTGGGCGACGCGGCCCGCTGGATCCGCACCGGCCGGTGCGACGCCGTCCTGGCGGGCGCGTCGGACTCGGAGCTCTACCCGATGGGGCTCGCCTCCTTCTGCCTCCTCGGCGCGCTCTCCCGCCGGAACGACGAGCCCGCTCGCGCCAGCCGCCCGTTCGACCTCGACCGGGACGGCTTCGTGATCGGCGAGGGGGCGGGCGTCCTCGTCCTGGAGGAGCGCGAGCGGGCCCTGAGGCGCGGCGCGCGGATCCGGGCCGAGGTCCTCGGCTTCGGCGGGGCGTGCGACGCCTGGCGCGCGACCGACCCGCACCCCGAGGGGACCGGGGCGCTCCTGGCGATGCGGCGGGCGCTGGGCGACGCCGGCCTCTCCCCTGAGTCGGTCGGGTACGTGAACGCCCACGGCACCTCGACCCGCGAGGGGGACCGCGTCGAGGCGCTCGCGCTCGCCAAGCTCCTCGGCGAGCGTCTCCCCTCGGTGCCCGTCTCCTCGACGAAGTCGATGCTCGGCCACCTGACGGTCGCCGCCGGGTCGGTCGAGGCGATCGCCACGGTCCTCTCGCTCGAGGAGCAGGTGATCCCGCCGACCCTCAACCAGGAGACGCCAGACCCGGCCTGCCCGCTCGACACCGTGCCGAACGCCGCGCGGCGAGCCCGGTTCGACGTCGCGCTCTCGAACTCCTTCGCGTTCGGCGGGCAGACGGCGGCCCTCCTCCTCTCGCGGGACGACGGGTGAGGGTCCCCTCTCCCCTCCTCGCCCTCGGCTCTTCGCTCCTCCGCGCGCACCACGGCACGCTCCGCCTGCGGGCGCTCCTGGCCGACGGGACGGAGGTCGCGCCTGCGAGCTACCCCTTCGGCGGGGAGGTCTTCGCGCTCTCCGAGGGGGACGCGCTCGCGCTCGCGGGGTTCCTGGGGAGGGCCCGGATGACGGTCCTGATCGCGCGGGGGAGGGACGGCGACTGGGCGACGGGCCTCGCCTCGCGCCTGGGCGCCCGGGTCGTCCGCGGGTCGACGCGGCGTGGCGGCGAGCGCGCGCTCCGCGAGCTCCTCGGCGAGGCCGAAGGCCCCGCCGCGATCGTCGTGGACGGGCCGCTCGGCCCGCGCGGCGTGGCGAAGGGAGGCGCGATCCTCCTCGGCTGGCGGACGGGACGGCCCGTCCGGGCGCTCGGCGTCGCGGCCACGCGCGCGTGGGTCTTCGAGAAGAGCTGGTCCCGCCTCCACCTGCCGCTGCCGTTCTCCACTGTGGCGATCGCGTTGGAGGCCCCGATCGCCCCTCCCGCGGAGGGGGTACCCGCGCGCGCGGCCCTCGACGCGGCCACCGCCGAGCTGACGCGGAAGCTCGCCGTGGCGCGGGAGCGGGCGGAGGGCCTCCTCCGCGGCGAGCACCGCCCCTCGCCCTTCCTCTCCGCCCTCCGGGAGGAGTCCCCGGCGTGAGGCGCGTCGTCGGGCTCTACCTCCTCCTCTTCCCGGCGGCTCTCGCCGGGTCGGCCGGTCTCTCGTTCCTCCTCTTCCGGCACGTGGACCTGAGGTTCGAGGCGTTCGCCGCGGTCGTCGCGGTCCCTGCCTTCCAGGCGCTCGTCGTCGCCGCCCTCTCGCGCCGTCCCGGCTCGACGCCCCTGGCCGCGCTCGCCGCCCGCGCCCTCTCGGACCGCGCCGTGGCGCCCCTCCTCGCGGCCGACGCCCTCCTCCTCGCCCTCTTCGTCCTCCGCGCCTCCGACCCCGCGTGGGGGCTCGCGGACGGGCCCGTCCCGGCAGCCTGGGGCGCGGCCAAGGGCCTCGCGGCCGCGGGGCTCCTGCTCCTGCTGGCCTGCCTTCGTCCCGGCAAGCCGGCCGGGCGCCTCTGTCTCGCCGTCACCGGGATCGGCCTGGCGGCGTACGCCCTCGACACTTTCCGCCCGTGGCTCTTCCGGCTGCCGGAGCGGGTCCTTCCCGGCCGGTCACTCCTCTACCGCTGGCTCGCCTCGTACGGCGCGCTCTGGGTCGTCGCGGTGGCGGGCCTCCTCCTCGCCGGCGCGCTCCTCTGGCGCCGCCGGGAGGAGGCGGGCTTCCTGGCCGACCTCGCGGCCGGGGCGACCCTCCTCTCCGGCCTCCTCGTCGTCCTCAACGTCTTCCTCCACCCCTTCCTCGTCGAGCCGTGGCAGAGTCTGGTGAAGGCCCTCGGGTCCCTCACGATGACGTTCCTCCTCGCCTCGGCCCTCCTCGCGCTCCGCGCGCGCCCGGCGCGATGAGAGAGGGTGCGGCGAACCCGGCGTTTCGTACGCTCCGGATCGCCGCGGACGCGATCCTGGCGCTCCTCGCCCTCCTCGTCCTCCTCCCGCTGGCGTACCTCCCGTGGCGCCTCTCCCGCGCGCTCGGGCGGGGCGCGGGGCGGCTCTTCCTCCTCTTCTGGCCCTCGGCGCGGCGCGTCGCGGCCCTCAACCTCCGGCGCGCCTACGGGGAGTCGATGACGCCCTCGCGTGCCCGGAGGCTGACGGCGCGGTGCGTCGCGAGCCTCGGCGAGGCGATCGCCGAGGCGGCGCAGCTCTTCCGGCTCGCGCGCGGGGGCGGCGACCCCGTCCGCCTCTTCACGATCGAGGACCCCGCGCTGGCCGAGCGGCTCCTCTCCGACCCGAGGCCGAAGGTCGTCGTCACGGGGCACCTCGGCTCCTGGGAGGCCAACGGCCTCGTCCTCTCGCACGTGGCGGGAGGCGGCGCGGCGGTCTACCGGCGGATCGAGAACGTCTTCCTCGACCGCCTCGTCGCCCGGGCGCGCGAGGCCTTCGGCGGGCGGGGGATCGAGAAGCGGGGCGCCGCCCGCGAGGCCCTCGCGGAGCTCCGGGCGGGCCGGAGCGTCCTCTTCCTCGGGGACGAGAACGCCGGCTACCGCGGGCTCTTCGTCGACTTCTTCGGTCGCCCCGCCTCGACGTCGCGGACCCCGGCCCTCCTCTCCGCCATGACCGGGGCCCCCCTCGTCGTGACGGCCTCCGTGAGGCGACCCGGCCCGGTCCCGTTCCTCTTCCGGCTGGCGTCGTTCGAGCCGCCGTCCGGCCGCCGCGCCACGCCAGAGGACGTGAGGGACCTGACGGCGCGGGCGGCGGCCACGTGGGAGCGGTGGGTGCGCGAAGACCCGGAGCAGTGGCGCTGGGTCCACTGGCGCTGGAAGACGCGACCCGACGGGACGGAGGAGACGTACCGCGCCGCCGACGTCCGGGCGGCGTTCGCAGAGACCACCCCGCCAGTCGCTCTCGGGGAGGAGCCGGCGTGAGCGTCGTCCCGGACCTGCGCGGCCGCCGCGCCCTCGTCACCGGGGGGACGCGCGGGATCGGATTCGCGATCTCCTCGGCCCTCGCCCGCGAGGGGGCGCACGTGACGATGGGCTACCGCGCCGACGAGGAGGCCGCCGCGCGCGCCGTCGCGGCGATCCGCGCGGCGGGCGGCTCCGCGTCCGCCTCCGCGCGGAACCTCGCCTCGCCCGAGGAGGTCCGCGCCCTCGTGGACGAGGCGTGCGGCGAGGACGGGCTCGACGTCCTCGTCCACGACGCCGCCCTCGGCTCCTTCAAGCCGGTCCTCGACGTCAAGCCCAACCAGTGGGACCTGACGCTCTCGGTCAACGCGCGGGCTCTCCTCCTCCTCGTCCGCGCGGCCGCGGAGAGGATGCGGGAAGGGGGCCGCGTCGTGGCGATCTCGAGCCTCGGCGCCACGCGCGTCGTCCCCTCGTACGGGGCGATCGGCGTCTCGAAGGCCGCACTCGAGGCCCTCGTCCGGTCGCTCGCCGCCGAGCTGGCCCCGCGGGGGATCACGGTGAACGCCGTCTCGGCGGGCCTCGTCGAGACGGACGGCGTGAGGCTCCACCCCGGATTCGAGGCGCTCCGCGCCGCGGCCCTCTCGCGCTCCCCCGCAGGCCGGCTCACCACCGCCGAGGAGGTCGCCGGCGCCGTCCTCCTCCTCGCCTCGCCGCTGGCCTCGGGGATCACGGGCCAGGTCCTCGTCGTCGACGGGGGCCTCTCGGCCGCGTTCTGAGGCGCGGACTTCCCGTCAGGGCCTCAGGGCGCCAGGCACGAGACGGGGTCGGCCATCGCCTCGGGGGCGCCGAAGGGCGGCACTTCGGGGGTGGCGGCCGAGTTGAAATAGGACTGCAGGACGACCATGTCGGCCGGGTCGACCGTGGCGTCGATGTTCAGGTCGCCATACATTCGGACGGTGACGTCGGCGGTGTCGGTGCCGACGTTGCCGGCGGCGTCGGAGAAGCGGAAGGTGACGGTGGTCGTGCCGACCTCGAAGCAGGTCGTGCCGGTCACGTCGAAACCGCCTGCCTGCGGGGCGAGGGCCGTGGCCGCGGCGACGCAGTCGTCGGTGGCGGTGGCGCCGGATAGGAACGCCGCGAGCGCCGGGCTCGTGGTCGGGTCGGCGCCGCCGAACGTGGCGCAGCAGAGCGACTGGAAGACGACGACGTCGGTGGGCGCGGTGACGGTCGGGGCCTGGGCGTCTGCGGTGACGGCAGTGGTGGTCGTGCCGGGCGCCGATTCGCAGCCGTCGGCGGTGACCGTGACGCTGTACGTCCCGCTGGCGGCGGGCTGAGCGTTGGTGATGACCGGGTTCTGTAGAGCCGAGACGAAGCCGTCCGGGCCGGTCCAGGAGTAGGTGGCGCCGGGGACGTCAGTGGCCGTCAGGTGGATCGACTCGCCCTGGCAGACCGTCGGCTCGCTGCCGGCCGTCGGGGCGGCCGGGATCGGGTTGACCGTGGCAGTCACCGCCATCCGTCCGCTCTCGCAGAGAGTCGTCGTGTCATAGACGGAGACGTGGTACGTCGTGGTCGTGGACATCGGCGGCGTCGTGAAGCTCGCCCCTCCGGTCTGGAGCAGCGTGCCTCCCAGCGGCATGTCGTACCACTTGTAGTCCTGCCCCGCTCCCGCGCCGCTGGCCGAGAGGACAAGCGTTCCGGCACCGCAGCGGGCTGCAGGCTCTCCCGTCGGCGCGCCCATCGCGCAGAGCGAGGGGAGCGTGAACTCGGTCCCCAGGTCCGCGGTGCCACCGCCGTACGTCGTGCCGTAGAGGTTCCCGGAGGCGTCCAGGATCAGGGGGGCATAGGGGCTCCGCCCGTCGCTCGCGCCCCCCGCGAAGGAATGCAGGAGCGAGAACCCGGTCCCGTCGGTCTTGATCGTGAAGACTGTACCGCGGCTTGACGCGCCGCCGCCGTACGTGGTGCCGTAGAGGTTCCCGGAGGCATCCAGGATCAGCGAAGCGTAGGGGGTCTCCCCGTCGCCCGCACCCCCCGCGAAGGAGTGCAGAACCGAGAAGCCGGTTCCGTCGGTCTTGATCGTGAAGACCGTGCCGAGGTCCGACGTGCCGTCACCCCCGGTCGTGCCGTAGAGGCTCCCGGAGTCGTCCAGGATCAGGGAATCGCAGGCCTGCCCGTCGCCCGACCCCCCCACGAAGGAATGCAAGACCCGGAACCCGGTTCCGTCGGTCCTCATCGTGAAGACCGTGCCGAGGTTCGACGACCCGCCGTGGTCCGTCGTCCCATAGAGGTTTCCGGATGAGTCCAGAGTCAGGGACGCTTCGGGGTACTGCCCCTCGGCCGGCCCCCCCGGCAAGGAGCGCAGGACCGAGAACCCTGTCCCGTCGGTCTTCATCGTGAAGACCGCGCCGGCATCCGACGCGCCGCCGTGAAACGTCGTTCCGTAGAGGTTCCCGGAGGAGTCGAGGATCAGGGAGGATGCCGGATGCCGTCCATTCCCCGGCCCCCCCGCGAACAGATGTAGGACCGCGAAGCCGGTCCCGTCGGTCTTGATCGTGAAGACCGTGCCGTCATTCGACGCGCCGCCGAAGTGCGTCGTGCCGTAGAGGTTTCCGGAGGCGTCGAGGATCAGGGAGGCGACGGGAGTCTGCCCGTCGCCAGCGCCCCCTGCGAAGGAATGCAGGACCGAGAGCCCGGTCCCGTCGGTCTTCATCGTGAACACCGTGCCCCGGTCCCACGCGCCGCCGTATGCCGTCGTGCCGAAGAGGTTTCCGGAGGCGTCGAGGATCAGGGATGCATATGGCTGCGACCCGTCGCCCGCGTCCCCGCCGAAGGAATGGAGAAGCGTAGAGCCGGCCCCGTCGGTCTTGATCGTGAAGACCGTGCCGCTGTCGAACGAACCGCCGAAGGCCGTCGTCCCGTAGAGGTTCCCGGAGGCGTCGAGGATCAGGGAGGCTCTGGGGTTCCGCCCGTCGGCCGCGCCCCCGGCGAAGGAACGCAGGACCGAGAAACCGCTCCCGTCGGTCTTGGTCCTGAAGACCGTGCCGCTGCCCGACGAGCCGCCGAAGGGCGTCGTGCCGTAGAGGTTCCCGGAGGCGTCGAGGACCAGGGAAGCCTCGGGGTTCTGCCCATCGGCCGCACCCCCGGAGAAGGAATGCAGGACCGAGAATCCGCTCCCGTCGGTCTTGATTCTGAAGACCGTGCCCGTGTTCGACGCGCCGCCCGAGTACGTCGTGCCGTAGAGGTTTCCGGAGGCGTCAAGGATCAAGGAAGCCCAAGGGTATTGCCCATCGCCCGGGCCTCCAGCGAAGGAATGCAGGACCGAGAAACCGCTCCCGTCGGTCTTGATCGTGAAAACGGTGCCGCGGTCCGACACGCCGCCGTACCGCGTCGTTCCGTAGAGGGTCCCGGAGGCGTCGAGGATCACGGAAGCCTCGGGATTCGACCCGTCGCCCGCGCCCCCCGCGAACAAATGCAGGACCGAGAAGCCGCTCCCGTCGGTCTTGATCGTGAAGACAGTGCCCCGGTTCGACGCGCCGCCGAAGTACGTCGTGCCGTAGAGGTTCCCGGAGGCATCGAGGATGAGGGAAGCCTCGGGATTCCACCCGTCGCCCGCGCCCCCCGCGAACGAATGCAGGACCGAGAAGTCGGTGCCGTCGGTCTTGATCTTGAACACCGTGCCGAGGTTCGAAGAGCCGCCGGAGTACGTCGTCCCGTAGAGGTTGCCGGAGGCGTCCAGGATCAGGGAATCCCGGGGATACCAACCGTCGTGCGCGCCCCCGGTGAAGGAATGCAGAACCGAGAAGCCGGTCCCGTCGGTCCTGATCGTGAAGACCGTGCCGCCGTTCGACGCGCCGCCGCCGTACGTCGTGCCGTAGAGGTTCCCGGAGGTATCCGCGACTACGGCATTGCTCGGGAACCCCGGACCCGCCATGTGCGAGTGGATGACCGAGTACGCCGCTGCCGGCTCCGAGCCGAGAACCGTCGCCGCGAGGACGGCGAGGATCCCCGCGGCGCGCCGGAGAACGACGATCCCTGGAAGTGGCCGGAAGTTCACGAGCCAGAGGGTGGGCATGCCCCGAGCCTCCCTTGCCTTCTCCGACGACGCATTATGAGCCGTCCTTCCGTGACCTACTCCCGGCGAAAGGCCCCCCGACCTCGCCGACGGCTCGATCGGCCTCTTGTTCCAGGGTCGGCCATCGCCTCGGGGGCGCCGAAGGGCGGCACTTCGGGGGTGGCGGCCGAGTTGAAATAGGACTGCAGGACGACCATGTCGGCCGGGTCGACCGCGCCGTTGAGGTCCAGGTCGCCGAACATTCGGACGGTGACGTCGGCGGTGTCGGTGCCGACGGGGGAAACGAGGGAAACGAGGGTCAGGTCTCCATTCTCCGTTCTACGTCGCGCGGGACGTCACCGTTGTCGCCGTCCCGGCCGGTCTCGTCGGCCACCCCCGAGGAAGTCGCCGGCGCCGTCCTCCTCCTCGCCTCGCCGCTGGCCTCGGGCGTCACCGGCCAGGTCCTCGTCGTCGACGGGGGCCTCTCGGCCGCGTTCTGACCTGTCCGGGAACCCCCCGGCCGGAATAGACTGCGCGCGCGGAGGGACCCATGCGGCATCGGGGCGGTGCTCTCGCGCTCGTCCTCGCGCTGCTCCCGGGCGCCGGCCTCGCGGCCACGGCGGGCGCCCCGGTCGAGAAGCGCGCTTCCGACCTCCTCTCCCTCGTCCCCGTCCGCGTGGAGCCGAACCGCGGTCAGCTCCCCGAGGGCGTCCGGCTGGGGGCGCGCGCGGGCGGCGGGTCGGCGCTCCTCGGGGACGACGGGATCCTCCTCGTCCCGTCCGGCGCCGCTCCCGGCGACGGGATCCGCCTTCGGCTCGCGTCGGGGCGTGAGATCCGACCCGAGCCCTCCGTCCGCCTACCCGGCGTCGCGAACGTCGTCCGCGGGCCCGATCCCGCTCGATGGGTCCTCGGGATCCCCGGATACGAGGCCGGCGTCTACCGGGACGCCGCGCCGGGGGTCGACCTCTCGCTCCACGGCCGGAGGCGGGTTCTCGAGATCGACGTGGCGCTCGCGCCGGGGGCCCTGCTCCCCGAGCGCCTTCTCGAGGTCGAGGGAGCCCTCGGGCTCCGTCTCGAGCCCGACGGGCGGCTGACGCTCTCCGGAGCCGCGGGGGAGGTCACGCTCCTCCCTCCGGTCGCGGTGCAGCGGCTGGCCGGGGGCCCCCGCGAGGTGGCCGCGCGCTACCGTCTCGTCCCCCCGTGCGGCCTCGGCGTCGAGCTGGGGCCACACGACGCCGCCGCGCCCGTCGTCGTCGACCCGGTGATCCTCTTCGCGACGCCGATCGGCGGGACGCAGGTCGACCGGGCGCACGCGGTCGCCGTCTCGTCCGACGGCACCGTGACGATCGCGGGGTCCACCGACTCCGCCGATTTCCCGGTCTCCTCCGGCGGCGTGACCCCGAAGGCGAACGGGGACGCCTTCGTCGTGAGGCTCGACCCGGCGCGCCAGCTCGTCTTCTCCACCACGATCGGCGGCGGCGTGTGGGAATCCGCCGACGGCGTGGCCGTCGACCCGGCGGGCAATGCCGCCGTGGCGGGCCGGACGACGTCCGCGGACTTCCCGACGACCGCCGGCGCGCCGCAGCGGACGTACGGCGGCACCCCCACGGGCTCGACGCCCGAGCCGGCCGGGGACGCCTGGGCCGCCCGCCTGAGCCCCTCCGGGGCTCCCCTGTGGGTCACGTACCTGGGCGGCTCGCGCGGGGACGACGGCGAGGCCGTGGCCGTCGACTCGCAGGGGAACGTCTACGTCCTCGGGAACACCACCTCCCGGAACTTCCCGGTGACGCCGGGCGCGTACCAGACGACGCGCGCCGGCTCCACCGACTACGCCGCGGACGCCTTCGTCACGAAGATCGAGGCGGCGGGGACGCGTCTCGCCTGGTCCACGTACCTCGGGGGGACCGGCGTCGAGACGGGGTACTTCTACGGCCTCGGGGGCGGCATCGCCGTCCAGTCGAACGGCGAGGTGACCGTCTGCGGCACCGCCGGGACCGGCTTCCCGACGACCCCGGGGGCGTACCAGGCCTCGGTCCGCGGGACGAGCGACGCGTTCGTCGCCCGCCTTGCCGCCGACGGGAGCCGCCTCGTCTTCTCGACGGTCCTCGGCGGGGGCGGCCAGGAGACCCCGTGGGGCATCGCGCTCGACGCGACGGGAGCGCCGGTCGTCTTCGGGTCGACGTACTCCTCGGACTTTCCGGTGACACCGGGCGCCTTCCAGGGGACGTACCGCGGGGGGATCACCGACTTCTTCGTCAGCAAGCTCTCCGCCTCGGGCTCGTCGCTCCTCTGGTCGACGCTCCTCGGCGGCGGAGGCGCCGAGAGCTTCCCGCTCAACGACGCCTTCGGCGCCGTCGCGCCCGACCCGCAGGGGGGCGCGTGGGTGACCGGGCACACCGACTCCCCCGACTTCCCGGTGACCTCCGGGGCCCTCCAGGCACAGGCGTCCCAGGGGAACCTCTTCCGGAGCAGCGACGGCGGGGTCTCCTTCTCCCGGCCGGCGCGGAGCCCTGCGGGCTCCTCCGTCCAGACGGTCCTCGTCGACAACACGAACGCCAACGCCCTCTGGCTCCGCCTCGAGAACGACGTCGTCCGGACGACCGACGGCGGGGCGACCTGGCAGTCGGTGCGCCCCCCCGCGCGGTCCGACCAGACCGTCCAGGCGCTCGCCCACGACCGGATCGCCACCGGGATCCTCCTCGCGGGGCACTACACCGGCACCACGGGCACCCCCGCGGCGGCGCTCTACCGCAGCTCCAACGGGGGCACGTCCTGGTCGCTCGTCACGACCGGCCTTCCGTCCGACATGGAGGTCTGGGCGCTCGAGGTCGACGTCCGGAGGTCCGGCACGGCGTACGCGAGCGGGAACAGGGGCTTCTTCCGGACGACGAATTCCGCCGGGAGCTGGTCCCCGGCCGGGAGCGGCCTCGCCGCCACGCCGCGCGGCCTCTTCCACGACACGCGCGGGGGCGGGACGCTCTGGGCCACCGACGGGATGAAGCTGCAGCGGTCCACCGACGGCGGTGTCACCTTCCTGCCCGCGGCCACGGGACTCCCGACCGTCTACAGCATGCAGCTCGCCTTCGACTCGGGCTCCGGCCCCGTCTACGTCGCGACGGCGCTGGGTGTCTGGGCCTCGACCGACGGCGGGCAGACCTTCGTCGAGCGGAACACGGGGATCCCGTCCGGCGAGCGGTACCTTCGCGCGATCGCCGCCCACCCGAGCCAGCCCGGCGTCGCGTGGGCCGTCGGCTCGAAGGTTTTCCGGACGACCGACGCCGGAGCGACGTGGACGGCGGGGCCCGCGCTGGCGACGACGCCCACGGGCGCCGCGCGGGCCAGCGGCTACGGACTCTGGATCGGGGGGAGCCTGGAGCTGGACGCCTTCGTCGCCCACCTCTCGCCGCTCGGCGAGCTCCTCCACTCGACGTACCTCGGGGGGCAGGCGGAGGAGAGGTCCCGCGGCATCGGCCTCGACGGGGCCGGGCGCGTCTACGTGGCCGGCGCCACCTCCTCCTCGGACTTCCCGTTCCAGGGCGCGATACAGCCGTGGCGAGGTGCCGACGCCTTCCTGGCCGTCCTCGGGGACGGCCCCTCGCTCTCGGTCTCCCCGGCGTCGATCGACTTCGGCAAGGTCCCCGTCGGGTCGTCGATGGAAAAGACGCTGTCGGTGAAGAACGCCGGCACCGGCACGCTGACGGGGACGGTGGCGGCGTCCGCGCCGTTCGCCGTCGCCTCGGGCGGGACGCTGTCGGTGGCCGCGGGAGCCACGCAGGCGGTGGTCCTGAAGTTCCAGCCTTCGGCCGCCGGGGCCGCGAGCGGCACGGCGGTCGTCACGACCAACGGCGGCTCGGCGACCGTCCCGCTCACCGGGACCGGCGAGACGCCGGGCGGGCCCGGGCTGCTCGTCACGCCCGCCTCGCTCGCCTTCGGCGAGCTGGCGGTCGGCGCCACGTCTGACAAGAGCGTCACGGTGAAGAACGCCGGATCCGGGACGCTCACGGGAACCGCCACGACGGCGGCTCCCTACTCGGTCGTCTCGGGCGGCAGCTTCTCCCTCGGCGCGGGCCAGACCGCGACCGTCACGGTCCGTTTCTCTCCGAGCTCCTCGGGCAGCTTCCCCGGGACGCTCCAGGTCGCGTCCAACGGCGGCAACGCGCAGGTGCCGATGACGGGCAGCGCCAAGGAGGTCGGGACGACGCTCGTCGTCCCGGTCCTCGTCATCGCCTCGGGCGAGGCGGGCTCGTACTTCACCTCGGAGCTGACGCTCGCCAACGGCGGGGCCGCACCGACCGACGTCGACCTGACGTACACGGCCGCCGCCGGGGGCGGCAGCGGGACCGTCCGCCAGTCGCTCCGGGCGGGCGAGCAGAAGGTCGTCCCCAACGCCATCGAGTGGCTGAAGCAGCTGGGTCTCCCGATCGCCGCGAGCGGCTCGCGCGTCGGGA
The DNA here is from genome assembly GCA_008363385.1 of Acidobacteriota bacterium. GTDB lineage: Bacteria > Acidobacteriota > Thermoanaerobaculia > UBA5066 > UBA5066 > RHKY01. The sequence continues at coordinate 16,658 of RHKY01000010.1, read as the reverse complement.
CTCTCTCGGTCCGTTTCCGGAGCGTCCCCTCGGTCGAATCCTGCGCCGCGCTCGTGAGGACGACGACCGTCGTGGCCGACGGCCGGGCCGGGCTGGCGTACGCGGGCCTCTCGCGCGACGGGCTCCTCTCGGGGCCGGTCCTCCTCACGGGCCTCCGGCACGGCGGGCAGGACCGCGCCAACCTCGCTCTCGTCCACGGCGGCGCTGCGGGCGAGGGCGAGGTGAAGATCCAGGCCACCGTCACCTCGGGCGACCCCTCCGCCCCGACGTCGGCCAAGCTGCCGGTGATCACGCTGCAGCCCGGGGGCTTCCACCAGTTCGACAAGGTCCTCGTCTCGAACGGCCTCTCGCTGTCGAACGCCTGGGCCCTCGTCGAACGCGTCGCGGGGACGGCCCCCTGGTACGCCTACGCGGTGGTCAACGACCAGGGGAGCTCCGACGGCTCGTTCATCGCCCCGGTCCCCGTCGGGAGCGGGAAGGGGAAGAAGCGCTCGACGCTGCCGGTCGTCGTCGAGACGAGCGACTACACGAGCGAGCTGATCGCCACGAACGTCTCCGCCGGCGCGCGGAACGTGGAGCTTCGCTTCGTCGCCGACGCGGTGACGGCCACCGGCAACGAGGCCAAAGTCACGCTGACGCTGGCCTCCCGCGAGCAGCGGGTGATCCCGTCCTTCGTCCAATACCTCAGGGAGAGGGGCGTCGCCGGGGTCGGCCCGGCCGGCAAGACGTTCGCGGGGGCCGTCTTCGCCCACGTCCTGGACGGGGACGTCGCGGACGTCCTCGTCTCGGCCCGGACGTCCTCCCCGGGCGTCAAGGGCCGGTACGGCCTCTACTACGGCTCCGTCCCGGACGGGCAGGCGGCGACCGGGAGCGTCTGGGTCAACGGCGTGAGGCAGGACTCCGAGAACCGGACGAACCTGGCCTACGTGAACACCGGGGAGACGGACGAGTCGGCCGTCGTCCTGAAGGTGGAGGTCTTCGACGGCGACACCGGGACGCTCGCGAAGACGCAGGAGGGCGAGACGGTCGCCGCGCGGCGGTGGAAGCAGGTCGGCAGCGTCCTGTCCCTGTTCGCGCCCGGCGTGAAGAACGCACGGCTCCGCCTGACCCGGACCTCGGGGAAGAACCCGTTCCTCGTCTACGCCGTCGTCAACGACGGGGCGGCGCCGAACCAGAGGAGCGACGACGGGGCCTTCGTCCCGATGACGCTCCCCCCGGTCGCGACGGCGCCCGCGATCCAGGTCTCGCCGGCGTCGCTGGCGTTCGGCTCGGTCGCCGTCGGGAGCACGAAGGACCTCACGCTGACGTTGACGAGCACGGGGACCGCGGCGCTCACCGTGTCGGCCGTCTCCTCCTCGGCGGCACAGTTCTCCACGCCGGGGATCTCGACGCCCTTCACGCTGGCCCCGGGCGCTTCGAAGCAGGTCACCGTCCGGTTCGCGCCGTCCTCGGCCTCGTCCTTCCCCGGCACGCTGTCGGTCTCCTCGAACGACCCGGCCAAGCCGCGCGTCGACGTCTCCCTCACCGGGCAAGGGACGGCCCCGGCGACCGAGGAGCTGACGACCGACGACGGCAGCCCCGAGAGCGGCGTCGTCCAGGACGGACTCGTCATCGTCAACCGGCTCACCCCGAGCCGGTACCCGGCCACGCTGAAGACGATCCGCGTCTACATCGCCCAGTTCACCGGCCTCCCGAACCCGTCCGGCGCGACGATCCGGGTCCTCGGCTTCGCCGACGCCTCGGGCTCCGGGACGCCGCCCCGGCCGGCCTCCTACTTCCTCGACCAGACGGTCACCTTGCCGGCCATCACCGGCGGGGGTAGCTGGGTCGACCTGACCGTCTCGGGGGCGGTGCCGCTCGCCTCGGGGGACCTCTACGTCGGGTTCCGCGCGCCGACGCCGGCGGGAGGCGTCGGCTTCGCCGCGGACACGAACGGCACGCCGAAGCGGCGCGGCTTCTACTCGACGGACGGCGGCGCCACGTACCAGGGTCCCCTCGTCCTGACGGGCGGGGGCACGACGAAGGACGCCAACATCCTGATCCGCGCCGTGGTCTCCTCGCCGTGACCGGGACCCGTCCTGGGCGGCTCCCTCCGGGCGCACCGACGCCGCCGGGCGTATAACGCGCGTAAACGCCCGATCCCGAGACGCCGACCCGCGGGCCCAAGGCCCGAGGCGTCCGCCGCGAGGCTGCCGATGAGACCGATCCCGGCCATTCCGCTTCTCCTGCTCGCTCTCGCGGCGCCGAGGGCGCTCGCGGCCCGGGTGTTCCTCCCCGGCGCCGCGCAGGTGGACGGCGGCTCCGGGGCACGCTTCCGCTCGGAGGTGGTCCTCTCGAACCCCGGCACGACCGCCGCGGACGTGACGGTGACGCTGATCCCGGGGGGCGCGACCCCGTCCGCGGCGCCTGCCGTCCTCCTGCTGCCCGCCGGCCGGACGGCCCGCTTCCCGGAGGCCCTGCGCGACCTGTTCGGGGTCGAGTCCGGATTCGGGACCCTCGCCGTCTCCTCGCCCGTGCCCGTCCTCGCCTCCCTCACGACGCGGAACGTCGCCGACCCGCGCGGCACGTACGGCGTCTCGGTCCCGGCGGTCGCGGAGCCCTCGCTCCTCGGCGCCGGGGAGACCGGCCACGCGGTCTGGCTGACGCACTCGGCTGGCCCGGACGCGGGCTTCCGGACGAACGTCTCGGTCACCCTCGTGGACCCGGGCTCGTCCGTCGAGGTGCGCGTCCTCGACTCCTCCGGGCGCCTCGCGGGCTCGCGCGTCGTCTCCGGCGGGCCGCTCACCTGGCAGGAGAGCGCCGGGACGATCGCCGGGCCGCTCCCGATCGGGAGGGCCGAGGTGCGGGTGACGGCCGGACGGGCGACCGGGTACACGGTCGTCAACGACAACGTGACCTCGGACGCCATCGCGACCCCGTTCGAACGCGTCCGTCCCGGTCCGTCCGAGCTGCTCCTCGACGGCGTGGCCCGGACGGCAGGGCAGAACGACACGCACTGGTCGACGGACCTGCGGCTCTACAACCCCGGAGCCACCCCGCTCGCCGTCGTCCTGTCGGGCCTCGGTCTCCCGAGCGCCCCCGCACCGCTCTCGGTCATCGTCCCCGCGGACTCCGTCGTCGAGGTGCCGGACGTCCTCGGGGAGTCGGGGCTCGGCCTGCCCGACGGCGTCGCGGGCGCGCTCCGCCTGAGCGCGGCCGGGCCGCTCCTCGTCGCGGCGAGGACCTCGAACACCGACCCGGCGGGAGAGCGGCCGGGGACCTTCTCGGCGCAGCAGCGGGCGATCCCCTGGCCCTCGGGCCTCCTCGCGGCCCCTTCGACGGCCGCGTTTGCCGGCGTCGACCACGTGACCGGGGCGACCGGCTTCCGGAGCAACCTGGCGTTCCTGGGCGGGCCCAACGGGGCCGCCGGCACCCTCCACCTCTTCGACGCATCGGGCTCGGAGAGCGCGAGCGCCCCCCTCGTCCTCCTCGCGAACGAATGGCACCAGGAGAGCCTGTCGGGCTGGTTCGGCGGCGCGCCGGTCCCCGCCGGCGGCCGCGTCGAGGTGGCCGTCTCCTCGGGCTCCCTCGACGCCTACCTGTCGCGAATCGACAACGGGACGGGCGACGCCGTCGTCCAGTCGCCGGTCTCGATCTCGTCGTCGGCGCCCGGCTTCCTCCCGTCCTTCCCGGGGGCGGAGGGCTTCGGCGCCGTCGCCACCGGCGGACGCGGCGGACGCGTCGTCGCCGTGACGAACCTGAACGCGGGGGGTCCCGGGTCGCTGCAGGACGCGCTGGATCAGGAGGGGCCGCGCACCGTCGTCTTCCGCGTCAGCGGCGTCGTCGACGCGGCGGTCCACCTGACGCGCGGCGACGTCACGATCGCGGGACAGACCTCGCCCGGCGGCATCACGGTGAGGCAGCTCCACACGACCGAGGAGCCGTTCTGCGACCAGGACCCCTCGTGCATCCTCGACCCGGCCACGCTCCACGCGGAGAACTGGGTCGTCCGGCACCTGAGGATGCGTCCCGCCGGCGGCGGGTACGACGACGGCCTGAGGGTCCGCCACACGCGCCGCGCCGTCGTCGACCACTGCTCGATCGGGAACGCCGAGGACGAGGCCGTCGAGGTCTCGCTCAGCAACGACGTCACGATCCAGGCGACGCTCCTCGCCGAGACGGTCGGCGACCACGCGAACCTGGGCGGGATGCTGATGAACTACTCGAACCCCGCGGCCGGCTTCGGGCTGGACCGGGTCTCCGTCCACCACTCCTGCTGGAACCGGATCCTCGGCCGGATGCCCGAGCTGTCGCGCGAGAGCCCCGCGGCGGCCGGCTCCACGACGCGCATCGAGCTGACGAACAACCTCCTCTGGGACCCGGGCTTCTACGTGGACGTCAACGCCACGACGGTCTCGGGCTCCACGGAGGGCTCGCCGGTCTTCTACGAGCTGAACTGGGTCGGGAACTTCGCGTTCCTGAGGCCCGACCACCCGTACGGCCTGATGGGCCTCGCGCTGAACACGCCGAACCTGACCACGACGTACTTCTCCGACAACCGGACGAACCTCTACTCCAGCCGGGCCGACTACCAGCTCCTTTACTGCTGCAACGACTACCCGGCGACGGTCGCCGACCCCTCGCTCCTGCCCTACCCGGACCCGGCGTCGCCGCCCCCGTTCGCGCGGTCCGAGCGGCACCCGTTCCCCCCCGTCACGATCACGCCGAGCGCCTCGCTCGTCGACTGGATGCGGCGGAACGTCGGGGCCTTCCCGCGCGACCCGATGGACACCCGCCTCCTCGCGCCGCTTTCGACCGGCGTCCTCGACCCGGCGCCGCGGGACGCCAACCCGTACGGCGACGCCCTCCTGACCGCCTTCCCCGCGGGCGCGCCGCCCGCCCCGCCGGCGGACACGGACGGCGACGGTATGCCGGACGACTGGGAGACCGCGCACGGCCTCGACCCGCTCCTCGCGGACCCGAACGGGACGTCTCTCTCGCTCCCGTTCCTCGGGGTCGCGGGCTACACCGACCTCGAGGTCTACCTCTCCTGGCTCTCGGACCGGCTCGTGTCCGGCGGCCCCGCCGGCCCGTCCTTCCCCCCCGACGCTCCGCCGGAGAGCCGGACGGAGCGATGAGGGCCCTCCTGGTCCACGGGATGGGACGGACGCCCGCCTCGCAGGCGCTCCTGGCCGTCCGGCTGCGGCAGCGGGGCCTGACGACGCACCTCTTCGGCTACTCCACGCTGCCGTCCATCTCCTCCACCGTCGAGCGCCTCGCCGCGCGGGCGCTCTTCGTCGCCGCGAACGCCCCGTACGTCCTCGTCGGCCACTCGCTCGGCTGCGTCCTCATCCGCGCCGCGCTGCCCCTGCTGGACGGTCACCCTCCGGCCGCCTGCTTTTTCCTCGCCCCGCCCAGCGTCGCCTGCCGCGCCGCGCGCCGTTTCTCGCGCCAGCGGCTCTTCCGCCTCCTGACGGGAGAGGCGGGGCGGCTGCTCGCGAGCGAGGAGCGGATGTCCTCCCTGCCGGTGCCGGCGGTCCCGACGCGGATCTACGCCGGGACCGCCGGCCCGCGGGGCCCCCTGTCACCGTTCGGAGACGAGCCGAACGACGGCATCCTGGCCGTCTCGGAGACCGTCCTCGGCGACCTGCCGGTCGTCGAGGTGCCGGCCCTCCACACGTTCCTCATGAACGCGCGCGCCGTGGCGGACGACATCGCCCTCCACGCGCTCGGGCCCCGTGGGACGGAGGCCGCCGGCGCGTAGGCCTCGCTCCTCCTCCGGGGCGCCGGGGCCCCCCGCGGCTCAGCGCGCCTTGCGCTCGCCGGCCTTCCGGGTCAGGTGCTCCCCTTTCCGGGCGGAGCGCTCCTCGCACGGCAGGCAGTGCGTCCCCGGGATCGGGCAGACGTGGTCCCACCGCGCCTCGCGGTCGTAGAGCTCGCCCTCGATGGTGCACTCGTAGCAGAGGAGGCCCGACTCCTCCCACGGCTCGGTGACCGTGTGCAGGCAGCCGGGGGTCACGCACGGGCGGGGGGCCGTCGACTTCGCGGCGGCGGTCTCGGGCAGGGTCTCGATCATCGTCGTCATGGCAGGCAGTCCCTCGCCGGAGAGGCGTCTTCGGCCGTCCGGGGGCTCCGGTCCCCCCGTGCGGCGGCGGATCCGGCGGGAACCGAGCGGAGCGGGTCCGCCTCGGGTCCGCCGGGGTGATGGAAGCCCTCCCGCCGCGCGGCTTTCAGGAGGGCCGTGAAGGCCGCCCGGGCGCGCGCCTTGGAACGCGGGTCCCTGAGGAGGCGCGAGGCGTGGTGGTAGGCCAGCATCGCGCCGTAGACGTCGTGGGCCAGCTGCTCGCAGTCGAGGTCTTCCCGGAACTGGCCCTCGGCGACGGCCCCCCGGGCCGTCTCGGAGAGGACCGCCAGCCAGCGCCGCTGCAGCTCGGCGAGCCGGTCCCTCAGCGGGCCCGGCCGGTCGTCCAGCTCGGAGGCCGCGGCGACGAAGAAGCAGCCGCCCGGCAGGGCGTCCTCGCGGGGCCACTCCAGCCAGTGCTCGAAGAGCGACGCCAGCCGCTCCTCTCCGGCGGGAGCTGCGAGCCCCGGCCGGACGACGATCTCGATGAAGCGCGTGGCGGCCAGGTCCAGGACCTGGAGCTGGAGCGCCTCCTTCGACTGGAAGTGCGCGAAGAGGCCGCTCTTGGAGAGGCCGAGGTCCGTGGCCAGCCGGCCGATCGTCACCCCCTCGAGCCCCACCTCGCTCGCGAGGGAAAGCGCCCGCGTGAGGATCGCCTTCCGGGTCAGCTCTCCACGGGCCACGCTGAAGAAAATGGCACGACCGTTCGTGCCCCGCAAGATTCAAATGATTCAGTCACGACAATCGATCGATGCCCACGCGGACCCACCCGGGGGCCGGGACCGCGCGTTTTACCGAGATTGAGCTGTTTGGCTCATAACGCCCGGGGGGGCAAGGGCCTAGACTCCCCGCGTCCCTGCGGCGAGCCGCGGGGGAGGAGATCGAGATGCCCACCAAAGACCTCACGATCGCGATGGTCGGCTCGGGGGGTGACGGGGTCGTCACCATGGGCGAGATGCTCGCCCAGGCCGCCGCGCGGGACGGCCTGAACGTCATCAAGACCGAGGCGTACGGGCCCCAGATCCGGGGCGGCGAGACGTCCTGCGTCGTCCGGATCAGCTCGGAGCCGATCCACGCCCAGGGCGAGGCCGTCGACGTCCTCGCGGTCTTCAACTGGGGCGACTTCGGCCGGTTCAAGGGCGAGATCGTCCTCCGGTCGAACGCGGCCGTCCTCTTCGAGGAAGGGGACGCGGGCGCGCCCGCCCCGGCCGACCTGGGCCTGGGCGAGGGGCACCGCTGGATCGGCGTGCCGTTCGCGAAGCTCGCCACGGAGAGCACCGGGACGAAGGCCGCCAAGAACATCGTCTCCCTCGGCCTCTTCGCCGAGCTGTTCGGCCTGCCGGCCGAGTCGATCCGCAAGGCAGTGGAGCGGCGGTTCTCCAAGAAGAAGGCCGCCGTCCTGGAGGCGAACCTGAAGGGCCTCGACGCCGGCACGGCCTACGCCGTCGGGATCGAGAGCCAGGTCGCCGAGCGGAGGCTCGAGTACCAGGTCAAGCCGAAGAAGCTCCTGATGTCGGGGAACGAGGCCGCCGCGGTCGGCGCCCTCCACGCCGGGTGCCGGTTCTTCGGGGGCTACCCGATCACGCCGTCCTCCGAGGTCCTCCACTTCATGTCCGAGTGGCTCCCGAAGGTGGGCGGCTCGGTCGTCCAGACCGAGGACGAGCTCGCGGCCCTCGGCGCCGTCGTCGGCGCGTCGTTCGCGGGTGTCAAGGCGATGACGTCCACTTCCGGCCCCGGGCTCTCGCTGATGACCGAGATGCTGGGCCTCTCGGCGATGGCCGAGATCCCGGCGGTCGTCATCGACGTCCAGCGGGGCGGGCCCTCGACGGGCCTGCCGACCAAGAGCGAGCAGTCCGACCTCTGGCAGGCCGTCTTCGGCGGGCACGGCGACCAGCCGCGGGCCGTCCTGGCGGCTGTCGACGTGGAGGACTGCTTCCACGCCATGGTCGACGCCTTCAACATCTCCGAGGAGTTCCAGCTCCCGGTCGTCGTCCTCTCCGACCAGGGGATCGGGCAGGCCCGCTGCACGCTCGACGCCGAGACGCTCGTCCACGAGGTCGTGGACCGGGCCGTCCCGCCCGCCGAGGCGCAGGGGAAGTACGTCCGGTACCTCGACACCGAGAGCGGTGTCGCGCCGATGAGCGCCCCGGGGATGCCGGGCCTCATGTACCAGACGAACGGCCTGGAGCACACGGAGGCCGGCAGCCCGTCGGCGATGTTCCTGACCCACGAGAAGATGAACGCCAAGCGGTACAGGAAGCTCCGCCCGATCCGCGACAAGTACCAGCGGTACCTGAGGTTCGGCCCCGAGAAGGCCGACGTCGGGATCGTCTGCTGGGGCTCGTCGGCCGGGCCGGTGCGGGAGGCCGTGGCCGAGGCCAACGCCCGGGGCGAGAAGGTCGCCGCGTTCGTCCCGCAGCTGATCTACCCGTTCCCGAAGCACCCGTTCCTCGACTTCGTCTCGAAGGTGGACCGCCTCGTCCTCCTCGAGATCTCCTACGCCGCGCAGTTCTACAAGTACCTCCGGACCTTCCTCGAGCTCCCCGAGGAGCGGCTGTCGCTCTTCAAGAGGTCGGGCGCCAAGAACCTGACCGTGGGAGAGGTGAAGGCCGAGATCGAGAAGGCCCTGAAGCTCGCCAAGAGCGTGGAGGTGCCCGCGTGAGCGCCGTCGTGGAGACCCCGGCCTTCCAGCCCGGCGACTACAAGACCGACCTGAAGCCCGTCTGGTGCGCCGGCTGCGGCGACTTCGGCGTCCTGACCGCCGTCTACCGTGCGATGGCCGAGCTCCAGCTCAAGCCCTGGGAGACGGTCGTCGTCTCCGGCATCGGCTGCTCCTCGCGCCTCCCCGGCTACGTCGCCACCTACGGGTTCAACAGCGTCCACGGGCGCGCCCTGCCGATCGCCACCGGCGTGAAGGCCGCCCGCCCCGAGCTGAACGTCGTGGCCGTGGGCGGCGACGGCGACGGCCTGGCCATCGGCGGCAACCACTTCATGCACGCCGCCCGGCGCAACCTGGACCTCGCCTACATCCTGATGGACAACGAGATCTACGGCCTGACGAAGGGCCAGGCGGCGCCCACGACGCCGACGGGCGACAAGACCAAGTCGACGTACTACGGCAACCCGGAGCCCTCGACCGACCCGTGCGAGCTGGCCATCGCGGTCGGCGCCACGTGGGTGGCCCGCGCGTTCTCGGGCGACCTGAAGACGACCGTCGACCTGATCGCCAAGGCGATGTCGCACAGGGGCTTCGCGTTCCTGAACGTCATGTCCCCGTGCGTCACCTGGCGCGGCGACGACCAGTTCAAGACGATGAAGGCCAAGCTGAAGTACCTCCCGGAGGACCACGACCGCTCCTCGCGCGCGGCGGCCCTCCAGTACACGCGCGAGAAGGACGTCCTGACGACCGGCGTCCTCTACGAGGTGCGCGAGCCGTCGCTCATCGAGCGGCTCGAAGGCCTGAAGGAAGCGGCGCGCGCCGCCGGGCCGGAGCCGAAGATGGCCGACGTGGTGAAGAGCTTCTATCCCCCGTTCTGAACTGGACAGGGAGAACCCGGGCCCCTCCGGGTTCTCCCCGTACCCCTCTCCGCGAGGGTGAGGAGGGCCCGCGCTCGCGCGGGCCTTCTCGTCTCGACGTGGACAGGCAGAACCCGGGCCCCTCCGGCACGGAGAGGCTGGCGGCTCGCAACGGTCAGCCGAGGGACTCCACGAGGTTGAAGTACTCCTCGGAGTAGCCGGCGAGCTTCAGCGAGAAGCCGGTCGCCTCGGTGAACGACAGCGACGAGGGGTTCTTTCGCGCGCGGACGACCGTGCCGCGGCACTTCACCTTCTTCCCCCCGGGGGCCTCGATCTCGGCCGAGATCTCCTCTCCGACGTGCGGAAGGCGCGTCGTCGCGATGAAGATCCCGGTGTGGCCCAGGTCGCACGTGAAGCCGGAGCAGGGGGCGCCGGCCAGCTCGAAGCTGACGAGGAGCCGCCTCCTCTTCCTCGGAAAGACACGGCGCTCGGACATGGCCAGAACCTCCCCAGGGCTCCCGGACCCTCTGGGCGCCGACGCGCCCCCGGGGCGCCTGACCGACCTCGATTCGTTGAGACAGCATATCACCGTAACGCCTCGGCCGGCGCCGTCCGTGGCGCGGGCCCCGGGCCGGTTACGATTCCGCGGAAAAATCCACCTCCGGGCGGTACTTCTAGGGTGAATGCAGAGGCGGCCGAACCGAGGACCGGCGTCGAAGTGGCCGAAGGGCTCGCCACCGACGCCGAGCAGAAGCGGCGACTCGTGTCGTACGCGCGGTCGAGGTTCGGGATCGGCGACGAGGAGGCCGAGGACCTCCTCCAGGACACCCTCCTCGAGCTGATGCGGACCGAGGGCCTCGTGAACAGTCCGGAGGGCTTCGCGTTCCGCGTCTTCCACACCCGGTGCTGCAACCACCTCCGGCGGATCGTGACGGCGCGGGCTGGCGCGGAGGCGGCCGCCCGTGCCTTGGCGGCCCGGCCGGACGAGGCCGGGAGCCACGACGCCGACGTCCTCCTGCGTCAGGGGCTTTCCCGTGTCTCGGTGACGTGCCGGACCGTCCTGACGGCGTATTACGTCGAGGGGCGCAGCCTGAAGGAGACGGCCCGGGCCCTCTCCCTGTCCGTGACGACGACCTCGGTGTTCCGGCTCGTCAACACCTGCCTGAAGAAGCTCAGGCAGTGCCTGGAGCGCCGATGAGCCCCGGCCACCTCGACGAGTTCACCCTGCTGCGGTTCGTCGCCCGCGACCTCGACGACATCGAGGGGGCCGTCGTGCGGCGGCACCTGCGGGCGTGCCCGGGGTGCCGCGAGGGCCTGAAGGGGATCGAGCTCCTCGACGAGGCGCTCCGGCGGGTGAAGGACTGCCTGGGCGCGGAGGGCGGCGTCCTCGCCGGTCTCCGCCCGGGCGACCCCTTTCGTCACCGGCCCACGGGCGCTCGCCCGCCGCGCCGGCCCGCCGAACGGCGGGGGCCGGAGGCCGTCGGCGCGGCGCTGGGCGCTTCGAGGCTCGCCGCTCCCCTGAAGGAGCGAGTCCTCCTCTCGGCCGCCGAGGGCCCGGATGCCCTCCGGGTCGAGCTCGATCACCTCCTCCTCGGCCAGCTCGTCCACCGCTTCGCGCTCGGCTACGCGCTCGACGAGGCGATCGCGCGGATGGTGGAGTCTCCCCCCCGGTGGCTCCTCCTCGGCGAGGAGTCCGCCGAACGGGTCGAGAGGGAGCGCAAGGCCAGCCTCCCGGCCGAGGGAACGGTCGAGCGGGGATACCCCCTGTGCGACCTGCTGGGCCTCGGCCGGCTCGTCGCCGGCACCGCCCGGAACTGGACGGGCGAGCTGGTGCAGGGGGGCCGGGACCTGGCCCGGGCGTACCGTGCGTTCGGGCGGGGCAGCGGCAGCGAGAGCCGGCTCGCACAGGTGGAGCTCGCCGAGTCGCAACGCCGCGCCTTCCTGGACCGCCCGGACGAGGGCCTGCTCCTGGCCGACCGCTGCGCGAGGAGCTTCGAGGCCCTCGGCAGGACGGAGCAGCTCGCGCGCGCGCGCGGTTCCCGGGCCCTGTCGCTCTCGTACCTCGGCCGGGACGAGGACGCCCTGGCCGACTTCCGCGCCGCGCGCGACGGCTACGCGGCGGCCGGCTTCTGGAACGGCTGGGTGACGGCGCTGAACGGAATCGGCGCCTGCCTGCTGCGCCTCGGACGGCTGGACGAGGCGCGCCGTGAGTACGCCCGAGCGCTCCAGCGCGTCTCCCGGAGCGAGAGGCCCGCCGTCCACGCCTTCGTCCGCGCCAACCTCGCCCGGACTCTCTTCGAGGCGGGGCGGTTCGCCGACGCGGCTCGTGCCTTCGACGCCGCGGCGTCGCTCTTCGAGTCGCTCTCGGCGACCGCCGACGCGCTGGGGGCGCGCCTCTTCGAGGTGGAGAGCCTGGCCCGCTCAGGATCGTGGCGCCGGGCCGACGCCCTGCTGGAAACGCTCCGCGACGACGTGAAGGTCCGGCAGGCGCTCCAGCCGGAAGTCCTCGCCTCGCTCGAGGCCGTCCTGTCCGGCGAGGTCCGGGACGTGGACCTGATCGCGACGCTGCGGCGCCAGGCCGACGAGGGCCTCCGCCGGCCCGGCCGCGCCACGGCCTGAGGGCGGGGCCGGCACCCCGTAAAGAAGGCCCCGCTCGCGGTACTTCAGGCCGGGGGCTCGCCGGGCCGACCCGGCAGTCCCGCCGGAGGTCGAGTGTCCAATGCCGCCGAAGAGGTGCCGGCCGCGCCGGCCGGAGCGGAGCCGGCCTCCGGCGGCGCGGCCCGGGGGACGCGCCGCATGGCCTGGTCGCTGAGCCTGTCCCTCCGCTGGCTCCACGTCGTGACGAACGGGCGCCCCGCCGACAGCCCGCGTCCCATGCAGGTCGGGCTCCTGACCCACGTCGTCGACCCGATCGGCGCGGGCTGGGGCGAGCTACGGGTGGCCGAGCCGTCGCTCGTCTCGTTCGAGGCCTCGGCGGGAAGCACCGTCCACGGCGCGCTCCTCCCCGGCAGCCGCGAGGGGGGCTACCCCCTCCTGCGAGACGTCGAGATCCCGGACGTGGTCCGGATCGACCTCCTCTACGTCGTCGGCTATCAGCCCGACCTCGGCCCCGTCCATCTCGACCCGCGCGCCCGGTCCGCCGTCGTCTCGCTCGACCACGAGACGGCGCCGCGCCTGATGGCCGCCACGACCGACCGCCTGTTCCTGAGGGTCCGGGAGCGGCTCGTCGAGGAGTACGGCCGCGAGACGCTCCTCCTCGACGGGAGCGTCACCCGCTGGAAACGGCGATTCGTCGTCCCGCTCCAGCTGGTCGCCCGGGCGGCGATCCGGGGAACTTACGTCGTCCCCGGGAACGGCGGGGAGGGACGCCCGCGCGGCCCCGTCTCGTTCGCCGAGGCCGGCGACGTCGTGGCGTCCGGGGAGGTGTCCGTCGACCTGGCGCCGTGACAGGACGCGGCGCCCGTTCTTCGCGGCGCCGCGAAAAAGACGGAGCCCCCCGGAAAAAAAGGCGGCCCGGCGCCACTTCAGAGTCGAACCCCGCGGACGAGAGCGCTCCCCCCCCGGGCCTTCGGACCGGGAACCGGTCCGTTCAGGAGGAGATCGTGAAACACCCCGGACCGCGTGTCCCGCTCCGAGCCGCGTTCGCCGTCGCCGCGATTCTGGCGGCCGCGCCCGCACCGGCCGCGTCCCCCTCGACCCCGGGTCTCTCCCCGCGCGCCCGCTCCGAGTCCCCGCGCAGGGTCGAGCCCGCCCGACCCCTCCCGGGCCGCCTCGGCTTCGCCGACTGGCTGCTCGAGGTCCTGAGGGGCCGGCTGGACACGACGCCCTTCGGCTCCGGGACGGGCACGACGGCCGACCCGCTCCCGGCCTCCGACCCCGCGAGCGACCCGACCCCGCCCTCGACCGACGCCGTCTGCCCCCCCGAACGCGTCCACTGCCCGCTGGGGTGAGGGGCGGAACGAGTGCGAACGCTCCGTGGCGTCGCTCTGACGTGCCTGTTCGCGGTCGTGGCCAGGCCGTCCACGGGAGAGCAGTACTCGATCTCGCATCAGTTCCGCGTCCGCGCCGAGGCCCACGCGCACGGAGCTCCCGGTTCCATCCAGCAGGGAAGCACGGCGGCCGACGCCACCGCTCTGGGAAACGAGCGGAGCGCCTGCGGAGCCGGAGAGCAGCGCGAGAGCTCCGCTCGCTCGTCGGCCCGAACGCAACTCGACTCGAGCGCCGAGACAGCGGTGTCGTTCTCGCTGGCCTCGACAGCGTACGCGAACGGCGGACACCGCGTCTGGTGCAGCTCCTGCTCCTTCGGCAGCTGCATCGGACGGAACGGCGAGGACTCGGAGGGATCCGCCAACTCCGTGGCCGAGGCCGACATCGTCCTCTCGTTCTCCCCCGAGGCCCGCTCGGTTCCCTACGTCGTTCAGCTCTCCACGGCGGTGACCGACGGTGGAGCCACGTTGGGCCTGAGGGCGCGCGACCACGACGAACAGACGGTGTTCGAGAGCACCGGGTCCGGCGGGTCCTTCCGGCTCGAGGGCCGACCCGGCCGGATCGTCCGCATCTCGGCGTTCTCGCGCGCCGCGGCCTCGGATCGGGGAGGATGCTGCTCGCAGGGCCGGGACGGATCGCTCGCCGTGACCGTCTCCATCCGCAGGGCCTCCCTAGGGAGCGTGGGGGAGACGAGGCGGCTGATCGGGAAGGACACCACGGGATTCCCGATGGTCGGCGCGGTCCTCCGGAACGGGGAGATGCACTGCTCCGGAACCGTCATCACCCCGCGCGTCGTGTTGACGGCAGCGCACTGCGTCTTCGGCTACGAGGTCTCTGACCTGACGTTCCGGCTCGGATCCAACATCCACATCCAAGCCGAGCAGTGGCGCGCGGTCTCCGTCGACGTGCCGTCCGAGCCCGGAGGTCCGAAGTACGACGACTTCACCCTGGCCGACGACATCGCCCTGATCCGGCTGGACCGCGACGTCCAGGTCTCGCCCGCGCGACTACACGCAGGGACGCCACCTCTCGGCGACCTGGAAGGGAGGCGGACCCCGCTCACGTTCGTCGGCTTCGGCTTCACGCTCGCCGACGGCGAGAAAACCGGATCGGGCGTGAAGCGCCAGACGGACCTCGCGATCACCAGGTCCGAGCCACGCCGCTTCTTCTACGCGGGGGCGGGAAACACCTGCCAGGGAGACTCGGGCGGGCCGGCATTCGTCCCGTCCCGAGGGAGGCTGCTCCTCGTCGGCGTCACCTCCGCAGGCGACCGGGATTGCCTGGAGTACGGCGTCGACACCCGCGTCGATGCCTACGCTGGCTGGATCCGAGCGCGACTGAACACCATCGCCGGCAAAACGCCCGCCGGCCGCATTGGACGGAGGTAGTTCGATGGGCAGACCCGCGTCCCGAGCCGGATTTCGCCTGGTCGTTCTCGCCTCGGTCGTCGGCATGAGGGCGGTGATCGCCGCAGGGGAGCCGATCACGCTGCGCGAGCTCTCCAAGGCGTGCGGCGGGCTCTCGACGGCCGAGTCGGCCGGGAAGGCACCGCCCCCGAGCGAGATCGCTTCCCTCCTGTCCGTCTGCCGAGACCCCATCGCGGACCTTCTCTTCCGCCCGCTTCCCTCCGTTGCCAAGCTCCGAAAGGAGGTCGCCCTCATCGAGTCGGCCCTTCAGGTCCCCGCGCCCTTCGCTCTCGGGGGGACCCCGAAGAACCTCACCGGCCTCGACCAGTCGGCCCTCCTGTGGGGACTCACGGACGTCATCGTCAAGCGGGGCGGGGAGGAGCTTCAGGGCTGGGTCCTCGACCAGTTCCGACGCGACCTCTGCCCGGCCGACCTCTCGACCCGTCCCGAGTTCCGTGTCGGCAACCTGCTCCCCCGGGTGTGCTCGGTGCTCGGACCCGACGACTACGTCTTCGCCGCGCCCGGCGGCCTACTCTCGGTCCAGCGAGCGTTTCGAGCTGACCTCCGGACACTCCCGGCAACCGTCTCCTCGGAGGTCCTCCGGGTCGCCTACTGCATCGGCGACTCGGGCCGGTCCGCCTCGGGCGCCCCGTGCCAACCGGGGTTACGCGATCCGCTCCACGCGCTCGCGATCGCCTCAGCGGCGCTCCAGCGGGAGGTCGACGGAGCGTCCGTCCTCGCGACGATCGCGGGGGTCCCCGTCGCGTCGTGTCCCGAGCAGCTTCCGTGCTTCCAGAGGATCGAACGCCAGGGTTTCCCGGCCACTGCCCTCATCTACGACGCCGCACTCGTCGTCGAGGCGCTCTACGATCCCTCCGGCGACGCCTTCGCACCCACACCCGATGCGTTGGCCCGAGCCCTGGTCGTGAAGGCGGCCGCGCTGAACGCCGACGACCGACGACCCGGGTGGGCAGCGTCCTCCCCTCTCTTCGCCTCGCTGGCTTCCATCGACAGAGTCTGGAGCTCCCTCGACGACGCCAGGAGCGCGGTGCGGGAGCTTCGTGATCTCCGGGCGTCGCCCCAGGCGGACTCGGCAACCCAGCGAGCGGCCTACGCGCGCGCGGCCGAGTCCGTCTTCCGCGTCTGCCGGGTCTCCGTCGAGGAGGCCGCGAAGCTCAAGGAGTCCGAGTCCCTCGACCGCACGATCGCCATCGCGCGTTTGCTCGAGGCCTCGGCCCGATCCCTCGCCGAAGGGGACTACGTCGCCGTGGGGTTCGCAGCTGCAGCCGTTAGCGAGTCGCTGGTCGGAGGAGCGAACCTGGACCCGACGATCCGGCGAGTCCTGGGACTCGGTGCCGACCTGGCACAGGCTCGCGACGCCGCCTCCGTGGCCAGCGTCCTGGACGCCTACGTCGCGCCAGCGGGAACCTCCAAGGGGAAGCGCCTCCTGAGGCGAAGCTACGTCGTGGTGAACGCCTACGCGGGAGCCTTCGTTGCCGCGGAGCGGATCCCCGGGGAGACAAGGACCGCCGTGGGTCCGTGGGTGCCCGTAGCAGCCCGTGGCGTAAGCCTGTCGTCCGAGTGGGAGGGCCTGCGTGGCGCGGACAGGAGCGATCGAGACGTCATCGTCTCGGAAGGCGGCGTATCCG